>NZ_JAJSOO010000001.1:1952500-2603333 GCF_029428875.1 Streptomyces sp. JH34 | reverse complement strand
CGTACCCCGCGCGGCAAGACCGTGTGGTTCGAGCTGGCGCTGCCCGACGGGGAGCCCGCCGCCGAACTCTCCGTGGAGCAGTTGCTGAGCATGTACTGACGGGGCTCTTCGCCGGTCACGAAGGGGACTTCAGGGCGGCGAGCCGGGCCTCGATCTCCGCGCTGTCCCCGAGGCTGTCCAGCTGTGCGAACTGGGCGTCCAGGGACGACGCGGCGAGTTCCCGCCTGCCCACCGCCCTCGCCTCCTCGTGCCGCGCCTTGTCCTCGAAGCGGCTGAGCCCGCTCGTCGGATCCATGACGTCGATGCTCCTGACGGCGTCCGTCATCCGGTTCTGCGCCCGGCCGGAAGCGGCGCGCGCGACCAGTTCGTCGTGCTTGGACTTCAGCTGGGTGAGTTTGCTCTTCATCTCGTAGAGTCCCGACTTCAGCTCGTCCACCACCACCGTCTGCGAGGCGATCGCCGGCTCGGTCGTCTTCGCCTCCTGCCGGCCGCGGGGGTCGTCCGGGTCCTCGTACGCCGTCGGCGGCGGCTGAAGGTGAGGACTGCGGTCGCGAGCGCGACGACGAGCACGGCCAGGGGCACGAGCAGGTTCGCCGAGAACCCGGTGCCGGCGGAGCCGTCCCCGGGCTCCGCGGCGCCCGGGGTGACGGCGGGGGCGGTGACGGGGTCACCGGAGAGCACCGCGGCGTATCCGTCGGCGGCGCCGACCGCCGCTGCCGCCCAGTCGTTCTGCCGGAGGGCCGGCTCGACCGCCGTGTTCGCCACGTCCCGGAGCCGGTCGTCGGTGAGGCGCGACCCCTGGTCGACGGAGTACGCGTACCGCCGGTCGTGCGTGGCCACGGCCAGCAGCACGTCGTCCTGGCCGAGGCCGAGGCCGTCGCGGTTCGCGGTCTCGTCGGTCCAGGTCTGGGCGTCACGGCCGGAGAAGTCAGGGACGCACGCCACGGACAACTTCACCCGCCGGGTTTCGAACAAGCGGTCGAGAGCGGTCTCGGCCTGCGGCTTCCGGCTGCCGAGCGCCCCCACCTCGTCGGTGATCTGCCCCTCGCGGGAGAGGGGGACGGGCTCGGTGGCTCGGGCGGCCGGGGTGCCCGGCAGGGACATCCACAGCGCCGCCGTCAGGGTGGCGGCGAGGATCCTGCCGGGTATCGAAAGCCGGGACACCCCGGGGCGGCTCGCAAGCGGCGTCACACAGGGGACGTTATGTCCGCCTCCGGGCACCCGCGACCCGGCGCGTCCCGCCCCCGGCGGGCGGGAGCCGCCACGGGGTCCTGGCTCGCGGCGGCCCCACCCGACGCTCAGACGCTGAAGCGCTCCGCGGCGAGCAGGGGGCGCACCCGCGACCGGAAGCCACCCGGCCGGAACCGCCGCTGCAGGCCGGGCTCGCCGTCGACGTGCCGGTCGCGCTGATCACCCTCGGCGCCGCGCTGCTTCGGATCCCGGCCGACCCGCCGCGCGCCCGGGCCACGCACGAGCACGGCTGCCACGTCACCGTCGTCACCGACGCGGTCACCGGCCTGGACGCCGACGCCCACCGCGACAGCCTGGAGAAGATCTTCCCGAGGCTCCCCGAGACCGGCACCACCGCGGCCGTCGCCACGCCCCTCGGCTGACCGTCGCCCGGCCGGTACCGGGGCCGCCCGGGTGACGTCCGCGGCCCCACCGGCCACGTCTGCCTCCCCTCGCGCGTACACGTGCGTTCAGTGGATCAGCGAATCAGTCTGATCAACTGCAAATGCCACCAGTACGCATCATCCGGTCCATTCCGGTACGGGGTGGACCGGGCCGGCCCCGGAGGTATCAGCCATGTCCCACGTCGGCGTCCCACGCGGGACGGCCCGAAAGCGCCGGTCGGTCGTGCTCCTGGCGACAGGCGTGCTCACGATCCCGGTGCTGGCGGGCTGCACCTCGGACAGCGAGAGCCCCACCTCGGCGGCCGCCCCCCAGGACATCGCCCCGGCCTCCCGGGACCGGGTGACCGACGGATCGACCCTCACCTGGGCGATCGACTCGGTCCCCGCGACCCTCAACGCCTTCCAGGCCGACGCCGACAGCGCGACCACGCGGATCACCGGAGCTCTGCTGCCCTCGCTGTTCCCCATGGACGCGAAGGGCGAGCCCCGCCTCAACCCCGACTACCTGGAGTCGGCGAAGGTCATCGAGCGGGAGCCCAAGCAGGTCGTCCTCTACAAGCTCGACCAGCAGGCGGTGTGGAGCGACGGCCGCGAGATCGGCGCCCCCGACTTCGTCGCCCAGTGGCGCGCGCTGAGCGGTAAGGACTCCGCCTTCTGGACGGCTCGCAACGCCGGCTACGAGCGGATCGAGAAGATCGAACGCGGCAAGGACGACCTCCAGGTCCGGGTCACGTTCTCGAAGCCGTACGCCGACTGGCGCTCCCTGTTCTCGCCGCTGTACCCGAAGGAGGTGACGGGGTCCCCCGGCACCTTCAACGACGGCGCCCGGGCCACCCTCAAGAACACCGCGGGGCCGTTCCGCCTGCGCAGCGTGAACAAGCCCAGGGGGACGGTCGTGCTGGACCGGAACCCGCGCTGGTGGGGCGACGAGGCCAAGCTCGAATCCCTGGTGTTCCGCGCCGTCGAGCCCGGGAAGCGCGCCGACGCGCTGACCGACGGCACGGTGGACGTCGCCGACATCGACCCGGCGACCGCGAACAGCATCGCCATGGCTGCCCGCTACCGCGGCGGGAACGGGCAGCAGCCCGTCCACGGCCCGGGAGCCGGCATCACCCCGGCCGCCGCCCTGCGCTCCTGGGCGCTGGCCCACGGTTCGGACGAGGAGGCCGCCGAGACGGCGCAGGCCGCCCGTGAGAAGACCCGGGAAGCCGTCGCGGCGTACGCAGCCGAGCAGAAGTCACTGCGCGGCTTCGCCGTGCGCAAGTCGCTGGAGCCCTCCTACACGCAGCTCGCGCTGAACGGCGAGTCCGGGCCCCTCTCCGACGACCGGGTCCGCCGCGCCATCGCCCGGACGCTGAACCGGCAGGAGCTCGCCGACGTGGTCCTGAAGCCGCTCGGTCTGCCCGCGAAGCCCCCCGGCAGCCACCTGGCCCTGGCCGGGCAGCCCGGGTACAAGGACGGCAGCGGCGCCCTCGGCGAGCAGGACACCAAGGAGGCGCAGGCCCTGCTGGCGGACGCGGGATGGACCCCGGGCGGAGCGGTCCGCAGGACCGAGGACACCAAGGCGGGCAGCGAGGCCGAGAAGAAGGACGAGGGGAAGAAGCCGGCCGGGGAGAAGGACGAGAAGGCGGGGGACGAGAAGACCGAGGACACGGAGGAGGACAAGGCCTCGCGTGAGGACGGGGCGTACACCGTCGGCGACGACAAGCCGGGCAGTCACGCCTCCGGCGGCTCGGAGGTCGCCGCCCAGGACAAGCGGCCCGGCGGCCCCGCGGGTGCCTACGCCCCCGCCGGAACCGCGGCCCCGGCCCCCGCCTCCGTGAAGGACCGCCTCGGCAAGGGCGGCAAGCCGCTGAGTCTGCGCTTCGTCCTGCCCTCGGGCCCCGGATCGCAGTCGCTGCGCACCGTCGGGGAGAAGATCGTCGAGATGCTGGACTCGATCGGCATCAGCACCCAGGTCACCAAGGTCGCCGACGACAGCTACTTCAAGGACCACATCGCCTCCGGCGACTACGACCTGGCGCTGTACTCCTGGCCCGCCACCGCCTACCCGGCGACCGACGGGCGGCCGATCTTCGCCAAGCCGGAGCCCGCCACCGACGGCTCACTGCTCGTCGCGCAGAACTACACACGGGTCGGCTCGGACCACATCGACCAGCTCTTCGACCGGGCGGTCGCCGAACTCGACGCCAACGCGTCCAGGGATCTGCTGAAGCAGGCTGACGCGCGGATCTGGGCCGCGGCAGGATCGATTCCGCTGTATCAGAGGCCACAGCTGGTCGCCGTCGACAAGAAGCTGGCGAACATCGGTGCCTTCGGCTTCGCCGCACCCCGCTACGAGGACATCGGATTCACCGGGCGCCAAGCGGCAGGATCCCCCGCGAATCGGAAGAAGTAGCAGGTCAAAGCCGTATTCAAAGCTCAGATACAGCTCAATTCCCTTGCCCGCCGGAGCCCCCGGCGGGCAAGGTGGTGTCCGCCCCGACCCGGGCTGCACGTCTTCTCACACCCCTTGCCGTCCGGCCTCACACCGCCTGGATGATGACGTAATACCGGCTGAATATCGGCTGAATTGTGGCTCCGGTCCCGCCCTGAGGCTCGGGCCGGGAAGCCCCGGACCCGTCGGGCCCGTACCATTGGACTAGCCGTGGCGTGCCGCCCGGCGGGCGTACGAGGACTCGAAGACCGACTGAGACGCCTGATCCCACGATCCGAGAGAAGCGCAAGCCACCCATGCCCACGCGCCACGACATCCGTAACGTAGCCATCGTCGCCCACGTCGACCACGGCAAGACCACGCTGGTCGACGCCATGCTCAAGCAGGCGGGCGCCTTCGCCGCGCACGCCGCCGAGAACCTCGACGAACGCATGATGGACTCGAACGACCTGGAGCGTGAGAAGGGCATCACGATCCTCGCCAAGAACACGGCGGTGAAGTATCACCCCAAGGACGGCGGGGACCCGATCACGATCAACATCATCGACACCCCCGGCCACGCCGACTTCGGCGGCGAGGTCGAGCGCGGTCTGTCGATGGTGGACGCGGTCGTCCTGCTCGTCGACGCCTCCGAGGGCCCGCTGCCCCAGACCCGCTTCGTCCTGCGCAAGGCGCTGACGGCCAAGCTGCCGGTCATCCTGTGCATCAACAAGACGGACCGTCCGGACTCCCGGATCGCCGAGGTCATCGACGAGACGTACGACCTCTTCCTCGACCTGGACGCCGACGAGGACCAGATCGAGTTCCCGATCGTCTACGCCTGCGCCCGTGACGGCGTCGCGTCGCTGACCAAGCCCGAGGACGGCAGCGTCCCGGCGGACAGCGACAGCCTGGAGCCGTTCTTCTCCACCATCCTCTCCACGGTCCCGGCCCCGGAGTACGACGAGGCCGCCCCGCTGCAGGCCCACGTCACCAACCTGGACGCCGACAACTTCCTCGGCCGTATCGCGCTGTGCCGCGTCGAGCAGGGCGAGCTGCGCAAGGGCCAGACGGTCGCGTGGATCAAGCGCGACGGCACGATCGCCAACGTGCGCATCACCGAGCTCCTGATGACCGAGGCGCTCACCCGCAAGCCGGCCGAGAAGGCGGGCCCGGGTGACATCTGCGCGATCGCCGGTATCCCGGACATCATGATCGGCGAGACCCTGGCCGACCCCGAGAACCCGATCGCGCTGCCGCTGATCACGGTCGACGAGCCGGCCATCTCGATGACCATCGGCGCCAACACCTCGCCGCTCGTCGGCAAGGGCGGCAAGGGCCACAAGGTCACCGCGCGCCAGATCAAGGACCGCCTCGACCGCGAGCTCGTCGGTAACGTCTCGCTGCGCGTCCTGGACACCGAGCGTCCCGACGCCTGGGAGGTCCAGGGCCGTGGTGAGCTCGCGCTGGCGATCCTCGTCGAGCAGATGCGCCGTGAGGGCTTCGAGCTGACCGTCGGCAAGCCGGAGGTCGTCACCAAGCAGGTCGACGGCAAGACGCACGAGCCGATCGAGCGCATGACCATCGACTCCCCCGAGGAGCACCTCGGCGCCATCACGCAGCTGATGGCGACCCGCAAGGGCCGCATGGAGACGATGACGAACCACGGTTCGGGCTGGGTCCGCATGGAGTGGATCGTCCCGTCCCGCGGTCTCATCGGCTTCCGTACGGAGTTCCTGACCCAGACCCGCGGTACGGGCATCGCGCACTCGCTCTTCGAGGGCCACGAGCCGTGGTTCGGCGAGCTGCGCACCCGTCACAACGGCTCCCTGGTCGCGGACCGCGCGGGCACGGTGACGCCGTTCGCGATGGTCAACCTCCAGGAGCGCGGTGTCATCTTCACCGAGGCCGGCACCGAGGTCTACGAGGGCATGATCATCGGCGAGAACTCGCGCGCCGACGACATGGACGTGAACATCACCAAGGAGAAGAAGCTCACCAACATGCGTGCGGCGTCCGCCGACACCACGGAGAACGTGGTGCCGGCCCGCAAGCTGTCGCTGGAGCAGTCCCTGGAGTTCTGCCGCGACGACGAGTGCATCGAGGTGACCCCGGAGACCGTGCGCATCCGCAAGGTCGTCCTGGACCAGAAGCAGCGCGGCCGCACGGCCTCGCGCGCGAAGAACGGCTGACCTGAGCTGACCGGGGCCCTCGGCCCCGGCCGGCGTACCGTCGGTACGAGCCGTTGACACGAGGCCCGGGCCCCCGCAGAGACTGTGGGGGCCCGGGCCTTTCGTCAACCGATTTTCCTGACCGACGTGTCCGCATATCGTGCGTCGCTCTCCGGAACATGTGTTAACGGTCCGTTTCGGGGGTGTCTGTCTGGGATCACTTTGTCCGGATTTCGGGCAACCATGGCTTCTCGATGTTGTCAAACCGAGACCCTTTAAGTGTGGTTTACAGCCCGTCATTCCTTAATAGTTGGCTCCATTGAGCTCGGGTCAATGGGTCGGCGCACTGTGGGGAGTGCGGACTCACGAGCACACTCGGGGCACTGAAAACGATCGCCGTCAGGGGTGTCGGTGGATCTCTACGGTGCCCCTCTTGTAGTCAAAAGTGGACTCATGAGGAGGAAACCCATGCGCGGTGCCAAGAGCGCCAAGTGGGTCGCGGGAGCGGCAATCATCGCCCTGGCCGCGACTGCCTGTGGCGGGGGCGACAGCGACGACAGCAGCAACGCGTCGAAGGAGAAGGGCAAGCCCGCGGGCTACGTCTCCATCGACGTCGGCGAGCCGCAGAAGCCGCTGATCCCGGCCGACACCAACGAGTCGCTGGGCAGCTACGTCATCCAGTCGATCTTCACCCAGCTGCTCGACTTCGATGCGGACGGCAAGATCGTCTACACGAACGCCGAGTCGGTGCAGTCGACGGACAACAAGACGTGGACGGTCAAGCTCAAGGCCGGCTGGAAGTTCCACGACGGCACCCCGGTCACGTCCGAGTCCTACATCAAGGCGTGGAACTGGTACGCGAACGTCAAGAACGCCCAGCAGAACGCGTTCTGGTTCGAGGACATCAAGGGCTACGCGGACGTCCACCCCGAGAAGGGTGACCCGAAGGCCACGGAGATGTCCGGTCTGAAGGCCGTCGACGACACCACCTTCACGATCGAGCTCAACAAGCCCGTGCCGTACTACGAGTACAAGCTCGGCTACACCACCTTCGCCCCGCTGCCGGAGGTGTTCTACAAGGACACCAAGGCGTTCGGCCAGGCGCCGGTCGGCAACGGTCCCTACGTCTTCGAGAAGTGGGACCACAAGAAGCTCATCCAGGTCAAGGCCAACCCTGACTACCAGGGCCCGAACAAGGCCAAGAACAAGGGTGTCCTCTTCAAGAACTACGCGACCGTCGAGGCCGCGTACCAGGACCTCCTGTCCGGCAACCTGGACATGATCCGCCAGGTCGGCCCGAAGGACCTGCCGAAGTACAAGACCGACCTCGGTGACCGCGCGATCGACGAGCCGTACGCGGCCATCCAGTCGCTCGTCCCGACCTTCTACTCGAAGACCTTCAAGGACATCGACCCGAAGGTCCTCCAGGGTCTGTCGATGGCGATCGACCGTGACACGATCACCAAGACCGTGCTCAACGGCACCCGCAAGCCCGCCACCAGCTTCACGCCTCCGGGCGTCGCCGGTAACCAGGACCTGGGCACCGACGTGTTCAAGTTCGACCCGGCGAAGGCCAAGAAGCTCGTCACCGAGGGCGGCGGCGTCCCGGAGAACAAGATCTGGATCCAGTACAACGCCGACGGCGGCCACAAGGAGTGGGTGACCGCGGTCTGCGAGTCCATCCGCAACGCCACCGGGGTCGACTGCGTGCCGGACGCCAAGCCGGACTTCCAGACCGACCTGGAGGCGCGTGACAACGACCAGGTCAAGTCGATGTACCGCGGTGGCTGGGTCGCCGACTACCCGCTGAACGTCAACTTCATGCGCGAGCTGTACGGCACGACCGCCGAGGCCAACAACGGCCGGTTCTCCGACAAGGAGGTCGACGCGGCCTTCAAGAAGGGCGACAACGCGGCGTCGCTCGAGGACTCCATCAAGGCGTACCAGGACGCCGAGAAGCTGGTGCTCCAGAAGATGCCGGCGATCCCGCTCTGGGAGTACAAGACCAACGGTGGCTACTCCAAGGCGGTCGACAACGTGACCATCGACTTCCACGGTGACTACAACATCACCGAAGTCACGGTCGCCAAGTAACAAACGCCTGAGGGCCCCCACTCGGCCATCAGCCGCCCACACCAGGCAGTAGGTCCCGGGGGGCCGCTCTCCGTATCCGGAGGGCGGCCCCTGGGCTGCTTTATCCCTATCGGAGGCAAACATGGGGCGTTACGTCGCGCGGCGACTGCTCCAGATGATCCCGGTCTTCCTCGGATCAACCTTGCTGGTCTTCGCCATGATGTACGCGCTGCCCGGCGACCCCGTGCGCGCACTCGCCGGTGAACAGGCAGTCGACCCGACGCAGATCGCGGAAATGAAGAAGGAGCTCGGGCTCGACCTGCCGCTCTGGCACCAGTACTGGAACTACCTCGTGAACCTGTTCCAGGGTGACTTCGGCACACAGATCGCCAGCGGTCGGCCCGTCGCCGACATCATCTCGGAATCGTTCCCGATCACGGTCAGACTGGCTCTGTTTGCCTTCATCTTCACGGTCGTCGTCGGTATCTCCATGGGCGTCTTCGCCGGTCTGAAGGCCGACACCCTCCGCGACCGCGGACTGCTCGTGCTGACGCTCCTGCTCATCTCGGTGCCCTCGTTCGTACTCGGCTTCCTCGGCCAGTACTTCTTCGCCTTCCAGCTCGGCTGGGTCCAGCCCAACGTGAGCCTCGAAGCGAGCGCGGACGAATTGATCCTGCCTGCTGTGGTACTCGGGTCCTTGTCGCTCGCCTACGTGGCACGACTGACCCGCACCTCGGTCGCCGAGAACCTGCGCTCCGACTACATGCGCACCGCCGTGGCCAAGGGGCTGCCGCGCCGCCGCATCATCGGCATCCACCTGATGCGCAACTCGATGATCCCCGTGGTCACCTTCCTCGGCACCGACCTCGGTGCCCTGCTCGGCGGCGCGGTCATCACCGAGGGCATCTTCAATATCAAGGGTGTCGGCTCCGCCGTCTTCGGCGCGCTTCGGCAGCGCGAAGGTGCCACCGTCGTCGGCATCGTGACGCTGATCGTCATCGTCTATCTCGTCGCCAGCCTGGTCGTCGACCTGCTTTACGCGGTCCTGGACCCGAGGATCCGTTATGCCTGAGACACTGAAGGAAGCCACCGCGGAGACCCCCGGGGCCGTGGCCGCGCCCGTCGCCGCCGCAGCCGTCGGCAAGCCCCGCAGCCTGTGGTCGGACGCCTGGCACGACCTGCGGCGCAGCCCGCTGTTCGTCGTCTCGGCGATCCTGATCGTCTTCCTGCTGGTGATGGCGATAGCACCCGGCCTGTTCACCGGCGCCGACCCGCGTTACGCGGACCTGGCCCACCACTACCTGCAGAAGCCCAAGTGGGGGAACTTCTTCCAGGAGGACTGGTTCGGCTACGACATCCAGGGGCGTTCGATCTACGCGCGTGTCGTCTACGGCGCACGGGCCTCGATCACCGTCGCCGTCGTCGTCACCGCCCTCGTCACGATCCTGGGTACCGTGATCGGCATGCTCGCCGGCTACTTCGGCGGCTGGATCGACACGATCCTGTCCCGGGTCACCGACATCTTCTTCGGCGTGCCCTTCATCCTCGGCGCGATGGTCGTCCTGACCTCGTTCGAGGAGCGCAAGATCTGGGTCGTCATCCTGGCTCTGGCCTTCCTCGGCTGGACTCAGATCGCCCGTGTCGCGCGCGGCTCCGTCCTGACGATCAAGCAGGCCGACTACGTGATGGCGGCCAAGGCGCTCGGCGCCTCGACCACCCGCATCATGCTCCGGCACATCCTGCCCAACGCGATCGCCCCGGTGATCGTCGTCGCGACCATCGCGCTCGGCGGCTACATCTCGGCCGAGGCCACCCTGTCCTTCCTGGGCATCGGCCTCGCCGAACCGACCGTGTCGTGGGGTGTCGACATCTCCTCCGGCCAGGAGCAGCTGCGTAACGCCGCGTTCGTGCTGATCATCCCGTCGGTCATGGTGTCGATCACCGTCCTGGCGTTCATCATGCTCGGCGATGCGGTACGCAACGCCCTCGACCCCAAGCTGCGCTGAGGGAGGCGTACATGACCATCATCGACAAGACGGCGGATGTTCCTGCTCCGCGTGGTTCGAACGACGAGAGCGGCCCGCTGCTCGAAGTCCGTGACCTGCACGTGGAGTTCCACACCCGCGACGGCGTGGCCAAGGCCGTCAACGGCGTGAACTACAGCGTCAGCGCCGGCGAGACCCTCGCCGTGCTCGGCGAGTCCGGCTCCGGCAAGTCCGTGACCGCCCAGGCGGTCATGGGCATCCTGGACATGCCCCCGGGCCGCATCCCGAAGGGCGAGATCTTCTTCCGCGGCCAGGACATGCTCAAGATGTCCAACGAGGAGCGGAGGAAGATCCGCGGCCAGAAGATCGCGATGATCTTCCAGGACGCGCTCTCCTCGCTGAACCCTGTGCTCTCCGTGGGCTACCAGCTCGGCGAGATGTTCCGCGTGCACCAGGGCCTCTCCAAGAAGGAGGCCAAGGCCAGGGCCATCGCGCTGATGGACCGCGTGCGCATCCCGGCGGCCAAGGAGCGGGTCAACGACTACCCGCACCAGTTCTCCGGCGGTATGCGCCAGCGCATCATGATCGCGATGGCGCTCGCCCTGGAGCCCGACCTGATCATCGCGGACGAGCCCACCACGGCGCTCGACGTGACCGTCCAGGCGCAGGTCATGGACCTGCTCGCGGAGCTCCAGCGCGACTTCAACATGGGCCTGATCCTGATCACCCACGACCTCGGCGTGGTCGCCGACGTCGCGGACAAGATCGCCGTGATGTACGCGGGCCGGATCGTCGAGACCGCTCCGGTCCACGAGATCTACAAGCGCCCGGCGCACCCGTACACCAAGGGTCTGCTGGAGTCGATCCCGCGCCTGGACCAGAAGGGCCAGGAGCTCTACGCGATCAAGGGCCTGCCGCCCAACCTGCTGCACGTGCCGTCCGGCTGCGCCTTCAACCCGCGCTGCACGATGGCGCAGGACATCTGCCGTACGGACATCCCGGCACTGCGCCCGGTGACCGAGCAGGACGGTACCGAGCTGGTCGGCCGCGGCAGCGCCTGCCACTTCTGGAAGGAGACGATCCATGGCTGAGCTCGACAAGGAGTCCGTGGACGCCACCCCGAACGTCACCGAAGTGGCGACGGTCAACGCGGTCACCGAGACGGAGGCGGTGGCCGCCCTCGACGCCCCGGTGTCGCAGGGTGAGCCGATCCTCCAGGTGCGCAACCTGGTCAAGCACTTCCCGCTGACCCAGGGGATCCTGTTCAAGAAGCAGGTCGGCGCGGTCAAGGCCGTGGACGGCATCTCGTTCGACCTCTACCAGGGCGAGACGCTCGGCATCGTGGGCGAGTCCGGCTGTGGCAAGTCCACGGTCGCCAAGCTCCTGATGACGCTGGAGCGGGCCACCGCCGGTGAGGTCTTCTACAAGGGCCAGGACATCACCAAGCTGTCCGGGCGCGCGCTGAAGGCCGTGCGGCGCAACATCCAGATGGTGTTCCAGGACCCGTACACCTCGCTGAACCCGCGCATGACGGTCGGCGACATCATCGGGGAGACCTTCGAGATCCACCCCGAGGTGGCCCCGAAGGGCGACCGGCGCCGCAAGGTGCAGGACCTCCTGGACGTCGTCGGCCTGAACCCGGAGTACATCAACCGGTACCCGCACCAGTTCTCCGGCGGTCAGCGCCAGCGCATCGGGATCGCCCGGGGCCTCGCGCTCAACCCGGAGATCATCATCTGCGACGAGCCGGTCTCCGCGCTCGACGTGTCGGTGCAGGCACAGGTCATCAACCTGATGGAGAAGCTCCAGGACGAGTTCAACCTCTCCTACCTCTTCATCGCGCACGACCTGTCGATCGTCCGGCACATCTCCGACCGGGTCGGCGTCATGTACCTCGGCAAGATGGCCGAGATCGGTACGGACACGCAGATCTACGACCACCCGACGCACCCCTACACCCAGGCGCTGCTGTCGGCGGTCCCCGTCCCGGACCCGGACGCCCGCGAGGGCCGCGAGCGGATCATCCTCTCCGGTGACGTCCCGTCGCCGGCGAACCCGCCGTCGGGCTGCCGCTTCCGCACGCGGTGCTGGAAGGCCCAGGACAAGTGCGCCACCGAGGTGCCGCTGCTGGCGATCCCCGAGCGCTTCAAGGCCTCGGACACGCCCGCCGCGCACGAGTCGGCGTGCCACTTCGCCGAGGAGAAGGACGTCGTACACGCGGCGTAGTACCTGATCCGACCTACGAGGACGCCCGGCCCCCCGAGGGGCCGGGCGTCCTCGCGTTCCCGCGGCCCCGTAGGGCGTACGGCGTATGCCGACATGCGACGAAGTGTCATATGGGGTGGTATGAGGCATTGAGCCACTCAAGGGAACCTCAGGAGGCACTCCATGCGCGGAGCCACACAGGCCAGGTGGGCCGCATGTGCCGTCGCCGTCGCTCTGACGGCCACGGGCTGCGGCGGCGGGGACAGCGGCGGGGGTGGAGCCGGCGGGATCGTGAGCTCGTCCTGGGGTGATCCGCAGAACCCGCTGGAGCCGGCGAACACCAACGAGGTCCAGGGCGGCAAGGTCCTCGACATGGTCTTCCGGGGCCTCGTGCGCTACGACCCCAAGACGGGCGAGGCGCAGAACGAGATCGCCGAGAAGATCGACTCGAAGGACTCGCAGAACTTCACCGTCACGATCAAGGACAACTGGACCTTCAGCAACGGTGAGAAGATCACCTCGAAGTCCTTCGTGGACGCCTGGAACTACGGGGCCGCGCTGAAGAACAACCAGAAGAACGCTTACTTCTTCCAGTACATCGACGGCTACGACGCGGTCCACCCCGAATCGGGTTCGGCCACCGCCGACACCCTCTCGGGCCTGAAGGTGGTCAACGACACGACCTTCACGGTCAAGCTGTCGCAGAAGTTCTCGCTCTGGCCCGACACCCTCGGCTACGCGGCCTTCGTGCCGCTCCCGAAGGTCTTCTACACGGACCACGACGCCTGGCTCTCCAAGCCGATCGGCAACGGTCCCTACACGATCGACCAGTACGCCAAGGGCTCGTCGATGAACCTGCGCAAGTGGGACGGCTACCCCGGCGCGGACAAGGCGCAGAACGGCGGCATCGACCTCAAGGTCTACACGGACAACAACACCGCCTACACCGACCTGACCGCCGGCAACCTCGACCTGGTCGACGACGTACCGGCCTCGCAGCTCAAGAACGTCAAGGCGGACCTGGGCGACCGGTACATCAACACGCCCGCCGGCATCATCCAGACGCTCGCCTTCCCGTTCTACGAGAAGGCCTGGGACACCCCCGGTGCGGTCAAGGTCCGCCAGGGCCTGTCGATGGCGATCAACCGTGAGCAGATCACCAATCAGATCTTCCAGAAGACCCGCACTCCCGCCTCCGACTGGACCTCACCGGTCCTCGGCGCGGAGGGCGGCTTCAAGAAGGGCCTGTGCGGCTCCGCGTGCGAGTACGACAAGGCGGAGGCCAAGAAGCTGATCCAGGAGGGCGGCGGCATCCCCGGCGGCCAGCTCAAGATCTCCTACAACGCCGACACCGGCTCCCACAAGGAGTGGGTCGACGCGGTCTGCAACAGCATCAACAACGTCATGGGGAACAACAAGGCGTGCGTCGGCGGGCCCGTCGGCACCTTCGCCGACTTCCGCAGCCAGGTCTCCACCCAGAAGCTGACCGGGGCCTGGCGGGCGGGCTGGCAGATGGACTACCCACTGATCCAGAACTTCCTCCAGCCGCTCTACTACACCAACGCCCCGTCCAACGACGGCAAGTGGAGCGACACGAAGTTCGACGACCTGGTCGACAAGGCCAACGCGGAGAGCGACAAGGCCACGGCCGTCAGCACCTTCCAGGACGCCGAGAAGGTCCTCGTCGAGCAGATGCCCGTCATCCCGCTCTGGTACCAGAACGGCAGCGCGGGCTATTCGGACAGGGTCGAGAACGTCTCGCTGAACCCCTTCAGCGTCCCTGTGTACGACCAGATCAAGGTCAAGTGACCCCCTGAAGCCGGGGGCCGGTGCGAACGCCGCACCGGCCACCCGGCTTTCCGGTCCTTCCGCACGCTCACCCAGGGGTGTCCTGCCGGCCACGCCGGGGTCCGGCCCGACCGGCAGGACACCTCCAACCCCCGGAGCCCCTCATGGGACGTTATGTGATCCGGCGGCTGCTGCAGATGATCCCCGTCTTCTTCGGCACCACGCTGCTGATCTTCCTCATGGTGAACGTGATGGGCGACCCCATCGCGGGCCTCTGCGGCGACCGCCAGTGCGACCCCGCGACCGCCGCCCAGCTGCGCACCGAGTTCGGCCTCGACAAGCCCGTCTGGCAGCAGTACCTGACCTACATGGGCAACATCTTCACCGGGGACTTCGGCACCGCGTTCAACGGGCAGAAGGTCACGGAGCTGATGGCCACGGCCTTCCCCATCACCATCCGGCTGACCGTCGTCGCGATCGTCTTCGAGATCGTCATCGGGATCAGCCTCGGCGTCGTCACCGGACTGCGCCGCGGACGGCCCGTGGACACCGTGGTGCTCATCCTGACCCTGGTCGTCATCGCCGTGCCCACGTTCGTCACCGGCCTCCTGCTCCAGCTCCTCCTGGGCGTGGAGTGGGGCATCATCAAGCCTTCCGTCTCCTCGGAGGCGCCGGTCGACGAGCTCATCGTCCCGGGCCTCGTCCTGGCCTCCGTGTCGCTGGCCTACGTCACCCGGCTCACCCGGACCTCGATCGCCGAGAACGCCCGCGCCGACTACGTCCGTACCGCCGTGGCCAAGGGCCTGCCCCGACGCCGGGTGGTCGTGCGGCACCTGCTGCGCAACTCCCTCATCCCCGTCGTCACCTTCATCGGCACGGACGTGGGAGCCCTGATGGGAGGGGCGATCGTCACCGAGCGCATCTTCAACATCCACGGAGTCGGCTACCAGCTCTACCAGGGCATCCTCCGCCAGAACTCCCAGACCGTCGTCGGGTTCGTCACCGTCCTGGTCCTCGTCTTCCTGGCGGCGAACCTGATCGTCGACCTCCTGTACGCCGTACTCGACCCGAGGATCCGCTATGCCTGAGCAGAAGCCGTGGGACGAGACGACGGGCAGCGGAGCGATCTCGGGGGCGGGCGCGGGCGGCGGCATGGACCTCGCGATGGACGAGGGCACCACGCTGGAGAAGACGCCCGGCGGCCCGGAGGGCACCGGACCCGCCGGCAAGCCTCGCAGCCTCTGGTCCGACGCCTGGCGCGACCTGCGCCGCAACCCGGTCTTCATCATCTCCGCCCTGGTCATCCTGTTCCTGGTGATCATCTCGATCTGGCCGTCGCTGATCGCGGACCAGGATCCGCTCGACTGCGACCTGGCGAAGGCCCAGGAGGGCTCCCAGCCAGGGCACCCCTTCGGATTCGACGGCCAGGGCTGCGACGTCTACACCCGCACCGTCTACGGCGCCCGGACCTCGGTGACGGTCGGTGTCCTGTCCACCCTCGGGGTCTCCCTGCTCGGCGGAGTGCTGGGCGGTCTCGCCGGCTTCTTCGGGAAGGGGTGGGACGCCGTGCTCTCCCGCATCACGGACGTCTTCTTCGGCATCCCCGTGGTCCTCGGCGGCCTGGTCTTCCTGTCCGTCGTCACCAGCTCCACCGTCTGGCCCGTGATCGGCTTCATCGTGCTGCTGGGCTGGCCCCAGATCGCCCGCATCGCGCGCGGCTCCGTCATCACCGCCAAACAGAACGACTACGTCCAGGCGGCCAGGGCCCTGGGCGCCTCCAACTCCCGGATGATGCTGCGCCACATCATGCCCAACGCCATCGCGCCCGTCATCGTCGTCGCGACCATCGCCCTGGGCACGTACATCTCGCTGGAGGCGACGCTCTCGTACCTCGGCGTCGGCCTGAAGCCGCCGGCCGTCTCCTGGGGCATCGACATCTCCGCCGCCTCGCAGTACGTCCGCAACGCGCCGCACATGCTGCTCTGGCCCGCCGGGGCACTGGCCGTCACCGTGCTCGCCTTCATCATGCTCGGCGACGCGGTGCGCGACGCCCTCGACCCCAAGCTGCGCTGAGGAGTCCGCTGCCATGTTGCTCGAAGTGCGCGATCTGCACGTGGAGTTCCACACCCGGGACGGCGTGGCCAAGGCCGTCAACGGGGTCAACTACTCGGTCGCCGAGGGCGAGACCCTCGCCGTCCTCGGGGAGTCCGGGTCGGGCAAGTCCGTCACCGCCCAGGCGGTCATGGGCATCCTCGACATGCCGCCCGGGAGGATCAGCGGGGGCGAGATCCTCTTCAAGGACCGCGACCTCCTGAAGCTCAAGGCCGAGGAGCGCCGGCGGATCCGAGGCCAGGAGATGGCCATGATCTTCCAGGACGCGCTGTCCTCGCTGAACCCGGTGCTCAGCGTCGGGCAGCAGCTCGGCGAGATGTTCGTCGTGCACCGCGGGATGTCCCGCGGGGACGCCAAGGCCAAGGCCATCGAGCTCATGGACCGGGTCCGCATCCCGGCGGCCCGGGAACGCGTCGGCGACTTCCCGCACCAGTTCTCCGGCGGCATGCGCCAGCGCATCATGATCGCCATGGCGATGGCGCTGGAACCCTCGCTGATCATCGCCGACGAACCCACCACCGCCCTGGACGTGACCGTGCAGGCCCAGGTGATGGACCTGCTCGCGGAGCTCCAGCGCGAGCTCAACATGGGGCTCATCCTCATCACGCACGACCTCGGCGTGGTCGCCGACGTCGCCGACAAGATCGCGGTCATGTACGCCGGCCGGATCGTCGAGACCTCCCCCGTCCACGAGATCTACCGGGCCCCCGCCCACCCGTACACCAAGGGCCTGCTGAGGTCGATCCCGCGCCTGGACCAGAAGGGCCAGGAGCTCTACGCGATCAAGGGCCTGCCGCCCAACCTGCTCCACATCCCGCCCGGCTGCGCCTTCCACCCGCGCTGCCCCATGGCCCAGGCCGTGTGCCGTACGGACGTGCCGCCGCTCTACACCGTGGACGAGGAACGCCGGAGCGCCTGCCACTTCTGGAAGGAGACGCTCGATGCACGCTGACGACGCGGGACGCGAGGGGCTCTCGGGCGGCTCCACGCTGCTCACCGAGGCGCGGGAGGCGGACCGTACGCGGCCCTACGCCGAGGGGGACCCGATCCTGGAGGTGAGGGGCCTGGTCAAGCACTACCCGCTGACCCGGGGCATCCTCTTCAAGAAGCAGATCGGCGCGGTCAGGGCCGTCGACGGTGTGGACTTCGACCTGGCGGCCGGCGAGACGCTCGGCATCGTGGGGGAGTCCGGGTGCGGGAAGTCGACCGTGGCGAAGATGCTGGTGCACCTGGAGCCGCCGACGGGGGGAGTGATCCGGTACAAGGGCGAGGACGTCACCCAACTGTCCGGGCGCGCGCTGAAGGCCGTGCGGCGCAACATCCAGATGGTGTTCCAGGACCCGTACACCTCGCTGAACCCGCGCATGACCGTCGGCGACATCATCGGGGAGCCGTACGAGATCCACCCCGAGGTGGCACCCAGGGGGAGCCGCCGGCAGAAGGTGCAGGACCTGCTCGACGTCGTCGGTCTGAACCCCGAGTACGTCAACCGCTATCCGCACCAGTTCTCCGGCGGTCAGCGCCAGCGCATCGGGATCGCTCGGGGCCTCGCGCTCAACCCCGAGATCATCGTCGCCGACGAGCCCGTCTCCGCACTCGACGTGTCGGTCCAGGCGCAGGTCGTCAACCTGCTGGACCGGCTGCAGGCCGAATTCAGCCTGAGCTTCGTGTTCATCGCGCACGACCTCTCGATCGTCCGGCACATCTCCGACCGGGTCGGGGTCATGTACCTGGGCCGGATCGTCGAGGTCGGCACCGACGAGGAGATCTACGACCATCCGACGCACCCGTACACCCAGGCGCTGCTGTCGGCCGTCCCGGTGCCCGACCCGACGGCCCGCGAGCACCGCGAACGGATCATCCTGCACGGCGACGTTCCCTCCCCGGCGAACATCCCGTCCGGATGCCGCTTCCGCACCCGCTGCTGGAAGGCGCGGGAGCGGTGCGAACTGGAGGTGCCGCTGCTGGCCGTCCCGGCGGTCTTCCGGGACTCCGGGACTCCGGCCCGGCACGACTCGGCGTGCCACTTCGCCGAGGAGAAGCAGGTGGTGCCGCCGGAGGCGCAGAGGGAGACGCCCGGGGACGCGGAGAGGGCGACCCCGGGCGAGGCCGACCCGGACTCCGCAGGCCCGGACGCCGGGTGACGAAGAGTGGTGAACAGGTCTCGGTTTCGTTAACACGGAGGCAACTCGACCGTCGTCGCACCGATATACGAACGCTCCACCATGAAGAACGTACGGCCGTGCGGGTGCCGTGAACCGGCCGGGGCGTCCATCACGTCGCCCCGGCCGGTTACCCGTTCCCGTCCGCCCCGGAGGTCCCCTTGTCCATCGGCGGACCGCGGTGGAGTATCGCTGAGGTGATACTCACACGGGGAGCCAGAATCACCGGAGCGGTGCTGTGCGCCGTGCTCGCGGCCCTTGTCGCCGCCTGGATCGTGCGGGACCTCCGGGCCGTCGGAGATCCGTCCGCCCTGCTGCGCTACTGGGCGGGGTACACGGACGGGTGGCCGGAGAAGATGCCCGCCACCCTGCAGGCCGATCCGGTGCTGCTCGTCGTCCACCTCGTCGCCCTGTTCGCCGCGCTGCGCTCCTCGGTGGCGGCGTCCACGCTGGTCGTCACCGGACTGGTCACGCTCGCCCTGCGACTGCCGGGCCTCTGGATCATCGGTACGTCCTGGATGGGCGACCGGTTCGGTGACGAACTGCGGACGCGCGCGCTCATCGGCACCTTCGTCACCCTCGCCGCCGGCCTCGCGCTCGTCGTCACCGGGGCCGCGGGCCGCCGGCGCCCCGAGGACGCGTACGAGCGACTGCCCACCCGTCCCGGCCGGGGGGCCGGCGTCACGGCGTTCCTGGTGCTCGGAGCCTCGGGGGCGGTACTGATCGCCTGGGAGATCCGCCAGCTCTTCACGCTGCCCGACGAGGTCTATCCCGCCTGGTACGTCGGCGGAGAGGTCCTGACGCTCGGGCTCACCGCCGCCCCGCCGGGCTGGAGCGGCGTGGCGCTCGGGGTGATCTGCCTGGTGGTGGCCTGTACCGCGCTCTTCCGCGCCGTCCACTCCCGCCCGCTCGGCATGACCGCCGCCGGTTTCCTGCTGGTGTCCGGCGTCTGCGGGATCGCCCGGGCCGTCCACAACGAGTGGCCGGCACACTTCGGGGAGATGGAGACCGAGCAGCGGCTCGGCATGCTCACCTCGTTGCTCCTCGCCCTCGCGGGGGCGACGGCCCTGCTGGTCCTGGCACGCCGGGGCTTCGAGAGCGCCGACGGGGAGGGCCAGGGGTACGCCGGCTACGGCCATCCGCAGGGCGGGGCGCCCGCCTACGGCTACCCGCAGGGCGCGAGCCCCGGTTACGGCTACCCGGGGGCCGGCACCCCGGGCTACGGCCATCCGCAGGGCGGCGGCCCCGGGTACGGCTACCCGCGGAGCGGCGGCGGATCCGATGCCCCGCCGCCGCCCGCTTCCCCGCCGCCCGGCTGGTGAGGCCCCGGCGCGATCAGGACGGGAGGGGCTACGGCCGGGGCAGGCCCAGGGACCGCCGGAGGAAGTCCACCTGGAGCAGGAGCAGATTCTCGGCGACCTGCTCCTGCGGGGTCATGTGCGTGACCCCGCTCAGCGGCAGTACCTCGTGCGGACGCCCGGCGGACAGCAGCGCGGAGGAGAGCCGCAGGGCGTGGGCGACCACCACGTTGTCGTCGGCCATGCCGTGGACGATCATCATGGGCCGCACCGTACCGGCCGGCGCGGAGAGCCCCTCGTCGGTGACCAGGGAGTTGCGGGCGTACACCTCGGGCTGCTCGGCGGGGTCGCCGAGGTAGCGCTCGGTGTAGTGGGTGTCGTACAGCCGCCAGTCCGTCACCGGGGCGCCGACGACGGCCGCGTGGAAGACGTCCGGGCGCCGCAGTACCGCGAGCGCCGAGAGGTAGCCGCCGTACGACCAGCCGCGCATCGCCACCTTCGACAGGTCCAGCGGGAAGCGTCCGGCCAGGGCGTGCAGGGCCTCGACCTGGTCGTCGAGGGTGAGGGTGAGGTCGTCCCGCACCGCCTTCTCCCAGCCGGGCGAACGGCCCGGTGCTCCCCGGCCGTCCGCGACGATCACGGCGAAGCCGTGGTCCGCGAACCACTGCGACGTGAGGTGCGGATTGTGGGCGGCCACCACCCTGCGGCCGTGCGGACCGCCGTAGGGATCCATCAGCACCGGAAGCGGACCGTCTGATTCCTGGTATCCGGTGGGGAGCAGCACGGCGCACGGGATCCGCCGTGCGCCCCCCTCCGTCAGGCGGACCTTCGCCGTCAGGACCGGCTCCTGGGCGAGATTGGCGACGGAGGCGATCCGCTTGCCGTCCCGCAGCACCCGGACGGCCGTCCCCGGGTGTTCCAGGGACGCCGACACCAGGACCGTCACACCCCCCGCGCGCACCGCGGAGTGCACCCCGGCGTCCTCGCTGACGCGCTCCACGCCCAGCTCGTTGACCCGGTACACATGGCTCTGCCCCGTCTCCGGGTCCGCCGCGTCCTCGCCCGCGGTCGCCTGCACCAGGATGTCCGACTCCCCGATGTCCAGCACCGCCTGGACGTGCAGCTGGCCGCCGGTCAGCGGCCGGTCGCCCAGCGAGAGCACCCGCGCGCCCCCCTCGTCGGCGATGCGCACGAGCCGCCCGTCGGGTGCCCAAGCGGGCACCCCTGCGAAAAGATCAAGCCAGACCTCGTCCTCGTCGACGTGCACCGTGCGGGTCGCCCCGCTCTCCGGGGCGACGGCCAGATACCGCTGGCTGCGCTGGTCGCGGGCCTGGACCAGGAGCAGCGGGGCGCCGCCCGACGACCAGTGCACCCGCGCCAGGTACGGGAAGCGGGACCGGTCCCAGACCACCTCGGTGCGGGCCCCCTCCAGATCCGCCACGAAGAGCCGCACCTCGGCGTTGGCCGTCCCGGCCGCCGGGTAGCCCACCTCGGCGGGCCGGCTGCCGGGGTGCGCCGGATCGGCGATCCACCACCGCTGTACGGCGCTGTCGTCGACCCGGGCGACCAGCAGGCGGTCCGAGTCCGGTGACCACCAGAAACCGCGGTAGCGGCTCATCTCCTCGGCCGCGACGAACTCCGCGACGCCGTAGGAGACGTGGTCGTCCTCCGGCTCCGCGACCGGGCGGTCGCCGTCGCCCTCCGCCCCCACGACCCGCAAGGCTCCCCGCGAGGCGTACGCGACGTGGCGGCCGTCGGGCGAAGGACGCGGGTCGACCACCGGGCCCGGCACCGGCAGGGCGCGTGCCGTACCCGCCTTCAACTCCGCGACGTACGCCCGGCCGGAGAGCGCGAAGGCCGCCAACTCCACGGCGTCGTCCACCGCGTAGCCCACGATGCCCGCAGAACCCTCCCTGACCCGCTCCCGCCGGGCCCTCTCCTGCGGTGACAGCTTCTCCGCCGAACCGCCCAGCAGGGTGTCCGGGTCGGCGGCCACGCGCTCGTCACCCGTCCCGGGGTCCAGAACCATGAGGCGGTTCGTCCGGTCGGCGCCGGAGGCGGACCGGAGGAAGACCACCCGCGTCCCATCCGGTGAGACGGTGAAGGCCCGGGGTGCGCCGAGAGTGAACCTCTGGGTCCGGGCGTGCTGGAGGGGAAAAGACAGCTTCTGCGAGGTCATGGCACCGAACCTAGTCCGCCCCGGGCGGTCCGTGCGCCCCTCGTGCTGCTGTGCCCCGATCAATGCGTCCGCACGGATAGTTATGATCCGTAGCGCTCGGTGGGTATGAACCTGCTGGCTCCATGTGTGCTGCCCGTCCCGACCGTACTGATGGAGGTGAACCGCCGTGGCACTCTCGATTTCGGCGGTGGTGCTGCTGGCGATCGTCGTCTTCCTGCTGATCCGGAAATCCGGACTCAAGGGCGGACACGCGGTGGTCTGCATGTTGCTCGGGTTCTACCTCGCGAGCTCGTCGATCGCCCCGACCATCTCGGAGGTGACCTCGAACGTGGCCGGCATGATCGGAGGGATCAAGTTCTGACGGGTGCGGTGCGCCGCCGGGCGCCCCGGCACCGCGGGGCGTTCGGCCGGGGGTGCGGCGTGCTCGTAGGGTGGTCCCATGAAGGACCTTCCCGCCCGCCGTCTGCTCCTGGTGCACGCGCACCCCGACGACGAGTCGATCAACAACGGCGCCACCATGGCCAGGTACGCGGCCGAGGGCGCACACGTCGCCCTGGTGACGTGCACCCTCGGTGAGGAGGGCGAGGTCATCCCGCCGGACCTCGCGCATCTCGCCGCGGACCGTGACGGCGGCCTGGGCGACCATCGCGTCGGTGAACTCGCCGCCGCGATGCGGGAGCTCGGGGTCACCGACCACCGGTTCCTGGGCGGCCCCGGCCGCTTCCGCGACTCCGGGATGATGGGCACCGGGCAGAACCACCGGCCCGGCGCCTTCTGGGCCGCCGACGTCGACGAGGCGGCCGGGCACCTCGTCGGGGTGATCCGCTCCCTGCGCCCCCAGGTCCTCGTCACGTACGACCCCGACGGCGGCTACGGCCACCCCGACCACATCCAGGCGCACCGCGTCGCCATGCGCGCGGCGGACCTGGCCGCCGATCCCGGGTACGACGCCGGCGCCGGAGCCCCGCACACGGTCGCCAAGATCTACTGGAACCGGGTGCCCCGCCCGGCGGCCGAGGAGGCCTTCGCGCGGCTGCGGGAGACCGCCCCCGACGCGTTCCCGGGCATCGCCCCCGTCGACGACGTCCCCGGAGTCGTGGACGACGCCGTGATCACGACGGAGATCGACGGTTCGGCGTACGCCGCGGCGAAGACCGCCGCCATGCGGGCACACGCCACCCAGATCGCCGTCGAAGGATCGTTCTTCGCTCTTTCGAACGACCTGGGCCAGCCCGTGTTCACCACGGAGTACTACGAGTTGGCGCGAGGCGCCCGGGGCGGCGACGGGCGCGCCCGGGAGCACGACCTCTTCGCGGGCGTGCCGGACGCGGACCTCGCACCGGGAGCACCGGGAGCACCGGGAGTACGGACATGAGCAACAGGCAGAGGCAGCGCGCCTCGTCGTCGCAGTCGCCGCGCACCAACGCCCCGCCCAGGAGCTCCGGGCCGTCCGGTCTCGCTGCGCCCCCGAACCCCCGGCGGATGCCGCTGTACGTGGGTCTCGCGGTGCTCGGCGCGGCCGTCGGGCTCGCCGGCACCCTCGTCCAGGCGGCCCTGTTCCCGGGCGGGTTGCTGCTCGCGCTCGCCGCGTCGGCGGGACTGTTCTACGGCGGCCGGGTGCTGACCCGGACGCAGCTCGGCGCACTGGTGCCGGCGGTGGGATGGTTCATCGCCGTCATCGTCCTGCTCGGCGGGCGGCCCGAGGGTGACTACGTCTTCGGTGAGGAGATCGGCCTGGCGCTCTTCATGCTCGGAGGGATGGCCGTTGCTGTGATCTGTGCCACGATGTCGCGGCTGCCGTATCCGGCCAACGACACCGGCCGATCCGGCACGTGATGTGGTATGTCCGCCCCCGGATTGCCCCTCCGCGCGGCGCCGGGTGCATCCTTGTTCCCCCCGTGCGCGGAGAGTCTTACGGCGGCGGCCAGTATGGTGGTGCGCGCGCCGAGCCGTCCCCTGGCCTGCGGCATGGGGGAAGTACGGGCGGCGGAGCCAATCGGGAGAACCTGCTTTGAGTCGTGAAACTGACAGTTCGTCCTCCGGGCCCCAGGGGCGCGGAGGAGCCGCGTACCCGTCGGGTACGCCGCCGTACGGATCACGCCAGTATCCGTCGCTGCACCCGTCTCAGGACGGCCCGGAGGAGACTCCGGAGGCTGCGGACCCGCCTCGGCCCGAGGAGCCCAGAACAGAGACGACGCTGACGACGCGTATCCGGATCAACATCCCGGGCTCGCGTCCGATCCCGCCGGTCGTCATGCGTACGCCGATGAGCGAGACGGACGCGTCGGGCGGACGCCCCGCCTCCGAGCGGACCGGCAGCACCCCGAGGCCCGGCGCGCCCGCGGCGACGTCCGGTGGTGCCCCCGAGCCCGGACCGGACGCGCGGGACGGCGGCCCGGCCGCCGAGGCACCTGGCGAGAAGCCCGGCAAGGAGAAGAGCGGCAGCGACTGGTTCGCTCCGCGCAAGGCCCCCGCCCCGGTGCCCGGTGCGGGCGCGGCTCCCTCGGGTTCGGCCGCGGGAGCGCCCGGCTCCGGCCCCGGCGGGCCCTCCGCCGGCGGTCCTCCCGGACCCGGCGGTGATTCCGGCCGCCCGGCACCGCCCCGCGTCGACTCGCCGTACTTCTCGGACGGTCCGCAGCAGCCCGGCGACCGTGGCAGTGCTCCCCGCCCGGGGCGCAGCGCCCTCGACGACCTCGACGGCGGCCCGCGCCCCACGCCGGTCCCCGGTGTGCGGCCGCAGGACGGCCCCGGCCCCTCCGGACCCACCACCGGACCCGTCACCGGGAGTTCGTCCCTCACGCCGGACCTCGGCCGTCTTCCCGGCGCGCCCGGCCGGACGGCTCCCGGGGGCCCGGCCGGCTCGGGCGGCGTACCCCCGCGGATGTCGGACGACACCGCGATCCTGACGCCGCAGGTGCCCGCCCCGGGCCCCGGCTCCGGCGGCCATGTCTCCGGAGACACGCTGACCAGCGGCATCCCCGTCATTCCGGCGGAGCCCCGCTCGGCGTTCCCGGGCGGCCCCGGAGGGATCCGGCCGCCCGAGGGCCCCACGGGCGGACGCCCGGGCGACGCGGGTGCCCCGGCGCCCGCTCCCGCCCCCCGGCCCGCCCCCAAGGCCGCGCCGCCCGCCAGGAGGGGCCGCTCCAAGCTGGTCCTGCTGGGCGCGGGAGTCTTCGTGCTGTTCGGCGTGGCCTACGGTGCCGGCCTGCTGATGAACCACTCCGAGGTCCCCAAGGGCACCACCGTGCTCGGTGTCGACATCGGCGGCGGCACGAAGGAGGAGGCGGTCACCAAGCTCGACGCGGCCCTCGGCAAGCGTGCCCAGACCCCTCTGCGGCTGTCCGTGGACGGCAAGGAGCAGAAGCTCGACCCCGACAAGGCCGGTCTCACCCTGGACAGCCAGGAGACCGTCCGCGGTGCCGCGGGCAGTGACTACAACCCGGTCTCGGTGATCGGCTCCCTGTTCGGCGGGGCGCGCTCCGCCGACCCGGTGATCCCGGTCGACGAGGAGAAGCTCGGCGTCGCGCTCACCGATCTGGCGGGTGTCGCGGGTTCCTCCAACGACGGCACGATCAAGTTCGAGCCGAACAAGGCCGTGGCGGTCCCCGGCAAGTCGGGCAAGTCGCTGGACGTCAACCGTTCGATGATCTCCGTACGCGATGCCTATCGCGCGCAGGTCCAGACCGGCGATCCGGCACTCGTCGAACTGCCCGTCGCGGCCAGCGAACCCACCATCACCAAGGCCGAACTGGACCGGGCGATGAAGGAGTTCGCCGAGCCGGCGATGTCCGGGCTGATCACCGTCAAGGCCGGTGCCAAGTCGATCGACTTCGGCCCCGCGCGGTCGCTGCCGCAGATCCTGTCCATGAAGCCGGTCGACGGCAAACTGGTCCCGGTCTACGACAGGAAGGCGATCGACACCCTGCTCGACGGTGTCTTCGACGGGGTCATGATCACCAAGGGTGACGGGTCGAAGCACCAGGTCAGCTCGACCGACGTGGCCCAGGCCATGCAGGGTGCCCTGCTCGGCAGGACGCCCGCCGAGCGTACCGTCGCCATCGACCTGAGCGGCGAGGGCTGACGGCCCGGCGACCTCGCGATACGACCGCCCCCGTCCGGAGCTATGGACGGGGGTGGTCCCGTGTCGGCGGGCGGACGCGTGGCACCGCTCCAGGGATGCCGAAACGGCTGCATGGCACCCAGGGCACGCACATCGGAGCGGCGTACGGAGGCGCTCACACGCGAGCGCGTCGTCCGGGCAGCCGTCGAACCGCACGCCGAAGCGCGGGGCCCGGCCGTGGGTACGGCCGGGCCCCGCGCTCGCCTCGTCCCTACGGGAAGGACACCACCTGGGAAGGCACGGTGGTGTCACCCGACGTGGGCGATCCGGTGTCGTTGACTACGTGGTCGTACTGGCCCTTGCCGCCCAGCGAGACCACGAGCAGGTCGTGGAACTTCACCCCGGGCTTCACGGGGGCCTGGAATCCGTGCTGCTGGCGGATGGTCGGGTCGACGTTGAAGAAGCAGTAGCTGCCCATGCCCCAGCCTTCGTGGGTGGTCACGGAATCGTCGACCTTGTAGGCGGCGTACCCCTTGATGTCGCCGTTCTGGATGGCGGCCTGGTCCGGGGCGTCGTACGCCTTCTCGTTCTGGAAGAAGATCGTCCTGCCGTTCTCGCCGGACCACTGGACGTCGTACTTGTTGAAGTGTTCGACGAACAGCCCGGTGGCCAGGACGTCGTCACCCTTGACGTGGACGCCGTAGTCGGCCCGGTTGGTCTCCCAGCCGACGCCCTCGCCGTGGTCCGCGCGCCAGACCCAGGTGTGGTCGATGATCGTGTCGTCGCTGTTGACGACGATGCTCGTCGTCGCCTTGCCGGGGCCCGCCCCGCCGATGCGGACGAACACGTCCTGCAGTGAGGTCGGGTCGGCCGAGTGGTCGCCCGAGGCACCCTCGGGCCCGACCTCGACGAGCGTCTCGGAGTTGACGGGGCCGGCGTCCACGAGGAGTCCGGCGAGCTTGACGCCGTCGACGTCACCGACCTTGATCGCGGTCACCCCGCCGTCCGGGATGATCGTGGCGAGGCCGAGGCCCAGGGCGACGGTGTCCGCCCGGTCGATCTCGATGGGCTGGTCGACGTGGTAGACGCCCGGGGTGAACAGCAGGTGGAGGCCCTGGTCGACGGCCGCGTTGATGGTCTGCGCGGTCGCGCCGGGCTTCACGACGTAGAACTGGTCGAGGGGGATCGACTCGCCCTCGGGGGTGCCGTCGGCCCAGGTCGTGCCCCGCGCGTTCGTGCGCTTGGCGGGGACGAACACCTTGTAGTCGTCACCGTCGAGGTAGAGGAAGGGCTTCTCGCGGGAGACCGGGGTGGTGTCCAGCGTCGTGTACGGCGGTTCGGGGAAGCTCTGGGCGGGGGCGCCCTCGACGCCGGAGAAGGTCATGTTCCAGACGCCGTTGCCCCAGCCGCCGACGGAGCTGTCGCGGGTGTACCACTGCTGCTGGGAGTAGGGGCCGACCTGGCCGTCGATCTTGCTGTCCGCGATGTAGCCGCCGCTCGCCCATCCGTAGCCGTCGGGTGCGAGGTTGAGGCCGCCCTTGACGTGCATGCGCCGGAACGGGGCGGCCTGGGAGACGGCCCAGCGGTTCGTGCCGCTGACGGGGTTGAGGGCGAGGTTCTCGGCCGAACGCCAGAAGTTCTGGGTGGCGTTGCCGTTGAACCAGCCGGCGTCGACGGTGACGTCGCCGTTGAAGGTGGTGTCGTCCGGCTTGAGGCCGAGGCCCGCGATGGAGGTGTAGAAGCCGATCTGCGCGTTGATGTTGTTGTAGGTACCGGGCTTGAACATCAGGGCGTAGCGGTCGCTGCCGAACTGCGCGGACTCCTGCTTCTTGAAGATCTCGTCGACCTTGCCCTGGATGTCGGGCGTCGAGGGGTCGAAGACCAGCACGTTGGGGCCGAGGTCGCCCCCGCCGGGCACCTCCTGGGCTTCGTCACCGAACGCCGAACGGGCCGTGGGGAAGGCCATGAGCAGCGAAACGGCGAGTGCGGCGAAGGCGAGCGCCCTGGGGCGGCGGTGCCGGCGAGGTGCGGCGTGGGCCGCTGGGTTCGTGGGGGGAACTTGCATGGATGGCGTCTCCTGGGTCGTGGTGTGGGGGCACGACGGAACCTCGAGAGCGAGAGAGCGCTCTCTCGTATCGCCGATGTAACCCTTGTCGCCCTGGACACGTCAAGAGGTGTGCGTCAGGAGGCTCCTGGGATCGCCGCGACGGGCAACACCTGACGTCGACCACGGGTCGAATGCGGTGATGTGTGCGTGGATGGCGCTTCCCGCGGGTTCACAGGGTGGCCGGTCAGTTCAGCAGTGCCCTGGCCGCCTGGGCGCGGTGGCGGATCGCCTCGGCGGCCGTCGGCTCGATGCCGTCCACGATCTCGGCGTACTCGTCCATCTCCGCCGCTCCCCGCAGGAACTCCCCACGCTGGACGAGGAGCTGGGCCCGCTCGTAGCGGAGTCTGGCCGGGTGCGAGGGCAGAAGCAGGGAGAGTTCGAGTGCCCACAGCGCCACGTCGGTGCGCTCGGGACGGGCCGTCGCCCAGGCGCGGATGTTGTTCAGGATCCGCAGCACCGTCTCCAGCGGCCGGGCCGGCACCAGCATCGACGCCGCCAGGGGGGCTCCGGTCGCCCCCGTCACCATCAGCTCCGCGTCCTCACCGCTCAGCGGGGCGCCACCGGCGAAGGGATCGGCCAGCACATGGTCGGCCGGGTCGCCGAAACCGACCACGAAATGGCCCGGGAGAGCCACTCCGTAGACGGGCGCCCCGGCCCTCCGCGCCACCTCGATCCAGACCACGGACAGCAGGATGGGAAGTCCTCTGCGGCGGCGCAGCACCTGCTGGAGGACCGACGAGTCCAGCCGCTGGTAGTCCGGGGACGAGCCGGCGAAGCCGCAGCGCCCGCCCAGCAGTTCGGCGAGCGCGGACGCCCACGCGCGGGGGCCGCGGGCTCCGTACGGCAGGAGGCCGGCCAGCCGGTCCAGCTCGATCTGCGCCGCGTCGACGCCGTACGGATCGGCGTCACCGGGCGACGGCGGGGAGGCCTCCGCGCCGAGCAGCAGGCAGAGCAGTGCGAGGTCCGGCCGCTCGGCGCGCGCCTCCTCGGCGAACCGCTGCCGTCGTTCGGCCCTGCCGGGATCCTCGGTGCTCATGTAGGACACGTCCCTGCTGCTGTCTCCGCTTCGGGCCGGAAGTGGTGGTAGTGGTGATGGGTGGCGAAGCCCATGCCGTCGTACAGGGCGCGGGCACCTTCATTGTCCGACTCCACCTGGAGCCAGGCGGCCGAGGCGCCCTCGTCCAGCGCCGTGCGTGCCAGCGCCGTCATGACGGCCGTGGCGAGACCCCGGCGCCGGTGCTCCGGGCCCACCTCGACGGCCATGAACCCCGCCCAGCGGCCGTCCACCACACAGCGTCCGATCGCGGCCGGCACTCCCTCCGGACCGTCGCCCGGCACGGAGGCGAACCACACCGAGGGGCCGCTGCCCAGCACCTCCAGCACATGCGGCCCCGGGGTCTCGAAGCGCTGGTACCGGGAGAGCCACGCCTCGTCGGGCTGCCGGGCCGTCCGCACCGCGGAGACGTCCGTGTCCTGGTCGCCGACCGGGGCGAGCGCCGCGATCCGCACCTCGGCCGACACCTCGCGCCGCCATCCGTACTCCTCCAGGTCCGCGCAGAGCCGCTCCTGGGTGCCCTCGGCGCCCGTCGCGGCCTGGACACGGGCGGGCAGCCCCCGGTCCCCGTACCAGCGCCGGACACGCCCGAGCGCCTCACCCAGCGGGAGTCCCGGATCGCCGAGCGGCAGCACGGAGTTGGCGCGCCGGGTGAATCCACCGGCCGCGCGCAGCCGCCAGTCGCCCAGGAGTTCGCTCTCCACGGGCTGCCAGGCACGCGCGGTGACCGGCGCGAGTTCACCGAAGGAGGCGGCGGGGCCGCGGCGGCGTGCCGGAGCCGAAGGCACCACCTTGCCCGCCACCAGCGAGGATTGTGCGAAGTGGATGCTCTCGCCGCTCCTCGTCGTGACCGAGAGCATGTCGTCGTCCCACGATGTGAGAACCCCGACCGTGTCGGTGAACTTCGCACCCTCGCCCGGAGCGTCGACGACGCGCCGTACGGATACCCGTTTTCCCACGTCAGCGGGCGTTATGCGAACCTCGAGCCGTCCGCCCATGGTGAATTCCACAGCTCTGTCTGCCCCTCCTGTTCGGATCGTGCCCCGGAACGGAGATACTAGGGGCGGGCATCGACGACGCCGCGCTCCCGCGCGAGAGCCAACGCCCTACCGAGGAGGAACGACAGCGTGACCTACGTCATCGCGCAGCCTTGTGTCGACGTGAAGGACAAGGCCTGCATCGAAGAGTGCCCCGTCGACTGCATCTACGAGGGCTCACGGTCCTTGTACATCCATCCGGACGAGTGCGTCGACTGCGGAGCCTGTGAGCCGGTCTGCCCGGTCGAGGCCATCTTCTACGAGGACGACACCCCGGAGGAGTGGAAGGACTACTACAAGGCGAACGTCGAGTTCTTCGACGACCTCGGCTCGCCGGGTGGCGCCTCCAAGCTGGGCCTCATCGAGCGCGACCACGCGTTCATCGCCGCGCTGCCGCCGCAGAACCAGTAAGCGGCACAGCGAGCGCCGCCCGGTCCCGTACGGCTCGTCACCGTGCGGGGCCGAGGTGTTTTCCGGGCGCCTCACCCGTACGAGAAAGCCGCCCCACCCGTACGAGAAAGCAGAGTTCCGTGTCCGAAGCAGTTCCCGTCTCCTCCCGTCTCCCGGTCTTCCCCTGGGACAAGCTCGCGCCGCACAAGGCGACGGCCGCGGCCCATCCGGACGGCATCGTGGACCTGTCGGTCGGTACGCCCGTCGACCCGGTGCCCGAGCTGATCCAGCAGGCGCTCATCGCCGCGGCGGACAGCCCCGGCTATCCGACGGTGTGGGGGACCGAGGCGCTGCGTGACGCCCTGACCGGCTGGGCCGGGCGCAGGCTCGGCGCGGTCGGCGTGGCCCACGAGAACGTGCTGCCGGTCGTCGGGTCCAAGGAGCTCGTCGCCTGGCTGCCGACGCAGCTGGGGCTCGGCGCAGGTGACAAGGTCGCCTACCCGCGCCTCGCCTACCCGACCTACGAGGTCGGCGCGCGGCTCTGCGGTGCCGAGCCCGTCGTCTACGACGACCCGACGGAGCTGGACCCCGAGGGCCTGAAGCTGCTCTGGCTCAACTCCCCGTCCAACCCGACGGGCCGCGTCCTGCCGAAGGACGAGCTGACCCGGATCGTGGCCTGGGCGCGTGAGCACGGGGTGCTGGTCTTCAGCGACGAGTGCTACCTGGAGCTCGGCTGGGAGGCCGAGCCGGTCTCCGTGCTCCACGCGGACGTCTGCGGCGGTACGTACGACGGCATCGTCGCCGTCCACTCGCTCTCCAAGCGCTCCAACCTCGCCGGCTACCGCGCGGCCTTCGTCGCGGGTGACGCGGCCGTCCTCGGCGAGCTGCTCCAGATCCGCAAGCACGGCGGGATGATGACGCCGGCCCCGGTCCAGGCGGCGACGGTCGCGGCGCTGGGTGACGACACGCACGTGGCGGAGCAGCGGGCGCGGTACGCGCGGCGGCGCACGGCCCTGCGGGCGGCGCTGGAGGCCCACGGCTTCCGGATCGAGCACAGCGAGGCGAGCCTCTACCTCTGGGCCACGCGTGACGAGCCGTGCTGGGAGACCGTGGCGCACCTGGCGGAGCTCGGCGTCCTGGTGGCGCCGGGCGACTTCTACGGACCGGCCGGGGACCGCTTCGTGCGGGTGGCGCTGACGGCCTCGGACGAGCGCGTGGACGCTGCGGTCGAGCGGCTGTCCTGAGGTCTGTCCGGCCGGATGTGCCGAGGGACCCCGGGAGTGTGCGCTCCCGGGGTCCCTTCACGCGTTCGTTCCGCGCGCGATCCGGTGGATCAGCCGATCGGCAGACCCTTCGTGGGCAGCCCCTGGGTCGGGAGGCCCTTGGTCGGGAGGGCGTCCTCCGTCACCTCGCCGCCCGCCACGGTGCCGGCCTTCTCCAGGGTCTTGCCGGCGGCGGGAAGGGTCGTGCCGACCACCTTGCCGCCGGTCTCGTTCGCGACCTGGGATCCCTGCCGGGAGGCGGAGTCCAGCGTGTTGCTCAGGCCCGCGCCGTCGAGCGAGGTCAGGCCGCCGAGCGCGGGAGTCTGCGGGAGCCCCGCGGCGCCTGCTGTACCGGCCGCGCCGACCACGGGGGCCGCACCCGCGGCGATCAGCAGCGCGGCACGGGCGATCCGACGGGTCAGGGGGAGGGACATGATGCTCCTTCGACGGGACGTCAACGGGTTCTCGGCGGATGTGGAATCCGCCTGTCCGGTGATCGGACGCACTGAACAACCGGTCCGGGGGCGGGGAAGGTTGCGGGGCACCAGGGCAAAGACTGGGTAATGCGTCCGATAATCCGCAATGCGGCAACCCGGGCGAAGGGGGCGTTCCGCAGGCGGCCGACGAACCGTCACTTCCCTTGTCCCGCATGGGGAAGAGGCGGAAGGGCGGGCGGGTCGAAGTGCGGGCGGGAGCGGCCGTTCGGCAAGCTCCGAACGGCCCGTACGGATGACGGGCCGTACTACTGAGCGAGCCGCATCCGGACGCCGGTGGTGCTCGGTTCCTCGCGTCCCGCGCGTTCCGTCCGCCAGCCGGTGTCGGCGGTCCACACCCGGCCCGCGTAGGAGACCTCGTCGACGCGCAGGGTCGCGGCCCGCGCGACCGCCCAGTGGGCGAGCTCCCAGCCGCGGCCGGAGGCGCCGTCCCCGGCGGGCACCGGCACCGACACCGTGCCCGCGGCGGCGGCGCCCGCCGACCCGGGTGACGGCAGGACGCCCTTCCCGAACGCGCGCACCAGATCGGACCGCACCTCTGCCGCGTCGCCGGGGCCCTCGGCGGTCGCCGACGCCTGCGAGCAGGTCAGGGAGGCGTGGGAGCGTCCGGTCAGCGCGGCGGCCAGCAGCGCGGAGTCCGGCTCGTGCTTGGCGTACGCCTGCGGGAAGCCGCTCTTCTGCACCTTCTGGGCGGCGACGGTCAGCGGCAGCCGCGAATAGCCGGGGACCTCGGCGAGGTGCTCGTAGAACTTCCCCGCGGAGTAGACCGGGTCCATGATCTGCGCGGGCGTTCCCCACCCCTGCGAGGGGCGCTGCTGGAAGAGGCCGAGCGAGTCCCGGTCGCCGTGGTCGATGTTGCGCAGGGACGACTCCTGCATGGCGGTCGCCAGCGCGATGGTCACCGCGCGTTCCGGCAGCCCGCGGGTGGTGCCCACGGCGGAGATGGTGGCGGCGTTGGCGGCCTGTTCGGGGCTCAGCTCGTACGTCCGCCCCTCACCCCCGCCGGACGGCCCCACGGTGCACCGGGGCGCACCCTTGTGGCCGGAGAGGTACTGCAGGGCCAGATAGCCCGCCAGTGCCACGAGCACGGCGAAGGCGGCCGCGGCACGGAACAGGCGGCTGCGGCGGGGAGAAGGACTCGTCCGGGGCACGAGGCCAACCGTACTGGAGGGTACGAGCGGGCCGGCGACCGAAGTCGCTTAGGGTCGTGGACATGGACGGACACACGCTTGACCTCTCCCTGGACGGTCCGGAGCTCACCGCCCGGCTGGTCGACTTCCCGTCGGTCAGCGGGCAGGAGAAGGACCTCGCCGACGCCATCGAGGCGGCCCTGCGCCCGCTGCCGCACCTGACCGTCGACCGCCACGGCAACAACGTCGTGGCGAGGACGCGGCTGGGCCGGGCCGAGCGGGTCGTGCTGGCCGGTCACATCGACACGGTGCCGATCGCGGACAACGTGCCGTCCAGGCTCGACGACGACGGCGTGCTGTGGGGGTGCGGGACCTCCGACATGAAGTCGGGCGTGGCCGTCCAGCTCCGGATCGCGGCGACCGTGCCGGAGCCCAACCGCGACCTGACCTTCGTCTTCTACGACAACGAGGAGGTCGCCGCCCAGCACAACGGCCTCGGTCACGTGGCCGAAGCGCACCCCGACTGGCTCGAGGCGGACTTCGCCGTCCTCCTGGAGCCCTCCGACGCGCAGGTCGAGGGCGGCTGCCAGGGCACCATCCGGGTGCACCTGCGGCTGGCGGGGGAGCGGGCCCACTCCGCGCGCAGCTGGATGGGGTCGAACGCGATCCACGCCGCGGCCCCCGTGCTGGCCAGGCTCGCCGCGTACGAGCCGCGACGCCCCGTGATCGACGGCCTGGAGTACCGCGAGGGGCTCAACGCCGTCGGCATCGAGGGCGGCGTCGCCACCAACGTCATCCCGGACTCCTGCACCGTGGTGGTCAACTACCGGTACGCCCCCGACCTGGACCCCGACGCGGCCGAGGCGCACGTCCGGGAGGTCTTCGCGGACTGCGGCGTCGTCGAGTTCACCGTCGACGACCACTCCGGCGCCGCGATGCCCGGGCTCTCGCACCCCGCCGCCAAGGCGTTCATGGACGCGGTCGGCGGCACGGCACAGCCCAAGTTCGGCTGGACCGACGTCTCCCGGTTCGGCGCGCTCGGCGTTCCCGCGGTGAACTACGGTCCCGGGGACGCGCTGTTCGCGCACAAGCGGGACGAGCACGTGTCGGTCGACCGGATCACGCACTGCGAGGAGCGCCTGCGCTCCTGGCTCACCAGCTGACTCACGGCATTCCCCTGCGCGTAACCTCCGCCGATCTAGGCTGAAGCGACACACGCACAACGCAGGTCGGCGGAGGGAGCAGGTCATGGGCAACCCGGAGGACGCACGGATCCCCGAGGGCGCGCAGATTCCCGAGGGCGCGGTGCCGCCCGAGGAACAGCGGATGGGCCCGGTCCTGCGCCGCAGGGACCAGGTGCAGCCGGGCACGACCGACCAGCGGCTGCTCGACACCGAGGGTGACTCCGAGTGGGTGCACACCGACCCGTGGCGGGTCATGCGGATCCAGTCGGAGTTCGTGGAGGGCTTCGGGGCGCTGGCCGAGCTGCCGAGCGCCATCAGCGTCTTCGGCTCCGCCCGCACCCCGGCCGACGGGCCGGAGTACGAGGCGGGCGTGCGGATCGGCAAGGCCCTGGTCGAGGCGGGGTTCGCCGTCATCACCGGCGGCGGCCCCGGAGCGATGGAGGCGGCGAACAAGGGGGCCCGGGAAGCCAAGGGCGTCTCGGTCGGGCTGGGCATCGAGCTGCCCTTCGAGTCCGGGCTGAATCCACATGTCGACATCGGTGTCAACTTCCGCTACTTCTTCGTCCGCAAGACGATGTTCGTGAAGTACGCCCAGGGATTCGTCGTCCTGCCCGGCGGTCTGGGCACGCTGGACGAGCTCTTCGAGGCGCTCACCCTGGTCCAGACGGGCAAGGTGACGCGCTTCCCGATCGTCCTCTTCGGTACGGCGTACTGGGGCGGCCTGGTGGACTGGCTGCGGGACACGGTGGTGGCGGGCGGCAAGGCGTCCGAGCGGGACCTGCTGCTGTTCCACGTCACGGACGACGTGGACGAGGCGGTCCGGCTGGTGACGAAGGAGGTCGGCCGCTGAGGACCGCCCCGCGGAGGTTGCCGGAGTAGGAACCCCTACGCCAGTCCCCGCCGCGCGACGGCCGGTGGCCGGTGGCCCGCGATGGACGCCACCATGTCCAGGACCTGGCGGGTCTCGGCCACCTCGTGCACGCGGTAGACCCGCGCCCCCAGCCACGCCGAGACGGCCGTCGTCGCGAGCGTGCCGATCACGCGTTCCTTCACCGGCCTGTCGAGCGTCTCACCGACGAAGTCCTTGTTGGAGAGGGAGACCAGCACCGGCCATCCCGTGGCCGTCATCTCGTCGAGCCGGCGTGTCGCCTCCAGCGAGTGCCGGGTGTTCTTCCCGAAGTCGTGACCGGGATCGATCATGATCCCGTCCGGCCTCACCCCGAGCTCCACGGCACGCTCCGCGAGGCCCAGGGTCACCCCCAGGATGTCGGACACCACGTCGTCGTACGCGATCCGGTGCGGCCGGGTACGGGGCTCCGCGCCGCCCGCGTGCGTGCACACCAGCCCGGCACCGTACCGTGCGGCCACCTCCGCCAGCTTCGGGTCGACGCCGCCCCACGCGTCGTTCAGGAGATCGGCCCCGGCCTCGCAGACGGCCTCACCGACGTCGTGCCGCCAGGTGTCCACACTGATCACGACGTCCGGGTGGCGGCGCCGCACCTCGGCGACGAAGCCCACCGTGCGACGGGCCTCCTCGTGCGCGGTCACCTCCTCGCCGGGACCGGCCTTCACCCCGCCGATGTCGATGATCGCGGCGCCTTCCGCGACGGCCTGCTCGACCCTGGAGAGCGCGGGTTCGTCGCGGAACGTCGCCCCCTGGTCGTAGAAGGAATCGGGGGTCCGGTTCACGATCGCCATGATCACCGGCTCATGAGGTCCGAACTCCCGCCGCCCCAGCCTGAGCGCCCCGCTTCGCATTCCTGGTTCCTCCCTGTAGCCCGCCTGCGACCCTAACCGTCGGTGGCGCATGGCACGATCTGACCTGGACAGGTATTCCGCTTCCGGGGAGATGCACGTGTTCTGGTTCTTGCTGCTCACGATGGCCGTGGTCGTGGCCGCGGTCACCCTGGCGGTGGTCGGCGGAGGCGGAAGCCCGGTGCTGCAGGACGTCGAGTCCGAGCGGCTCACCGACCCGCTGCCCGCGAACCGCCCCGTCGGCCGCGCCGACGTCGAGGCCATGCGGCTCCCCATGGCCGTGCGCGGCTACCGCATGACGGACGTGGACGAGGCCCTCGGCCGGCTCGGTGCCGAGCTGGCCGAGCGGGACGCCCACATCGCCGAGCTGGAGTCGGCGCTCGCCGGTGCCCAGGCGACCGCGGTGAACGGCGGCCCGGACCTGTTCAAGCGCCCCGGCGAGCAGGACCCCGGCGAGGACGGCCCGCAGGACGGCGAGGACGGGCGGTGAGCGGCGCCGTGGCAGCCGCCGACGGCCGCCCGCGCTGCCCGTGGGGCCTGTCCACGGAGGACTACCTCGCCTATCACGACACCGAGTGGGGACGTCCGGTCCACGGCGACGACGCCCTCTTCGAGCGGCTCTGCCTGGAGGCCTTCCAGTCGGGGCTGTCGTGGCTGACGATCCTGCGCCGTCGCGAAGGGTTCCGCAGCGCCTTCGCCGGGTTCAGGATCCCCGCCGTGGCGGAGTTCACCGACGCCGACAGGGAACGGCTCCTCGCCGACGCCGGGATCATCCGCAACCGCGCGAAGATCGACGCCACGCTCGCCAACGCCAAGGTGCTGGCCGGCTGGGGCGAGGGCGAGCTGGACGCACTGATCTGGTCCCACGCCCCCGACCCCGCCGCCCGCCCCGCCCCGCGCACCCTCGGCGACGTCCCGGCGATCACCCCGGAATCCACCGCGCTGGCCAAGGACCTGAAGAAGCGGTCCATCCGCTTCGTCGGCCCCACGACCGCCTACGCCCTGATGCAGGCGTGCGGGCTGGTCGACGACCATCTGGCCGACTGTGTCGCCCGGGGCGGCGGCCGGTAGCCCCGCCTAGGCGCCGAGGTACCTCGCCGGCTGCTTGGTGAGGAACGCCTCGACCGCGATCGTGTGGTCCCGCGACGCGCCCGCCTTCGTCTGGAGCTCGTCCTCCTTCTCCAGTGTCTCGGCGAGCGTGTGGCCGGCGCCGTACGCCACGGACGCCTTCAGGGCCGCGTACGCCACCGTGGGCCCCTCCGCCAGGGCCCGGGCCACCGCCTGTGCCTCCTTCGCCAGGTCCGCCGAGGGCACCACCCTGTTCGCGATGCCCAGCTCGTAGGCCTCCTGGGCGGTGATCGAGCGCGGGAAGAAGAGCAGGTCCGCCGCGCGGCTCGCACCGATGAGGCGCGGCAGGGTCCACGAGACGCCCGAGTCGGCGGTCAGGGCGACGCCCGCGAAGGAGGTGTTGAAGGCGGCGGTGTCGGCGACCACGCGGTAGTCGGCGGCGAGCGCGAAGCCGAAGCCCGCCCCCGCTGCGACCCCGTTGACCCCCGCGACCACGGGCTTCTCCATCTCGGTGATGGCGCGGACGATCGGGTTGTAGTGCTCCCGCACCGTGCTCAGCGCGTTCCCGCCGTCCGACCCACGGGCCTCGGAGAGCTTGGCGACGTGCTCCTTGAGGTCCTGGCCCACGCAGAAGGCGCGCCCGGCGGCCGTGAGCAGAACCGCCCGTACGGCGGGATCGTCGGCGACCGCCCGCAGGGCGTCGCGCAGCGCGACCTTCGCGTCCGTGTTCATGGCGTTCATCGCGTCGGGGCGGTTGATCGTGATCGTCGCGAGCCCGTCGCTCACGTCCGTGAGCACCGGGTCAGCCGTGGTGTCGGCCATTGAGGGATCTCCTTACGGGGCCGGCGTCGTTGCCTGTCGAGGCAAGCATGGCGGACTTCCGGCGGGCCGGACATGTGACCTGCGTCTAACGATTGGACCTCGGCTGGGGGGTGAAGGTGGCGCAGTATCGCAGCCGGATCGCCGAATTGGGTGGTTATGGGAAAGCGCGTTGCGTAAGCGATGCCGACCGATGTTGGTCATCGGGGTCTCCGATGCGGGATAATGCGGAGGAAGCATTGTGTTCGACGCCGGTGAGGCAGCGCCTGTCATGGAGCCGCCGGCTGCGATGAGCTGGTTTCAGGAAGGGGAACGAGCATGGCGGCCATGAAGCCGCGGACGGGCGACGGCCCGCTCGAGGTGACAAAGGAGGGGCGGGGCATCGTCATGCGCGTTCCGCTCGAAGGCGGCGGTCGGCTTGTCGTCGAGCTGACTCCGGACGAGGCAGACGCACTCGGTGACGCGCTGAAGAAGGTCGTCGGCTGAGGCCGTAGCGCCCACACTTCACTGCTGCCCCGGCACACGGTTTCCGTGCCGGGGCAGCGGTGCGTCGACGCCGGATCCCGCGAACGGACGACGGACGGGCCGACGTGAGGTCGAACGGATCCGGAAGGGGTCAGCCGCGCCGGACCGCGCACAGCAGGCCGTCGCCCACCGGGAGCAGCGTCGCCATGAGCTCCTGGCTCTCCCGTACGGCCCGCAGCAGTTCGCGCAGGCGCAGTACCTCGGCCGGCTGGGCGGCCGAGTCGATCGTGCGGCCGTCCGCGAAGACGCCCTCGAAGCAGACGAGACCGCCCGGCTTGAGCAGACGCAACGATTCAGCCAGACAGTCCAGGCTCTCCAGCCGGTCGCCGTCGCAGAAGACGAGGTCGTACCCGCCGTCCGCGAGGCGCGGCAGTACGTCGAGGGCACGCCCGGGGATGAAGCGGGCGCGGTTCGTGGCGAAGCCGGCGGCCCGGAAGGCCTCACGGGCGAACTGCTGGCGTTCGGGTTCCGGGTCGACGGTCGTCAGCACGCCGTCCGCGCGCATGCCCTGCAGCAGATAGATGCCGGACACGCCGGTCCCGGTGCCGATCTCGGCCACCGCTTTGGCGTCCGCGGTGGCAGCGAGCAGGCGCAGTGCCGCACCGGTGCCTGACGACACCGGGCGGATCCCCGCCTCGTGGGCCCGGTCCCGGGCCCAGAGCAGAGCTTCTTCCTCGGCGACAAAGGCGTCGGCGAATGCCCAGCTCGTCTGCCGGTTGGCGGTAATGACCCTCTCCTGTCCCCGTAGTTGGCGCAACGGTGACTGTATCCGCTGCACCCGGGAACCCGCAGATGGGACCGGGCGTTATGAAGGGGCGAGGGGGAACGCGCCGACCAGGCCCTGCGGCCGGGTCCGGAATGTTCCTCTTGCTCCCGGAGACACCGGGGCACCAGCAGGTAAAAAGGCTTATCCGGAGCTAACGGGCGAGGTGGTTATGGTAGGGGCTCCGCTGGACACCACCAGAGCCGATAGGGGAGGTGCGGCTGCGCCTGTGGATCGGAGAGGCGCGCTGCGGCGGCTTCTCGGGTCGGCGGGTGAGCCGAAATCCGTGACCGACACCGCTGACCGTTCTTCCAACGCTTCCGCACCGACCGCGACCTTCGCCTCAGATGCGGATTCCCAGGCGTGGACCCCGCCCTCATGGGAAGAGATCGTCAGCACGCACAGCGCCCGTGTGTACCGTCTCGCGTACCGGCTGACGGGTAACCAGCACGACGCCGAGGACCTCACCCAGGAGGTCTTCGTCCGGGTGTTCCGGTCGCTGTCGACCTACACACCCGGCACTTTCGAGGGCTGGCTGCACAGGATCACGACGAATCTCTTCCTGGACATGGTCCGCCGCAAGCAGCGGATCCGTTTCGACTCCCTCGGCGACGACGCGGCCGAGCGACTGCCGAGCCGTGAGCCGTCCCCGCAGCAGGTCTTCAACGACACGCACTTCGACGCGGACGTCCAGCAGGCGCTGGACACGCTCGCGCCCGAATTCCGTGCCGCGGTGGTGCTCTGCGACATCGAGGGCCTCTCGTACGAGGAGATCGCCGCCACGCTCGGCGTCAAGCTCGGGACCGTGCGCAGCCGCATCCACCGCGGTCGGTCGCACCTGCGCAAGGCGCTCCAGCACCGTTCGCCCGAGGCCCGCGCCGAGCAGCGTTCCCTCGCGGACGCTGTCCTCGCGGGGGAGGGCGGGACGGCGTGAGTGGCACAGGTGCGACCCCGGCCGAACAGCATCTGGGGGACCGGCTCGCCGCGCTCGTCGACGGCGAGCTCAAACACGATGCCCGGGAGCGGGTCCTGGCCCACCTGGCGACCTGCGCCCGGTGCAAGGCCGAGGCCGACTCCCAGCGGCGGCTGAAGAGCGCCTTCGCGACATCGGCGGCCCCTTCGCCCTCGGAGGGCTTCCTCGCCCGTCTGCAGGGGCTTCCCGGCGGTGGCGGTGAGGGCCCGGGCGGCGGCCCGCGCTTCGGGGAGGGGGTCTTCCCCGTTCTGCAGTCCGGCGGGCCGGCCGACCAGGCGCGCTCTCCGCTGGACGGCTTCGGATACCTTCCCACCGCTCACGGCTCGACCTCCGTGCTGCCCGGCGGCCCCTCCGGTTCCGGCTTCCGCGTCCATGACGTGGCCCGGGACGCCGAGCGTTCGCCCTGGCGCGCGAGGCGCTTCGCGTTCGTCGCGGCCAGCGCCGTCTCGCTCGCGGCCATCGCACTCGGAGGCTCGCTTCCGCTCGACTACGGCCCCGAGCCGCCGCTCAGTGCCGAGGGCGCGGGCAGCAACGCCACCCCGCTCGCCGCCGACGACCGCACGGGCGGTGCCACCGCGGCCGCCAGCCGCAGTGGTGGCGGTGCCCTCGCCTTCGGAGAGGACGCGAGCGCCCGGCCGAGTGCCGCGCCGTCCTCGTCCGCCCGGCCCGCGTCCGCCTCCGCGCCCACACTGCTGAGCACCTCGGTGCTCACCGGGGGCACCTTCGTCTTCCCGGTGCTCAACGTGGCCGTGCCGCCGCTGATACGCCCGACGGACGCCGGCCCGCTGTACTCGGCCGCGGTCGGCGGGGGAGAGGACCCGAAGCCGTCGGCGACGCCCTCCGCCCCGCTGCTGCACGACCGCGCGATGCCGCTCACCCCGCTGCGCTGACCGGGACCCTGCGCGCCCATTCGCAAACCTGGTTGAATTCCGGCAGGGACGCCTCTGTGGGGCGTGCACGGGCCAGTTGCGGGGAGAGCATGGACGACGGGAAGCCCAGCGGGCCGAAGGCGAAGTGGTGGAGCCGCCCCTCAGCGGGACGGGACCGTCCGGCCGGGCCGGAGGGCGAGCCGGCCGCCACCCACTCCGCTGCCGTGCCCGCCCCGGACACGGTGGTGGGGGCGCATACCGACCCCGGCGGGCCCCCCGGGCCCCTGCGCGGGGAGCGCACCCTGCCGACGACAGCGGACGGCGACTACACGCCCGCACCGCCGGCCACCGCACCGGCGCCGCCCGTCGCCGACCAGGACACACCGGTGCCGGCCGCGCCCGTGCCGTCCGTCACCGAACCGCACCGTACGCAGCCGCTGCACGCGCCCGACGAGTACAGCACCCCTCCCTACGGAGGCCCGGGACCGTGGGCGCCCGCACCGCCCGTGCAGCGCCCGGTGCCGACTCCCGCCCACGGGACGCCCGTGCCGCCGCCGTACGCGGGCACGAACGGCCACGGTGCGGCCGCCGCCTCCGCACCCGCTCCGGCACAGGACGGCCAGGGGCACCACGCGGAGGCCTGGGCGCCGCCGCCCCCGCAGCACACCGTGCCGCAGCAGCACCCGGTCCCCCAGACCTCCCAGCAGACCTCCCAGTGGCTGCGTTACGACCCGTGGGGGGCGCCCCAGCAGCCGCTGAGCCACCCCGGGCCCGGCCACCAGGGCACGGACAGCGCACGGCCGCGCAGGGCCCGCCGGGGAACGGTCCTCGTCGGAGCGGTGCTGCTCGCCCTCCTCGCAGGCGGGATCGGCGGCGGGATAGGCGCCTACGTCGAGCGCAACGGCGGTCTGACCACGGTCGAACTGCCGCAGTCCGGCCGGGGCGCCGGCGGGCGGGCACCCGACAGCGTCGCCGGTATCGCCGCCAGCGCACTGCCCAGCGTGGTCACCCTGCACGTCAACGGCTCCGCCGAGTCCGGTACGGGCACCGGCTTCGTCCTCGACGACAAGGGCCACATCCTCACGAACAACCACGTGGTCGCCCCGGCGGGCTCGAACGGCGACATCACCGTCACCTTCAGCGGCGGGGAGAGCGCGGCGGCCGAGATCGTCGGCAAGGACAGCGGCTACGACCTGGCCGTCGTCAAGGTGACCGGCGTCTCCGGCCTCACACCGCTTCCCCTCGGCAACTCCGACAACGTGCGGGTGGGCGACCCGGTGGTGGCGATCGGCGCGCCCTTCGACCTGTCCAACACGGTCACCTCCGGCATCATCAGCGCCAAGGAGCGTCCCATCACCGCGGGCGGCGAGAAGGGCGACGGCACCGACGTCAGTTACGTCGACGCCCTGCAGACCGACGCCCCGATCAACCCGGGAAACTCCGGCGGCCCCCTGGTCGACGCCGAGGCCCGCGTCATCGGCATCAACAGCGCCATCCGCGCCGCCGACAGCGGAACCGGCCTCGACGGCGGCCAGTCCGGTTCCATCGGCCTGGGCTTCGCGATACCGATCAACCAGGGCAAGCGGGTCGCCGAGGAGCTGATCAACACCGGTAAGGCCACCCACCCCGTGATCGGCGTCACGCTCGACATGGAGTTCACCGGGGACGGGGCCAAGGTCGGCGGCGAGGCGGGCGACGGTGCCGCGGTGACCGAGGGGGGTCCGGCCGCCGAGGCGGGCATCCGGTCGGGCGACATCATCACCGAGGTGGAGGGCCAGCGCGTGCACAGCGGTGAGGAACTGATCGTCAAGATCCGCGCCCACCGGCCCGGCGACCGGCTCCGTCTCGTCCTGGAACGCGGTGGCAAGGACCTGTCCATGACGTTGACCCTGGGCTCCGCGAGCGGTACCTGACGGCCACCGGCAGGTACCGCACGGACAGCTTCGCCGGGTACCGTGGAGCGGTCCGGGCCCCTGACCTGGCGGCGGAGACCACGCGGAGAAGACGCAGAGAACACGAGGAGCAGCAAGGTGTTCAATGACATAGGCGCACTCGAGCTGCTGACGCTCGTGGTTCTCGCCGTGCTCGTATTCGGCCCGGAGAAGCTCCCGAAGGTCATCCAGGACGTCACGCGCACCATCCGCAAGATCCGCGAGTTCTCGGACAGCGCCAAGGAGGACATCCGCTCGGAGCTCGGTCCGCAGTTCAAGGACTTCGAGTTCGAGGACCTCAACCCCAAGACGTTCGTCCGCAAGCAGCTCATGGACGGCAACGACGACCTGGGGCTCAAGGAGATCCGCGAGAGCTTCGACCTGCGCAAGGAGATGGCCGAGGTCACCGACGCGGTGAACGGCCGCGAGAGCGCCCCCGCGGCGGCCGCGGCCGGTGCCGCCGCCACACCCGACCTGCTCGAGAAGTCCGCGCCCGACCTTCTCGAGAAGACCACGCCCGACCCCCTCAAGAAGCCCGCGCAGCCGGTGAGGGACGAGCGCCCGCCCTTCGACGCCGACGCCACCTGAGACCGTCAATCCCGACTCGTCCGGACGGTATGGCTATTCTCCATCTGTCCGGTTGCGAGTTTGCCCATGCCCACGGGGGGAGGGCCGCTCCGGATCAGCGAAAGATCGAGGAGGCGGCCGGGCAGATGGAGACGACGAGTCGGGCAGGGGCGGACGGTGCGCCCAGCGCGGACACCGCAGAGGGGGTGCCGGCGACCCGGCGTACTGTCGACGGCTATCTCAAGGCGCCGTTCCCCTGGTACGGGCTGGACGAGGCCTTCACGGGCCCGCGCTGGCTGATGCACGTCACCGCCGCGGCGGACGACACGGTGCAGCACGGTTCCACCGGGCACGGCGAGGAGCCCGTCGTGCGGGCCGACGCGGGGGCGGAGAAGGCACGCTTCGCGGTGGTCGTGACCGTGGGCAGCAGCCCGGTGCGGGACAGCGACGACGGTACGGGGGTGCTGGACGCCACCACGGTGTCGTCGGCGGCCTGGCTGGCGGGCTCGGGCCTGCTGGACTGCACCTGGCCCCCGCAGATGGACCACACGCTGCGTGGCGAATGGCTGAACCAGCAGACGGAGACCGCGTTCGAGCTCGCGGACGATCTGGGCCGCGCGCCCTGGTCGACGCTGTCCCTCCCCGTGGACGGCGTACCGGTGGACTTCCACTACAGGGAGTCCGAGTTCGGCTGGGTGCTCGCGGGTTCGGCCCCCGACGGGGTGCACATCGGCGCGTACGGGCGCGGTATGAGCGCCTACGGTCTGGGCTTCGCGGTGATCGGCGACATCGCCTCGTACGACGAGAGCTGAGCGACACGCGCACGGGCGGTGGGCGGACTTCCGAGGAGGCCGCCCACCGCCCGTCGGACGCTCAGAACTTGTTGCGCGGGGTGAGACCCAGCGACATGCCGGACAGGCCGCGCTGACGGCCGCTCAGCTTCTCCGCGATGGAGCGCAGCGCGGAGCCCGCGGGGGAGTCCGGGTCGGAAAGGACGACGGGCTTGCCCTCGTCGCCGCCCTCGCGCAGCCGTACGTCGATCGGGATGGACCCCAGCACCGGAACCTCGGCACCGACCGTCCTGGTCAGCCCGTCGGCGACCCGCTGTCCGCCGCCCGAACCGAAGACGTCGACCATCTCGTCGCAGTGCGGGCACGGCATGCCCGACATGTTCTCGACGACACCGACGATCTTCTGGTGGGTCTGCACGGCGATCGAGCCGGCCCGCTCCGCCACCTCGGCGGCGGCCTGCTGCGGGGTCGTGACGACCAGGATCTCGGCGTTCGGGACGAGCTGCGCCACGGAGATCGCGATGTCACCGGTGCCCGGCGGCAGGTCGAGGAGCAGGACGTCCAGGTCGCCCCAGTACACGTCGGCGAGGAACTGCTGCAGCGCGCGGTGGAGCATGGGACCGCGCCACACCACCGGGGTGTTGCCCGGGGTGAACATGCCGATGGAGATCACCTTCACGCCGTGCGAGGAGGGCGGCATGATCATGTTCTCGACCTGGGTCGGCTTGCCGTCGGCGCCGAGCATCCGGGGCACGCTGTGCCCGTAGATGTCCGCGTCGACCACACCCACCTTGAGGCCGTCGGCGGCCATCGCCGCCGCGAGGTTGACCGTCACCGAGGACTTGCCGACGCCGCCCTTGCCGGACGCCACCGCGTAGACCCGGGTCAGCGAGCCGGGCTTGGCGAACGGCACCTCGCGCTCCGCGGTGCCGCCGCGCAGCGACGCGGCGAGCTCCTTGCGCTGTTCGTCGCTCATCACGTCGAGCGTGACCTCGACCCGCGACACGCCCTCGACACGGGCCACCGCGTCGGTCACGTTCTTGGTGATCGTCTCGCGCATGGGGCAGCCGGAGACCGTGAGATACACGGTGACAGCGACCACACCGTCAGGGTCGATCCCGACCGACTTCACCATGCCGAGCTCGGTGATCGGCCGGTGGATCTCCGGGTCGTTCACTGTCGCCAGCGCTTCGCGCACCGCGTCTTCCGTAGCCATACCCCGATAGTACGGGTGCGCGCAGCGCTCCTTGGAAGGGTGGTGGTGGGCGACGGGTACGGGTGCGCGCGCAGCGTTCCTTGGAAGGGTGGTGGTGGGCGACGGGTACGGGTGCGCGCGCAGCGTTCCTTGGAAGGGTGGTGGTGGGCGACGGGTACGGGTGCGCGCGCAGCGTTCCTTGGAAGGGTGGTGGTGGGCGACGGGTACGGGTGCGCGCGCAGCGTTCCTTGGAAGGGTGGTGGTGGGCGACGGGTGGGCGGTACGGCGCGGGTGCCTACGGGCGGGTAGCCCCTCCGTGGTCGCCTTCGTCACTCTCGGCCTGGGAGAAGAGCCGGCGCTCCTCCAGATCCTTCACCATGGCCTCCAGCTCCGAGCGGATCCAGTCGCGGGTGGCGACCTCACCGAGGCCCATCCGGAGCGCGGCGATCTCCCGGCTGAGGAACTCGGTGTCCGCGATCGAGCGCTCGTTCTGCTTGCGGTCCTGCTCGTGCGTCACCCGGTCGCGGTCGTCCTGCCTGTTCTGCGCGAGGAGGATCAGCGGGGCGGCGTAGGAGGCCTGGAGGGAGAGCATCAGGGTCAGGAAGATGAAGGGGTACTCGTCGAACCGCACCTCCTGCGGCGCGAAGATGTTCCACACCACCCAGACGATGATGATCAGCGTCATCCAGACGATGAACCGTCCCGTGCCCAGGAACCGGGCGATGCGCTCGGAGAACCGGCCGAACGCCTCGGGGTCGTACTCGGGCACCAGCCGGCGCCTCGGTGCCTTCGGGATGTCGAGCCGGGGCCGCGGCGGGCGCACGATGCCCGACGCGCCCGTCGGCACGGCCCTCGAACGTTCCTCAGCGGCCACCGGCGATCCCCTCCTCGCCCTGGAAGTCGGTCTCGCGCCAGTCCTCGGGCAGCAGGTGGTCCAGCACGTCGTCGACGGTCACCGCGCCGAGCAGCGACCCGCTCTCGTCGACCACGGGCACCGAGACCAGGTTGTAGGCGGCCAGATAGCTGGTCACGGCCGGCAGCGGGGTCTCCGGCGTGAGGGGCACGAGATCGCTGTCGACGATCGAGCTGACCAGGGTGAACGGCGGGTCCCGGAGCAGCCGCTGGAAGTGCACGGTGCCCAGGTACCTGCCGGTGGGGGTCTCGTCAGGCGACCGGCAGACGTACACCTGCGCGGCCAGCGCGGGCGACAGGTCCTGCCGGCGGACCCTGGCCAGCGCGTCCGCGACCGTGGCGTCGGGCCGCAGGATGATCGGCTCGGTCGTCATCAGCCCGCCCGCGGTCCGCTCCTCGTACGACAGCAGGCGCCGTACGTCGGCGGCGTCGTCCGGCCGCATCAGGGCCAGCAGCCGCTCCTTGTCGGCCTCCGGCAGCTCCGAGAGCAGGTCGGCGGCGTCGTCCGGGTCCATCGCCTCCAGGACGTCCGCGGCGCGGTCCTCCGCCAGCTTGCCGAGGATCTCCACCTGGTCGTCACCGGGGAGCTCCTCCAGGATGTCGGCCAGCCGGTCGTCGTCGAGGGCCGCGGCGACCTCGGCCCGGCGCTTGGGCGTCAGATGGTGCAGGGCGTTGGCGACGTCGGTGGGGCGCAGCCGGTCGAAGGTCGCCACCAGGTTCTCGGCGCCCTGTCCCTGCTCCTCCAGCGAGAAGCCGCTGATCGCCGACCACTCCACGGTCAGCGTCTCGCCCTTGCGGCGCAGGGCTCCGCCGCGGCCCTTGCGTACGAAGAACTTGTCGATCTCCCAGTCGCGGCGGGCCGGGAGCTGCTGGATGGCGACGTCGAGGACGGTCACCTCCTCGTCCGTCTCCACGAGGCGCACCCGCCGGTCAAGGAACTCGCCGAGGACGAGTCGCTCGGTCGGGCGCTGCTCGAAGCGCCGCATGTTGACCACTCCGGTGGTGATGACCTGGCCCGACTCGACCCCCGTCACCCGGGTCATCGGCACGAAGATGCGCCGCCTGCTGACGACCTCGACGACCATGCCCAGCAGCCGGGGCGGCTTGCCGCCGACCCGGAGCATCGCCACCAGGTCGCGGACCCGGCCCACCTGGTCGCCGTTGGGGTCGAACACCGGTACGCCGGCGAGGTGCGAGACGAAAACCCTGGGAGTGCCTGCAGCCATCCTGTGCGCCTCCCTCCGTCCCTCACGTCCTCCTTCGCCGTGATCAGGCTAGCCCGTACCTGTCCGTGCCGCCCCGGCGGACCGTCCGTACGGAGCTCTGCCGAAGGGCGTGCGCGGCACGGGTACGCTGCGGTCTGCCAACCCCCGACACAGATGAGAGGCAGTGCGCCCGTGACCTCTTCCGCCCCGGTCGTCCGGGCCCGTCGCCGGACCGCTTTCGCCGTGGTGCTCTGCGCGGGGCTGACCGTCGCGCTCACGGCCTGCGCCGGAGAGGACCCGGACAAGGGGACCAACGGCGTCGGCAAGCTGACGGCAGAACAGATCGACAAGAAGGCGCGGGCCGCCGCCGGTGCCGCGGACGCCGTGCGCCTGACGGGAAAACTGGTCAGCAAGGGCGGGACGTACACCCTGAACATGCAGCTCAGCGGCAAGGGCGGCACCGGGTCGGTCACCTCGAAGCAGAACACCTTCGAACTGCTGCGCGTCGGCGACGAACTCTTCCTCAAGGCCGACGCGGGCTTCTGGAAGCACGAGCAGGGCGACGACGGGAGCGACCAGGCGGCCGACAAGCTCGACGGCATGTACGTCAAGGTCCCGGAGGACGACCCGACCTACCAGCAGCTGCGCGGCTTCACGGAGAAGGACACGCTCCTCGACGGGATGCTGAGCCTGCACGGGAAGGTCAACAAGGGCGACCGGGGCACGGTCGGCGGAGTGCGTACCGTGCAGATCATGGGCGGAAAGGGTGAGGGTGGTGCGCTGGACGTCTCCCTCAAGGGCACGCCGTATCCCCTGCGTGTCGCCCGTGGCGGGGGCGGCGGCACCGTCACCCTCGCCGACTGGGGCCATGCCTTCGAGCTGGAGGCGCCGGCCGAGAACGAGACCGTCGACTACGGCGGCCAGTTGCCCAAGTCCTCCGGCTGACGGCCGGTTCCTCACGCACTCCGGCCTGCGGGCACGGTCAGCGCTTCCCGCGGCGCTTCAGCAGCAGCCGGGGGAGCGCGGCGGGAGCCGTCCGGCGCGTCGTCGCCCCGGTGGGCAGCGGCGCGACCGCCAGTGAACCGTCGGGAAGGTCGGTGCTCGACGCACCGGGCGTCAGCCGTACGACACGGCACTCACGGGCCCAGCGATCCGTCAGCTGTTCGGCGTCCGGGGCGTTCAGCCGTTTGCCCCTGAGTTCGCCGACCGCCGCCTCCCACTCCTCGGAACGCGGCTCCAGCACGGTGACGGCGGCGGTCCAGGCCACGAGCCTGCCGCCCTTGTCCTTGCTGCGTACGGTCACCTCGGCCGCGGCCCCGGCGTCCAGTCCGGAAGGGAACGGCTGTTCCCCCGGGCCGTCCCCGACGAGCACGGCCGCACCCTCGTGCCACACGTGCCACAGAGCCCGGGCGGGTCCGGTGCCCCGCACCCAGATCAGGCCGGACTTCTTGGTGGCCTCCTCGACGAGAGCCCGGGCAAGCAACACGTCAGATGAAGTCATGCCCGAACTCTATTAGAGCCAGCCGTTGCGCTTGAGGGTGCGGTGGATGGAGAAGCAGACGACACCGATGAGGGCCAGCACCATCGGATAGCCGTACGTCCACCGGAGTTCGGGCATGTGCTCGAAGTTCATGCCGTAGACCCCGCAGATCATCGTCGGGACGGCGATGATCGCCGCCCAGGAGGTGATCTTGCGCATGTCCTCGTTCTGCGTGACGGTCGCCTGCGCCAGGTTGGCCTGGAGGATCGAGTTGAGCAGCTCGTCGAAGCCGATGACCTCCTCGTGCACCCGGGCGAGGTGGTCGGCCACGTCGCGGAAGTACTTCTGGATGTCGGGGTCGATCAGCCGCATCGGGCGCTCGCTCAGCAGCTGCATCGGCCGCAACAGCGGCGACACGGCGCGCTTGAACTCCAGGACCTCGCGCTTCAACTGGTAGATGCGGCCCGCGTCCGAACCCCGCGTGCCGCCCTTCGCGGGGGTGGAGAACACGTCGATCTCCACCTCGTCGATGTCGTCCTGGACCGAGGCCGCCACCGCGATGTAGCCGTCGACGACGTGGTCCGCGATGGAGTGCAGCACCGCGGACGGCCCCTTGGCGAGCAGCTCCGGGTCCTCCTGGAGGCGGTGGCGCAGGGCGCGCAGCGAACCCTGACCGCCGTGCCGGACGGTGATCACGAAGTCCCGCCCGGTGAAGCACATCACCTCACCGGTCTCGACGACCTCGCTGGTCGCGGTCAGTTCGGCGTGCTCGACGTAGTGGATCGTCTTGAAGACGGTGAACAGCGTGTCGTCGTACCGTTCGAGCTTGGGCCGCTGGTGGGCGTGGACCGCGTCCTCGACGGCGAGCGGGTGGAGGCCGAACTCCCGGGCGATGCCGGCGAACTCCTCCTCGGTCGGCTCGTGCAGACCGATCCAGGCGAAGCCGCCCTCCTCCCGCACGCGCAGCATCGCCTCGCGCGGCGTCAGGCAGGAGACCTCGGTGACCCGGCGTCCGTCCCGGTAGACCGCGCAGTCGACGACGGCGCTGGAGGCGGACGGGTCGCGGGTCGCGTCGTAACTGTTGTACGGGGTGTTGCCCTTGCGCAGGGACGGGCGCACGGCGGCGCGCAGGTCACGGATCATCGACATGGCTGGCTCCTCTTCACGGAGGGCCGTCGGCGGGCACGTGGAACAGCCCGGAATGGGGACGTGCGCTCACGTCCGCAAAGCGGGCGGCACCGCGCGGGCACGATGACGGCGTTCGCTACAGACAGGCAAAAACGAGGGGCGCTTCCGGTGCGCGAACTGCCGTGATGACGTCCGGGAAGGGCGTCAGATCACAGAAGGAAGGCGTCGTGCGGAAGGGCGGTTGGTACTGCACGGTCGACTTGGATCCACCGCGGCCCCACCTCCTCCGGCCGGTCCCCCGTGGGGGATCACGTGTTGTCAGGACTGAGAGCGACGCTTCTGCGTGCTGTCCCGACCGACGCCTCAGGCTATCAGCCGGGTGAGGAGCCAATCCCGTCCTTTGCCCGTTCCGGACGCGTTCTATGCTCGCGGCATGGGAGAAATTCTTGATCTGGTCGAGGCCCGGCTCCGTACGGCGCTGGGGGAGCCGGACGCGCGCGCCGATGTCACGTTCCTCGGCACGGACCGCATCGAGGTGCTCCGCTTCGTCGACGGCGATGTCGTGCGCTACGCCACGCTCGGCATGTCGGCCCAGCCGATGGCCGACCCCACCTCGTCCCTCGCCGACCCCGTGAAGGGCCCGCGCGCCGAACTGGTCCTGTCCGTACGGCTGGGCCTCGCCGACACCGACCAGGTGCTGCGGCCGCTCGCGGTGCTGGCGGCCTCTCCTCAGGTCGAGGGCCTGATCGTGGCCCCCGGCGCGTCACTGGACCTCGGACAGCCGCTGTGGACCGGGGCCCCCTTCAGTTCCGTCCTCGTCGCCGAGCCGGGCGGACTGGTCGAGGACCTGGAGCTGGACGCCCCGATGGAGCCGGTCCGCTTCCTCCCGCTGCTTCCCATGACGCACAACGAGGCCGCCTGGAAGCGGGTCAGGGGCGGGCAGGAGCTCCAGGAGCGCTGGCTCGCGCAGGGCACGGACCTGCGCGACCCGCTGCGCGCGTCCGTACCGCTGGACTGACGCGTCCGACCCCGGCGGCCCGCCACGCGGGCTCAGTCGGCGAAGACGCCGACGCCGTCCTCCGTGGTGCCGTCCTCCGCGGCGTGGCGCGGCTCCAGCTCCTCCGCCTCCCCATCGCTCCCCACCGGATGGTTGTGTTATGCACGTAACGAGTTGGACGGCCTAATGGGTGCAAGGTACATGCATCTCCCCCGGTGGGAGCCGCGCTGCGGACGGGTGATCGTCCTTGACGCGGCGACGAGCGGGGAGGACCGTTGGGCGCTATGAGGGGCGAACCCAGTTGCCCGAAGTGTGGTGGCCGGGTCAGGGCGCCCGGCCTCTTCGCCGATGCCTGGCAGTGCTCCACGCACGGCCAGGTACACCCGATGCAGCCGGTGGTCCCACCCAGCGTCGAGGCGCTGGGCGTGGTGGTGCACCGGGCCGAGGTGCCGGTGTGGATGCCCTGGCCGCTCCCGGTGGGCTGGCTGTTCACCGGCGCGGCGTACGCAGGTGACGACCGCAGCGGCGGCCGGGCCACCGCCGTCGCGTGCTCGGGCCCCGGGCCGCTCGGCGGGATGGCCGAACTGCTGCTCGTCGCCGAGGAACTCGGCGTCGGGCTCGGTGCGCGTTACGCCGGCATCGACGGCCTCGATCCCGGCTCCGGGCTCCGCGTCGACGCGGCCCCCGATGCCAAGGTCCTCGCGGCGGGGCACCCCACCCCGCTCTGGCACGTCAAGGACGCCCCCGCCGACCGGGCCGTCTTCGCCGGCGAGGCGTGTGGGCTGTGGCTCTGGGCGATCGTCTGGCCCGAGCAGTCAGGCCTCCTGATGTACGACGAACTGGTGCTGACCGATCTGCGCGACGCCGGCGGGGAAGTGGACCTCCTGCCGTGCGGAGCGCTCACCCCCCGGCTGATCGCACCGCCCTGACCTGGTGTGCGCGGCAGCGAACGGGGGCCGTAAGGGTGACGCCCGGCGGTTATCCTTGAGCGTCCCCCTGTCCGTCCGCCAGCACTGGAGTACGCGTCGTGCGCATCGATCTGCACACCCACTCCACCGCTTCCGACGGCACGGACACCCCCGCCGAGCTGGTGGCCAACGCCGCCGCGGCGGGCCTCGACGTCGTCGCCCTGACCGACCACGACACGGTCGGCGGGCACGCGGAGGCCGCGGCAGCCCTCCCCGAGGGCCTCACGCTCGTCACCGGCGCCGAGCTCTCCTGCCAGGTCGGCGGCGTCAGCCTGCACATGCTGGCGTACCTCTTCGACCCGGCCGAGCCCGAACTGGCCCGGGAGCGCGAGCTCGTCCGGGACGACCGGGTGCCCCGGGCGCAGGCCATGGTGGTCAGACTCCAGGAGCTGGGCGTCCCGATCACCTGGGAACAGGTGGCGCGGATCGCCGGGAACGGCTCCGTCGGCCGCCCCCACGTCGCGACCGCCCTCGTGGAGCTGGGGGTCGTCGACTCGGTCTCCGACGCCTTCACCTCGGCCTGGCTCGGCAACGGCGGGCGCGCGTACGCAGGCAAGCACGAACTCGACCCGTTCGACGCGGTCCGGCTGGTCAAGGCCGCGGGTGGCGTCACCGTCTTCGCCCACCCGCTCGCCGTCAAGCGGGGTGCTGTGGTTCCCGAAGACGTGATCGCGGAGCTGGCCGAGGCCGGGCTGGACGGCATCGAGGTCGACCACATGGACCACGACCTGCCCACGAGGGCACGGCTGCGGGGGCTCGCCGCCGATCTGGGGCTGCTGCCCACCGGGTCCAGCGACTACCACGGCAGCCGCAAGACCGTCCACCTCGGGGAGTACACCACCGACCCCGAGATCTACGGCGAGATCACCCGGCGCGCCACGGGGGCGTTCCCCGTGCCGGGCGCCGGCGGACCGCTCCCCGCGTAACGGGGCCCCGCCCCCTCTTCCCCTGTCGCGTCACCGTGTGCCCGGCTGTCCCGTGGTGCGCGGGCGCACGCATCCTCCTGTTCGGCCCGCTCCCCACTCGCAAGGCTCACCGTGTTCGACATCGCTGTCTTCGGATCCCTTTTCCTCACCCTCTTCGTGATCATGGATCCGCCCGGAATCACCCCGATCTTCCTGGCCCTCACCGCGGGCCGCCCCGCCAAGGTCCAGCGCAGGATGGCCCTGCAGGCCGTGGGCGTCGCCTTCGGCGTGATCGCCGTCTTCGGTCTGCTCGGCCAGCAGATCCTGGACTACCTGCACGTCTCGGTGCCCGCGCTGATGATCGCGGGCGGTCTCCTCCTGCTGCTCATCGCGCTGGACCTGCTCACCGGCAAGACGGACGAGCCGACGCAGACCAAGGACGTCAACGTGGCGCTGGTGCCGCTCGGCATGCCGCTGCTCGCCGGCCCCGGCGCGATCGTCTCGGTGATCCTCGCGGTGCAGAACGCCGACGGGACCTCCGGCCAGATCTCGGTCTGGTCGGCGATCGTCGCCATGCACCTCGTGCTCTGGGTGACCATGCGGTACTCGCTGCTGATCATCCGCGTGATCAAGGACGGCGGCGTGGTCCTGGTGACCCGGCTCGCCGGGATGATGCTCTCGGCGATCGCGGTGCAGCAGATCATCAACGGCGTCACCCAGGTCATCCAGAACTCCTGAGACCCGGGTGTCCGGACACGGGCCGGACACCACAGCGCCCCCGCACGGACCTTCCGTGCGGGGGCGCCTCGTCTTCAGCTCGTCATCCGCTCGAAATCAGCGACACGAAGCGATGCAAGGTGTTACGAAGCCGACGTGTCGGCCGGCCGGATGTAGATGCGCTGGCCCATGGCGGCGGCCTGCTGCACGATCCGGTTGACGGAGGCGGCGTCCACGACGGTGCTGTCCACGGCGGTACCGTCGACGTCGTCGAGTCGCATGATCTCGAAGCGCATATGGCTTCCCTTCGTCTGATCCTCCTGCTGGAGAACTACTGGGAGGACGGTCTGGCCGTCCGCAAGGATGGGAGCGCAAGACGCCTGCGCCTCGCGCTCCACAAGGGGTACAACGGCTTGCCCTGCGCAAACATTCCCTACGCTAAGGAAATTTTTTGGATGTCTAAGTACCCGTCGGTAATCAGTCATGCGCGGACAATGAGGTCCGCATGAGTCACGCGGACGCGCGGACGGACGAAGGGTCCGGAATCCGCGATCAGCTGGACCGCACCAACGAGTTGCTCCTGCGGGTGCTCGCCGAGGTGTCGAAGACGCCCTCCACCCACGCGATCTTCGTGGACGCGGGCTATGTCTACGCGGCGGCCGGGCTGCTCGTCACCGGCACGGAGGACCGCCGGTCCTTCGACCTGGACGCCGAAGGACTGATCGAGGCCTTCATCGACAAGGCCCGCACGATCTTCGCCGACAGCCGGCTGCTGCGCGTGTACTGGTACGACGGGGCCAGGCGCCGGATCCACACCGTCGAGCAGCAGGCCATCGCCGAACTCCCCGACGTCAAGGTCAGGCTCGGCAACCTCAACGCCAACAACCAGCAGAAGGGCGTCGACTCACTCATCCGCACCGACCTGGAGTCGCTCGCCCGGCACCGCGCCATCAGCGACGCGGCACTCGTCGGCGGCGACGAGGACCTGGTCTCGGCCGTCGAGGCCGCCCAGGGCTACGGCGCCCGCGTGCACCTCTGGGGCATCGAGGCCGGCGAGGGCCGGAACCAGGCCGAGCCGCTGCTGTGGGAGGTCGACAGCCAGCGCACCTTCGACCTCGACTTCTGCCGCCCGTACGTGACCAGGCGCTCCGTCACCATGTACGAGGACGACAGCCCCGCCCCCTCACGTGAGGACGTCCGCTTCGTCGGCGCGCAGATCGCCGCCGGCTGGCTCTCCTCGCGGGGCAGGGAGGCCCTGGCCGATCTGCTGCCCGGGCGCCCGTACCTCCCCGGCTCCGTCGACCAGGACCTGCTCGTCGAGGCCGAACGCCTCCTCCAGCACTCGCTGCGCGGCCACGCCCATCTGCGCCGGGCGCTGCGCGACGGTTTCTGGCAGCACCTGCAGGCGCAGTACTGACGCCGCTGCCCCCACGGCACGCGCGGGGGAGCGTCAGACGCCGTTCCAGAACGAGACCAGGGCCGCCGCGGTCTCCACCGGCCGGGCCGTGTTGGGGGAGTGCTCGGCGTCCTCGATGACGGTGCGCCGGGCGCCGAGCCGTCGCGCCATGTCGTCCAGCAGCGGCACCGGCCAGACGTCGTCGCGCTCGCCCGAGATCACGTGCACGGGCAGGGCCAGCGAGGCGAGCTCGGCCACCCGGTCCGGCTCTGAGGACAGCTGCGCCCCGGTGGCGATCAGCTGGGCCGGGTCGTGGCGCATCCAGCGGCGGCGCAGGTCCTCGCCGTCACCGGTGTCCGCGTCCTCGGGCGGGTCCATCGCGCGCATCATCCGCCACACCTCGGCCATGGTCCAACGGCCGAGCGCGTCGCTGAGCAGCCGCGCCTTCTTCTGCTGGGCGGGGTCGATCTCGGCGGGACCGGACGACATCAGGGTCAGCGAGCGGAAGGGCGAGGCGTCCCGCAGCACGGCCGCGCGGGCGATCTGCCCGCCCAGGGAGTGCCCGAGCAGATGGATGCCGCCGGATGCCGGAACGTCGTCGACGGCGGCGGCCTGCGCCAGCACGTCAAGGGCCAACTCCGCCTGGACGTAAGCCTCTTGACGGCCGTCCCCTTCGGTCTCGTACTGCCCGCGGCCATCGAGGGAGAGCACGCGGAACCCGGCCTCGGCGAGGGGTTCGAGCAGCGCGATGAAGTCCTCCTTGCTGCCGGTGTACCCGGGCAGCAGGAGGGCGGTGGAGTGCGCGCCGGCAGCCGGCGTGGCGTCCAGCGCGGCGAAGTCCCCGCGCTCGGTACGCAGTACGCGGGCACGGGCACAGGGGGGCGGGGTGAAGGTGGGCGGCCGGCTCATGGGGCCGAGCGTATCCCCGGGGGCCCGGACATGCCCGGGCGGACGTACGGCCCCGGCCCCCGCACTGCGGGGACCGGGGCCGTACGAAGGTGACTGCGGCCGGGGATCAGCCCTCGGTCGTCTCGGTGGCGGCAGCCGCCGCGCGGGAACGGCGCCTGCGCGGCTTCGCGGGAGCCGCCTCGCCGTCCGTCGCCACGGTCACCGCGGCGGCCTCCGCCTTCTCCGCGGCGGCACGCGGCCGACGACGGCGCGGCTTGGTCTCCGCGGCCTCCTCGACGGCGGCCGTGTCGGCGACGGCCTCGGTCTTCGGCTTCGCCGCGCTCCGGGTGCTGCGGCGCGCCCTGGTCTGCGGCACGGGCTCGGAGACCGGGGCGATCTGGAAGTCGACCTCGTCGGCCGGCTTCACGACACGGGCCCGGCGGCGCGGCTTGGTGGCCACGGGCTCCGCCGCCTGTGCGGCGACGGCCACGGTCTGGAAGTCGACCACGGGCTCGGCGGCCGGGGCCTGCGCGACGGCAGGCTTCGTGGCCGTGGCCGTGGCCGTGGCGCGCGTGCGGCGACGGCGGGGCTTCTCCTCCGCGGCGGGCTCGGCTTCGGGTACGACCACGGGCTCGGCGGCCGGGGCCTCCACCACGGTCACCGCGGCCTCCGCCACGGCTTCGGCGGCGGCGCGGGTGCGGCGACGGCGGCGCGGGGTGCGCGGCTCCGACGTGTCCTCACCGGCCGCCCCGTCGGCGGGTGCCGGCACGGTGACGGCGCCCTCCTCGAGGGAGCTGCCGCCGCGGGTGCGACGACGCTGGCGCGGCGTGCGCGGCGCGCGCTCCTCACGGGGCGCGGCGGCGGCGGGGGCGGACTTGCGGCCGCGGCCGCCCGTCTCGCCGAGGTCCTCGATCTCCTCCGCCCGCAGACCCGCGCGGGTCCGCTCCGCACGCGGCAGCACACCCTTGGTGCCGGCCGGGATGCCGAGGTCCTCGTACAGGTGCGGAGAGGTGGAGTACGTCTCCGGCGGGTCGGGGAACTTCAGGTCCAGCACCTTGTTGATCAGCTGCCAGCGCGGGATGTCGTCCCAGTCGACCAGCGTGATCGCGGTGCCCTTGGCGCCCGCGCGGCCGGTACGGCCGATGCGGTGGAGGTAGGTCTTCTCGTCCTCCGGCGACTGGTAGTTGATGACATGGGTCACACCCTCGACGTCGATGCCGCGCGCGGCGACATCGGTGCAGACGAGGACGTCCACCTTGCCGTTGCGGAAGGCGCGCAGCGCCTGCTCACGGGCGCCCTGGCCGAGGTCGCCGTGGACCGCGCCGGACGCGAAGCCGCGCTTCTCCAGCTGCTCCGCGATGTCGGCGGCCGTCCGCTTCGTACGGCAGAAGATCATCGCGAGTCCGCGGCTCTCGGCCTGCAGGATGCGGGAGACCATCTCGGGCTTGTCCATCGAGTGGGCGCGGTAGACGTACTGCGCCGTGTTCTTGACGGTCGTGCCCTCGTCGTCGGGCGAGGTGGCGTTGATGTGCGTCGGCTGCGACATGTACCGGCGCGCCAGGCTGATGACCGCACCGGGCATGGTCGCGGAGAACAGCATGGTCTGGCGCTTCGGCGGCAGCATCGTGATGATGCGCTCGACGTCGGGCAGGAAGCCCAGGTCGAGCATCTCGTCGGCCTCGTCCAGGACGAGGGCGCGGATGTGCGAGAGGTCGAGCTTGCGCTGGCCTGCGAGGTCGAGGAGCCGGCCCGGGGTGCCGACGATCACGTCGACGCCCTTCTTGAGGGCCTCGACCTGGGGCTCGTACGCCCGGCCGCCGTAGATCGCGAGGACGCGGACGTTACGGACCTTGCCGGCGGTCAGCAGGTCGTTGGTGACCTGCTGGCAGAGCTCGCGGGTGGGGACGACGATGAGCGCCTGCGGCGCGTCCGTCAGTTTCTCGGGCGCCGCGCGGCCCGCCTCGACGTCGGCGGGGACGGTCACGCGCTCCAGGAGCGGGAGGCCGAAACCGAGCGTCTTGCCGGTGCCGGTCTTGGCCTGGCCGATGACGTCGGAGCCGGAGAGCGCCACGGGGAGCGTCATCTCCTGGATGGGGAAGGGGGACGTGATGCCGACCGCCTCGAGGGCTTCGGCCGTCTCGGTAAGGATTCCGAGGTCGCGGAACGTAGTCAGGGTGCTGCCTCTTCTGTGAGACGCGGCCCGAAGGCGAACGCTGGGGGTCGTACCGTGCCGGGGTTGGTCATCCGGCCGTGGATGGGCCGGGTGGCGCGGGACCACTGCCGTCGCTCGAGCGTTCGTGCCGCTGAGGGGGCCCCTCATCTGCGGTCGTACATGGTGTACGCCCCGCGTGGAGGGCTGTCGGGTCGGAGCCGATCGGGCCACCGACCGGGCATCCTCATTCAAGGTCGCGCTCGTGGCACAGGAAATGCTCAGCAAGCGCAATACCACTGTACCCCGGATTCGCGCATACGTGTCGGGCGAATTCATCGGAAGGGTGTGATGTCTCCTGCCGACCGGGCCCTTACGACGTCGTCGGCTCGGGCTATTCTGCGCTTCATGGAGACGCCTGACAACGCCACTGAAGCACCGGACGAAGCGCCCGCACCGACCGGAATCGCCGCCCAGGACTGGGCCACCGCGTCCGCAGACCCGCAGTACCGCGCCGCGGTCGTGGATCTCCTGGGTGCGCTCGCCTACGGGGAACTCGCGGCTTTCGAGCGGCTCGCCGAGGACGCCAAACTCGCGCCGACACTCGGTGACAAGGCTGCACTGGCAAAGATGGCGTCCGCCGAGTTCCACCATTTCGAGCAGATCACCGACCGGCTCTCGGCCATCCAGGAGGCTCCGACGGCGGCCATGGAGCCGTTCGCGAAGGCGCTGGACGACTTCCACCGCCAGACGGCCCCGTCGGACTGGCTGGAGGGCCTGGTCAAGGCGTACGTCGGCGACTCGATCGCCAGCGACTTCTACCGGGAGATCGCGGCGCGTCTCGACTCCGACACCCGCTCCCTCGTCATCTCCGTGCTCGACGACACGGGCCACGGCAACTTCGCCGTGGAGAAGGTGCGGGCGGCCATCGAGGCGGAGCCCCGGGTCGGCGGAAGGCTCGCGCTGTGGGCGCGCAGGCTGATGGGCGAGGCGCTCTCGCAGGCCCAGCGGGTGGTGGCGGACCGCGACGCCCTCTCCACGATGCTCGTGGGCGGGGTGGCGGACGGGTTCGACCTGGCCGAGGTCGGCAGGATGTTCTCCCGCATCACCGAGGCCCACACCAAGAGGATGGCCGCCCTCGGGCTCGCCGCCTGACGGGCCCGCCGGGTCGCCGGCCGGTCGGCGACCCGCGGCCGGTCCCTACTGGACCGCAGCCGACCGTGCCGGCCGGCTGCCGCGCGGTCGGATCAGCAGGGACAGGGTCACCGCCCCGACCAGCACGGCGCCCGTGGGCGTCGCCAGGACGTGGCCCGAGCCGAGCGTCGAGTGCATCAGGTAGGCGCCGAACAGGGCACCCAGCGCACCCGTGACGAAGACCACGCGGGAGGAGGCCGGGAGACGGCCGGGCAGGTAGTGGAGCGCGGCCCAGGACAGGGCGAGCCCGAGCACGACGGAGCTGATGGATTCCCAGAGCACGGAGGGGTCACCTCGCTTGATTGCGTGGCGGTCGGTCGGTCCCAGTCGGTCCTACCCGTGGCCCGCGGAACGCAATCCTCACTCCGCTCCCGTGAACCCCACCGAGGGAAGAAGGGGAGTGGATCCGGAGCGGAAGAGGTGGAGGCCCGGCGGAATCCTCCGCCGGGCCTCCACCTCTTCCGCCGCGTCGCGCGGGCTACAGCGCGCCGAATCCGACCCGCCGGGCGCTGGGCTCGCCGATCTCCACGTAGGCGATCCGGTCGGCCGGCACCAGGACCTTGCGGCCCTTGTCGTCCGTGAGGCTGAGCAGCTGCGCCTTGCCGTTGAGCGCCTCGCTGACCGCGCTCTCGACCTCTTCGGCGGAAAGCCCGCTCTCCAGAACGATCTCGCGGGGCGTGTGCTGCACCCCGATCTTGACCTCCACGGCTATGTCCCTCCGACGGTCCGTCTCTGCGCGGTGAACCGCGCCGTACGCAGGACACATTAGCCCGGTGAAAGGACGGACCACGGGTCGACCGGCAACGCCCGCAGCGAACACCCGCCGCGGGTCACGCCCGGCTCAGTGCTGATCGGTGCCGTGCAGCGGGAACCCGGCGATGCCGCGCCAGGCCAGCGACGTCAGGAGTTGCACCGCGGAATCGCGCGGGATGCCGGACGGGCTGGACAGCCAGTACCGCGCCACGACCTGGGACACCCCGCCGAGACCGACCGCGAGCAGCATCGATTCGTCCTTGGACAGCCCCGTGTCGCCGGCGATGACGCCGGAGATGGCCTCCGCGCACTGGAGCGAGACCCGGTCGACCCTCTCGCGGACCGCCGGCTCGTTGGTCAGGTCGGACTCGAAGACCAGGCGGAAGGCGCCGCCCTCGTCCTCCACGTAGGCGAAGTAGGCGTCCATGGTCGCCTCGACGCGCAGCTTGTTGTCCGTGGTCGAGGCGAGCGCCGTGCGGACCGCCTGGAGCAGCGACTCGCAGTGCTGGTCGAGCAGGGCGAGGTAGAGCTCCAGCTTGCCGGGGAAGTGCTGGTAGAGCACCGGCTTGCTGACACCCGCCCGCTCCGCGATGTCGTCCATCGCCGCGGCGTGGTAGCCCTGGGCGACGAAGACCTCCTGCGCGGCGCCCAGCAGCTGATTGCGTCGGGCACGGCGGGGCAGCCGGGTGCCCCCGCGGGCGCGCCGCCTCTGTCTGCTCGATGGCTGTCACGCCGCCTCCCAAAATCGTGTTCGAACACAGTCGTACCGTGCACGCTGCGCCGTGGGGACATCGTACTTTTCAGTAACCCGGGTGTGCGCGGCGCGGACGCAGAATTTCACGGACCGGACGGCTGCGGAACCCGCAGACACCTCGGCCCCTGCCGCAAAGCGGTGCGTTCTACCGGTAATCGTCCTCATCCTGTGTGACGACGCGTGCCTGCTCAGCCGCGTCGGCCTCGTTCACGGTGCCGCGGTCGATGCCGGAGAGGGGTTCGTCCCGCTCGGGCCGGACGGCGGCCTGCTGCTCGGCACTGTCGGCTTCCGGTGCCTCGGGGTCCGGTGCGTCCGGCTGCGGATCCTCGAAGGTCTCCGGGTCGCTCGGGTCGACCGTCATGATGGCTCCCTTCCCTTCACTTGCAGCCTAGGAGCAACCTTCCGGGGGCGCTATGCGGCCTGTGACCGCGAACACACGAACCACCGCGTGATCATCTCGTAACATTGCCGCATGCCTTCGACCGAGCTGCCCGGTTCCCAGGCCGCCGCCGCCGCGGTGGCACCCACGGTCAGTGCCGTCCGGGTCACGGAGGGGGAGGAGTTGCGCTCCGTCGCGCTGCCCGGTCTCACCCTGACCGTCCGCTCCCGCCCGGCCGGGACCGCGGAGTCCGCTCCCGCCCTCTTCGTGCACGGCCTGGGCGGCTCCTCCCAGAACTGGTCGGCGCTGATGCCGCTGCTGACGGACACGCTCGACAGCGAAGCGGTCGATCTGCCCGGCTTCGGGGACTCCCCGCCGCCGGACGACGGCAACTACTCCGTCACCGGACACGCCCGGGCGGTGATCCGGCTGCTGGACGCCGGCGGGCGCGGGCCCGTTCATCTTTTCGGTAATTCTCTGGGCGGCGCCGTCGCCACCCGGATCGCGGCCGGCCGGCCCGATCTGGTGCGCACGCTGACGCTGATCTCCCCGGCCCTGCCCGAGATCCGGGTCCAGCGGCCCGCGGTGCCGACGGCCCTGCTCGCACTGCCGGGGGTCGCTTCCCTGTTCGCCCGGCTCACCCGGGGGTGGACCGCGGAGCAGCACACCCGTGGCGCCGTGGCACTCTGTTACGGCGATCCGGCACGAATCTCCGACGAAGCCTTCCGTCACGCGGTGGCCGAGATGGAGCGCAGGCTGGAACTGCCGTACTTCTGGGACGCCATGACGCGCTCGGCACGGGGCATCGTCGATGCCTACACGCTGGGAGGACAGCACGGGCTGTGGCGCCAGGCCGAGCGGGTGCTCGCACCGACCCTGCTCGTGTACGGCGGAAGGGACCAGCTCGTCTCGTACCGGATGGCACGCAGGGCGTCCGCGGCCTTCCGCGACTCGCGCCTGCTCACACTGCCCGACGCCGGGCACGTGGCGATGATGGAGTACCCGGAGGCGGTCGCCCAGGCGTTCCGGGAACTGCTCGACGAACGTGGCGGGAGCTGATCCGGGGCGTGGGACGACACAGCCGAAAGGGCCCCGAGGCCACACGACACGACAGCGGGGCCCCTGCCGGCGCCGCTGCGGAGCGTGGCACCGGCCGCCGACGCGGGCGGGACGCCGCGACACCGCCTCCGCGGGAAGGCGGCGATCCGTTCGGCGACGCTCCGCGGGTGCGCGGCGGGCACCCCGAACAGCGCGAGCCGGGCGGTGGCTGGGGAACCGGACCGCAGCCGCTGCACGACAGCCGGCGGGAGCCGACCGGACCTGCCGGCCAGGAGGTCTTCCGCGCCGGGCAGGCCGCCCTGGCGCGGCAGCAGGCGGCGCAGCGGGCCGATGCCGGGCGCCGCACGGCCGGTCCGGAGACCGGCGCGCTGATACCGGGCCCGCGCCGGGAGTTCCTGGAGGCGTTCGACACCACACCTTCGCGCCCCACGGCACCGGTCGCTCCCGAGGAGACGGCCCGTACCCCCGACGGGCCCGACGAGCCCGAGGGTGGCGACACCCCCGGCGCGAAGGGCGACAAGGGCGGCAAGGGCCGTACGTTCACGGGGATCGCGGCCGCCGCCGTGACCACGGTCCTCGCGGTCGTGGTGGCCGGACAGGTGGCGCAGGACACGGGCGGCGCGAGGGACGGCCGGGAGTCCGCCGGCGTCGGCCGTCAGGACTCCGACGACACCTCACGCTCGGTGGACCGGACGGCCCCTCAGACGCAGAAGCGGGAGGTCAAGCCCCTGTCCTACGCGCAGAAGATGGCCACCGCCTTTCCGCTGGCGCCCGACCTGAAGGCGTCCGGGAAGTTCGACGCGGTGCCGGGGCTGGCGAAGGCGCCGGGCAAGGGCCACATGTACCGGTACCGGATCGATGTCGAGCACGGACTCGGTCTCGATTCCGGGCTGTTCGCCGAGGCCGTGCACAAGACGCTCAACGACGACCGCAGCTGGGCGCACAACGGCGCCATGACCTTCGAGCGGATCTCGTCGGGCGAGCCGGACTTCGTGATCACCCTCGCGAGTCCGGGCACGACGGCGGACTGGTGCGAGAAGTCGGGGCTGGACACCACGGAGGACAACGTCTCCTGCGACTCGGCCGCCACGGACCGCGTGATGATCAACGCGTACCGCTGGGCGCAGGGTGCCTCGACCTTCGGGCCGGACAAGCTGCTGGCCTACCGTCAGATGCTGATCAACCACGAGGTCGGCCACCGGCTGGGGCACAACCACGTGAGCTGCCGCACGCCCGGCGCCCTGGCGCCCGTGATGCAGCAGCAGACCAAGACCCTGGACCTGGACGGCGTCAAGTGCCGCCCCAACCCCTGGGTGTACCCGGGAAGTTGAGCCGGCCGAAGGCCGGGTCGTCCACATGGTGGGACGAACGTCTCATTGCGCGTTGACATCGGGGGAGGGCGTCGTTCATATTTCTCCGCATGTCACGCAGCCCCGCATCCTCCGAGCGCGCCGCCCTTGAGCTGGCGCTCCTCGGCGTGGCCGGGCACTGCGTAGCCGACATTCTCTGTCGCTGACGCCTGCTCGAGCGCGCGTCGGCCACCCCCTGAGGAGCCCTTTCGGCTCCTCGGCCGTTCTTCTGCCGCGCCCGGGCGTATTCCGTCCGCAGGCGCGGCAGTTCGGTTTCTCCGGTTCCTTCCCTCCCCACCGGGCAGGACCTGCTGCGCCCGTGCGGACCTGTCTCCTCACCCTGCCGCAGTACACCGAGAGGTCATCTTCCGATGAGTCAGCCGTCCGTCATATCGCGCCGCGTGGCAACCGCCGCCGCTGTCAGTCTCGCCCTGGTCGCCGGTCTCGCGGCCTGCGCAGGCCCCCAGAGCAACGACGACGGGGGCGACGGAGCCGGCTCCGGAGCTTCGGGCAAGCCGCGGAAGGGTGGCACCCTCACGGTCCTCAACAGCAACCCGCAGGAGGACTTCGACCCCGCGCGGCTCTACACCTCAGGCGGCGGCAACGTCCCCTCCCTGGTGTTCCGCACCCTCACCACCCGCAACCGCGAGAACGGCGAGGCGGGCGCCCAGGTCGTCCCCGACCTGGCCACCGACCTGGGCACGCCCAGCAAGAACGCCACCGTCTGGACGTACACCCTCAAGGAGGGGCTGAAGTACGAGGACGGGACCGCCATCACCAGCGCGGACATCAAGTACGGCATCGAGCGGTCGTTCGCCGCCGAACTCTCCGGCGGTGCGCCCTACCTGCGTGACTGGCTGATCGGCGGCGCCGACTACCAGGGCCCCTACAAGGACGAGAAGGGCCTCGACTCCATCGAGGTCCCGGACGACAGGACCATCGTCTTCCACCTGAACAAGCCCGAGGGCGAGTTCCCGTACCTCGCCACCCAGACCCAGACGACCCCTGTGCCGAAGGCCAAGGACACCGGTACCAAGTACGAGGAGCACCCGGTCTCCTCGGGCCCGTACAAGGTCGTCTCGAACGAGAACGACGGCGAGCGGCTCGTCCTGGAGCGCAACCCGCACTGGTCGGCCGCCACCGACGAGGAGCGCAAGGCCTACCCGGACAGGATCGACGTACGCTCCGGACTCGACTCCGCCGTCATCAACCAGCGGCTCTCCGCCTCGCAGGGCGCCGACGCCGCCGCCGTCACCACCGACACCAACCTCGGCCCGGCGGAGCTCGCCAAGGTCTCCGGCGACAAGAAGCTCGCCGCCCGCGTCGGCACCGGCCACTTCGGCTACACGAACTACATCGCCTTCAACCCCAAGGTGAAGCCCTTCGACGACCCGAAGGTGCGCCAGGCGATCTCCTACGCCGTCGACCGCTCCTCCGTGATCAACGCCGCCGGCGGCTCCTCGCTCGCCGAGCCCGCCACCACCTACCTGCCGAACCAGAAGTCCTTCGGCTACACGCCCTACGACCACTTCCCTGCGGGCGAGACGGGCAACGCCGCGAAGGCCAAGGAGTTGCTGAAGGAGGCCGGTCACCCCGACGGCCTGAAGATCACCCTCACGCACTCCAACGACAAGGACTTCGAGACCAGCCCGGAGATCGCCACGGCGATCCAGGCCGCCCTCAAGAAGGCCGGCATCACCGTCGAGCTCAAGGGCCTGGAGAGCAACGACTACTCCGACACCATCCACAGCGCGTCCAAGGAGCCGGGCTTCTTCCTCGCGCACTGGGGTGCCGACTGGCCCTCCGGCGGCCCGTTCCTCGCGCCGATCTTCGACGGCCGACAGATCGTGAAGGACGGAGCCAACTTCAACACGGCCTTCCTCGACGACGCCTCGGTCAACAAGGAGATCGACGAGATCAACAAGCTCACCGACCTGAAGGCCGCCGCCACGCGCTGGGGCGCGCTCGACAAGAAGATCGGCGAGCAGGCACTGACGGTGCCGCTCTTCCACCCGGTCTACAAGCGGCTCTTCGGCCAGGACGTCAAGAACGTGGTCATCAGCGACTGGACCGGCGTGCTCGACATCTCCCAGGCCGCGGTCAAGTAACCATGTCCGAAGCACTTCTGGCCCAGGAGGCGGGAGCGGCGCCCCTCGCCGCCCCCGCCTCGGGGGCCCGGCAGTTCTGGCGGCGGCTGCGCGCACAGCGCGCGGCCACCGCCGCGGCCGTCGTGGTCCTCCTGCTCTTCCTGACCGCGCTCTGCGCGCCCCTGCTCGCCGCGCTGGCCGGCCAGGACCCCGACACCTTCCACCCCGACCTCGTCGACTCGGCGGCCGGCGGGGTGCCCATGGGCTCCTTCGGCGGCATCGGCGCTGACCACTGGCTCGGCGTCGAACCGCAGACCGGCCGCGACCTGTTCGCCCGCATCGTCTACGGGGCCCGGGTCTCGCTGGGCGTGGCCGTCGCCGCGACCCTCCTCCAGGTCACGATCGGCGTGGTGGTCGGACTCGCGGCGGCCCTCGGCAGCCGACGGCTCGACCAGGTCCTCAGCCGCATCACCGACATCAACGTCGCCCTGCCGCTCATGGTCATCGCCCTGGGACTGCTCGCCGTCGTACCGCCCTCGTTCCCCCGGCCCGTCCTGATCGCGCTGGTCATCGGCGGTATCAACTGGGCGGGCACGTCGAAGATCGTGCGCGCCCAGGCGCTCGCCCTGAAGACCCTCGACTTCGTCTCGGCGGCCCGGCTCAGCGGACGCGGACGGTGGAGCATCGCCCGGCGCGAACTGCTGCCGTCGCTCGCCGCGCCCGTCATCACGTACGCCGCGCTGCTCTTCCCCGTCAACATCACCGTCGAGGCGGCCCTGTCCTTCCTCGGCGTCGGCATCAAACCGCCCACACCGTCCTGGGGACAGATGCTCACCGAGGCCGACACCTGGTACCAGTCGGCCCCCACCTACCTCCTGCTGCCGGCCGGGCTGCTCTTCGTCACCGTGCTCTCCCTGACCGTCCTCGGCGAGGGCGTACGCACGGCGCTCGACCCCAGGGCCGCGTCCCGGCTGAGCGTCGGCACGGGCCGCGAGGAACACACGAAGGAGCGGGCGTCGTGACCGGTTTCCTGCTGCGACGGCTCGGCGGGGCCGTCTTCGTGCTCCTCTCCCTGACCGTCGTCCTGTACGCCGTCTTCTACGTGGCCCCGGGCGACGTGGCCCAGATCGCGTGCGGTCCGCGCTGCTCGCCCGCCCAGGTCGCCCAGGTGACCGAGCAGCTCCGGCTCGACGACCCCGTGTACACCCAGTACTGGCACTTCCTCCAGGGCATCGTCGCGGGGCGGGACTTCTCCACCGGGACCGGCGTGGACCACTGCTCCGCACCCTGCCTCGGGGTCTCGTACCAGAGCGACCAGCAGGTCACGCGGCTGATCCTCACCAAGCTGCCGGTGACCGGCTCGCTCGTCGTCGGCGCGTTCCTCTGCTGGATCCTGCTCGGCGTCGGCACCGGCGTCCTGTCGGTGTGGCGGCGGGGCCGGATCACCGAGCGACTCCTGACCTGGCTGACCCTGGCCGGCACGGCGACGCCCGTCTTCGTCATCGGCCTGCTGCTCATCATCATCTTCTGCTCCACGCTGCAGTGGCTGCCGTCGCCGACCTACGTGCCCTTCACCGAGGACCCGGAGCAGTGGGCCTGGGGGCTGCTGCTGCCCTGGGTGTCCCTGGCGCTCATCGAGTCCGCCAAGTACGCCCGCCTGACCAGGAGCTCCATGCTGGAGACGCTCGCCGAGGACCACGTGCGCACCTTCCGCGCGTACGGCGTCAGCGAGCGGGCCGTCATCGGGCGGCACGCGCTGCGCGGCGCGGTCGCACCCGTGATCGCGCTCAGCGCGCTCGACTTCGGCAGCATGTTCGGCGGCGCGGTCCTGACCGAATCGCTCTTCGGGATCCCGGGAATCGGACGCGAACTCGTCCACGCCGTCAAGGTCGTCGACCTGCCGGTGGTCGTCGGCATGGTGCTGGTGACCGGCTTCTTCGTGGTGCTCGCCAATGCCGTCGCGGACATGCTGTACGCGCTGGCCGACCGACGGGTGGTCCTGTCATGACAACACCGCTGGTCCAGGTCGAGGACCTCACCATCGACTTCGGTACCGTCCGCGCCGTGGACGGACTCTCCTTCACACTGGAGGCGGGCGGCGCCCTCGGCGTCGTCGGGGAGTCCGGCTCCGGCAAGAGCGCGTCGGCCTCCGCGCTGCTCGGACTGCACCGGGGCACGGGCGCCCGGGTCACCGGGACCGTCCGCGTCGCCGGTACGGACGTGGGATCCGCCGACGAGGCGGCACTGCGCGCGCTGAGGGGGGCGAAGGCGGCGATGGTCTTCCAGGACCCGCTCTCCTCCCTCGACCCCTACTACACGGTCGGCGACCAGATCGCCGAGGTCTACCGGGTGCACAACTCCGTCTCCCGGCGGGCGGCCCGGGCCCGGGCCGTGGAGGTCCTCGACCGGGTCGGCATCCCCGACGCGGCCCGCCGCTCCCGGTCCCGTCCGCACGAGTTCTCCGGCGGGATGCGCCAGCGCGCGCTCATCGCGATGGCTCTGGCCTGCGAACCCCGGCTGATCGTCGCCGACGAGCCGACCACCGCCCTCGACGTGACCGTGCAGGCGCAGATCCTGGACCTGCTGCACGACCTGCGCCGGGAGACCGGGACGGCGCTGCTGCTGGTCACCCACGACGTGGGTGTCGCCGCGGAGAGCGTCGACGACGTCCTGGTCATGCGGCACGGCCGGGCGGTGGAGCGAGGACCGGTCGCCGAGGTGCTGGGCGCGCCGCGGCAGCCGTACACCCGCGAGCTCCTGGCCTCGGTGCCCCGGGTCGACGCGAGGCGGCCCGCGGGCACCGTCCCCGGCCCGAGGACCGCGCCCCCGGACTCAGGGCCGCTCCTCGAAGCCGTCGGCCTGAGGCGCGAGTTCGGCCGGGGCGCCTCCCGCGTCACCGCCGTGGACGACGTCTCGCTCACCGTCCACGCCGGCGAGACCCTCGGCATCGTGGGGGAGAGCGGCAGCGGCAAGACGACGCTCGGCCGCATGCTCGTGCGGCTGGACGACCCGACGTCCGGCCGGCTCCGGTACGGCGGCAGGGAGATCGGCTCGCTGCCCGAGAAGGCCGTCCGCCCGTTCCGCCGCGAGCTCCAGATGGTCTTCCAGGACCCGGTCGCCTCGCTCAACCCGCGCCGTTCCGTCGGCGAGTCCGTGGCCGACCCGCTCCGCGCGGCCGGGGAGACCGACGAGGCCCGGATCCGTGACCGCGTGAGCGGACTGCTGGAGAGAGTCGGTCTCGACGCCGGCCGGTACGAGCGCTATCCGCACGAGTTCAGCGGCGGGCAGCGTCAGCGGATCGGCATCGCGCGCGTGCTCGCCGCCGAGCCGAAGCTGATCGTGTGCGACGAGCCGGTCTCCGCGCTCGACGTCACGACCCAGGCCCAGGTGATCGCGCTCCTCGGCGAACTCCAGCGCGAACTCGGTATCGGACTCGTCTTCATCGCGCACGATCTGGCCGTGGTGCGGCAGGTCAGCGACCGTGTGGCGGTGATGCGGCAGGGCCGGATCGTCGAACAGGGCGTGGTCGACGAGGTCTACGGATCACCGCGCGACGCCTACACGAGACAGCTCCTGGCCGCGGTGCCCACGCTCGACCCCGCGCACGCCGCCGCACGCCGTGCGGCCCGCTCGGAGCTGGCCGCAGCCTGACCCGACGTCACCGACCGCTCAATCGTCGCAACAGAACGCGACTGGCGCGGGAAAGTTACGCCGGTTCACCCCTTTCGGTGGTGCGACGGACAACCGTCCGTCGCACCACCTGTCTGTCCGCATACGGTCGTCCCGCTGTGAGGCCGCCGATCAACGGCGGCCACCCACAAGGGAGATCGGGGGTGTGCTCGTGCGGATCGGACTCCTCACGGACGGTGGTTATCCGTATGCGACCGGTGAGTCCAGACTCTGGTGCGACCGTCTGGTGCGCGGTCTGCCCCAGCACGAGTTCGACCTCTTCGCGCTCAGCCGCTCCGCCGACCAGGAGAAACAGGGCTGGGTCAGACTGCCCGACAGGGTCGGACGGGTGCGGACGGCGCCGATGTGGAACCACGAGCAGGACGCCCGGCACCCGCGCCGCACGGGCCGATTCGCCACCGGCCTGGGGCGCTCGTACGGACGGCGGGACCGACGGCGCTTCACGGCGCACGTGACGGCGCTCGTCGGCGCCGTCTGCGCCGGCGCGGAGACCGGGCCGGAGTGCGGCGGTACGGACGCCGGTGCGGCGTCCGGCCGCTTCACGGAAGGCCTCTACGGCCTCGCCGAGCTGGCGCGGGAACGCGGTGGACTGCACGACGCCCTGCGTTCCGAGACGAGTGCGCGCATCGTGCAGTCGGCCTGCCGCGCCCCGGGCGCCGTGCGGACCGTCCAGAGTGCCACCGTCCCCGACTACCTCTCCTTCGCCGCCGAGCTGGAGCGCGCCCTGCGCCCCCTTGCCCTCGACTGGTACGAGGAGGACGGCCTCGGCGCGGTCGACCTCTGCCATGCCGCTTCCGGCGGCACGGCGGCCCTCCCGGGGCTGCTGGCCAAACGCTTCTTCGGCGTTCCGCTGCTGGTCACGGAGCACGGAGTGCCGTTGCGGGCCCACTACCTCGCGCCCAGGGCCCCTCTCGGCGCGCCGGTGCGCGCCATGCTGGCCACCTTCCACGGGCTGCTCGCCTCCGAGGTCTACCGGCAGGCCGCGATCGTCACCCCCGGCAACACCCACGTCCGGCGCTGGCAGGAGCGGTTCGGTGCCGAACGGAACAAGCTGCGCACGGTCTACCCGGGCATGGAGGCCGAGAGGTTCGGGCACGTGGGGGAGGGCGACGACGCGGGCGGCCCCGGAACGCTGGTGTGGATCGGGCGGATCGAACCGGCCAAGGACCTGATCGCCCTGCTCCACGCCTTCAAAGAGGTGCGCGGGGCCGAGCCGGACGCCCGGCTGCGGATCTTCGGCGCGCCGGTCCAGGGTGCCGAAGGGGAGACCTACCTCGCCCACTGCAAGGCCCTCGCCGTGCAGCTCTTCCCCGACGAGGCCACGGACGCGCACACCGCCGGCGACAACCCGGTCACCTTCGAGGAGATCGGCGGCCCCGAGGTGCCCGACCTCGCGGAGGCGTACGCCGCGGGCGGTGTCGTCGTTCTGTCCAGCCTCGTCGAGGGCTTTCCCATCAGCCTGGTCGAAGCGATGTTCTGCGGGCGGGCCACCGTCTCGACGGACGTGGGCGCCGTCGTCGAAGTCGTCGGCGGTACGGGGCTCGTGGTGCCCCCGCGCAATCCGCGGGCGCTCGCCGACGCCTGCGTCGCGCTGCTGCGCGACCCGGAGCGCCGCGCGCGCCTGGGTGCGGCCGCGCGCGCCAGGGCGCTCGAACTCTTCACCGTCGAGCAGAACCTCGCGGCGTTCCGCGAGATCTACCTGGACCTGGCAGGGCACGCCCCGGCCCGGTGGGCGGCGCAGGTGGACCCCCGGGACCCGGCCGGACCCCCGCGCCCCTTCGCCACGCCCCCGGAAGCCCACGTCCTCGGCGCCCTGCCTCCCGGACCGGTCGCCGTAGGGGCCGCGGCCGGTGCCCCCCGGGTGCCGAGCTGGGCCATCGGCGCGGAGGGCGTGTGCGCGGGCGCACGCGAGGCGGGAGACAGCGATGCGTGACGACACGAACGGCCACGACCACGGAGGACCCCCGAAGGGCGGACCGGCCGGGGCCCCGGACCCGGGCACCGGGGCCGAGCCCGCGGGCAAGGGACCGGGGGCGGTCCGCTCCGCGGTCAGGGCACCCGAGATCGCGTACCACCCGGCGCGCAGATCCCCGGTCCGGCGCGGTCCCGCGGACCCCGTGAAGGTGCTCATGCACCGGCACCGGGACCTCTGCGAGAGCGCCGTCGACCCCCTGGAGATCGCGGCCGGCCTGGAAGCGCACGGCCTGACCGACCGCACCGCCGCACGCTACCGGCACCGCGACGTCTTCTCGCTCGCGGAGGAGCTCTACGCCCGCGTCCCCCTCGCGGGCAGGTCCGCCCGGGCCCACGTCACACGGCCCGGCCCGGGCGGGGAGGCGCGTGCCGGCTGGACGCTGACGGCCCTGCTGCCCGGTGCCGCCTGCCTCGCGACGGCCGGGGCGCTCAGGGCCACGGAAGGGGTGCTCGGCGGCGGAGCCAGGTGCGCGGTGACCGCCGCCGGAGCGCTGCTCGTCCTCCTCGCGCTCCGGCTCTGTCTGCGCGCGGGTCCGCTGCACGCCCGGGCCGGCGCCGGGGGCGTCACCCTGTACGTCTGCTGGCTCCTCGGCTACGCCGTGTACGGCGAAGACCTGCTCACCCAGGTCATCAGCGGCGGTCCCGACGGGCACTGGACGGCGGCGCCCGCCCCCCTCCTCGGACTCTCCGCGGCCCTCGCCCCCGCGGCCTGGTGCGCCCACCTGTTCGCCGCACACGCCCGCCGCCGGCTCGCCGGGTCACACGGGCTGTCGGAGTTCGGCGCGCGCGTACGCCCCGTGCTGTTCGGTGTCGTCGCGTTGTTCCTGTGCGCTCTGACCGGGCTGCTGTACCTCGCCGGCCTCGGCCACCCAGGGCCGGGCACCGGGCTCCTCGGGCCGGTCGCCCTCGGCGGCCTGCTGCTGGTGGCCCGCCTGCTGGCCGTGCACGGCTTCCCTGAGCCCGCCGCCACCGGGCTCGCCGCCGCCTGCGCCGTCGAGGTGGCCGCCCCCTTCCTGGTCCTCGCCGGGCGGCTGCCCGGCCTCGGCCTCCTCGCCCGGCCGGTCGACGCCGTCGTCGCCGCGGCCGGACCCGGCGGCGTGGCCGTCCTCGCCTGCGGGACCGCCGCGTCCGTGCTGCTGATCCACGCATCGGTCGCCCTCACCCGGGCGTCCGCCCACGCCTCGGCCTGACCGCCGCCCGCCCACCCCCGCGGAGCCGACGCCGCGGGTTTCCCGTACCGCACACACCTTCCTCAAGGAGACACCGGACATGACCCCCCAATCCCTCCCACCGGCAGTCAGCCGTCGGCACCGAGGGGGCGCGCGATGAGGGTTCTGCTGCTCGGAGCGAACGGGTTCCTCGGCCGCTTCGTCGCCGACCGCCTGCTCGCCGATCCCGCCGTGCACCTCACAGCACTCGGCCGCGGCGACGACGCCGACGTGCGCTTCGACCTCGCGGGCGGCAGTCCCGGAGCGCTCACCCGCTTCCTGGACGCCGTCCACCCCGGGGTCGTCGTCAACTGTGCGGGCGCCACCCGCGGCGGAGCCCGTGACCTCACCCGCCACAACACCGTCGCCGTGGCCACCGTCTGCGAGGCCATGCGCCGCAGCGGGTGCAGCGCGCGGCTCGTGCAGGTCGGCTGCGCCTCCGAGTACGGGCCCTCGCAGCCCGGTTCGTCCACCGCGGAGGACGCGGTACCCCGTCCGGGAGGCCCCTACGGCGTCAGCAAGCTCGCCGCCACCGAACTGGTCCTCGGCTCCGGTCTGGACGCGGTCGTGCTGCGGGTCTTCTCACCGGTGGGCCCCGGGACCCCGGCCGGCTCGCCGCTCGGCCGGCTCGCCGAGACCATGCGCCGCGCCATGCAGACCGGTGACCCCGAGCTCAAACTCAGCGGCCTCGGGGTGCAGCGGGACTTCGTGGACGTACGCGACGTGGCGCGCGCCGTGCACGCCGCCTCGCTCTCGGCCGCCCAGGGCGTCGTCAACATCGGCACCGGCAGGGCCGTGCGACTGCGCGACGCCGCCGCGGTCCTCGCCAGGGTCGCCGGCTACCCGGGCGCGCTCCACGAGCTCGACACCCCTCCCGCCAGGCTCCCCATCGGCGCCCCGCGCACCTCCGCGGAGTCGGTCGTGGAGCACCTCGCGGCCACTCCGTCCCCCTACCCCGACGGCTGCGGTGCCTGGCAGCAGGCCGATGTGCGCACCGCCCGGGACCGGCTGGGCTGGCGCCCCCGCATCAATCTGGAGGAGTCCCTCGCGGACATCTGGATGGAGGCCGCGTGCCGTATCTGACGAGCACCGGGTCCACCCTGCTGACCGGCGGGGCCGAGCAGCTCGGCGTCGGGGTGCCGGGATACGCCCACCCGCTGCTGGCGCCCGCCGAGTGGGCCGGGCTCAGCCGGCCGGGCACACCGCTGCACTGGGCCGTCCTCAACATCGACGACGGGCCCGGCACGCGGCCCGACCCGCACTGCCTGGAGGCCGCCGGCCGACTGCGCAACGCCCGTGAACGGGCCCTGCACGGGGAGGTGCCCGAGGACACCGTCCGGGCCTCGGGCGGCAGGCTGCTGGGCCACCTCGACCTCACCTTCGGCAGCCGCCCCTTCGGCGATCTGGTCGCCGACGCCCGGTCCTACCTCGACTGGTACCGCGTCGGCGGCTTCTACCTGGACCACTGCCCGGCCGGCCGCGACGGGCTCCCCGCGGTCCGCCGGCTGACCAGTACCCTCACCGCGCTCCTGGCGGACAGCGACAGCGCGGACGAGGAGGGCGGACGGCTCGTCCTGGGGCACGACACCCACCCGTACCCGGGCTACGCCGAGGCCGCCGACCAGCTGGTCACCTTCCGGGGGGCGTGGACCGACTACCGCTGGTCGCAGGTCGCCGAGTGGACCGCGTCGTACGAACCGGGCCGCTTCGCCCACTTCGTCCACGGGGTCCCGCGCACGCACCTGGAGGAGGCCATGCGCATCGCCCGCTGGCAGGGCGCGGGCACGATCTTCTTCACGGACCGGGACGGCACGAGGGGGCAGAACGACCCATTCGCGGCACTGCCCAGCTACTGGGACGAATTCGTCTCGCGGATCGGACCCGGTATCTCGGAATGAGGAGCGGCGTGGCAGTGTTACGGGAGAACAACCGTACGTAGATGAAGTACGTAGAAACCGACCACCTGCATTGTTGAGGTTCCTGTGTCGCTGCCACCCCTGGTCGAGCCAGCTGCTGAGCTCACCGTCGACGAGGTCCGCAGGTACTCCCGCCACCTGATCATCCCGGATGTCGGGATGGACGGACAGAAGCGGCTGAAGAACGCGAAGGTGCTCTGTGTCGGCGCCGGCGGCCTCGGCTCGCCGGCTCTGATGTACATGGCCGCGGCCGGCGTCGGCACGCTCGGCATCGTCGAGTTCGACGAGGTCGACGAGTCGAACCTGCAGCGCCAGGTCATCCACAGCCAGGCCGACATCGGCAAGTCCAAGGCCCAGTCGGCCAAGGAGACCGTGCAGGGGATCAACCCCCTGGTGAACGTGGTCCTTCACGAGGAGCGGCTCGAGGCCGACAACGTGATGGACATCTTCGCCCAGTACGACCTGATCGTGGACGGCACGGACAACTTCGCCACCCGCTATCTGGTCAACGACGCCGCGGTCCTGCTGAACAAGCCGTACGTCTGGGGCTCGATCTACCGCTTCGACGGTCAGGCCTCCGTCTTCTGGTCCGAGCACGGCCCCTGCTACCGCTGCCTCTACCCGGAGCCGCCGCCCCCCGGCATGGTTCCCTCCTGCGCCGAGGGCGGTGTCCTGGGCGTGCTCTGCGCGTCCATCGGTTCCATCCAGGTCAACGAGGCCATCAAGCTGCTCGCCGGCATCGGTGACCCGCTGGTCGGCCGACTGATGATCTACGACGCGCTGGAGATGCAGTACCGCCAGGTCAAGGTCCGCAAGGACCCCGACTGCGCGGTCTGCGGCGAGAACCCCACCGTCACCGAGCTCATCGACTACGAGGCCTTCTGCGGTGTCGTGTCCGAGGAGGCCCAGGAGGCGGCGGCCGGTTCCACGATCACTCCGAAGCAGCTCAAGGAGTGGATCGACGGCGACGAGAAGATCGAGATCATCGACGTCCGCGAGCCGAACGAGTACGAGATCGTCTCGATCCCGGGCTCCCGGCTGGTCCCGAAGAACGAGTTCCTGATGGGCAGCGCCCTCCAGGACCTTCCGCAGGACAGGCGCATCGTCCTGAACTGCAAGACCGGTGTCCGCAGCGCCGAGGTCCTCGCGGTCCTCAAGTCGGCGGGCTTCGCCGACGCGGTGCACGTCGGCGGCGGTGTCATCGGCTGGGTCAACCAGGTCGAGCCCGAGAAGCCGGTCTACTAGACCGGTGGCATGACGTAGGTGGGGGCCGGCTCCGGCAGACGGAGCCGGCCCCCTACGTGTGTCCGGACAGCCGGCGCGGCGCGCCAGCGGGCCCGTCCGCGTCCACCCATGTCTGCTTCCTCCCCGCGTCCCGGGCCGTCGCCCGGCGCGGTCCGGGCGGCACGTCCGCCGGGGCGTCCGACGAGCGGTCACTCGCAGACCGTTCCCGACTTCGGGACCTTCCCCTCGAGCAGGTAGGCGTCCACGGTCCGCTGCACACAGGTGCTGCCGCCGTTGTACGCCCCGTGGCCCTCGCCCTTGTACGTGAGCTCGATCCCGACCCCCTTGCCGAGCTCGGCGGCCATCGCCTTCGCGCCGGCGTACGGCGTGGCCGGGTCGCCGGTGTTGCCGACGACCAGGATCGGGGCCGAGCCGGGCGCGCTGACGTCGGGGGTGTCCTGGGCACCCGCGACCGGCCAGCCCGTGCAGGCCATCAGCCCCCAGCCGAGGTAGTCACCGAACACGGGGGAGGCCTTGCGGAACTCGGGGAGCGCCTTCCTGGTCTGCTCCAGGGTGAACCGCTGCTTGGAGTCCGCGCAGTTGATGGCCGTGTTGGCGGCGTTCGAGTTGTCGTAATGGCCGTCCTCGGAGCGGCCGTTCAGCGAGTCGGCGAGCGCGAGCAGCAGTCCGCCGTTGCCGCCGTCCGCCTCGTCGACGCCCTGTTCGAGCAGCGGCCAGGTCTCCTTGGAGTAGAGGGCCGAGACGATGCCGGTGGTGGCCTGGGTCGCGGTCAGCTCCCTTTCGCCGAGCCCCGGGACGGGCTTCTTCTCGAGCTTCGCGAGGAGCGCGGCGATCCCGTCCTGTACCTCCTTCGCGGTGGCGCCGGCGAGCCGGCAGTCGTCGCGCCGGGCGCAGTCGGCGGCGAAGTTGTCCAGGGCGAGCTGGAAGCCCTCGGCCTGGCCGAGGGAGGACTTGAGGTAGTCCTCCGTCGGGTCGACGACCGCGTCCAGGACGGCCCGGCCGACCGTCCTGGGGTACAGGTGGGCGTAGACACCGCCCAGCTCGGTGCCGTACGAGATCCCGAAGTAGTACAGCTTGTCGTCGCCGAGCACCTGGCGGAGCAGGTCCATGTCCCGGGCCGCGTTCGTCGTGCCGACGTAGGGGAGCTCCTCCCCGGAGTTCTCCTCGCAGTCGGCGATGTAGGACTTCTGGCCCTCGACGAACGCCTTCTCCTCTGCGGCGTCGTCCGGGGAGCCGTCCTGCTCGTAGCGCGCGTCGAGCGTGGCGTCGTCCGCGCACTCGATCCCCTGGCTCCGACCGACCCCGCGCGGGTCGAAGCTCACCAGGTCGTAGCGGGCGCGGAGCGAGTCGTAGGCGGTGCCGAACGACGGCAGTGTGGCGACACCGGACGCACCCGGCCCGCCGAAGTTGAAGATCAGCGATCCGATGCGCTCGTCCTTGTTCTTGGCGGCCGCGCGGATGAGGGCGAGCTCGATGGTCCGGCCCTCCGGGTCCGCGTAGTCGAGGGGGACGTCCATGAACGAGCACTGCCAGGACGTCCCGCCCGGGAGCGGTGAGGGGGACGTGCCGCTGCCCTGGGCCTCGTTGGGGGCCTGGCACGGCTTCCAGTCGAGCTTCTGGGAGGACAGGTTCCCCGGCGTCGCGGTGGGGGCCGCCGTCGAGGCGGACGACGGCGTCGAGCTCCCCGTGCCCCCGTCACCGTCGTCCGAACAGGCGGCCAGTGGCAGCAGCACGGAGGCGGTTGCGGCGAGGGCGGCGGCGCGCAGAGCGGGGGAGGTCCTCATGGACTCATCGTGCGGCGGGGCGCGGGGGACCGCGCGGGGCGGGGGCCATGCGAGTGGCGCGCCCCGCGCAGATGTTCTAGAGCTCACCCTTTCGGGTCAGTTGGTTGAAGCAGATCCAGCCGGGAAGCACCGGAAGCCACAGCGTCATCACGCGGTACAGGAGCACGGCCGGAGCCGCGACCTCCTTCGGCAGGCCCACAGCGATCAGACCCAGCGTCAGGGCGCCCTCGACCGCGCCCATGCCGCCCGGGGTGGGCGCCGCCGACCCGAGGGCGTTGCCCGCGAGGAAGACCACGGCGATGCTCGCGTAGCTGAGCTGCGGGACGTCGGGACCGCTGAAAGCGCGGATCGACGCGTCGAGGCACAGCACGAACAGCCCGGTCAGCAGCAGCATTCCGCCGATGCCGGTGATCAGCTTCTGCGGGCGCTGCACCACGTCGAGCATGCGGGGCACGACGCCGGCGAACAGCGACCGGACCCGGGTCACGACGAACTTCCGCAGGAACGGGATCGCGGTCACCACCAGCACGAGCACGGCGACCGTGAGCAGGCCCGCGATGACCGTCCTCGACGGGGTGAGCGAGTCCGGGGTCTTCTCCGTGCCGGTCAGGTACCCGAACAGGGCGAGCAGCAGGATGTGGGCGCCGAGACCGAACAGCTGGGACGCGCCCACACTCGCGACGGCGAGCCCCGGACGCACCCCGGCCCGCTGCAAAAAGCGCGTGTTCAGCGCCACACCGCCGACCGCCGCCGGGGCCACGATCTTCACGAACGACCCGGCCACCTGCGCCAGCACGGTCTTCCCGAAGGGCACCCGCTCGGGCACGAAGCCGAGCAGGCTCATGGCCGCGGCGACGTAGCTCAGGGCCGAGAAGCCCAGGGCGGCCGCCACCCAGCCCCACTCCGCCTGCTCGACGACCGTGCCGAAGTCGGCCTCGGTGACCTGCGAGATCAGGAAGTACGCGGCGATCGAACCCGCGATGAAGCTGAAGAGGGTACGCGGCTTGATGCGCTCCAGACGGACCGGCTCGACCGGCGCCTGCGGCCTGATCAGCAGCACCTGCCGGCGGATCTGAGCCAGCATGTCCTCCTCGCGGGCCTCTTCCAGGGCGTCGTCCATCGCCCGCTTCTCGGCCTGCTTCTCCGTGCGCAGCGACTTCCGGACGGCCTTGCGGTCGTTGGCCGCCGAGACGTCGTGCTCCTCGGCCTTGGCCTGCTTGGCCGCCTGCGAGGCCTCCAGCACCGCCTCACGCTCGCGCTGCGAACGCTCCCGGGCGAGCCTGCGCAGCGTCGCCCTGGTGGAGCGGCTCAGCGCGATCGGCTGGAGAAGCGGCAGGCAGTCGGCCACGGCGTCGGGCCCGAGCACGGCGAGCGCTCCGGCCACGGCGCGTTCCGCGCCCACCCGCAGCCCGGTGGTGGTGAGCAGCTGGGCGACGTCCATGCGGAGGATCAGGTCACCGGCAGCGATCTCACCGCCCCGCAGGTCCGTGACGAACACCGTGCCGGAACGATCCACCAGGACGGCGTCACCCGTGAGCCTGCGGTGCGCGATCCGCCGGGACTGGAGCGCCCGCACCTGCCGCCAGGCACCCCGCACCAGCTCGTCGGTGATCTCGTCGTCCTCCATGGCGTCCAGCGAGCGTCCGCCGATGTGCTCGTACACGAGCATCACGGCGTCCGGCCCGAGCTCGGAGGTGGCGATCAGCTTGGGTGCGTTGGCACCTGCCGCGATCGCCGCGTACGCGAGGAGCGCCTCCTGCTCGAGGGCCTGGCGCAGCGACTGGATGGAGCGGCGCTGGGTGATGCTGCGCAGGGTGAGCCTGCGCCACACCCGGTAGAAGAAGCCCTGGGCCTGCTGTTCCCGGTCGACGACCGTGACGTCCAGCGGGGGCCCGTCCTCCAGGGTCACCAGATAGCGGCGGCCGCGGTCGATCTGGTCGATGTTGTCGGGAGCGTCGTCCTCGGTGCGCATCGCGGCGACCGGGCGGAAGCCGACGTGCCGCAGGCCGGCCATCAGGTGCTGGCCGGTCGGGCGGACGTTCGGCGATCCGACGGCGTACAGGGTGCCGTACGCCACGGTCCAGCCGATCAGCACGGTGAGGACGATGGAGAACGGGGTGGTGTAGCCGCCGACCAGCATCGCGAAGGCGTCGAGGAGCAGCACCACCCAGAGCACGACCCGCCACCGGGGTCTGCGTGCCATGCCCACCGCCGTCATGTACGCGATGACGGGCGCGAGATATCCGTGCACGGGATCGGTGAGCGCGTCCCCCGGCTGGGGCTGGGTCAGGGCGTCCCGGATCGTCCCGGAGGCCGACCGCGCGACCCAGAGGTCGGTGGCCAGGGTCACCCCGTGGGCCAGTACGGCGGCGAGGACCCCGTCCGCGATCCGCAGCCCGTCGCGTTTCACCAGACGTTCGATCGCGAAGGCGACCGGCACGAGGAGGACGGCGATGCTGGACACCAGGCCCGCCAGCTTGATCAGCAGGTCGGGGGCCTGGTCGGTGCCCTTGGAGATGTCGTTCTCGAGGCCGGTGGTGGTGCCCTGGGCGAAGGCGGCGATGGAGAACAGCAGAGCGATCGCGAGGACCCCGACGAGGAGCCGCAGCAGATCGGAGGGGCGGTGGACCCGGGCGGGCAGCAGGGGCTCGTCGCCCGAGACGTGGTCGGGCAGGCCGTCGGCCGGCGCCAGCGTTGAGCCCGAGAGGTGCTCCCCGGACGGCGCGGGCGTCTCCCCGTCCCCGGGGGCGCCGGACGCACCGGGGACGTCGGGACGCGGCTCGGCGTCAGAGGCGTCCGCCGCCTTCGGTGGCTGCACGCCCTGCTCCTTAGCCTGTGAAGAATCTTCGTGGTCTCGTATCACCGGTCACCGCCCGCACGATGGTGGCACGGCCTGCAGACAGAGGGGGGCATCAGGGTGCATTGCGCGGGCGCGATGCGCAACATACGCTGCTTCGCCCCCGTGCGCACGGTGTGTGACCAGGACGACACCGGGCATGGTGCGTTGTCGGTGGCGTACGGCAGGATGGGTCGGATGAGCGAAGACCGCACGAGCGGCAGCCGGACCGGGGCCGGGCCGGCCGACCCCGTGATCGCCGAGCTGCCCGCCTATGCCGAGCGGGTCCTGGACGTGGCGGACCTGATCCCGCCCGGCCGCGTCATGACGTACGGCGACGTCGCGGAGTGGCTCGGCGACGGCGGGCCGAGACAGGTCGGCAGGGTGATGGCCCTGTACGGCTCCGCGGCTCCCTGGTGGCGCGTCGTGCGCGCCGACGGGACGCTGCTGCCGGGCCATGAACTGCGGGTGCTCGGCCACTACCGCGAGGAGGGCACTCCGCTGCGTGCGGCCCCGCGTGACGCGGACGGGCACGTCCCGCGCCTCGACGTGAAGCGGGCCAGATGGGACGGCGTGACCGGGGGTCCGGGCGACGAAGCTCACAGCTGACAGCTTCCGCCATCGCGCCCCGCCGGGACAGGCGCCGGGCCGGTGAGCAGGACACTCCGGCGAGCCGGAACCGGCCGTATGTGACGCGGGACGCGGCCCGATGCCCGATGTCCGCCCCGCCGACGGCGTAGCGTCGTCCACACGCGGCACGCTCGCTCCCTCATCCTTCATGTGTCACGGCCGGTCCCCTCGGGAACCGGCACCGTCCGTCACCAGTAAGCCTCCGACCGGGCCGTCACCCCATGGCCGGCCACCGCACAGACCCGAGAAGACCCTTCAGGACCGGCGATCCACGTGAGTTCCTCCTCCACCACCCGGAACAGCCCGCACCGTCAGGCACGGCGGCGGGTCACGGGCGCGTACCGACTGGTGCGTACGCCGCCGGGTTCTGTGGACCCCCCTCTCCTGGACGCGCCGCAACGCGCCGTGGTTGACCATGGGGACGGCCCGCTCCTGGTCCTCGCCGGACCGGGCACCGGCAAGACCACGACGCTGGTGGAGGCGGTCGCCCGGCGCGTGGCACGGGGGACCGACCCCACCCGCATCCTCGTCCTCACCTTCAGCCGCAAGGCGGCCGTCGAACTCCGCGACAGGATGGCCGCCCGGCTCGGCGGTACCCGCGGCCCCCAGGCCACCACCTTCCACTCCTACTGCTACGCCCTGGTCCGGGCCCACCAGGACGCCGACCTCTTCGCCGACCCGCTGCGCCTGCTCTCCGGGCCCGAACAGGACGTCACCGTCCGCGAGCTGCTGGCCGGCCAGCTCGGCCTGGAGCAGACCGGACTGGCCCATGTCCGCTGGCCAGACGAACTGCGGGCGTGTCTGACGACCCGCGGCTTCGCCGACGAGGTGCGCGCGGTGCTGGCCCGCAGCCGTGAGCTGGGCCTGGGCCCGGACGCGCTGGCGGCGTTCGCCCGCCGCACCGGCCGCCCGGACTGGAGCGCCGCCGCCCAGTTCCTCGCCGAGTACCTCGACGTACTCGACGCCCAGGGCGTCCTCGACTACGCGGAACTGGTCCACCGGGCGGTCCTGCTCGCCGAGCGCCCGGAGGTGGCGGCGCAGCTGGCCCGGAGCTACGACGCCGTGTTCGTCGACGAGTACCAGGACACCGACCCCGCACAGGTGCGCCTGCTGCACGCGCTGGCCGGGAACCCGGGGATCGCCGCTCCGGGAACCGGCGGCGGCCGGACCCTGATCGCCTTCGGTGACCCCGACCAGTCGATCTACGCCTTCCGGGGCGCCGACGTGAACGGCATCCTCGACTTCCCCGACACCTTTCGGCGCGCCGACGGCGCGCCCGCCCCCGTCGGGGTCCTCACGACCTCGCGGCGCTCCGGCGCACACCTCCTCGAGGCCACCCGGCTACTCACCCGCCGGATGCCCCTCACCCGGCTGCCCTCGGACAAGGTCCGCGCCCACCGGGAGCTGTCCGCCGTGCGGGAAGGGGGGCGCGTGGAGGCGTACACCTATCCGACGCCCTCCACCGAGCTGGAGAACATCGCCGACCTGCTCCGGCGCGCGCACCTGGAAGAGGGTGTGCCCTGGACGGACATGGCGGTCCTGGTACGCGCCGGCGGGCGTTCGATCCCCGCTGTGCGCCGGGCGCTCACCTCGGCCGGAGTCCCGCTGGAGATCGACGGCGACGATCTCCCCCTGCGTCACGAGCCGGCTGTCGCCCCGCTCCTGGCCGCCCTGCGCACCGTCGCCGCGGCGGCGCTCCACCCCGGCGCACCCGGGGGCCCGGAGGAGGGGGCGGCTGGCGGGATCGAAGAGGCGGCGCCCGGCGGCCCCGGCACGGAGTCCGCCGGTGGCGACGCCGCTGCACCTGCCCGTCCCGGCACGGAGTCCGCCGGTGGCCACGCTGCTGCACCTGCCCGTCCCGGCACGGAGTCCGCCGGTGGCGACGCCGCTGCACGCGGCGCCCTCGACACCGAGACCGCCCTCACCCTGCTCACCTCGCCCCTCGGCTCCATGGACGCCGCGGACCTGCGCCGGCTCGGCCGGGCCCTGCGCGACGAGGAGCGGGCCGCCGGGAACCGCGTACCGCCGCCGTCGGGGGATCTTCTGGCGAGGGCGCTCGCCGAGCCGGAACGCCTGGTCACGCACGACCCGGCGTACGCCCGCGGAGCCCAGCGGCTCGGCGCGCTCCTGCGCAAGGCCCGCGAACTCCTCGAAGGCGGCGGTACCGCGGAGGAGGCCCTGTGGACCCTCTGGAACGGCACCCCCTGGCCCGGCAGGCTGGAGCGCGCCGCGCTGCGCGGCGGCGCGGCCGGCCGGAACGCCGACCGGGACCTCGACGCCGTGTGCGCCCTCTTCGACACCGCCGCCCGGGCCGAGGAACGCACCGGGGGACGGGGCGCCCTCAACTTCCTGGAGGAGGTCGACGCCCAGGACATCGCCGCCGACACCCTCTCCCGGCGCGCCGTACGGCCCGACGCCGTACGCCTCATGACCGCGCACCGGTCCAAGGGCCTCGAATGGGGCCTGGTGGTCGTCGCCGGGGTGCAGGAGGGGCTCTGGCCCGACCTGCGCCGCCGGGGTTCCCTCCTGGAGGCGGACCGGATCGGACGCGACGGGCTGGCCGAACCGCTCACCCCGGGGGCGCTCCTGGCCGAGGAGCGCCGCCTGTTCTACGTGGCCGCGACCCGGGCCCGTGAACGCCTGGTCGTCACCGCCGTCAAGGCGCCCGCCGACGACGGTGACCAGCCGTCCCGCTTCCTCACCGAGCTCGGGACCGAGCCCCGGGACGTCACCGGACGGCCCCGCCGCCCCCTCGCGGTGGCCGCGCTCGTCGCTGAACTCAGGGCCACCACCGTCGACCCCGCCGCCTCGGAAGCCCTGCGGGACGCGGCCGCCCGCCGGCTCGCCCGGCTCGCGGCGCTCACGGACGACGAGGGCCAGCCGCTCGTGCCGGCGGCCCACCCCTACCGCTGGTGGGGGCTGAACGAACCGACCCGCTCCGAGGTCCCGCTGCGCGACCGGGACCGCCCCGTCGCCCTCTCGGGGAGCGCGCTCGACCAGCTCGCCAACACCTGCGCCCTCCAGTGGTTCCTGGGCCGTGAGGTGAAGGCCGACGCCCCGGCGACGGCCGCCCAGGGCTTCGGCAACGTCGTCCACGTGCTCGCCGACGAGGTGGCCTCCGGCCGCACCGCCGCCGACCTGGACGTCCTGATGGAACGCCTGGACTCCGTGTGGGACGGCCTCGTCTTCGACGCCCCCTGGAAATCGCAGCAGGAGAAGGACCACGCCCGCGCCGCCCTGGAACGCTTCCTCCACTGGCACGTCCTGGACCGCGCGGGGCGCACCCCCACGGCCAGCGAGCACGACTTCGACGTCACCCTCGAGGCGGGCGAGTACGCCGTACGCATCCGTGGCTCCATGGACCGGGTCGAACAGGACGCCGAGGGGCGGGCCTACGTCGTCGACTTCAAGACCGGCAAGGGCGCGCCGACCAAGGACGAGGTGGCCTCCCACCCCCAGCTCGCCGTGTACCAGCTGGCCGTCAGGGAAGGGGCCCTCGACGAGGTCTTCGACGGCCGCCGCCCGGATGCCGGGGGCGCCGAACTCGTCCAGCTCCGGCAGCCCGCCCCGAAGAAGGAGGGCGGCGACGCCCTCCCCAAGGTGCAGGCCCAGGAGCCCCTCTCCGGTGAGTGGGTCTCCGACCTGCTGGCGACGGCCGCCGGACGGGTCCTGGACGAACGGTTCACTCCCACGACCGGCCAGCACTGCACCCACTGCGCGTTCAAGGCGTCGTGCGGCGCACAGCCCGAAGGACGGCAGATCATCGAATGATCTTCCCGGCGGAATCCGTGCGGTACGGCGTTGTCGGCGCGTCCGGTTAGCCTCTCTGGAGTGTCCTCCCGAATCACCGATCCCGAGCAGCTCAAGGAGCTCCTCGGGATCCCCTTCACCCCGGAGCAGACGGCCTGCATCACCGCGCCGCCCGCCCCGCAGGTGATCGTGGCCGGAGCGGGCTCCGGGAAGACCACGGTGATGGCCGCCCGGGTGGTGTGGCTGGTCGGCACCGGACAGGTCGCGCCCGAACAGGTCCTCGGCCTGACCTTCACCAACAAGGCCGCCGGTGAGCTCGCCGAGCGGGTCCGCAAGGCACTCGTCGCCGCCGGGGTCACCGACCCCGACGTCATCGACCCGGACCACCCCCCGGGCGAGCCCAGCATCTCCACCTACCACGCCTTCGCCGGCCGGCTCCTCACCGACCACGGCCTGCGGATCGGCCTCGAACCCACCACCCGTCTCCTGGCGGACGCCACCCGCTACCAGCTCGCGGCCCGGGTGCTGCGGGAGGCGCCCGGCCCCTACCCGGCGCTGACCCGGTCCTTCCCCACCCTCGTGAGCGATCTGCTCGCCCTGGACGCCGAGCTCGCCGAGCACCTCGTACGCCCCCAGGAGCTCCTGGAGTACGACACGGAACTCCTGCGGGAACTGGAGACGGCCAGGCTCACCAACGCCGAGCTGCGCAGGATCCCCGAGACGGCCGAGGCACGCCGTGAGCTCCTCGGGCTGACCCGGAGCTACCGGGCGGCCAAGCGCAGCCGTGACCTCCTCGACTTCGGCGACCAGATCGCGCTCTCCGCCGAGCTCGCCCTGACCCGGCCCGAGGTCGGCGCCGTCCTGCGCGACGAATTCCGGGTCGTCCTGCTCGACGAGTACCAGGACACCTCCGTCGCCCAGCGGCTGCTCCTGGCCGCACTCTTCGGCGGAGGGGGCGGAGACGGCACGGCCGGTCACGCCGTCACCGCCGTCGGCGACCCCTGCCAGGCGATCTACGGATGGCGCGGCGCGTCCGTGGCCAACCTCGACGACTTCCCGCAGCACTTCCCGCACGCCGACGGCACCCCCGCCACCCGCTACTCGCTCAGCGAGAACCGCCGCAGCGGAGGCCGCCTCCTGCACCTCGCGAACGGCCTCGCCGAACCCCTGCGCGCCATGCACGAGGGAGTCGAGGCACTGCGCCCCGCACCCGGAGCCGAGAGGGACGGCACGGTCCGGTGCGCCCTCCTGGCCACCCACGCCGAGGAGATCGAGTGGCTCGGCGACTCGCTCGCCCATCTCGTACGGACCGGGACGGCACCCGGGGAGATCGCCGTCCTGTGCCGGACCGCCGGGGACTTCCCCCGCATCCAGGCCGCCCTGGTCGCCCGCGACATCCCGGTCGAGGTCGTCGGCCTCTCCGGACTGCTGCACCTCCCCGAGGTCGCCGACCTCGTCGCCGTCTGCGAGGTGCTGCAGGACCCCGGAGCCAACGCCTCCCTGGTCCGGCTGCTGACCGGACCACGCTGGCGCATCGGACCACGCGACCTCGCCCTCCTGGGGCGCCGCGCCCGCCTCCTCGTCCACCGCTCCGCCCCGGAGGACGACGACGCCGATCCGGAGCGGCGCCTGGCGGAGGCCGTCGAGGGAACCGACCCGGCCGAGGTGATCTCGCTCGCCGACGCCCTGGACACCTTCCTGGAGGCGGGCGGCTCCGAGGACGACCGGCTGCCGTTCTCCGAGGAGGCCCGCGTGCGCTTCGCCCGTCTCGCCACCGAACTCCGCGATCTGCGCCGTTCGCTGGCCGACCCCCTCATGGACGTACTGCACCGCGTCCTCGCGACCACCGGCCTGGAGGTGGAGCTCTCGGCGTCGCCGCACGCCCTGGCCGCGCGGCGACGTGAGACCCTCGCCAACTTCCTGGACGTCGCGGCGGGCTTCGCAGCGGTGGACGGGGCGGCGACCCTGCTCGCCTTCCTCGGCTTCCTGCGCACCGCCGCCCAGTACGAGAAGGGCCTCGACAACGCCCTGCCCGGCGGCGAGAACACCGTGAAGGTCCTCACCGCACACAAGTCCAAGGGTCTGGAGTGGGACGTCGTCGCCGTCCCCGGCCTCGTCGGCGGGCAGTTCCCCAGCACCCGGTCCCGGGACGCGTGGACCTCGCAGTCCCAGGTCCTCCCGCACGCCCTGCGCGGCGACGCGCCCACGCTGCCGTCCCTCGACGCCTTCGACGCCAAGGGACTCAAGGCGTTCAAGGAGGAGATGAAGGAGCATCAGCACACCGAGGAGCTCCGCCTCGGCTACGTCACCTTCACCCGCCCCCGCAGCCTGCTGCTCGGCTCCGGCCACTGGTGGGGCCCGTCCCAGAAGAAGCCCCGCGGCCCGTCCGTCTTCCTGGACGCGCTGTACGAGCACTGCGCGGCGGGACACGGCGAGATCGAGGTCTGGGCGGACGAACCCGGCGAGGACGAGGAGAACCCCGAGCTCCGGGACAAGGACGCCGACCAGGCCTGGCCGCTCCCGCTCGACGACACCGCCATGGCCCGCCGCAGGGCCGCCAGGGACACGGTGCTGGCACATCTGGAGGCCCTGGCGGCCGCGCCCGTGCCGGACATGGTGCCGGGAGCGTACGGGGAGACCGCGCCCGGCGGGCACCCCGGGCGCGCACAGGAGCCGCCCTACGACGACGAGCCGCCCTTCGAGGACGACGAGCCGCTTCACGAGGACGACGAGCCGCCGTACGACGACGCGGACGCCCCGTACGACGACCCGTTCCCGGACGGTGAGGAGGATCCGGGCAGCGCCGGCCCGCCCCCGGACGCCCCCGCACCGCGCGTCCCCGCCGCACGCACCCCTGCCGACGAGGGCCTCACCCCCGAGGAGTCCCGCACCCTCGCCTCCTGGGACCGCGACCTCGACGCCCTCGCCGGTGAGCTGCGCCGTGCCCGTGCGGCCGTGCGTGACGTCGTCGTACCCGCCACGCTCTCCGCCACCCAGCTCCTGCACCTCGCCGACGATCCGGAGGGCTTCGCGCGGGAGCTCGCCCGCCCCATGCCGCGCCCCCCGCAGCCCGCCGCGCGCCGGGGCACACGCTTCCACGCCTGGGTGGAGTCGCGGTTCGAGGAACTGCCGCTGCCCATGCTGGGCCCGGACGAACTCCCCGGGGGCGACGGGAACGACGCAGAGATCGCCGACGAACGGGACCTCGCCGAGCTCAAGGAAGCCTTCGAGCGCTCCGCGTACGCCCGGCGTACGCCCTACCGCGTCGAGACACCGTTCCAGATCACACTCGGCGGCCGGGTGATCCGCGGCCGGATCGACGCGGTGTACCGCACGGGTGACACGTACGAGATCGTCGACTGGAAGACCACCCGGCACCGCACGGCCGACCCCCTCCAGCTGGCCGTCTACCGGCTGGCCTGGGCGGAACTGCACGGGCTGCCACTGGAAGCGGTCACCGCGGTCTTCCTCTACGTGCGCACCGGGGAGACGTCCCGCCCCACCGGGCTGCCGGGCCGGGAGGAGCTGGAGAAGCTCCTGCTGGACGAGCCACCTCCGCAGGGCCGATAGGCTCATGAGCATGAGCGACACCCCGGACAGCGCCGTCCGTACGTACACCGAGCAGCACCGCGCGACCTTTCTCGACGACCTCGCCGAGTGGCTGCGCATCCCGTCCGTCTCCGCCCAGCCGGAGCACGACGGGGACGTACGGCGCAGCGCCGAGTGGCTGTCCGGCAAGCTCGCGGAGACCGGCTTCCCGGTCACCGAGGTCTGGGAGACGCCCGGAGCCCCCGCGGTCTTCGCGGAGTGGCCGTCACAGGATCCGGACGCACCCGTCGTCCTGGTCTACGGCCACCACGACGTGCAGCCCGCGGCCCGCGAGGACGGCTGGAACTCCGACCCGTTCGATCCGGTGATCCGCGACGGCAGGATGTACGGACGCGGCGCCGCCGACGACAAGGGCCAGGTGTTCTTCCACACACTCGGGGTCCGTGCCCACCTCGCCGCGACCGGCCGCACGACCCCTGCGGTCCACCTCAAGCTCCTCGTCGAGGGCGAGGAGGAGTCCGGATCGCCGCACTTCCGCGCGCTGGCCGAGGAGCGGGCCGCCCGTCTCGCGGCCGACGTCGTGATCGTCTCCGACACCGGCATGTGGGACGAGAACACCCCCACCGTCTGCACCGGCATGCGCGGGCTCGCGGAATGCGAGATCGAGCTGTCCGGTCCCGGCCAGGACATCCACTCCGGGTCCTTCGGCGGAGCCGTCCCCAACCCCGCGACCGAGCTGGCCCGCCTGGTCGCCGCTCTCCACGACACGGAGGGCAGGGTCGCGGTCCCCGGCTTCTACGACGGGGTCGCCGAACTCACCGGGACCGAGCGCGCCCTCTTCGCCGAACTGCCCTTCGACGAGGACACCTGGCTGCGCACGGCCGGGTCGCGGGCCACCGCCGGCGAGGCCGGCTACTCGACCCTCGAGCGCGTCTGGGCCCGTCCCACCGCCGAGGTCAACGGCATCGGCGGCGGCTACCAGGGAGCCGGAAGCAAGACCGTGATCCCCGCGTCCGCCCTGGTGAAGCTGAGCTTCCGGCTGGTCGCCGGCCAGGACCCCGAACGGATCCAGGAGGCGGTCCGCACCTGGGCGGAGGACAGGATCCCCGTCGGCATCCGCCACCGGATCACCTTCGCGCCCGCCACCCGCCCCTGTCTGACACCGCTGGACCACCCCGCCCTCCAAGCGGTGGCCCGCGCCATGGGCCGGGCCTTCGGGACGAAGATCCTCTTCACCCGCGAGGGAGGTTCGGGCCCCGCCGCCGACCTGCAGGACGTGCTCGGCGCACCCGTCCTCTTCCTCGGCATCTCCGTGCCGTCCGACGGCTGGCACGGCCCCGACGAGAAGGTCGAACTCGACCTCCTCCTCAAGGGCGTGGAGACCGCCGCCCACCTGTGGAGCGAGCTGGCCGACGCACTCCGCTGAATCTCTGAACGCCCGATCCGCCCCCGGGGGAGTAGGAAGCACCTGTGAGCACCTTCGACAACGCCACCGCAGACCGCCCGATCGGTCTCACCGCGCCCAGCGGCATCGACCGCGCCGCGCACCACCGGCTCGACGAGGCCTGGCTCGCCGCGGCCTGGAGCCACCCGACGACCAGAGTCTTCGTCGTCTCCGGGGGGCAGGCGCTCATCGACGACACCCCCGACGGTGGCACCGAGCTCGTCATGACACCCGCCTTCGAGGCGCCGGTCACCGAGACCCACCGCTACTTCCTGGGCACCGACGAGGACGGCGTACGCTACTTCGCGCTCCAGAAGGACTCCCTCCCGGGCCGCATGGACCAGTCCGCACGGCCGGCCGGTCTGCGCGAGGCCGGGATGCTCCTCGGCCCGCGCGACGCCGGTCTGATGGTCCACGCGGTGGCCCTGGAGAACTGGCAGCGGCTGCACCGCTTCTGTTCACGCTGCGGCGAACGCACCGTGATCGCGGCAGCCGGGCACATCCGCCGCTGCCAGGCCTGCGGCGCGGAGCACTACCCGCGCACCGACCCCGCCGTGATCATGCTGGTCACGGACGACCAGGACCGTGCGCTGCTGGGCCGCCAGGTGCACTGGCCCGAGGGGCGGTTCTCCACCCTCGCCGGCTTCGTCGAGCCGGGGGAGTCGATCGAGCAGTCCGTCGCCCGCGAGGTCTTCGAGGAGGCGGGGGTCACCATCGGCGAGGTCGAGTACATCGCCAGCCAGCCCTGGCCGTTCCCCTCCAGCCTGATGCTCGGCTTCATGGCCCGCGCCGTGTCCTCGGAGATCACCGTGGACGGCGAGGAGATCGAGGAGGCCCGCTGGTTCTCCCGCGAGGACCTGACCGCCGCCTTCGACTCCGGCGAGGTGCTGCCGCCCTTCGGCGTCTCGATCGCGGCACGCCTGATCGAGCTCTGGTACGGCAAGCCGCTCCCGAGGCCGGGCGGAGCCGGCTGACGGTGCGGGCGCCGCCGCGGCATCCCGGCTCCGTGCGCGCCGGGACACCTCGGTAGAGTCCGGGGCCATGCCCGAACCGAGCGTCCGCCACGGCGCGACCATCGATGCTCTCATGGCCAATGCCGGCCGTTCGACCCTGGCCTTCAAGCAGGCGAACGCGGACCGGTACCACGCGACTGCCTTCTGGTTCAACGATCTCGTCGACGCCACGTCCGGCACCGAGGTCGTCGAGCAGTACCTCGTGACGGCGGCGGAGATGACGCGCTACGACCTGGGCGAGCTCACGCTGCGGCCTGAGCTGTGCGAACCCGTGATGAGCGCGGAGAGGCTCCTCGTCACGGGCTTCTCCGACGCGTGGACCGTCCTCGGTGACCTGGGTGTCGCCGTGATGCCCACCAGCGGACTCCACGCCCACGGCAGGCGCAAGGGCTGGACCTGGACGACGGACGAGATCACCGACGGGCTGGCCGCGCACCACGACGACATCGCCCGGATCGGTGCCGAGCCCCGGCCGGCGTACATCCTGGGCCACGACGTGGGACAGACGGACGGGGCACGACTGCAGGCCGTCGTCGTGGGCCAGGTGGCACGCGGGGACGACGGCCATGTCCGCTTGGGCTCCACCGTGCCCGAGGGCTGCGCCGGTGCACCGGTCTTCGTCGGGGAGGAGCTCGGGGACGACCGGTTCAGGCTGGTCTGCCTCGGACTCGTCCTGGCCGGTGAGAAGGGGAACCGGATAGCGACCTTCGACCGCATCAGGGCCGCTGTGCGGGAACCGGCGGCGGAGCGCGCCACGGGGCCGGCGGCGGACTCGGTCGAGGACATGGCGAGTCCGCCGGGCCCCGGCGGAGAAGCGGTACGGCGCGCCGGCTGGTGGCGGAGGAAGCCCCGCAAGCGCTGAGAATCGCCTGCCTGCCTGCCTGCCTGCCTGCCTGCCTGCCTGCCTGCCCTGCAGCGCCGCACGGTCGGGGCCCCCGCTCCCCGCGCGATGCGCAGGCCGCGCACACGGCGTCCGGTCCGGCCGCGGCACGTCAGTCCAGCAGGGCGGCGTCCGCGAACGTCCCTCGGGGGGCCGCCGGCCAGGCCTGCGTACGGTACCGGCGCCGCCCGTCCGCCACGGTCGGCCGGCGCCTCGCCGTGGACGGGCTGCCGTCGTACGGGGCCCGGTCACGCGAAGACCCCCGAACCGGCGCCGGGCCGGTCGGGGGTCTTGTGTCCCGTGCGGGTCAGACGCCGAGCGCCTGCTTCACCTGGGCAAGGCTCGGGTTCGTCATCACGACCTCGGCGCCACCACCGGAGGGAACTACCTGAACCGTGGGTACCGTCTGGTTCCCGCCATTCGCCTTCTCGACGAAAGCGGCCGAATCCGGGTCGTGCTCGATGTTGACCTCGGTGTACGCGATGCCCTCGCGATCCATCTGCCCCTTGAGCCGGCGGCAGTAGCCGCACCACGTGGTGCTGTACATCGTCACAGTGCCCGGCATGTCGTCGGTGCTCCCTTGTCTCGTGTGTCCCGTGGGAAGGTCCCGCTGAGTGCGGGACCGGCGCGTCCGCGCACTGTCCCGCATGCAGGGAACGTCCGGGACCCGAACGCCATTCCCGGCCCCGGACCGGGGACGGTTCCCGGACCCGCCGCGTACCGGCACGACACCTCCGAAGCCGGTACGACAATCGGCGGCCCCTGTGGACAACCGCCACGGCCGTTCCTCGCGACCTGGCAGCATGGCAGGGTGACAGCAGCAACGCATTCCACCCTCTTCCCACAGGTCCCCGACTCCGCGGACGCCGTGCTCGACGGGCTCGACCCGGAGCAGCGCGAGGTCGCGCTGGCCCTCGGTGGACCCGTGTGCGTGCTGGCCGGAGCAGGTACGGGCAAGACGCGGGCGATCACGCACCGCATCGCCTACGGGGTGCGTGCCGGGATCCTCCAGCCGACCACCGTGCTCGCCGTCACGTTCACCAACCGGGCGGCGGGCGAGATGCGGGGCCGGCTCCGGCAGCTCGGCGCGACCGGTGTGCAGGCCCGGACCTTCCACTCCGCGGCCCTGCGTCAGCTGCAGTACTTCTGGCCGAAAGCAGTCGGTGGGGAGCTTCCGCGTCTCGTGGAGCGCAAGGTCCAGTTGGTCGCAGAGGCCGCCGCCCGCTGCGGGATCCGGCTCGACCGCAACGAGCTGCGGGACGCCACCAGCGAGATCGAGTGGGCCAAGGTCACGCAGACCGTGCCCGCGGACTACCCGGCCGCGGTCGCGAAGACCCAGCGGGACGCGCCGCGCGACCCTGCCGAGCTCTCGCAGATCTACGCGATGTACGAGCAGCTGAAACGCGACCGATCGGTGATCGACTTCGAGGACGTGCTGCTGCTCACGGTCGGTATCCTCCAGGACCGGCACGACATCGCCGAGCACGTGCGCCGGCAGTACCAGCACTTCGTCGTCGACGAGTACCAGGACGTCAGCCCGCTCCAGCAGCGGCTCCTGGACCTCTGGCTCGGTGACCGGGACGACCTCTGCGTCGTCGGCGACGCCGGTCAGACGATCTACTCCTTCACCGGTGCCACCCCCGACCACCTGCTGAACTTCCGCACCCGCCATCCGGACGCGACGGTGGTCAAGCTGGTGCGGGACTACCGCTCCACCCCCCAGGTCGTCCACCTGGCCAACGGCCTGCTCAGCCAGGCCCGGGGCAAGGCGGCCGAACACCGGCTGGAGCTGGTCTCGCAGCGGGACAAGGGCCCCGAACCCGTCTACACGGAGTACGCCGACGAACCCGCGGAGGCCGAGGGCACCGCACGCCGGATCCGTGACCTGATCGCCGCCGGGGTGCCGGCGGGAGAGATCGCCGTGCTGTACAGGGTCAACTCCCAGTCCGAGGTCTACGAGCAGGCCCTCGCGGACGCGGGTGTGCCCTACCAGCTGCGGGGCGCCGAGCGCTTCTTCGACCGTCCCGAGGTGCGGGAGGCGGGGGTCGCCCTGCGCGGTGCGGCCCGCGCGGGCGGCAACGACTCCTTGCTCGACGGCGCCGACGACCTGCCCTCCGAGGTGCGGGCGGTGCTCTCCACCAAGGGATGGACCTCCAAGCCGCCCGCCGGCTCAGGGGCGGTGCGGGATCGCTGGGAGTCCCTCGCCGCGCTGGTGCGGCTGGCGGAGGACTTCGAACAGGCCAAGCCGGGCGCGACCCTCTCGGATCTCGTGGCCGAGCTCGACGAGCGGGCCGCCGCCCAGCACGCGCCCACGGTCCAGGGCGTCACGCTGGCCTCGCTGCACTCGGCCAAGGGGCTGGAGTGGGACGCCGCGTTCGTCGTCGGGCTCACCGAGGGCATGATGCCGATCGCCTACGCCAAGACGGACGAGCAGGTCGAGGAGGAACGCCGGCTGCTGTACGTCGGCGTCACCCGGGCCCGCTTCCACCTGTCGCTGTCCTGGGCCCTGTCCAGGTCGCCGGGCGGACGGGGCAACCGCCGGGCGACCCGCTTCCTCAACGGGCTCCGCCCCGGATCGGCCGCGGTCGGCACCCGTGGCGGCGCCGGAGGGGGTGGCGGAATCGACCGCGGTTCCCGTCCGGGCAGGGCCGGCACCGTCACGGAGGCGTCCGCCCGGCCCGCGAGGAGGGGCCCGGTGCGATGCAGGGTCTGCGGCAGGACGCTCACCGAGGCCGGCGAGCTGAAACTGATGCGCTGCGAGGACTGTCCTTCGGACATGGACGAGGCGCTGTACGAGCGGCTGCGTGAGTGGCGTGCGGACCGGGCGAAGGAGATCAGCCAGCCCGCCTACTGCGTCTTCACCGACAAGACGCTGATGGCCATCGCGGAGGCGGCGCCGGGCAGCGAGGGCGAGCTCGTCGTCATCGCGGGTGTCGGGAACCGGAAGCTGACCAGGTTCGGGGCCGATGTCCTGGCCATCTGCGCAGGTCGGACGGTGGGTCAGGAGCCGGAGGAGGGCGACGGCGAGGTGTGAGAAAAACTCGGCGAAAAAATAGTTTGCGCCCGCAGCGGCAATCACCATAGGTTCTTAACCACGGGAACAGCGACTTCTCTGAAGCCCTGACTCCGTGCTGTACTTATCCGAATACCGCAGGACCGGTCCCGGCCGGTCCCTTGAGACGCCGAGAGGAGGCGATTGTCGTGATCAGCATCATCAACACCATCGAAATGACCGATCCGTCGGTCGTCTCCGCCTGCTCGCTCGGCCTCACCCGCTCGGCAGAGCTCTCCCTCGGTGGCACCCGTGTGTCCGGCGTTCCCGCCGTCCGCCTGCTGCCCCTGGCGAGCCTGCCGGTGCGGAAGCGCAATGAGCGACCGACCGAGGCGCCGGAAGCAGCAGTAGTGAAGGGACAGGCCTCGGCCTATGCCTTTGCGGCAGCCGCAGCCGGTGCCGGAGCCAAGAAGCAGACGACGCAGCACCACACGATGTGGGCCTTCCGTGGGCCTGAACCCTGGAGTGATCCAGCCTGATTCGAATCAGGCCGGCGCCTTCAGGGCCGCGGAACCCCACCCGGGATCCGCGGCCCTTTTGTTTTGTCCGAACGGATGAGACGAGACGAAGGAGCCTCGGGACAGCAGGACCTGGTACCAGCCGCCAACCGGCCAACAGGCCGGCACGACCAGACGAGGACAACGCCACCGTGCAACTCGAGACGCACGCCCCGTCCGTACCGCCTTCCGACACGATCTCCCCGCCCGGCCTCACGGAGGACTCCACCTTGATCCCCCTCACCGCGCTCACCGCGCTCGACGACGCCATCGAGAACCTCGGCGTACCCGTTCCCTGCCGTTCCTACGACCCGGAGGTCTTCTTCGCCGAGTCCCCCGCGGACGTCGAGTACGCCAAGTCCCTCTGCCAGACCTGCCCGCTGGTCGAGGCCTGCCTCGCGGGGGCCAAGGAGCGGCGCGAGCCGTGGGGCGTCTGGGGTGGCGAGCTCTTCGTGCAGGGCGTCGTCGTCGCCCGGAAGCGTCCGCGTGGGCGGCCGCGCAAGAACCCGGTCGCGGCGTGACCGCCGGCCTGGGGGTCATGTCCCCCACACGAACGAAGCGCATCGGAACCATCGACCGTCCCCAGACCCATGACCCCCGGAATCAGGCACCAATGACCACCACCACGCGGGAGCCCGTCGGCTCCGCGACCCCGGACGTCACCATCATCGGCGCGAACGACTCGCGCCAGAACAGGACCCGCGAAATGCAACTCATCCCAGAAGCCCTGGCCCGTGCGCATATGCACGACCGCCTGAGGGAAGCCGAGGAGGGACGTCAGGCCGTGCGCCTGGTGTCCGCCCGGCGGATGCAGCGCCGTGCGGAGCGCGCCTCGATGCGCGCCCGTCGCGCGCTCGCCATGGCCGTCATGCACTGACACCCCGTCATGCACTGACACCTGCACCAGTACGGCGCACCACGGCTGCCGGGCCACCGCTCGGCCTTCAGGCAGCCACACTCCCCTTCTGCGGGGCCGGCCCTGACAGGCCGGCCCCGCAGTGCATGTGCGGCGAGGAGGCGGCGTCTCCTACACCTCGACCGGCGTATCCTCCTGGGCACCGTCCTCGTCCGTCGTACGTCCCTCGGCGCCGTCCTCGTCCGGCACGGGATCCATGAGGAACCCCGGGAGCCACGACTCCAGTTCGTCCCGCAGCCGGACGGTCGCGTTCAGTTGGCACAGCACCCCGATCGTGCTCAGGGTCACGCGGTGTATCAGCAGGTAGGACGGGGGCAGATTCAACTGCTTGCCCAACTGGTGTGCGGGGGAGCGCGGGTCGGCGATCCGGGCGGCCTGGCTGCGCAACCAGGAGCGGGTGAAGGTGAACTCGTCCGCCTGGGCCGGCTCGATGATGGGGAGCAGATAGGCGAGCACGGCGTCCGGTTCGAGCTCGATCGACTCCTTGACGAACCCTGCCTCGCGCAGCATCGCGTAGACGCCGTCCGCGTCCCCCTCCAGCGTCATCCGCAGGGCGTCACCGATGGTCTCCGGCAGACCGCCGGGCAGCCGGTCCACCGTGCCGAAGTCCAGCACCCCCAGGCGCCACAGGCCGGGATCCGCGTCCGTGCCCTCGGCGGTCTCCTCCTCAGGAGGGAGCAGCCGGAAGTTGCCGGGGTGGGGGTCCGCGTGCAGCAGACCTGTACGCGCCGGCCCGGAGAAGAGGAAGCGCGCCAGCAACTGGCCCGCGCGGTCCCGCTGTTCCGCAGTGCCGTCGGCGATGACCGCCGACAGAGGGATCCCGTCGATCCACTCCGTGACCAGTACCTGATCCGACTGGTGCACCACTCCCGGGATCACCACGTCCGGATCGCCCTCGAACTCGGCCGCGTGCTCACGCTGGGCGCGGGCCTCGAGCTCGTAGTCCAGTTCCTCGGACACGCGGTCGCGGAGCTCCGTGATGAGCGGTTTGATGTCCATGCCGGGGACCAGGGGGCCGAGCAGCCTCGCGAAGCGGCTGAGCTGGGTGAGATCCGACAGCAACGCCTCACCCGCTCCCGGGTACTGCACCTTCACGGCGACGTCACGCCCGTCGTGCCAGACGGCCCGGTGGACCTGTCCGATCGAGGCCGCGGCGGAGGGCTCGTCCTCGAATTCGGTGAACAGCTCCCGCCAGTCCTCGCCGAGCCGCTCCGCCAGGACACCGTGGACGGCCCGGGTCGGCATGGGCGGTGCGGCCTCCTGGAGCTTCGTCAGCGCCGCCCTGTAAGGGCCCGCGACATCCTCGGGCAGCGCGGATTCGAAGACGGACAGCGCCTGTCCCAGCTTCATCGCGCCGCCCTTCAACTCGCCGAGCACCTTGAAGAGCTGTTCAGCCGTGCGTTGCTGGACCTCGCGGGCCACGATCTCGGCGGACTTCCCGCCGATCCGCTTGCCAAGGCCCCAGGTGGCACGCCCGGCGAAGCCGAGCGGCAGAGCTGCCAGCTTCGCGGTACGGGTGACCGCCTTCCGGGGAAGATCAGACATGTGCCCCTCCAGTTCCCAGACTGCCGTGCCACGTGACGTCCGGCCCACTCCGTCCGTGGCGGTCACCCGGCCATTGTGTCCTGCGTGGCGGCGGCCGCGGAGGTGAGCTCCACCTCAGTGTGCCCGGCGGCGCCGCAGGGGCAGTCGGGGTGCGGCCCCAGCCGCTCCGACCGCCAGTCCAGCAGGGGCATCGCGGCCTCCCACCGTGTCCCCGTGCCGGCGGGGAGTTCTCCGTCGAGGAAGGACAGCGCGTGGGCTGCGGCGAGACCGGCCACCGCTGTCGCCAGGCCCAGATCGCAGGCCTGCACACAGGTGCGTCGCCCGGACTTCCACTGCGCGAGCATCCGCGGCCACTGGGGGTCCTTGTCCGCCCGGCTCAGGGCCAGGCAGCCCGCGCATCCGGTGCCTCCGGGCAGCACCAGCGGACCGACCACTCCCGTGGCCTCGATGACGCCCGCGTAGAGATGCGGTGTCCCCGCGGCGATCCATGGCGCGGCGACGTCCGGATCGGGGGCGTAGACGGAGAGGCCGTCCCTGGGCGCGACCACGATCAGGGACAGGGCGGGCTCAGCGCACGCCGGAGCCGTGCTCGCTCCTCCCTGGCGCGGGGCCCCGCCGACCGCCGATCTGCGCACCAGCTGCCGGGCCGCGGTGTCCCGGCGCTCCCCGACCGACGAGGCCGGAAGTCCCCCCGGAGAGACGTCCCAGGGTTCGGTGCGGCCCCCGTCGAGAACCTCGACGTGACCCACGCCCGAACCGGACAGCACCGCGGCGACGGCCGCGCCGACCCTGCCCGCACCGCGCACCTGGACCCGCATCGCCCGCCGGGCCGCGAGTCTGCGCAGCCCGCCGCCGGGCGCCGGATGGACGACGGAGAGCGCCGCCGCGTCGGGGCGCTGCCGCTCGACGGCCTCGGCGCGACGCCGTAAGGCCTCGGCCTCCGGGCCGCCCGCGTCCGGATCGTCCAGCAGACCGGCTTCCATGAGGCGTGACACCAGAATGTCCACGTGACGGTCCGACAGGTCCAGCGCTCTGGCCTCCTCGCGCAGCAGGGGAAGGCCGCGTGTTCCGTCGAGCAGTTCCAGAAAGCTGCCGGTGGCGATATCCATCGGCCCCAGCGTTACCGCGTGCGCGGGCGTCACGCCGAATTGCACGGTGTTCCGTCCACGCCAGGCCCGCCGGAGTGCGGGCTTCAGCATGAGATGCATGACTTCTCCCAGGTCGGTGTCGGGATCCGTTGTCAGAATGCAACGTGGCGGAGAAACGGGCGGAAAGTTATCCACAGGCTGGGGCATTAGTCGTTCAAATGGTGCGGGCGAAGAAAGTGGATCAAGGTTGCACCGTCGAGGGGTGGGACTTCCGCCGCCGCCAGCGGGTAACGTCGTGCCGTGCCCGCCGACTCCCCTCCCGGTCTCGCCGGGGAGACCCCCGCGCGCCGCGCCGGACGCCAGCAGCGCAGCGCCGCAGCCGCCCATCAGCCCCGTGCGACGGTGACGGGCGCGGTCGAGGTCCGCAGGAGCGCGCGGCGCAGCAGAACGGTCTCCGCGTACCGGGAGGGCGAGCGGACCATCGTGCTCATCCCGGCCCGGATGTCGGAGGCCGAGGAGCAGCGCTGGGTCGGCGTGATGCTCGACAAGCTCGCGGCGCAGGAGAGCAAGCGGGTCATCGGTGACAGCGAGCTGTCCGACCGTGCCGAGCGGCTCTCCGGCCAGTATCTCGACGGCCGGGCGCGGCCCGCCTCCGTGCGCTGGGTGACCAATCAGAACACCCGCTGGGGCTCATGCACCCCGGCGGAGGGCAGCATCCGGCTCTCGCACCGCCTGCAGGGGATGCCGGAGTACGTCGTCGACTACGTCCTGCTCCACGAGCTGGCCCACCTGCTGGTCCCGGGGCACGGGCCCCGTTTCTGGCGGCTCCTGGAGTCGTATCCCCGGACCGAGCGTGCGCGCGGGTATCTCGAAGGAGTCGTGGCGGCCGAGCGGCTTCCCCAACTGCCCGCCGCTCGCGAGGAGTGACGTCGCCGGTTGTGTACCGGGTCTGTACCGGCTTGGCTCATTGTCGTGGTTTGCGGTTAGCCTGACGCGACGCATTCACCTTCGGGATGGGGGACGGTCGTTACGCATGGCCAGGGAATTCCAGCGCGGCCACAAGGCCAAGGTCAGTGATCTCACGTCAGGGACGGATCTGTACGTAGGCGTGCAGATCGCGGGCTCCGGCCTGACGTTCGACATCAGCTGCTTCGGTCTCGACGCCGACGAGCAGCTCTCCGACGACCGGTATTTCATCTTCTTCAACCAGCCGAAATCGCCTGAGGAGTCCATTCAGCTCCTCGGCGCCCAGGCCGGTGACACCGAATCGTTCCGCGTCACCCTCGACCGCATTCCGGCGAACATCCACAAGCTGTCCTTCACCGCGACCCTCGACGGTGCCGGACAGATGTCGCAGATCGGTCCCGGATACATCCGGATCGTCGCGGGCGGTGAGGAGGTGGTGAAGTACGCCTTCACCGGTTCGGAGTTCACCACCGAGCGCGCGGTCATGCTCGGCGACTTCTACCTGAAGGACGTCTGGCGCTTCGCCGCGGTCGGCCAGGGTTTCGACGGCGGACTCGACGCGCTGCTCAAGAACTTCGGCGGCGAGGTCGCCGAGGAAGCTCCCGCCGCACCGCCCCAGGGCGCCCCTCCCGCCTTCGCACCGCCGCCCCAGGCCGCCGCCCCTCCCGCCTTCGGTGCTCCGGCAGCGCCCCAGGCGCCCCAGCCGGCACCCGCCTTCGGCGCCCCGGCGGCGCCGGCTCCCGCACCGCAGCAGCCCCCGGTGCACGCGGCGCCCACGATCGCCGCACCGATGGCACCCCAGGCGCCCGCTCCGTACGGGCAGCCGCCCCAGCCGCCGCAGTTCGGGCAGATCCCGGGACAGGGCGCTCCATCCGCAGCCCCGCCCTACGGTCAGCAGCCTCCTGGTGCCCCGCCCTACGGGCAGCAGCCCCCGGCGCCGTTCGGGCAGCAGCCCCCGGGCATGCCGCACGGCGGTGTCCCCCAGGGGGTCCCCGCCACCGGTGCGGGTCTGCAGGCCGCCCTGCAGCCCTACAAGGAAACGGCCACGGGTCAGCGCTGGACCTCGCAGAACCAGCAGCTCATGCGCGTCGACCTCACGATGGGCGGCATGCCCGTGTTGGCCCGTCAGGGCAGCATGGTGATGTACCAGGGCAAGGTCGACTTCGGTTACAAGGGTGCCGGATTCGCGGGCCGCATGGTCGGCAACGCGACCGGCCAGGAGATGCAGCTGATGCGCTGCACCGGCCGTGGCCAGGTGTTCCTCGCCGAAGAAGGGGCGCATCTGCACCCCATCGAACTGCAGGGCGACGGCATCTGTGTCTCCGCGGAGAGCGTCCTCGCCTTCGACGAGTCCCTGCAGTACGAGGTCCGCAGGATCGAAGGGCACGGCATCCCCGGCGGAGCCCTGTTCACCATGCAGTTCCAGGGCACCGGCACCGTCGTCGTCAAGACCCACGGTGTGCCCGTCGTCCTGCCGGTCACACCGACCACCTTCGCCGACTGCAACGCCGTGGTGGCCTGGTCGTCCGCGTCTCAGGTGATCATCTCCAGCCAGGTCCGGCTGCGCCGCAACGCGTACCCGGGGCACAGCGGGGAGACCGTGAACCTCCAGTTCCGGGGAGCCCCCGGGAACTTCATCGTCGTCCAGCCCTACGAGGTCTGAGGGAGCCCGTCATGAACCAGCAACTCGCGGGCTTCGCCCCGACCCCCGTCACGGCCCGCATGGAGAACCACGGCCGCACGATGCTCAAGGTCGCCATGGCAAGCGGCCAGGACCTGTACGCGCGCACCGGCTCGATGGTGGCCTACGAGGGCTTCATCCAGTACGAGCCCAACCCGCCCGCCGTCCGCCAGATCGCGTCCCAGTGGATCACCGGCGAGGGCACGCCGCTGATGAAGTGCGCCGGCGACGGGCTGCTCTACCTCGCCGACTACGGCGCCGACGTGGTCGTCATCAACCTGGACAACGACTCCCTGTCGGTCAACGGCACCAACCTCCTCGCCTTCGACAGCCACCTCACCTGGGGTGTCGAGAGGGTGAAGGGACTGGCCAAGTTCGCCGGCCAGGGCCTGTGGAACGTCTGCGTCCAGGGCACGGGGTGGGTCGCCATCACCTCGCGCGGTACGCCGATCGTCGTCGACTGCGGCCGGGGCGAGGACGAGACGTACGTCGATCCCGACGCCCTCGTCGCCTGGTCCCCGAACCTCAAGGTGAAGGGCAAGCGCAGCTTCAAGGCGGGCTCGCTCATCGGGCGGGGCAGCGGAGAGGCCTACCAGATGGCCTTCTCGGGTCAGGGCATCGTCGTCGTCCAGCCGAGCGAGGACAGTACGGACCGCCTGCGGGTCCGGAACTGAGCGGGGGAGGAACACACCATGCAGAGTCCGCTTTTCAGCCACACCGAACAGCAGTCGCAGGACCGCTACGCCGTCCAGAACCCGCAGCTCCTGCGCGTCTCGCTGACCGGTCACGACGACGTCCTCGCCCGCAAGGGCGCCATGGTCGCCTACCAGGGGCTCATGGAGTTCGACGGGGAGTACCAGTCGCAGAGCCAGCGCCGCGCCCGCAGGACCACGGGTGAGGGCCTCGACCTCATGCGCTGCTCCGGCCAGGGCACGGTCTATCTCGCCAACCTCGCCCAGTACATCCACGTGGTCGACGTCGACCACGAGGGTATGACGGTCGACAGCGCGTACGTCCTCGCGCTGGACTCCTCGCTGCACACCGAGGTCATCGCCGTGGACAGCCAGTACGGGATCTCCGGCACCGGCAAGTACCAGCTGAACATCTCGGGCAATGGCAAGGTCGCGCTGATGACCTCGGGCCAGCCCCTGATGATGCAGGTGACGCCCGACAAGTACGTCAACGCGGACGCCGACGCGATCGTCGCCTGGTCGAGCGGGCTGCGGGTGCAGATGCAGGCCCAGACCCACTCGTCGGGGGTCATGCGACGCCGCGGCAACACGGGGGAGGGCTGGGAGCTGAGCTTCCTCGGCCAGGGTTTCGCCCTCGTCCAGCCGAGCGAGGTGCTGCCTCCGCAGAACGCCCAGATCGGCCAGGGGGCCGCGGCCCAGTTCGGTGTGGGCCAGCACGGCGCACACGGCCAGAACCAGAACAACGCCTGGAACTGACCCGGTCGTCACCGCGGGCAGTGGGGGCGGTCTTCGTGCGGAGGCCGCCCCCACCCGTGTCTAGAGGCCGTGCGCCAGCCGAGCCCGGGTGCTCTCGAGCAGCCGCACGACCGAGGCGTCCGCCACGCCCGCCACCTCGTCGTAGGGGAACCAGCGCAGATCGAGCGACTCGTCGCTGATCTGCTCCACGGCACCGGCCGACGCCGTCGCCGCGTACTGCACGTCCAGGTGCCAGTTGCACGGCGCCGGGATGGGATGCCGGTCCAGCCGCACCGGCCCGCCGGGCAGCAGGGAGAGCCCGGCGATCCCCGACTCCTCCGCGGCCTCGCGCAGAGCCGCGGCCGCCAGCGTGGTGTCCTGGGGCTCGCAGTGCCCACCCATCTGCAGCCACATCCGCAGCTTCCTGTGCAGGGTCAGCAGCACCCTGCCGCGCTCCGGGTCGACCACCAGCGCGCTGGCCGTGAGGTGTCCGGCTCCGCACGCCTTCCACATGCCGTCGGAATGCCCGGCCAGATGCTCCAGGTACGTCAGACGGAGCCCCGCCTGCTGCGCGTCCCGCCCGTCGTAGCCCTCCAGAACCGAAACCGCGTCGTCGTACAGGCTCACCGGCCGCTGTCGCCCTTGTCGTCGCTCTTCGGGTCGTCGTCCCCGGGCTCGTCCTCGCCCTGCTCCTCGGCGGTGGGCTTCTGCGGGCCCCTGGCCGCTTCTCCGAGCATCTTGTCCAGCTCGGAGAAGTCCAGCTGCTCGTGGTGGACGAAACCGTCCGGGTCGTCCAGGTCCTGGGCCGTCGGCAGCATGTCCGGGTGCTCCCACAGGCCGTCACGGCCGTCGACGCCCCGGGCGTCCGTCAGCGAGGCCCACAGCCGCGACGCGTCCCGCAGCCGGCGCGGCCGCAGCTGGAGACCGATGAGCGTGGCGAAGGTCTGCTCCGCGGGGCCGCCGGACGCCCGGCGCCTGCGCATGGTCTCGCGCAGCGCGTCCGCCGAGGTCAGCCGGGACTTCGCGGCCTCGTGCACCACCGCGTCGACCCAGCCCTCGACGAGCGCGAGGGCCGTCTCCAGACGGGCCAGGGAAGCCTTCTGCTCCGGAGTGTCCTCGGGCTGGAACATGCCCTGCTGAAGCGCGTCCTGCAGCTGCTCGGGCTGCGACGGGTCGAACTGGCCGACGACGTCCTCGAGCTTGCTGGTGTCGACCTTGATGCCGCGCGCATAGGCCTCGACCGCGCCGAAGAGATGCGAGCGCAGCCACGGGACGTGGGCGAAGAGCCGCTGGTGGGCCGCTTCGCGCAGCGCCAGGTACAGCCGCACCTCGTCCTGCGGCACGCTGAGGTCCTTGCCGAACCGCTCGACGTTCAGCGGGAGCAGCGCGGCCTTGCCGGCCGGTGCCAGCGGAAGGCCGATGTCGGTCGAACCGACGACCTCGCCGGCGAGCACGCCGACGGCCTGCCCGATCTGCTGGCCGAACATGGCACCGCCCATGGACCGCATCATGCCGATCAGCGGGCCGGCCATGGCCTGCATCTCCTCCGGCAGGACGTCGCCCATGGCCAGGCCGACGCGCTCTGCGACCGGATCCACCAGCTGCTGCCAGGCCGGCAGTGACGCCTCGACCCACTCGGCACGGCTCCACGCCACCGTCGTGACGGAGCCCGAGGGCATCGACGTCACGCCGTCCAGCCAGAGGTCGGCCAGACGCAACGCCTCATCGACGGAGGACCGCTCGGCGGGGCCCACGCTCGCGTCCTTGCTGCCGTCCGCCGTGCCCTGCGACACGGTCTGGCGGGCGATCTGCTTGGCCATGTCCCAGTTGACCGGGCCGCCCTCGTAGCTCAGCATCTGGCCGAGCTGCTGGAAGGCGGCACCCAGGTCGTTCGGGTTCATCGAGCCGAACATCGCGGCGAACGGGTTGTCCCCGCCCGCGCCGGGCCCGAAGCCGAACGGGTTCGCCGGCCCGTCCGAGCCCTGCCCACCACCGGTGGGGTCCTTCTTCTTGCCCTCGTCGCCGTCTTCCGGCTCCTCCGGCGGAAGGCCGAATCCGAATGGGGTGTCACTCACGGGTTTCCTCGGCTCGTAGGGCCGCCGGCTCGAACCGACGGCGACTGCCCGACATCACCATCCAGCGTAGACACCGAAGTCCGCTCGGGCCCTCAGTGCTCCGCCGGCTCCCGGCCTGCGGCAGGATGGACGCCACCTGGTACGCACGCGTCATGCGGGTACGTACTGAAGACAACCGCTGGAGACGCCCGGTGAGTTCCCCAGATCCGCAGGTTCGCGCAGCGCGAAACCTGGCCGACCCCTCGCCCGAAAGCAAGCCCACGAAAAATTCTTCCCGAAGCCGCGGCCCCGTCGTCGCGGTCACCGGTGCCGCGACCGGCGTCGGTGAGCTGCTCACCGCCCACCTCGCCGCATCCGACCAGATCAAGCAGGTCATCGCCATCGACGAGCGCAGGGGCGACGTCTCGGAGGCGACGTGGCACGTCCTGGACGTCCGGGACCCCGCCATCGCCGAGAAACTGCGGGGCGCGGACGTCGTCGTGCACATGGCCCTCGACCTCGACCTGGAGACCGACCCCGCCGCCCGTACCGCGTACAACGTGCGCGGGACCCAGACCGTCCTGACGGCGGCCGCCGCCGTGGGTGTCCACCGGGTCGTGCTGTGCACCTCGGCCATGGTCTACGGCGCTCTGGCCGACAACGACATCCCGCTCTCCGAGGACGCGGAGCTGCGGGCCACGGCCGAGGCCACCGGTGTCGGTGACCTGCTGGAGATCGAGAGGCTCGGACGCCGGGCGCCCCGCGCCCACCCCGGCCTCAACGTCACGGTCGTGCGGCCCACGGTCCTGGTCGGCGGCACGGACACGGCGCTCACCCGGTACTTCGAGTCCCCGAGGCTCCTCGTCGTCGCCGGTTCGCGTCCGGCCTGGCAGTTCTGCCACGTCGACGACCTGGTGAGCGCCCTGGAGTACGCGGCCCTCGAGAAGATCGAGGGGGAGTTCGCGGTCGGGTGCGACGGCTGGCTCGAGCAGGAGGAGGTGGAGGAACTGTCCGGCGTGCGACGCATGGAGCTGCCGTCCGCCGTGGCCCTCGGCGCCGCGGCCCGGCTGCACCGGATCGGTCTCACGCCGTCGCCGGCGGGCGATCTCGCCTACACGATGCACCCCTGGGTGGTCAGCGTCAGCAGGCTCCACGACGCCGGATGGCGCCCCCGGTGGACGAACGAGGAGGTACTGGCGGCGCTCCTGGAAGAGGTGGAGGGGCGCCACACGGTCGCCGGCCGGCGGCTGGGCCGGAAGGACGCCACCGCCGCGGGTGCCGCGGGGGCCACGGTCGCGCTGCTCGGAACCGCCGCGCTGGTCCGGCGGGCCCGCAAGGCGCGCCGCCGCTTCTAGGCAGAGAGCCGCCCGGTCCCCTCCTGGTAGGAGACTCCAAGAGGGCGGGTGCGGCGCTGGTCGGAAACGCTGTTCCGCGATGTCGGTGCCGTGCGGCACCATGGCCCCATGGCACGCATCCACGCCCATCCCGGCGAGCAGGCTGCCCAGGATCCCATCCGGCTCCTGGACATCCGTGACACACCGCTCTCCGTCGACGAGATCTTCCGAGCGGTCGGGGACGACGCCGCGGGAGGCATGGCGCTCTTCGTCGGCACCGTGCGCAATCACGACGACGGCCAGGACGTCGGTTCCCTCGGCTACTCCTGTCACCCCTCGGCCGCCGACGAGCTCCGCCGGGTGGCCGAGAAGGTGGTGGCCGAGTACCCGGTGCGGGCGCTGGCCGCCGTCCACCGGGTGGGTGAACTGGGTGTAGGCGATCTGGCGGTGGTCGTCGCCGTGTCCTGCGCCCATCGGGGTGAGGCCTTCGAGGCATGCCGCAAGCTCATCGACGACCTCAAGCACGAGGTCCCGATCTGGAAGCACCAGCGTTTCTCCGACGGCACGGAGGAATGGGTCGGCGCCTGCTGAGCGCAAACCGTCCAGGGGGGCATCAGCCCCGATTTGCGTAACGGCACCCCTGCCGTGAGCGTTGGTCCTGCAGGTCGTTAATCTTCTGATCGTCAGTTGCGGTCGCTCATGGGGTAGGGAGGTCGTGATGGCAGCACTTGCCTGGCTGTTGATTCCGCTTATAGCCGCGCTCGGCGCGGCGATATGGGGAGGGTGGGCAGCCCGCAATCGAACGACCGGCGATGTCACCGAACTCGCCGGCTACGCCAGGTTCCGTGAAGCGATGGAGAAATCGCACTCCGGTTCCGAGGCGGTCTGAGACTCCGCGACCGTACGCAGTCGCCAATTCCGCACCGCACCCGCATCCCGCCGCACAGCCTGCGCCGCGAGGCCGCCCGGAGCTCCCGGCCCCGCCCGGATCTCCCTACGGCCGTCCGCCCCGCACGGACCGGCCCCGACGGTGCACTGACAGGCCGTTCCCGTACTGTCGTTCCATGCCACGCCGCACCGCGACGATGCTCGCCTCCACCCTCATCCTCATCGCGCTGCTCTGCGCAGGCGTGCTGATCCGCGTGCCGTACTCGGAGATGTCCCCCGGTCCGACCGTGAACACGCTCGGCGACGCGCGCGGCGAGCCGGTGCTCCACATCAGCGGGCACAAGACCTACCCGACGTCCGGGAACCTCAACATGACGACGGTCCGTGTCACCGGCGCGGACTACGACATGAACATCGTCGAGGCCGTCTACGGCTGGCTGGCCCACGACAGCGTCGTCGTGCCGCACGAGACCCTCTACCCGGACGGCAAGACGGAGGAGCAGTCGACGCAGGAGAACGCCGAGGAGTTCAGCCAGTCCCAGGAGAGCGCCAAGGTGGCCGCCCTGGAGGAGCTGAAGATCCCCGTCACCTCCCGTGTCGTGGTCTCCACGGTCGTCAAGGACAGCGCGGCCGAGGGGGTGCTGCACGCCGGTGACGTGATCAAGGCCGTCGACGGCACGGCGGTCGGGCAGCCGGAGGACGTCGCGAAGCTCGTCACGAAGCACGAGCCCGGCGAGGACGTCGTGTTCACGGTCATCCCGGCCAAGGCCGCGGCCGCCGCCGAGAAGGCGGGCAAGGAGCCCCAGGGCTCCCACGACGTCACCCTCACCACGAGGAAGGCGCCCGAGGACCCCGCGAACCCCTCGGCGGAGGACCGGGCGATCGTGGGGATCCAGGCAGGGACGGACCACACGTTCCCGTTCGAGATCGACATCAAGCTAGCCGACGTCGGCGGGCCGAGCGCCGGGCTGATGTTCTCGCTGGGCATCGTCGACAAGCTGACGCCCGGAAAGCTGACGGGCGGCAAGTTCATCGCCGGCACCGGCACGATCGACGACGACGGCAAGGTCGGCCCCATCGGCGGGATCAACATGAAGCTGGTCGGCGCGCGCGACGCGGGCGCCCGGTACTTCCTGACACCCGACGAGAACTGCTCCGCCGCCGCGTCGGACACCCCGAGCGGCCTCACCCTGGTCAGGGTGAAGACCCTCGCCGACGCCACGCAGTCGGTGGAGAAGATCCGCGCGGGGGACACGGTCGGCCTGCCGAGCTGCTCGAAGGGCTGAGGCCGGCCCCCGCCGCAGGGGGCGGGAACCGGCCGGGGATCAGCTCTCGAAGGTCGCCGCGAGTGCCTCGGCCAGCCCGGGGACCAGCCCCGCACCGGTCAGGACCTCGGTGGGGGAGTCCTTCTCGCGCAGACGCACGGCGGAGTCCCGCGCACCGTCCCGCAGCACCGCCACGGTCATCCGCACCTCCTGCCGGTCGGGGTGCTCACCGACCCACTTGGTCAGCTGGGCGTCGGTCATGCCGTCCGGCACGGACGCCTCCGCGGACGGCGGCAGCATCATCCGCTCCACGGTCATGGCGCAGCCGACCACGGCGTCGGGCCAAGCGATCGTGGCGAGGAACTCGTCCAGCGCCGTGCCGGCGGGGAGCTCCTCCTGCTCGACGGGGGTCAGGGTGGCGGTCGGGGAAGCGGTGTCGTCGAGGCCGAGCTGGGCGGCCAGACCCGGCTCGTGGGCCCGCAGCCGGGCGGTGTCGACCAGGGCGAACAGCCGGGCCGGCTGGTCCCAGCCGAGACCTGCGGCATAGGCGTCGATTTCGAGGACGGCGACGGTCAGTGGACTCGCGGCCATCGGGGGGCCTGAGGGGGAAACGTTGGGCATGCTCGACATCCTGCCTCCTTGGGCCCCGGGAACGGGAACTAGGTAAAGCCTCAGTAAGTTGCATAGGTGGGCTCTACGATCGCTGGGCCTGCTTCACACGACCGCGAACTTCGAGGTGCGCACGTTGGCTTTCCAGATGCCGGACCGCGGCGGAGGCCCGACCGGGCCACGGATCAGAGTCGGCCGCCCGTCCCGGCGCGTCCGTACCCTGCTCATGACATTGGGTGTCCTGGCGGTCCTCGCCATGGCCTTCGTCATGTTCGCCGGGTTCTGGACGGACTGGCTCTGGTACAGGTCGGTCGCGTTCTCATCCGTCTTCACCACCACCCTGTGGACCAAGATCGGGCTGTTCCTCGTCTTCGGACTGCTGATGGCCGTCGCCGTCGGCGTGAACATCTGGCTCGCGCACCGGCTCCGGCCGCCGCTGAGCGCGATGTCGCTGGAGCAGCAGAGCCTGGACCGCTACCGGATGAGCGTCGCCCCGTACAAGAAATGGGTACTGCTCGCGGTCACCGCGCTCGTGGGGCTGATCGCCGGTGCCTCCGCGTCGGGCCAGTGGCGCACGTGGCTGATGTACGTCAACGGCGTGTCGTTCGGGCAGAAGGACCCCCAGTTCAAGCTGGACGTCTCCTTCTACGCCTTCGACCTGCCGTGGTACCGCTTCCTGCTGGGGTTCGGCTTCGCCGCCGTGGTGCTGTCGCTGATCGCGGCGGCTCTGACCCACTACCTCTACGGCGGCCTGCGGATCACGAGCCCCGGTGCGCGTGCGACGGGCGCTGCCACCGGTCATCTCTCCGTGCTGCTCGGCATCTTCGTCTCGCTGAAGGCCGTGGCGTACTGGCTCGACCGGTACGGCCTGGCGGTGAAGTCCAGTGACTTCAAGGCCACGGACAACTGGACGGGCCTGCGGTACGTCGACGCCAACGCCTATCTGCCGGCGAAGACGATCCTGTTCTGCATCGCCGTGATCTGCGCGGTGCTGTTCTTCGCGACCCTCTGGCGGCGCACCTGGCAGCTCCCGGTCATCGGCTTCGGCCTGATGGTGCTGTCGGCGATCCTGATCGGCGGCCTCTACCCGGCGATCGTCCAGAAGTTCCAGGTCCAGCCGAACGAGCAGGCCAAGGAAGCCGCGTTCATCCAGAAGAACATCGACGCGACGCGGGACGCCTACGACATCGACGACGCGAAGGTCGACGACTACGAGGGCACCGGCACGACGGACGACGGCACGAAGCTGAGGGCGAACGCGGACTCAGCCGCCAGTTACCGCGTGATGGACCCGAACGTCGTCTCACCGGCGTTCCAGCAGATCCAGCAGAAGAGGAACTACTACCAGTTCCCCAAGACCCTCGACGTCGACCGCTACAAGAGTCCGGACGGCAAGGAGCAGGACACCGTCATCGGCCTGCGCGAGCTGAACCTCCAGGGCCTTCCCAAGCGGAACTGGATCAACGACCACTTCACGTACACCCACGGCTACGGCGCCATCGCGGCCCAGGGCACCACGACGGGCACCAACCCGGCGGGCTCCCCGGACTTCACCGAGTCGGGCCTGCCCACCACCGGTGATCTGGGCACGTACGAGCAGCGGATCTACTACGGCGAGAAGACCGAGCAGTACTCCATCGTCGGCGGGCCCCAGAAGGAGCTCGACTACGAGGAGGACGGCGAGAAGACCACCAGTTACAAGGGTGACAGCGGCGTCAGTCTGTCGAACGCCTTCAACCGGGCGGCGTACGCCGTGTCCTTCAGCGAGCCGCAGATCATGTACTCCGGAGCCATCGGCGACGGTTCACGGATCCTCTACAACCGCACCCCCAAGGAGCGCGTCGAGGCGGTCGCGCCCTGGCTGACCATCGACGGCGACGCCTATCCGGCGGTCGTCGAGGGTCGCATCCAGTGGATCGTCGACGCGTACACCACGACCAACGGCTACCCGTACGCCTCGCGGACGACGCTCGGTGACACCACGGCCGACTCGCTGACCACCAACCAGCGGGCGGTCGTCGCCCAGCAGAACCAGGTCAACTACATCCGCAACTCGGTGAAGGCGACCGTCGACGCGTACGACGGCAAGGTCAAGCTCTACGAGTGGGACACCGAGGACCCGGTGCTCAAGACCTGGCGCAAGGCGTTCCCCGGCACGGTGGAGCCCCGGGCGGACATCCCGCAGGAGCTCATGGACCACCTGCGCTACCCGCAGGACCTGTTCAAGGTCCAGCGGGAGCTGCTGACGCGGTACCACGTCCAGAACCCGGCGCAGTTCTACAGCGGCAGTGACGCCTGGCAGGTGCCGGACGACCCGACCAACAAGGAACCCGGGTCCGTCCCGCCGTACTACCTGAGCATGAAGATGCCGGGCCAGGACACCCAGAAGTTCTCGCTGACCACGACCTTCACCCCGAAGGGGCGTCCCAACCTCGGGGCGTTCATGGCGGTGGACGCGGACGCGGCCAGTAAGGACTACGGCACGATAAGACTGCTGAGGGTCACCAGCACGGTCAAGGGACCGGGCCAGGTGCAGAGTGAGCTCAACGGCAACGACGACGTCGCGGAGTTCGTGAGGAACCTCAAGGGCACCGACTCGGACATCGAGTACGGCAACCTGCTGACCGTGCCGCTCGACGGGGGCTTCCTCTACATCGAACCGGTCTACACGCGCGGTGGCACGCAGAACTATCCGCTGCTGCGCAAGGTGGCCGCCTCGTACGGTTCGAAGATCGTCTTCGAGAACAGTCTCGGGGAGGCGCTCAACGCCGTCTTCGGGGTCGAGGGCGACACGACGACGCCGCCGGACGAGCCACCGGGTGACACCACGGAGCCACCGGCCACCGGGGACGCGGCTCTGAAGAAGGCCATCGCGGACGCACAGAAGGCGTACACGGCCGGTGAGGCGGCTCTGAAGGAGCAGGACTGGGAGGCCTACGGCAAGGCCCAGGACGACCTGCAGAAGGCGCTGGAGCGGGCCGCGGCGGCCCAGCCCAAGGCGGGCGGCTCCTCGGGCACCGAGGGCGCCGAGAAGCCGGCGGGCGACGACCAGGGCAGCTGAGAAAGGTCCACCCCGCGTCGTGGTAGGGTTTGAACACAACGACGCGGGGTGGAGCAGCTCGGTAGCTCGCTGGGCTCATAACCCAGAGGTCGCAGGTTCAAATCCTGTCCCCGCTACTGGAAGGTGAAGGCCCGGATCCTTTGGGATCCGGGCCTTTGTCATGCCGCGAGACGTTTTTCAAGTTGTCGGAGTGAAGTGCGGTTCGCGGGGCACGAGTTGGTGCCAACCGTGTTTCACTTGTCTCTCTGTGGGCATGTCGACAAAACGCTGAAGTGACCTTACTGGCCGCGGTATTCCAGGTGTACGCGGGTTGCGGGTGGTGCGACGATGGTATTTATGGGGGACAGGGCAACTCTGTTGAAGACAGGGCGGTTTGTGCAGCGAAGCGGCCGGACGACGGAAAACGTGGCAGATGAGGCTTTCGCCGCTGCCCTGGCCGGGACCGCTGACATCGCCGACGGCACCCGTGAGGTCGCCGTCCTCGCCGCGCGGACCGCCGGCACGACCCGTGCCGCCGGCACGCGCACCGAGGGCATCGGGCGCGCCGGGAGCAGGGGCGCCGGCGACAGCACGGACACCACCGACACCGCGGACCACGCCGACGAGACCGAGGCGCGGCACCGGCGGGCAGCGGAGGCCGGCGACACGGCCTCGATGAGCGTGCTGGGCGCCCTGCTGCTGCGTCGCGGAGACCTGGACGGAGCCGAGGCCTACCTGCGCGCGGCCACCGCGGAGGGCGACCGGGCGGCGGCCAACAACCTCGGAGTGCTCCTCCACCAGAGGGGATACGCGGACGAGGCGGCGGGCTGGTGGCGGATCGCGGCCGTCGCCGGCTCCGCGGCGGCCGCGCACGCCCTGGGGCGACACTTCCGGGAGCGCGGCGACGAGCCCGGTGCCGAGTACTGGCTGTGCCAGTCCGCTGAGCAGGGCCACGCACTGGGCGCGTACGCACTGGCCGATCTGCTGGAGCACCGCGGTGACGCCGGTGCCGAGCGCTGGCTGCGCGCCGCCGCCGAGCAGGGGCACCGGGAGGCCGCGTACCGCCTGGCGCGGATGATCGAGCGCAACGCCGTCGGCGACGCGCACGACGCCTTCGGCCTGGGCCGTGTCGTGGGCGAAGACCGCCGGGTGCTGGACGCCGGTGCGTCGGTGAAGCGGGACAGCCCGGTCGCGGGCCCCGATTCCGGCCGGGTCGGCGAGGCCGAGCAGTGGTACCGCCAGTCCGCCGCGCGCGGTCACCGTCGCGCCGCCCTGCACCTCGGCGCGATTCTCGAACAGCGCGGCGAGCTGAAGGAGGCGGGCCGCTGGTACCTCACCGCCGCGAAGGACGGCGAGCCCCGGGCGGCCTGCGCCCTCGGATTCCTGCTGCGCGACGCGGGCGACGAGGAGAGCGCCGCCGTGTGGTGGCTGCGCGCCGCCCAGGACGGCGACGGCAACGCCGCCAACGCGCTGGGCGCACTGCACGCGGCCAGGGGTGAGCAGCAGACCGCCGAGCGCTGGTACCGCGCCGCCATGGACGCCGGTGACGTCAACGGCGCGTACAACCTGGGCCTGCTCTGCGCAGCCCAGGACCGGATCCCGCAGGCGGAGCAGTGGTACCGCCGGGCCGCCTACGCCGGGCACCGCGAGGCGGCGAACGCGCTGGCCGTGCTGCTGCTCCAGGCCGGCGACGCCACCGGTGCCGAACCCTGGTTCTCCAAGGCGGCGGAGGCGGGCAGCGTGGACGCCGCCTTCAACCTCGGCATCCTGCACGCCGGACGGGACGAGGACCGCACGGCGCTCGGCTGGTACCAGCGGGCCGCGGCGGCCGGGCACACCGATGCGGCGCTCCAGGTCGGCATGGCTCTGCTGCGGGACGGGGACGAGCGGGAGGCCGAGCGCCATCTGCGCTGCGCCGCCGGTGGCGGCAGCGCCGAGGCCGCCTTCCGGCTGGCCGGCGTCCTGGATCTCCGGCAGCCGGCCCCCGGCTCTCCCGCGCTCGGGGAGGCGATGCCGGACAAGACCGAGTGCGAGGAGTGGTACGAGAGGGCGGCCGAGCAGGGGCACCGCCGCGCCCAGGTCAGGGCCGGGATGCTCGCGGCCGCCCGAGGAGACATGACGAGTGCCGCGCGCTGGTACCGCGAGGCCGCCGAGTCGGGCAGCCGTAACGGAGCCTTCAACCTCGGGCTGCTGCTGGCCCGTGAGGGCAGCGAGCGCGAGGCGGCCCTGTGGTGGAGCCGCGCCGCCAACGACGGTCACGGCCGGGCGGCCCTGCGGCTCGCGCTGCTCGCGGCCCGCCGGGGCGAGCTCACCGAGGGCCAGCGCTGGTGTGCCCGGGCGGTCGAGCTGGGCCCGGCCGAGGTGACCGAGCGTGCCGCGCGTCTGCTGGAGGCGCTGCACCAGGAGCTCACCGCCTGACCGCGAAGCGGCCGGTTCGCGGTCGGGACGGCGGACCGGCGGATCCCCCGCGCCGCGTCGTCGGTGCCCGGAGGGGTACGGGTGCCCAGCCTCCGGCGCGGACAGTGCGGCCGGCGCTGCACGGGTACCCCGCGTCGTGTCGGTGCCCGGCGTCCTGCGGGCGTCCGGGCAATGAATTTGCTCCGGTCGGCAAAGGTGTCGTACTGTTGCACTCACAACGACGCGGGGTGGAGCAGCTCGGTAGCTCGCTGGGCTCATAACCCAGAGGTCGCAGGTTCAAATCCTGTCCCCGCTACTGAAGACAGAGGCCCGGATCCTTCCAAGGATCCGGGCCTCTGTCGTATGCCCGTGCAAAGACAGGGGCCCGCGCGGCAGGCGCGCGGTGTCCTCCCTCAGGCCGTGGCGGCGCAGTTCGGGCAGATGCCGCGATAGGTCACCTCGACGTCCGAGACGGTGAAGCCGAAGCGCTCGGCGTCCGGCAGGTCGGCCATCGGGTTGCCCGACGGGTGCACGTCCCGGATCGCTCCGCAGCGCCCGCACACCAGGTGGTGATGGGGGCGGTGGGCGTTCGGGTCGTACCGCTTCGCCCGGCGGTCGGTGGAGACCTCGATGACCTCACCGAGGGACACCATCTCGCCCAGCGTGTTGTACACGGTGGCGCGGGAGATCTCGGGCAGTCGCTCGACGGCCCTCGCGTGGACCTCGTCCGCCGTCAGGTGCACATGGTCCCCCTCGAGAACCTCGGCCACCACGCGCCGCTGGGCCGTCATGCGCCAGCCGCGTCCACGAAGTCGTTCCAGGAGGTCACTCATGGGGCCAAGCCTAACAGTGGGCAGGCCGAGTCCCGAGTAGGTGTGACTTTAGATGACAGATTGACTTGGACTAAGTCCATTGTAGGATCGGCAGCGAACTGGCCAAGGACAGGCTGCGGCCGAGAACAGACCGCGCGGGGAAGACGCTGCGCGAACATGACGCAGGAGGCGCGCGTGACTCAGGGACCGCTCACCACGGAGGCCGGCGCTCCGGTGGCCGACAACCAGAACAGCGAGACGGCGGGCCCCGGCGGACCGGTTCTCGTACAGGACCAGGCGCTTCTCGAGAAGCTGGCCCACTTCAACCGCGAGCGCATCCCGGAGCGCGTCGTCCACGCCCGCGGTGCCGGTGCCTACGGCACCTTCACGCTGACCCGGGACGTGTCGCGGTGGACCCGGGCGAAGTTCCTCTCGGAGGTCGGCAAGCAGACCGAGACCTTCCTGCGCTTCTCCACCGTCGCCGGCAACCTCGGCGCCGCCGACGCGGCCAGGGATCCCCGTGGCTGGGCGCTGAAGTTCTACACCGAAGAGGGCAACTACGACCTCGTCGGCAACAACACCCCGGTCTTCTTCGTCAGGGACGCCATCAAGTTCCCCGACTTCATCCACACCCAGAAGCGCGACCCGTACACCGGCTCGCAGGAGGCGGACAACGTCTGGGACTTCTGGGGACTCTCCCCCGAGTCCACGCACCAGGTGACCTGGCTCTTCGGCGACCGCGGCATCCCGGCGTCGTACCGCCACATGAACGGGTACGGCTCGCACACCTTCCAGTGGAACAACGAGGCCGGCGAGGTCTTCTGGGTCAAGTACCACTTCAAGACCGACCAGGGCATCAAGAACCTCACCACCGAGGAGGCCGTCCGCCTCTCGGGTGTCGACCCCGACAGCCACCAGCGCGACCTGCGCGAGTCCATCGAGCGGGGCGAGTTCCCCAGCTGGACCGTGCAGGTGCAGATCATGCCGGCGGCCGAGGCCGCGGAGTACCGCTTCAACCCGTTCGACCTCACCAAGGTGTGGCCGCACGAGGACTACCCGCCGGTCGAGATCGGCAGGCTGGAGCTCAACCGCAACCCGGAGAACGTCTTCGCGGAGGTCGAGCAGTCGATCTTCAGCCCGGCGCACTTCGTCCCCGGTATCGGCCCGTCCCCGGACAAGATGCTCCAGGGTCGTCTCTTCGCGTACGGCGACGCCCACCGCTACCGCGTCGGCATCAACGCCGACCACCTTCCGGTGAACCGCCCGCACGCCACCGAGGCGCGTACCAACAGCCGTGACGGCCACCTGTACGACGGCCGTCACAAGGGCGCCAAGAACTACGAGCCGAACAGCTTCGGAGGCCCTGCCCAGACCGGCCGGCCGCTCTGGGAGCCCGTTCCCGTCACGGGCGGCACGGGCAACCACGAGGCGCCGCTGCACGCTGAGGACGACGACTTCGTGCAGGCCGGGAACCTCTACCGGCTGATGTCCGAGGACGAGAGGGCCAGGCTGATCGACAACCTCGCCGGATTCATCTCCAAGGTCTCGCGCGACGACATCGCCGAGCGCGCGGTCGGCAACTTCCGTCAGGCCGACGGAGACTTCGGCAAGCGGCTGGAGGCCGCGGTCCAGGCCCTTCGCGGCCGGTAGTCCTTGCCGTCGGCGGTGGGCCGGATTCCCCGGGTCGTCCGGGGGGTCCGGCCCGCCGTCGTGCGTGAGGTGGCGGGGGTCAGAGCGTCACGTCCGCGGCCCGCCGCCTGACCGGCGCCCAGCACCTGATGATGTCGCGCACGGAGACGATGCCGACCGGGCCGTCGCCGTCCAGCACGATCAGATGCCGGAAGCCGCCGTGCGTCATGGCTGCCGCAGCCTCCTCCAGGGTCCAGGCGGGAGAGGCGAAGACCACGTCCGTGGTGGTGTGGGTGGACGCGGTCTCGGCGTCGGGATCCAGCCCGGCCCCCACCGCGTCGAGGATGTCGCGCTCGGTGAGGATTCCGAGGCCGCAGGTGTCCGGGTCGTGGACGACGGCCGCTCCGACGCGCCGGGCCGACATCAGCCGGGCCGCCTGGCGGAGCGTGTGGGCCGGCCCGATGGTGAGAACCAGCGTGCTCATGGCGTCGCGGACGAGCATGTGGGGAGCCACCTCCTGGGAAAGTGACCTGTGGAACGGCCTCCGTGCGGCAATTCACAAGTTCACAAGTGGGGGGACTCCCAGAGTCGCACCACGGAGGGGGCCGGACAAGGGTCCTACGCCTAGTAGCGCTGGTTGAGATAGCCCAGCAGTTCCTCGTGCAGCAGGCCGTTGGACGCCGCCGCGTTGCCGCCGCCGGGGCCGGACACCCCGTCCAGGCTGGTGAACCGCCCGCCGGCCTCCTGGACGATGATCGCGTTCGCCGCCATGTCCCACAGGGAGAGCTCCGGCTCCGCGCAGATGTCCACCGAGCCCTCGGCGACCATCATGTACGGCCAGAAGTCCCCGTACCCGCGGGTGCGCCAGCAGGCACGCGTCAGATCCATGAAGCCGTCGAGCCGGCCCTGCTCCTCCCAGCCGGTCATCGAGGCGTAAGCGAACGAGGAGTCGGCGATCCGCTCCACCTTCGACACCCGCAGCCGCGTCGCGGACGTCAGACTGCGGCCGGAGAAGGCGCCGGCGCCCTTGGCCGCCCACCAACGACGGTTCAGTGCGGGGGCGGACACCACACCGACCACCGGCTGGAAGCCGTCCTCGCCCGCCTCCATCAGCGAGATCAGCGTCGCCCATACGGGGACACCGCGTACGTAGTTCTTGGTGCCGTCGATCGGGTCGACGACCCAGCGCCGCGGACCGGTGCCCTCGATCCCGTACTCCTCGCCCAGGATCGCGTCGCGCGGGCGCGCCCGGTGCAGGTGCCCCCGGATCAGCTCCTCCGCGTGTTTGTCCGCCTCGCTCACCGGGGTCATGTCCGGCTTGGTCTCGACCTTGAGGTCCAGAGCCTTGAACCGGTCCATCGTCGCCGCGTCGGCGGCGTCCGCCAGTACGTGGGCCAGGCGCAGATCATCGTGGTAGTCGGGCATGCCGTCACAGTATCCACAGCCACCCGGCCGGGCTACACGGCCCCGCGCGGGTCCGGCCCTCCCCACACCGGCGTGCGGGCCGTGCGCGGACCCTTGACAGGGTGTTCGGGCGCCTCAACTCTGACGCGCGGGTCCCCGGCGTGGGAGGCGACGATGCCCACAGCGCGAGAAGCGCTGCTGGACTCCGCGCACTCGGCGCTCACCACGCTGGCCTGGACCGCCGTACGCATGGCCGACGTGGCGGCCGGTGCCGGGGCTCACTGCGCCGAACCGGACAGCTGCAGACCGATCACACCGACGATCACCAGCGAGATCGACACCAGCTTGAGCGTGGAGACCACGTCGTCGAGGAAGACCATCCCGTAGATCGCCGTGCCCGCCGCTCCGATGCCCGTCCACACCGCGTAGGCCGGGCCGACGTCGAGCTTCTTGAGGGCCAGCGTGAGCAGACCGAAGCTGCCCAGGGCGAACGCGCAGAACGCCACCGTCGGCCAGAGGCGGGTGAATCCGTGCGAGAGCTTCAGACACACGGCGAAGCCGGTCTCGAGCAGTCCAGCGACCACGACCAGCAACCACGCCATCGTCAGGTGCCTCCCACGTAGGTGACGTTCGTCCCGCTTGCGCGATTATGCCCTTACCAGTCGTGGGAGGCCGCAAACGTGCGGCGGGCGGCCCGGCCGCCCGCCGCCCTGCCGTGGTGTCTCAGTCGCCCTCGCGCCGCTCCCGCGTCGCCAGGAGCCTGCGCAGCGAGTCGAGCCGTGCCGGGTCCGCGTGTCCCGCGGTGACCCACGCGTCCAGCGCGCACTCCGGCTCCTGGCCGTCATGGGTGCAGCCGCGCGGGCAGTCCTCCGTGCCCGGCTGGAGATCGGGGAAGGCGTTGATGACCCGCGAGGGGTCGACGTGGTGCAGCCCGAACGACCGTACGCCCGGGGTGTCGACGACCCAGCCGCGGCCGTCCGGCAGCGGCAGGGCGAGCGCCGACGTGGTGGTGTGCCGGCCGCGACCGGTGACGGCGTTGACCACCCCGGTCGTCCGCCGCCGGTCCTTCGGCACGAGAGCGTTGACCAGCGTCGTCTTGCCGACCCCGGAGTGCCCGACGAAGGCGGTGACCCGGTCGTTCAGCAGTTCGCGCACACGGTCGGCGGCGTCACCGTTCTCCAACTCCTCGCGACTGGTCACGATGTACGGGACACCGAGCGGGGTGTAGGCATCCAGGAGCTTGTCCGCCGAGGCCAGATCCGACTTGGTCAGCACCAGGAGCGGGCTGAGCCCGCCGTCGTACGCCGCGACCAGGCAGCGGTCGATCATGCGCGGGCGGGGCTCGGGATCGGCGAGCGCGGTGACGATGGCCAGCTGGTCGGCATTGGCGACGACCACCCGCTCGAAGGGGTCGTCGTCGTCCGCCGTGCGGCGGAGGACCGACGTGCGCGTACCGATCCGCACGATGCGGGCCAGGGTGTCCTTGTCGCCCGAGAGGTCACCGACGAGGGAGACCCGGTCGCCCACGACGGCGGCCTTGCGGCCGAGCTCGCGGGCCTTCATGGCCGTCACCGTGCGGTCGTCGACGAGGCAGGTGAGCCTGCCCCGGTCGACGGTGAGGACCATGCCGTCCTCGGCGTCCTCGTGCTTGGGGCGGGTGTGGGTGCGGGGCCGGTTGCCCTTGGGGTTGGGGCGGACGCGGATGTCGTCCTCGTCAGGATTCTTCCCGTAGCGGCGCATGCCCTCAGACCCCGCGGCTTCCCGCGGAGGCGCCGAGCGCTCCGGGTGAGACGCCGACGGCGCCGGAGGGTTCCCCGAGCATGCCGGTCCACATGTCCGGGAAGTCCGGCAGGGTCTTGGCGGTCGTGCCGACGTTCTCGATCTCCACCCCGGCGACGGCGAGGCCGATGATCGCGCCGGCGGTGGCCATCCGGTGGTCGTCGTACGTGTGGAAGGTGCCGCCGTGCAGCGGGCGGGGCGTGATCCGCAGGCCGTCGGCGGTCTCCGTGACGTCACCGCCGAGACCGTTGATCTCCTTGGTGAGTGCCGCGAGCCGGTCCGTCTCGTGCAGCCGGAGGTGGGCGACGCCGCGCAGGGTGGACGGGGAGTCCGCCAGGGCGGCGAGGGCGGCGATGCCCGGCGTCAGCTCACCGACCTCGCTCAGGTCGACGTCGATGCCGTGGACCGAGCCCGTGCCCGTGAAGGTCAGGCCGCGCTCGGTCAGCTCGCACGCGCCACCCATTGCGGTGAAGATCTCACGCAGCGCGTCACCCGGCTGGGTGGTCCGCAGCGGCCAGTCGGGGACCGTGACCCGGCCGCCCGTCACCAGCGCGGCGGCCAGGAACGGCTGGGCGTTGGAGAGGTCGGGCTCGACGGTCAGGTCGCGGCCCAGCAGCGCGGAGGGGGAGACGCGCCAGACGTCCGGCTCGCCGCCGGTCTCCGGCTCGTCGACCTGGGCGCCGACCGAGCGCAGCATGTCGACGGTCATCCGGATGTGCGGCATGGAGGGCAGGGCCGAGCCGGTGTGCCGCACCTCCAGGCCCTGGTTGAACCGGGGGGCGGAGAGCAGCAGGGCGGAGACGAACTGTGAGGACGAGGACGCGTCGACTGACACCGGGCCCCCGTCCAGCGCGCCCGCGCCGTGCACGGTCAGCGGCAGGGCCCCGCGGCCGTCGTCGTCGATCCGGGCGCCCAGGGACTTCAGCGCGTCGATCACGCCGTGCAGGGGCCGCTCGTAGGACCGCGGGTCGCCGTCGAAGTGGACGGGACCGTCCGCGAGACAGGCCACGGGCGGCAGGAAGCGCATGACCGTACCGGCGTTGCCGACGTCCACCCGGGCCGGACCGTGCAGGCCCGCGGGGATGACCCGCCAGGCCTCGCCCGAGCCGTCGGGGCCCACGCCCTCCTCGATGCCGACGCCCATGGAGCGGAGCGCCTGGGCCATCAGGAGGGTGTCGCGGGAGCGCAGTGGACGGCGCAGCCAGCCCGGCTCGGAGGACAGTGCGGCGAGGACCAGCGCCCGATTGGTGACCGACTTCGATCCGGGCACGGTGACGGTCGCGTCGACGGCCCCGGTCGCTCGGGGGGCGGGCCAGAGGGCGGGGTGCACGGAACTTTCGGTCATGCCCCTCACTTTAGTGGCTCTCCGCAAACCCAGATCCTCAACAAAAGGGCGGAAACCAGGGCGTAATACAAGGGTGGTAGAGGCGGCCCGCCGACCGCACCCGGGTACGAGTGCGTCCGGCCCTCACAGTCCGAGGAGCCAGCGTCCGCCACCGATCAGCGAGCTGAGCGACACGGCGTGGAAGAGGAAGAGCCAGATGGCGGCCGGTGCGTGCGTCAGCCGGGCGAGCTGGTCGGCGTCGGAGTCGGGGGCGCCGCCGTACCGGCGCTTGGACTGGAGCTCGAAGGCCGGGCGCACGCCCCCGAGCAGCAGGAACCAGACCACCGAGTACGCGAACGCGGACTGCACGTCGGCCGAGGTCAGCCACGACACCAGCAGGAACGTCGTCCCCGTGACGATGACGGTCAGGGCTCCGTAGAGGTTGCGGATCATCACCAGCATCACCGCCAGCAGAGCGGTCGCCAGCCACAGGAGCAGCGTGATCCGGCCGTTGGTCAGCAGCCAGGCACCGCCCAGCCCGAGCAGCGGGGGCGCCGTGTAGCCGGCCGCCGCGGTGAGGATCATGCCGATACCCGTCGGCTTGCCGCGGCTCACGGTGAGGCCGCTGGTGTCCGAGTGCAGCCGGATGCCGGAGAGCCGGCGCCCGGTGAGCAGGGCGACCAGGCCGTGCCCTCCCTCGTGGGCGATGGTGATCGCGTTGCGCGAGAGCCGCCATATGAGGTTGGGCACCACGGCGACGAGGGCCGCCGTCGCGGTGACGACCACCAGCCACTGCTCGGGGGCGGGCTGGGTTCCGAAGACGCGATCCCACAGATCGCCCAGGTCGGTGCTGTCCATGGTGCGGGCGGCTCCTTCAGGTGCTCGAGGGATCTGCGTCCACTCGACTGGTGGGTCGTGGCAGTCTGGCACTTATGTGCGGACGGTATGCAGCGAGTCGGCGGCCCGAGGACCTGACCGGACTCTTCGGCGTGGAGAAGTGGGAACCCACGGAGACCCTGGAGCCCGACTGGAACGTCGCGCCGACCAAGGAGGTCTACGCGGTTCTGGACCGTCCTGTGAAGGACGCGGACGACCGGCGGCCGGTTCGCCAGCTCCGCACCCTGAAATGGGGGCTGGTGCCGTCCTGGTCGAAGTCGCCCGAGGGCGGCGCCCGCATGATCAACGCCCGTGCGGAGACCGTCCACGAGAAGCCGTCCTTCCGCCGGCCCTTCGTCTCACGGCGCTGCATCCTCCCCGCCGACGGCTACTACGAGTGGGTCACCGGGGCCGACGAGCGGCAGCTGGAGGAGAAGAAGGGGAAGAAGCGGCCCCGCAAGCAGCCGTACTTCGTGACACCCGCGGACGGTTCGGTCTTCGCCATGGCCGGCCTGTACGAGTTCTGGCGCGACCGGACGCTGCCCGACGACCATCCGCAGGCCTGGTGGGTGACCTGTTCGGTGATCACCACCGAGGCGGAGACGGCCCCGCTCGCCGTGGCTCCCGCCGAGGGGCCCGCCTCGCTGTCCGACATCCACCCCCGGATGCCGCTGATGCTCACCCCGGACCGCTGGGACGCCTGGCTCGACCCCTCGCGCACCGACGTCGACGAGCTGAAGTCGCTCCTGGAGCCGCCGCCCGGCGGGCTGATGCGCGCCTATCCGGTGGCCACCGCAGTCAGCAACGTCCGCAACAACGGCCCGGAACTCCTGGAGGAGCTGGCCGCGCCCGAGGTGGGCACGCTCTTCTGACTTGGCAGGATGGGCACCGTGAGCCGAACCGCGGGGACAGCGAAGAAGACCGAGAGCGTCGGCACGGACGCCGGGGAGGCCAGGATCACCTGGATCCCCGCGAAGAACGCGCGGCTGGTGCTCGCCGTAGGCCACGGCGCCGGCGGCGGCATCGAGGCGCGCGACCTCCAGGCACTGGCCGCCGTGCTCCCGGGCCGCCGGGTGACCGTGGCCCTGGTGGAGCAGCCGTGGCGGGTGGCGGGCAAGAAGCTGGCACCGGCGCCCAGGACGCTGGACACCGGATGGCGGGGGCTGTGGCCGGCCTTGACCGCTCCGGGGCTTCCCGTCGTCGCCGGTGGCCGCAGCGCGGGCGCCAGGGTGGCCTGCCGCACGGCCGCGGAACTCGGGGCCCGCGCGGCGCTGGCCCTGAGCTTCCCGCTGCACCCTCCGGGCAGGCCGGAGAAGTCCCGCGCGGACGAACTGCTCGGCGCGGGCGTGCCGACCCTCGTGGTGCAGGGCGGCCGCGACCCCTTCGGACGGCCGGAGGAGTTCCCACCCGGCGGCCACGGACTCGTCGAGGTGCCGTACGCGGATCATGGTTTCGCCGTGCCGAAGAAGGCACCGCTGACCCAGGATCAGGCGATGGACGTCCTTGCCGGGGCGGTCGCCGGATGGCTGGACGGACTCTCCTGACGACGTAGCCCCGCTCACACTCCGCGCGCCCGCCGGAGCACCGGGAATGCGCCGTGAGGGGCGGCTGTTGTGGCTGGTGTCGGCACACCGCCGATGTCGGTACAACGCCGTCGTACGTGGAGAGGGAGTCCGTCGCATGGGTTCGACCATCTGCCCGAGCCGCTCGAGCGCCGCAGATCTGGAGTGGACGGTGCTTCATGCGGCCAGGAACACCCCGGCGCGCGCCCCGGGCGGAGCCGATCGACAGCCCGCGCAGAAGCAAGGTCGACTATTCTCCGATGCGAGCGGGTCCGGTTTCGGTTCCGCCACATCGTTGGAGGAGGTGGGTCCGGTCACTGGGACCGACACAGGGACCGACGACGGCCGTGCGCAGGAGACGACTGCCGAGCGCAACGCCCGCTTCGAGCGGGACGCCCTCGGATATCTGGACCAGATGTACTCGGCCGCGCTGCGCATGACGCGCAACCCCGCGGACGCCGAGGACCTGGTCCAGGAGACGTACGCCAAGGCGTACGGGTCCTTCCACCAGTTCCGTGAGGGCACGAACCTCAAGGCGTGGATGTACCGCATTCTCACGAACACCTTCATCAACTCGTACCGCAAGAAGCAGCGTGAACCCCAGCGGAGCGCCGCCGAGGAGATCGAGGACTGGCAGCTGGCGCGTGCGGAGTCGCACATGTCGACCGGGCTGCGCTCGGCGGAGTCCCAGGCGCTCGACCACCTGCCGGACTCCGACGTGAAGTCCGCGCTGCAGTCGATCCCCGAGGAATTCCGCATCGCCGTGTATCTCGCCGATGTGGAGGGCTTTGCCTACAAGGAGATCGCGGACATCATGGGGACACCCATCGGTACGGTGATGTCCCGGCTGCACCGGGGACGCCGCCAACTGCGCGGCATGCTGGAGGACTACGCGCGCGAGCGCGGGCTCGTCCCGGCCGGAGCCGGTGAGTCGGACGAAACGAAAGGCTCGGCCTCATGAGCTGCGGAGAGCCGCACGAGACGGATTGCTCAGAGGTTCTCGATCATCTCTACGAGTTTCTCGACCATGAGATGCCCGAGGGCGACTGCACCAAGTTCGAGGTGCATTTCGAGGAGTGCTCCCCGTGCCTGGAGAAGTACGGCCTGGAGCAGGCCGTGAAGAAGCTGGTCAAGCGCTGCTGCGGACAGGATGACGTCCCGTCCGACCTGCGCTCGAAGGTGATGGGCCGAATCGATCTGATCCGCTCGGGACAGGCCGTGCCCGAGCAGGACGTCGCCGTGGGCGGCGCCGACCGTCCGGCCGCCGCCGCGGAGTGACGGCCCTCCGCCGCCCGCACTGAGCGCAGCGCCGGCCCCCGTGATTTCACCCGAATGTGCTAATCCGGCCCGTTCGGGCCCTGGCCGACACCCAGCTCGCTAGCCTGGCGCCTCCATCGACCAGGCTGGGGGCGGGCGGTACAGGTGAGGGGCATATCGGGGGCGGCGCGCGCCCACATCCTGTGCGCGGCCCTCTGCGCCGTGCTCTGCGCCCTGCCAGCGCTGGCTCCCGGGGCCCACACCCCCTGGGGCACGCTCGGCCTGCTCGCGGCGCTCTACCTGGTCTGTGAACTCCCCGGCCGCTGCCGCCTCGTCGGCGGCTCCGTGCCGGTCGGTCCCGGATCGTTCTTCCCCCTGCTGCTCGCGGCCGCGTTCCTGCTGCCCCCGTCCGCTGCCGTCCTCGTCGCGGTGCCCGGATCGCTGGTGGGCCGTGTGGAGCGCCCGCCCGCCGCGGCCCGCCGGATCTGGCGGGCCGCGCAGCTCGCCCTGACCGCGGGGGCCGCCTCCTGGACGTACGCGTTCCTGGGCGGCCCCGCCACGCTCGGCGGCGTCGCGGGGGGCACCCTGCCCGACTTCCCGTACGCCCTCGTCCCCGCCTGCGGCACCGCGCTCGTGTTCAGTCTCGTGCTGGCCGCGCTCGACGGCGGGATCCTCGTCACGGCCGAGCGCGTGGCTCTCAGGCACGCCTGGAGCGGGCTGCCGGCCCGCTCCGTCGGACCGCACCTGGTGCACGCGCTCGCCGGGCTGATGATGGCCGTCCTGTGGCGCAGTTCCTACGGGCCGCTGTCCGCGCTGGTCGTCCTGCTGCCGATGTACATCTCCTGCTGGGTCTTCGCCCAGTACCACCGCCGGCACGCCGCCCACCGCAACACCATCAGGGCGCTGGTGCAGGCGGTCGACATCAAGGACGGGTACACCCGGGGCCACAGCGAGCGCGTGGGCCGTGCCTCCGAGCTCATCGCCCGTGAACTCGGCATGGAGGAGAGCCGGATGGAGGCTCTCCGCTTCGCCGGCATCCTGCACGACGTCGGCAAGCTGGGCGTCCCGACGCGGGTCCTGCGCAAGGACGGCCCGCTCACCCCGGAGGAGCGCCGCGTCATCGAGCTGCATCCGGAGTACGGCCACGAGATCGTCCGGGGGATCGGCTTCCTGGACGAGGCGCGCGCCGCGATCCTGCACCACCACGAGCGCCTCGACGGCAGCGGTTACCCGTACGGTCTCGCAGGTGACCGCATCCCGGAGTTCGCCCGGGTCGTCGCTGTCGCGGACGCCTTCGACGCGATGACCTCGACGCGCTCCTACCGGCGCGGCCGGCCCGTACCGGCGGCCGTCGAGGAGCTGCGGCGCTGCGCCGGGAGCCAGTTCGATCCGCGCATGGTGCGGGCCCTGGCACGCGCCCTGGACCGCCACGGCTGGTCCGCCGCGGCCAACACGGTCACCTCGGACGAGGGACGGACCGGTCTGCCGCGGCAGCGGGCGGCCGCCCGGCCGCCCGCCACGGGGCCCGCGGACCGGCCGGGACAGCCGCGGTGACCCCGGTCCACCCGCAGCCGGCCGTCCTCGCCGTCCGCGGCGCCGCGCTGGTCCTCGCGGTCGTCGCGCTCGCGCACACCCTGTGGAACGGTGTCGTGGAGCCCGGCCACGCCCTCGCCTTCGGGATCCTGGTCACCGTGGGTGAGCTGGCGCGCTGGGGGGCCCTGCCCGGGGAGCGCGAGCCCGCGCCGCTGGGGGCGGCCGGGGCGCTCGCGTACGCGCTGCTGGGGCGCAGCGGCGGACAGGACACGGCGCACGGGGTCCTCCAGGTGGTCACCGTCGTCGTCGCGGCGCAGCTGCTCGCCTCCGTGCCCCATGTGGCGCGCGGCAGCGGCCCCGGGCCCGACCAGGCTGCCCGCCGCGTGCTGGCCGTGGCCTTCGCCGCCCTGTGCTTCCAGCCGCTGCACCATTCGGGCCGCTCGGAGCGCTGGTTCGGCGAGGGGCCCTACTTCGCCCTCTTCCTGCTCGTGCTGCTGGTTCTCACCGCCCTCTGCGACGCGGTTCTCGCGGCCGTGACGGCGGGGACGCCCCGTCCGTTCGGGCCGCGGCTCCGCGACGAGCTCCGCGCGCTCAGCGGTATCGGCTCGGCGGTCGGCGCGACCGGTGCCGTGATGGCGCTCGGGGTGGCCGTCGCGGGGCTGTGGGCCCTGCCCGTGCTGTGCGTACCCCTGCTGCTGACCCAGGTCTCGTTCCGCCGGTACGCCGCCGTCCGCACGACGTACCGGCAGACCATCGCGTCGCTGGCCCGGTCCACGGAGATCGCGGGTTACACGCCGCACGGGCACGCCCGCAGGGTGGCCGATCTGGCGACGGCCGTCGGGCGGGAGCTGGGGCTCCCCGGCCCCGAGCTGACCGTCCTCGAGTACGCGGCGCTGATGCACGACATCGGGCAGCTCTCCCTGGTCGACCCGGTGGCCGACGGGGCGACCACGGTCCTTCCGGCCGCCGAGCAGCACCGGATCGCCCTGCTCGGCGGGGCGGTGGTCCGCCTGACCGGTGTGGATCCGGCGGTCGCCGTGGTGGTGGAGCAGCAGGCCGATCCGTACCGGGAACAACAGACCGCCGCTCGAATCGTCCGTGCGGTCAACGCGTACGACGACCTGTGCGGGGAAGGCGTCAAGGGGTCCCTGGGGGCTCTGGAGCAGCTCAGGCTCGGCACCGGCCACGACTACCAGCCGCAGGTGGTGGAGGCGCTGGCCAGAGTCCTGGCGCGGGGCGGTCTCACCCGGGTCGGTACGGGGTAACCCATGGGTAATGAGCGAGCGTCCGGCCGGGCATGGTTGGATGCGAAGAGAGTGGAAAACGAGGGTGTCCAGTCGGGACAGGCGGGAATCGTGAGGATCTTCGGGAAGGTACGGCATCGGCCGTCCGCCTCTTGGCGGCAGGCCACGGACCGCGCGTTCACGCTGATCGGCGACGGCCGGTACGAGGACGCGGGGGCGCTGCTGACGCGCGCGGCGGACCTGGAGCCCTGGCTCTCCGAGTCCTGGTTCAACCTCGCGCTGCTGCACAAGTTCCGGCACGACTGGGAACAGGCGAGGGCCGCGGGCCTGCGCGCCGTCGCCCTGCTCGACCGGGAGTCCGGAGCCCCGGACTGGTGGAACGTCGGAATCGCCGCCACCGCGCTGCAGGACTGGCCGCTGGCACGCCGGGCCTGGCAGGCCTACGGGCTGAAGGTACCGGGCAGCGGCCAGCACAACGCGGCGGCCAACAGCGAGCCCACGGGCATGGACCTGGGCAGTGCGGCCGTGCGGCTCTCGCCCGAGGGCGAGGCCGAGGTCGTCTGGGGGCGCAGGCTCGATCCGGCGCGCCTGGAGGTGCTGTCGATCCCGCTGCCGTCCTCGGGGCGGCGCTGGGGCGAGGTCGTCCTGCACGACGGCGTGCCGAACGGAGAGCGGGTCACGGCGGCCGGGCCGTCCTTCCCGGTCTTCGACGAGATCGAACTGTGGGCGCCCTCTCCGGTCCCCACCTGGGTGGTGCTCCTGGAGGCCGCCTCCGAGGACGACCGGGACGCGCTGGAGCAGCTCGCCTCGGACGCCGGCTTCGCCGCCGAGGACTGGTCGTCCTCCGTGCGGCTGCTCTGCCGCGCCTGTTCGGAGAGCCGCATGGAGAGCGACGAGGGTGACGGCGAGCACCTGGACCCGCACGACCACAGTGAGCCCGGACACCCCGGGCCCCTGGGGCACCGCACCGCCGGCGACCTGTGGGTTCCGGAGCGTGAATGCGGGATAGCGGCCCCCGCGGGGCTGGTGCGCGGTCTGCTGGACGGCTGGGTGGCGGACAGCCCTGACAGCCGTGAGTGGCGGGATCTGGAAGAAGTCTGCTGAGCGGTGCCCGTAGGCTGTACGGGCACCGATTCCGGTGCGGGTACTCACGGACTCAGGGTTGCAGGAAGGCGAACGGCGGACATGTCGCAGCAGGAGACGGACGAGCGGACCGGTGTGGACGACGAGGGATTCCTCGTGGACACCGAGGACTGCGAGGCGCGCGAGGCGGCGCACCGGGAGCGCGGCACCTCCCGCCCCATCACGGTGGTCGGCAACCCGGTCCTGCACAAGGAGTGCAGCGACGTCACGGAGTTCGACGACGAACTCGCGCAGCTGATCGACGACATGTTCGCCAGCCAGCGGACGGCGGAGGGCGTCGGCCTGGCCGCCAACCAGATCGGCGTGGACCGCAAGGTCTTCGTCTACGACTGCCCGGACGACGACGGGGTGCGGCACGTCGGCGCGATCTGCAACCCGGTGCTGGAGGATCTGGCCCCGGAGCAGCGCAACCTCGACGACTCCAACGAGGGCTGCCTCTCCGTGCCGACGGCGTACGCCGCGCTGGCGCGGCCCGACTACGCGGTCGTGCGCGGCCAGGACGCCCAGGGCAATCCGGTGAAGGTCCGGGGCAGCGGCTACTTCGCGCGCTGCCTCCAGCACGAGACGGACCACCTGTACGGCTACCTGTACATCGACCGGCTCTCGAAGCGGGACCGCAAGGACGCGCTGAAGCAGATGGCCGAGGGCACCCCGCGCTACGAGGTCGTCCCGAACGACTGATCTCCTTGCCGGGAGGGGCTCCGCCACCGGCGGGGCCCCTCCCGGCACGCGCCGGTGCCACGGCTGCGAGTGATCGTCAACGGGCGTTCTCCTGGGCGTAGTTGACGCGCGTCGACTCCTGGGACAGGCTCACCCCTACGCCCACCTGTTCACCTCATCGTGCAGGGAGACCCCCATGCTCAGACGTACCGCACATCTTCTGCTCGGGCTTGTCATGACCATGGCCTTCGCTATCGGAGGGGCCGTCGTCACGGCGGGCACCGCGCAGGCCGACGGCTGCTACACCTGGAGTCGCCCCCTGTCGCAGGGTGCCACGGGCACCGACGTCACCCAGCTCCAGATCCGGGTGGCCGGCTATCCCGGGTACAACTCCGTCCTGGCCGTGGACGGTTCGTACGGCCCGGCCACCACGGCAGCCGTCAAGCGCTTCCAGTCCGCCTACGGCCTCGCGGCGGACGGGGTCGCCGGCCCGGCCACGCAGGCCAAGCTCTACGCGCTCCAGGACGACGACTGCACCCCCATCCACTTCACCTATCCCGAGCTGAACACGTGCAACAGCACCTGGGCGGGCGGGGCGGTCGCGGCGGGGACGGCCAAGGCCAACGCCCTGAGCAGCATGTGGAAGCTGGAGGCGCTGCGCCACGCGCTCGGCGACCAGTCGATCCGGGTCACCAGCGGTTTCCGGTCCACCTCCTGCAACTCGGCGGTCGGCGGAGCGACGAACAGCCGCCATCTGTACGGTGACGCCGTCGACCTCGGTTCCGGGCCGCACTCGCTGTGCACCATCGCCAAGCAGGCCCGCAACCACGGCTTCAACGGGATCCTCGGCCCGGGTTACGCCGGCCACAGCGACCACATCCACGTGAACCAGGGGCCGAACCACTTCTGGTCCGCCTCCGGCTGCGGCATCTGACGGCGCTCCGGGGGCCGTCGGCTCAGGCCGCCTCGGTCATGCCGGACGGCCCCCGGAAGGTGCGCCGGTACGCGTTCGGAGTCGTCCCCAGCGAACGTACGAACTGATGGCGCAGCGCCGCCGCGTTCCCGAAGCCGGTCCGTCCGGCGATCGTGTCGACGGTCTCGTCCGAGGTCTCCAGCAGGTGCTGCGCCAGCAGCACCCGCTGCCGGAGCAGCCAGCGGTACGGGGTGGTGCCGGTCTCCTGCTGGAAGCGGCGGGCGAAGGTCCGGGGCGACATGTGGGTCTGGGCGGCCAGTTGCTCCACGGTCATCTCCTCGTCGAGGTTGCGCTCCATCCAGACGAGCGTCTCGCCGACCGTGTCGCACCGGGTGCGGGGCAGCGGACGCTTGATGTACTGCGCCTGCCCCCCGTCCCGGTGCGGGGGGACCACCATGCGGCGTGCCAGGGCGTTCGCGACGGCGGGTCCGTGCGCCTGGCGAACCAGGTGGAGGGCGGCGTCGATGCCGGCGGCCGTACCCGCCGAAGTGATGACCGGGCCCTCGTCCACGTAGAGCACGTCCGGCTCGACCCGCGCCTTCGGGAAGCGGCGGGCCAGCTCGTCAGAGTGCCGCCAGTGGGTGGTGCAGCGGCGTCCGTCCAGCAGTCCGGCGGCGCCGAGGACGAAGGCGCCTGAGCAGACGCTCAGCACCCGGGCGCCGCGCTCCACGGCCCTGCGCAGGGCGTCGAGGACCTCCTCGGGGTACTCCCGGTCGATGAAGTGACTCCCCGCGGGGACGGTGATGAGGTCGGCCTCCTCCAGACGCTCCAGTCCGTGCGGGGTGGTGATGGTGAAGCCGGCGTGGGTCCGGAGGACCGGCCCCTCGGCGGACACGACCGCGAAGTCGTACACCGGCAGCCCGTCCTCGGACCGGTCGAGGCCGAACACCTCGCACACGACGCCGAGTTCGAAGGGATGTATCTCGTCGAGAAGCAGGGCGGCGACATTCTTCAGCATGACGCCAGTGTGGCAGCAATTCGATGGTCAGTGGCAGTCCTGCCACTGACGAAATCCCGGCGCGCGGACGACAGTAGAGCCATGAACACATTCCTGAGCTACCTGGCCGTAGCCGCACTTTTCGCCCTCGTCCTGCTGCCCGCGCTCGGCGGCCTCGCGCGGGAGCGCCGGATCGACCGCGAGCTGAGGGACGCCCGGCGGCGCGGAGGGGAGACACCCCGGGGAACGACGGACGCCGCACGGCCGGTGGCGGCCGCACGGCGCCCGTACGTCAGGTCCTGGGCGGCCAGGACCTAGAAGTCGTCGTCGAAGCCGACGGACCCCTCCACCGCCACCTGGTACGCGGAGGGGCGGCGCTCGAAGAAGTTGGTCAGCTCCTGCACCCCCTGGAGCTCCATGAACGAGAACGGGTTCTCGGAGCCGTAGAGCGCGGGGAAGCCGAGCCGGGTCAGCCGCTGGTCGGCCACGCACTCCAGGTACTGGCGCATCGACTCGGTGTTCATACCGGGCAGGCCCTCGCCGCACAGATCCCGGCCGAACTGCAGCTCCGCCTCGACGGCCTCCCGCAGCATGTCGGTGACCTGCTGCCGGAGCTCGTCGTCGAAGAGCTCGGGCTCCTCCTTGCGGACGGTGTCCACGACCTCGAAGGCGAAGTTCATGTGCATCGTCTCGTCACGGAACACCCAGTTGGTGCCCGTCGCGAGACCGTGCAGAAGACCGCGCGAGCGGAACCAGTAGACGTACGCGAACGCGCCGTAGAAGAACAGCCCCTCGATGCAGGCCGCGAAGCAGATCAGGTTGAGCAGGAAGCGCCGGCGGTCTGCCTTCGTCTCCAGCCGCTCGATCTTCTCGACCGAGTCCATCCACCGGAAGCAGAACTGCGCCTTCTCGCGGATCGAGGGGATCTCCTCGACCGCGTCGAAGGCCGCCGCACGGTCCTCCGGGTCGGGCAGGTAGGTGTCGAGCAGTGTCAGATAGAACTGGACGTGCACGGCCTCCTCGAACAGCTGGCGTGACAGGTAGAGCCGCGCCTCGGGCGAGTTGATGTGCTTGTACAGCGTCAGCACGAGGTTGTTGGAGACGATCGAGTCACCCGTCGCGAAGAACGCGACCAGACGGCCGATCATGTGCTGCTCACCGGGGGAGAGCTTCGCGAGGTCGGCGACGTCCGAGTGGAGGTCGACCTCCTCGACGGTCCAGGTGTTCTTGATCGCGTCCCGGTAGCGCTCGTAGAAGTCCGGGTAGCGCATGGGGCGCAGGGTCAGTTCGAAGCCCGGGTCGAGCAGGTTCTTGTTCTCGGATGTGCTCATCACTGGCAGGCCTCGCAGGACTCGGGGTTTTCCAGGGAGCAGGCGAGGGCGTCCGCGTCGGGAGCCGACGCCTGCTGTGCGGGGACGGCGGCTGGCGGTGCCTGCCCGGTCGCGGCGCGGGCGATCCGGGTCGCCGGGCGCGAGCGCAGGTAGTACGTCGTCTTCAGCCCCTGCTTCCAGGCGTACGCGTACATCGAGGAGAGCTTGCCGATCGTCGGCGTCTCCAGGAAGAGGTTCAGCGACTGGCTCTGGTCGAGGAACGGCGTACGCGCCGCCGCCATGTCGATCAGGCCGCGCTGCGGGATCTCCCACGCGGTGCGGTACAGAGCCCGCACGTCCTCGGGGATCCAGGCGAAGCCCTGTACGGAGCCGCTCGCCTCGCGCAGCGCCTCGCGGGTCCGGGCGTCCCAGACGCCGAGCTTCTTCAGCTCGTCCACCAGATAGGCGTTGACCTGGAGGAACTCGCCGCTGAGCGTCTCGCGCTTGAAGAGGTTGGAGACCTGCGGCTCGATGCACTCGTACACCCCGGCGATCGAGGCGATCGTCGCCGTCGGCGCGATGGCGAGCAGCAGCGAGTTGCGCATCCCGGTCCTGGCGACCCTGGCGCGCAGCGCGTCCCAGCGCTCCGGCCAGTTCAGCCCGGTGTCGTAGTGGTCGGGGTGCAGCACGCCCCGGGCGGCACGGGTCTCGGACCAGGCCGGCAGCGGGCCGGACCGCTCCGCGAGATCGCAGGAGGTCTCGTAGGCGGCGAGCATGATCCGCTCGGAGATCCTCGTGGACAGCGCTCGTGCCTCGGGTGAGTCGAACGGCAGGCGCAGCTGGAAGAACACGTCCTGGAGGCCCATCGCGCCCAGGCCCACCGGGCGCCAGCGGGCGTTGGAGCGGCCGGCCTGCTCGGTCGGGTAGAAGTTGATGTCCACGACGCGGTCCAGGAAGGTCACCGCGGTGCGGACGGTGGCGTCCAGCCGCTCCCAGTCGATGGTGCCGTCCGCGACGAACGCGCCGAGGTTGACCGACCCGAGGTTGCAGACGGCGGTCTCGCCGTCGTCCGTGACCTCCAGGATCTCGGTGCAGAGGTTCGACGAGTGGACGACACGGCCCGGCTCGGCGGTCTGGTTGGCCGTGCGGTTGGAGGCGTCCTTGAACGTCATCCAGCCCTGCCCGGTCTGCGCGAGGGTCCGCATCATCCGCCCGTACAGCTCACGCGCCGGCATCGTCTTGCGGGCCAGCCCCTTCGCCTCTGCCGCGCGGTAGGCCGCGTCGAACTCGTCGCCCCACAGGTCCACCAGCTCGGGGGTGTCCGCCGGGGAGAACAGCGACCACTCGGTGTCCGCGTCGACGCGGCGCATGAACTCGTCCGGGATCCAGTGCGCCAGGTTGAGGTTGTGCGTGCGCCGCTGGTCCTCACCGGTGTTGTCGCGCAGCTCCAGGAACTCCTCGATGTCCGCGTGCCAGGTCTCCAGGTAGACCGCGGCCGCCCCCTTGCGCCGGCCTCCCTGGTTGACGGCCGCGACGGAGGCGTCGAGCGTCTTCAGGAACGGCACGATGCCGTTGGAGTGCCCGTTGGTCCCCCGGATGAGTGAACCCCGGGCCCGGATGCGGGAGTAGGAGAGCCCGATGCCGCCCGCGTGCTTCGAGAGACGGGCCACCTGGTGGTAGCGGTCGTAGATCGAGTCGAGCTCGTCCAGCGGAGAGTCCAGCAGATAGCAGGAGGACATCTGCGGGTGCCGGGTGCCGGAGTTGAAGAGGGTGGGGGAGGAGGGCAGGTAGTCGAGCCTGCTCATCAGGCCGTACAGCGCGGCCACTTCCTCCAGGGCACGCTCGGAGTTGTCCTCGGCGAGGCCTGCGGCGACCCGCAGCATGAAGTGCTGCGGGGTCTCGATGACCTGGCGGGTGAGCGGGTGACGCAGCAGGTACCGGCTGTGCAGCGTCCGCAGCCCGAAGTAGCCGAAGCGGTCGTCGGCGCCGTCGGCGAGCGCCCGGTCGACCAGCGCGTCGAGGGCGGCGGCGTGCAGCGTGACGAACTCGGCCGTACGGTCCGCGATCAGACCCTCGCGGTGCCCGACGGCGACAGACGCCGAGAAGGAGACAGCGCCCTGGCCGGCGGCCTCGTCCGCGACGGCCCGGGTGAGGAGCCGGGCGGCGAGCCGGGAGTAAGCCGGGTCCTCCGAGATCAGGCCGGCGGCGGCCTCGGTGGCCAGCGAGCGCAGCTCCGCCTCGTCCGACCGGGCGCTGCGGCCGCGCAGCGCGGCGGCGGCGACCCGTCCGGGGTCGGTGTCGGGGAGATCGGCGGTGAGGCCGGTCAGGGTCCGCAGCAGGGCGGTCCCGGGCGCGTCGGTCGTACGGCCTTCGGGTTCCGCGGCTGAAACCGGGTCGGCTGGCGCGATGGTCACTGGGGCTATCCCTCGCTCGGCTCGGGGCCTGCGGGAGCGGGGCAGCCGGACACATGGACACCCGGGGGAGGGCAGCGCGGTGCGCACGGCGTCCACCGGCCCTCCGCGGGGCCCGGACGTCTCTGCGTCCGGTTCGGTCGAGCCGGACGCACTGTCGACAGGTCTTCGGACTCCGCGGTGCGCGAACGCGCACCGGTCACACCGTTGCGGGACAGTTCCGGATTCGCACCGGATTCCCCTGCGGCGACAGCGAGGTCGAGCATACATGTGGGGGCCGCCGATTGCGGCGGCCCCCACATGTAGTGTCGCGGAGGGTCAGAAGGCCAGACGGAACGTCAGGAGGGTGAAGCCCGGCAGGGGGCTCCAGTCCCGCTCCGGAGTCCGTACGAAGCCGAGGCGACGGTAGATCCGGTGGGCTGCCTCCATGGACGACTGGGTCGACAGGACGACTCCGGAGACCCCTTCGGTGGCGCGCGCCCGGTCGACGCACGCCCGTACGAGCGCTTCGCCGGCGCCGCGCCCGCGTGCCTCCGCGGAGACGGCCAGCATCCGGAACTCGGCTTCGTCCCGGCCGGCGATGTCCGCCCAGGGGCCGCCGGGCGCGACATAGGTGACACCGCCCAGAAGCGCGCCGTCCCCGTCCACCGCGGCCAGCACGACGGCCTCGGCGGCCCGTCGACCGACGGCGCGGAGCTGCTCCAGATAGGGGTCGTCGGCGCCGAAGTCCAACAGCCCGTCGCCGAGGTACGCCTGCGCGGTCATCTCGCCCAGGGCCTCGTGCTCCTCGGCGCGCACCGGTCTGACCGAGATATCCATGGGCGCCAGTCTGCCCCGGGCGGCACGCCCGGCGCACTCCCTTTCCCGGACGGGTCGGTCCACACATGACTCCGTCCCGGCGGGGCGGACCCCGCCGGGACGGAAGACGTCGTGCCGAGGGGTCAGTGACCGCCCGGGGCGCCCACCGTGGCGGGCGGGAGCTGCTCCTGGACGCCAGGGTCGCCGGCATCGGCCGTGTAGTCGGACGGCGAGGTCTCGTCCACGCCGGCCGGTGCCTTCACGGCGTTGAGGACGAAGGTCAGCACGACCACCACGATGATGTTCAGCACGATCGCGGTGAGACCGATGTAGCCGATCTCGCCGATGCCCGGGATCTCCTTCGAGGACCCGCCGAAGTGCTTCTGGGTCGGGCTGGCGACGCCGTACGCGGCCACCGTGCCGTAGATCATGCCGACCGCCCAGCCGGCGATCAGGGCCCAGCGGTGGAACCACCGGGTGAACAGACCGCCCACCAGGGCCGGCATGGTCTGGAGGATCCAGATGCCGCCCAGCAGCTGGAAGTTGATCGCGACCGTCTTGTCCATGGTGAGGACGAAGGCGAGCGCGCCGACCTTGACCAGCAGTGAGACCAGCTTGGAGACCTTGGTCTCCTGGGCGGGGGTCGCGTCGGGCTTGATGAAGTCCTTGTAGATGTTGCGGGTGAAGAGGTTCGCCGCGGCGATCGACATGATCGCGGCGGGCACGAGGGCGCCGATCCCGATCGCGGCGAAGGCCACGCCCGCGAACCAGTCGGGGAACATGTTCTCGAACAGCTGGGGGATCGCGAGCTGTCCGTTGTCCACCTTGATCCCGGCGGCGATCGCCATGAACCCGAGCAGGGCCAGCAGACCCAGCATCAGCGAGTACAGCGGCAGGATCGTGGTGTTGCGACGGATCACCTCACGGCTGCGGCTGGAGAGCGTCGCCGTGATCGAGTGGGGATACATGAAGAGCGCGAGCGCCGAGCCCAGCGCCAGGGTGGCGTAGCCCCACTGGCCCATGTCGCCCGGGACGAGGCCGGCCACCGGCTTGCCCGCGGCTTCGTTCTTCGCCGAGAACGCCTCGCTCGCCTTGGCGAAGATGTCGTCGAACCCGCCGAGCTTGATCGGGATGTAGATGATCGCCACGGCGATGACCAGGTAGATCAGGCCGTCCTTGACGAAGGCGATGAGGGCGGGCGCGCGCAGTCCCGAGGAGTAGGTGTACGCGGCGAGGACGGCGAACGCGATCAGCAGCGGCAGGTCCTTGATGAACCAGTGCGTGTTCTCGCCGCCGCCGACGCCCATGACGTCCAGCACGGCCTGGATGCCGACGAGTTGGAGCGCGATGTACGGCATCGTGGCGAGGATGCCGGTGAGGGCGACCGCCAGCGAGAGCCCCTTGGAGCCGAAGCGGCCACGGACGAAGTCCGAGGTGGTGACGTAGCCGTGCTTGTGCGAGACCGACCACAGGCGCGGCAGGAAGGTGAAGATCAGCGGGTAGACGAGGATCGTGTACGGGACGGCGAAGAAGCCGGCCGCACCCGCCGCGTAGATCGCCGCGGGCACAGCGACGAAGGTGTACGCCGTGTACAGGTCGCCGCCGAGCAGGAACCAGGTGACCCAGGTGCCGAACGACCGTCCGCCCAGACCCCATTCGTCGAGACTGGCCTCGTTCTCGGCCTTGCGCCAGCGCGCGGCCATGAATCCGATGACCGTCACGGCCACGAAGAAGAAGATGAACACGGCGAGTGCCACGCCGTTCACGCCGTCCTTCATGCGGACGCACCTCCCTTGCGGGCGCGCTGGTCACGCTGCCACAGCTTGTAGGCGACCATGGTGAGGGAGGTCGAGATGAGCACCCACAGCATCTGGTACCAGTAGAAGAACGGGATGCCGATGAAGGCCGGGTCGACCTTCGCGTACGAACCGACCCAGAGCATCGCCACGAACGGTGCGATCAGGCAGAGCGCGATCGCCACCCTCATGGGTGTCACTGTCGGTGCTGTCGGTGGGTTCGCACCGGTTTCTTCTGACATGCGGCGACTCCGTCCCCTCGCTGATCACCTGTGTAATGCGCAGGAAATCTAGGCGAGAGGTCCGGCCACCGTCACCCCCCGTCCGCATTGCGGTCCTGCAACGGTCCGGTGTCGTCCGGAATGACCGGTCCCCCCGCACGCGCCGGGGGGACCGACCGTACGGGTGTCTCAGTCCGTGGGACGCTTCAGGCGGGCCACGAACTTGTACCGGTCGCCGCGGTACACCGAGCGCACCCACTCCACCGGTTCGCCGTCCCCGTCGATCGAGTGCCGGGACAGCATGAGCATCGGGAGGCCGACGTCGGTGCCCAGCAGCCCGGCCTCGCGCGGTGTGGCCAGAGAGGTCTCGATGGTCTCCTCGGCCTCGGCGAGCCGGACGTCGTACACCTCGGCCAGCGCGGTGTAGAGCGAGGTGTACTTCACCAGCGAACGGCGCAGCGCCGGGAAGCGTTTGGCCGAGAGGTGGGTGGTCTCGATGGCCATCGGTTCACCGCTGGCGAGCCTGAGCCGCTCGATCCGCAGCACCCGCCCGCCCGTCGTGATGTCCAGCAGTCCGGCGAGCGTGTCGTCCGCGGTGACGTAGCCGATGTCCAGCAGCTGGGACGTGGGCTCCAGGCCCTGGGCGCGCATGTCCTCGGTGTACGAGGTGAGTTGCAGCGCCTGGGAGACCTTCGGCTTGGCGACGAAGGTGCCCTTCCCCTGGATGCGTTCCAGCCGGCCCTCGACCACCAGCTCCTGGAGGGCCTGGCGCACCGTGGTGCGCGAGGTGTCGAACTCCGCGGCCAGGGTCCGCTCGGGCGGCACCGGGGTGCCGGGCGGCATGGTGTCCGTCATGTCGAGGAGATGGCGCTTGAGCCGGTAGTACTTCGGGACGCGTGCCGTACGCGCGCCCGCGCCGGTATCACCCGTACTGCTGCCCCCGTCGGCACCCATGGCCCGCCTTCCCGACTGCTGCGTTGCTGCCGTCACCGGCTCCTCCGTCTGTCGCGGCTCACATGGTGGCACGGCCTCGTCACGGGTCGTCGCCCTCCCTCAGGTGTCGGTCCGATAACGGACGCGAGTGCACTTCTTATACACCCTTGACACCCCTAAAGGTCTAGGCCAAGCTCCCGGTACTGGTCTAAACCATTAAAGACCAGGTCCCAGCCCCACAGGTAGCGCCAGGCGTACGTCTTCGCGGTGGGCGGGGGGTTGCTGGTATCCCTGAGGAGGGTGTGGCATGAAGCGCAAGCTCATTGCGGCAGTAGGCGTCGCGGCGATGATGACCGGTATCGCGGCGTGTGGTGGGGACAGTAATGACAACGCCTCGAAGGACCCGAAGGACCGTACCGAGAGCCTGACGGTCTGGCTGATGGTCGACGCGCAGAGCACCTGGCCGGAGCTGGTCAAGGACGTCAACGCGCAGTTCAACAAGAAGTACCCGAAGGTCAAGGTCGACGTCCAGTACCAGCAGTGGGCGGACAAGGCCAAGAAGCTCGACACGTCCCTCGGTGGCGACAAGTTCCCGGACGTCGTCGAGCTCGGCAACACCGAGACGATGCAGTACATCCTCAACGGCGCGCTGGCCGAGATCGACCCCAAGAAGTACGACAACTCGGACACCTGGATCAAGGGTCTGAAGGACACCTGCACCTACGAGGGCAAGCAGTTCTGCGTGCCCTACTACGCGGGCGCGCGTGTCGCGGTCTACAACAAGGACATGCTCAAGAAGGGCACCGGCAGCGACGCCCTCCCGCAGACCGAGGACGAGATGCTCACCGCGCTCGACAAGGTCTCGGCCGAGTACAACAAGAAGGACAAGCGCTTCTCGTCCCTCTACCTGCCGGGCCGTTACTGGTACGCGGCCATGTCCTACGTCGCGGGCTACGGCGGCTCCATCGCCGAGTACGACGAGGGCGCGAAGGAGTGGAAGGGCAACCTCTCCGCCCCCGAGTCCCAGAAGGGCATCGAGCACTTCGTCAACCTGGTCAAGAAGTACAACAAGGCCGACCAGACCAAGGACGAGCAGGACCACGCCAACGTCATGGCCAACGAGAAGGCCGCCCTGATCTACGGCAACGGCTGGGAGGCCGGCTCCGTCGTCGACGGCGCCAACAACGGCAACCCGAAGCTCGAGGGCAAGATCGGTACGGCCGGTATGCCGGGCCCGAACGGCAAGGCCCTCCCGTCCTTCATCGGCGGTTCGGACCTCGCGGTGACCGCCAAGTCCAAGGTCACGGACCTGGGTGAGGAGTGGGTCTCCCTCTTCACCAGCGAGAAGTCGCAGGAGGTGCTCACCGCCAAGAACATCCTCCCGAACAACGAGAAGCAGCTCGAGCCGCTGAAGTCCAAGCCGGAGACGGCCGCCGTCGCCAACGCGGTGCCGGACGCCTGGTTCACGCCGATCGCGCCGGGCTGGACGTCCATCGAGAAGGAGGAGGTCCTGGAGAACATGCTCCTGGAGATCCTCAAGGGCGCCTCGGTGGCCGACGCCGCCAAGAAGGCCGACGGCAAGATCAACGAGCTCATCAACAAGTAGTCCCCGGGCCTTCGGCTCTCCAGGCGGGGGTCCGGCGAACACCGGGCCCCCGCCTCCCTTTTCTCAGGTAGGAACGCCGTGATTCCCGGGTGCAGACCCCCGGAATCCCGATGGAAGGTCAGTCACGTGACTGCTGCCGACACCAAGGCCGCCGGTCCACCGGTCCCCGTACCGCGTGCCCCGGAGAAGACCGGGATCTCGCCATCCGGACAGGAAGCCGACGGGCCCCGACCGAAGAGACGGCGGAAGAAGGGCGAACTCCTCCCCTACCTCCTGATCCTGCCGGCGATCCTGGCCATCGCCGCCGTGTACGTCTACCCGCTGGTCAAGACCGTGATCATGTCCTTCCAGGACCTGGGACGGGCGGCCCTCTGGGGCAACGGCGAGACCCCGTGGGTCGGCTTCGAGCAGTTCACCAACATCCTCGGCGATCCGGAGTTCTGGGCGGTCGTCGGCCGGACCGTCGTCTTCATGACCATCTGTGTCGCGCTGACCATGGGCATCGGCCTGCTGATCGCCCTGATGATGCTGAAGGTCTCCACCTGGGTGCGGCTCGTCCTCACGGTGGCCCTGATCGCAGCCTGGTCCATGCCGCTCATGGTCGCCGCCTCGGTCTTCCGCTGGCTCTCCGACTCCGACTACGGCCTGATCAACACCCTGCTCGCCGACCTCACCGGCGACGAGGACCGGTGGCTCGGCCACAACTGGTTCCTCGACCCGTGGCAGGGCTTCGGCATCATCACGCTCCTGGTCGTCTGGGGCGCCATCCCGTTCGTCGTGATCACGATGTACGCGGCCCTCACCCAGGTCCCCAAGGAACTGGAGGAGGCGGCCTCCCTCGACGGAGCCACCGCGTTCGGCGTCTACCGCTACGTGACCTGGCCGGTCATCAAGCCGGTGTTCACGATGGTCGCCACGCTCTCGGTCATCTGGGACTTCAACGTGTTCGGTCAGATCTGGCTGCTGCGCGGCAACAAACCCGAACCCGAGTACGAGACCCTCGGCCTCTACTCCTTCTCCAAGGCGTTCGAGTCCACCTCCTTCAGCCAGGGCAGCGCGATCGCACTGATCACCGTCCTGATGCTCTCCGGCGTCGCCGTGTACTACCTGCGCCAGCTGATCAAGACGGGAGAGGTCGAATGAGCGCCTCCACGCCCACGAACGCGCCGGCCCAGGTCCTGCGGCCCGACCGCAGGCGGAACCGCCTCGGCTACAACATCCTGGCGCTGGTCACGGCCGCGCTCATGGCCTTCCCGGTCTACTGGCTGATCGTCAGCTCACTGCGCCCCAACCACGAGATCCGGTCCTACGACCAGACCCTGTGGCCGTCCTCCCTCACCTTCGACAACTTCGCGCGCGCGGTGAAGCAGGACAACTTCGTCACGGCGATCCAGTCGAGCCTCATCGTCTCCGTCACCGCCGTCGTCGGCGGAATGATCATCGCGACCCTCGCGGCCCTCGCCATCGGTCGCTTCCGCTTCTTCGGGCGGAAGGCGCTGATGATGGTCATGATCCTGGTCCAGATGCTGCCGCCGACCGCGATGCTGATCCCGATCTACCTCCAGCTCAACGCGCTGGGAGGCATCGACGAGTACTGGGGTCTCATCGTCGTCTACCTGGTGTCCACGCTGCCCTTCGCGACCATCATGATCCGCGGGTTCGTGATCAACATACCCGTGGAGCTCGAGGAGTCCGCGATGGTGGACGGCTGCACCCGCATGGGGGCCTTCCGCCGGGTCATCTTCCCGCTGCTGGCGCCGGGGCTCGCGGCCGCGTCCATCTTCGCGCTGGTCAACGCCTGGAACGAGTACCTCTTCGCCTACATCCTGATCAACGACAACTCCAAGTACACGCTCAACGTGTGGCTGATGACGTTCACGACGGAACGCGGTACGGACTACGGCGCGCTGATGGCTGCCTCCACCCTCATCTCCATCCCGGTCGTCATCTTCTTCATGATCATTCAGGGGAAGATGGCTACGGGGCTCACCTCCGGCGCCGTGAAGGGATAGGCAGCCCCATGACCACCCTCGTATCCACCACGGACACCGTCACGCGTGACGCGCTGGCCGTCCTCCAGCCGGGCTTCACCGGCACGACAGCCCCGGACTGGCTGCTGCGCAGGGTCGGCGAAGGTCTGGCCTCAGTCGGGCTGTTCGGCCGGAACATCCACTCGCCCGAGCAGCTCGCCGCGCTCACCGCCCGGCTGCGGGCCGAGCGGGACGACGTGCTCGTCGCCATCGACGAGGAGGGCGGTGACGTCACCCGGCTGGAGGTCCGCAGCGGCTCGTCCTTCCCCGGCAACCTCGCCCTCGGCGCCGTGGACGACGTGGACCTCACCCGGGCCGTCGCCCGCGAACTCGGCCGCCGGCTCGCCGCGTGCGGGGTCAACCTCAACTGGGCCCCGTCAGCCGACGTCAACTCCAACCCGGGGAACCCGGTCATCGGCGTACGCTCCTTCGGCGCCGGCACCGGGCTCGTCGCCCGGCACACCGCCGCCTACGTCGAGGGCCTCCAGGCCGCCGGTGTCGCCGCGTGCACCAAGCACTTCCCGGGGCACGGCGACACGGCGGTCGACTCGCACCACGCGCTGCCGCGCATCGATGTGGACCTGGACACGCTGTACACCCGTGAGCTGGTGCCTTTCCGGGCCGCCGTCGCAGCGGGTTCCAAAGCGGTGATGAGCGCCCATATCCTGCTTCCCGCACTGGACCCGGACCGGCCCGCGACCCTGAGCCCCCAGATCCTCACCGGTCTGCTCCGCCGGGAGCTGGGCTACGACGGGCTCATCGTCACCGACGGCATGGAGATGGACGCCATCGCCGGCACGTACGGCATCGAGCGCGGATCCGTCCTCGCCGTCGCCGCGGGCGCCGACGCCATCTGTGTCGGCGGCGGTCTGGCCGACGAGGACACGGTGCTGCGGCTGCGTGACGCCCTGGTGGCGGCGGTGCGCAGCGGTGAACTGCCCGAGGAGCGGCTCGCCGACGCGGCCGCACGCGTACGGGCCCTCGCGTCCTGGACGCAGGAGGTCAGGGGGGCTGTCCCGGCGCCGGGCGCGGAGGAGCAGGAGGGGACCGCACCCGGCGCCCGAGCCGGCGTCGGACTGGTCGCGGCCCGCCGCGCCGTGACGGTCACGGGCACCGGCGAGCCGCTGGACGGGCCGCCGTACGTCGCCGCGTTCACCCCGGTCGCCAACATCGCGGTCGGCGACGAGACCCCGTGGGGTGTCGCGGCCGAGCTGTCCCGGATCCTGCCCGGCACCGAGACGGGGACCTACGGCGGCGGGAGCGTGTCACCGGCTGCCGAGGTGCTGAGGGCCGCGGGGGAGCGGCGCATCGTCGCCGTCGTCCGTGACGTCCATCGTCACGGGTGGATGAGCGAGGCGCTGGACGAGGTGCTGGCGGCCCGTCCCGACACCGTCGTGGTCGAGATGGGGCTGCCGGTGGCACCGCCGCGGGGCGCGCCGCACGTCGCCACGCACGGCGCCGCACGGGTGTGCGGGGTCGCGGCGGCGGAGGCGATCACCGGTACGGGCGCCTGAGCCCGGAAGGGCCGACGCGCGAGGGCCGGGTCACCGTCAGGGGTGACCCGGCCCTCGCGCGTGCGGAAGCCCTACAGGCCCTGCCACCGCGGCTTCGCCGCGAAGGTCGCGCGGAAGTAGTCCGCGAGCTTCAGCTTGGACGCCGCCGCCTCGTCGACGACCACCGTGGCGTGCGGGTGCAGCTGCAGCGCGGAGGCCGGCACGACCGAGGCGATCGGGCCCTCGACCGTCCGGGCCACCGCGTCGGCCTTGCCTTCGCCGGTGGCCAGCAGGATCGGGTGGCGTGACTCCAGGATCGTGCCGATGCCCTGGGTGATGACGTGGCGGGGCACCTGCTCGATGTCGTCGTCGAAGAAGCGGGCGTTGTCGATCCGGGTCTGCTCGGTCAGCGTCTTGATGCGGGTGCGGGAGGCGAGCGAGGAGCACGGCTCGTTGAAGCCGATGTGTCCGTCGGTGCCGATGCCGAGCAGCTGGAGGTCCACGCCGCCCGCCTCCGCCAGCGCCTTGTCGTAGGCGTCGCAGGCGGCCTGCACGTCCTCGGCCGCACCGTCCGGCCCCATGAAGGACTTCTCGGACAGGCCCAGCGGCTCGATGACCTCGCGCAGCACGACCGAGCGGTACGACTCGGGGTGTCCGGGGGGCAGTCCGACGTACTCGTCGAGCTGGCAGATGCGGGCGCGGCCGGCGTCCACGGCGCCGGAGCGGACCTTGGCCGTCAGGGCCTGGTAGACGGGCAGCGGGGTCGAGCCGGTGGCAACGCCGAGCAGGGCGTCGGGCTTGCGGCTCAGCAGTGCCGCGACGGCCTCCGCGATGAGCTCGCCGCCTGCCGCGGCGTCCGGGACGATGACAACTTCCACGCTGTGCCTGCCGATCTGGAGAGTGGCGTCATGTGGACTAGACCAATTGTGGGGCCCAATCTAGCAGAACGGCGTAGCACGGAGGTGAACCGTCCACGGGTACGTCGCTGGTTTCCGCCCTGTCGGCGGACGGCCCCGTCCGCGAGGTGAAAGCGCTCCGGACGACTCCGTCCGTGCGGGGAGGAGCTCCCGGAAACACCCGCGGGCCGCGGCGCCGGGACGGGACCCTCAGCCCGTCCGGCACCGCAGCCCGGAGCTTCCTGGCCGGCGGTGTGCGGTGCCTCCGGCCACTTGAGGCGCCGGCGCAGTCAGGGCAGAGAGCGCCGGGTGCCTCGGTCCGCCCCCCCTGTGCGGGGAGGGCGGAGGTCTGTCGCGCGGGGGCCGCGTCCTGGTCGTCGTACCCCTACGTGGTGCATTGTGGACTAGACCATTAGGCCGTGTCCATCCGTCGTCGCGGACATTCTTCCGACCGCGCACGCCCTTGCACAGTGTCACGCATCCGCCGCCCGATCGGTTCGGAACCTCCTCGATTCCACGGGTACGCTCGCACACGTGCCCTCCATGAACGACCTCGTCCGCCAGCACACCGCTCTGAGTGACACCGACCTCGAGTGGCTCCATCTGCTGGTCTCGGAGTGGCAGCTGCTCTCCGACCTGTCCTTCGCCGACCTCGTCCTGTGGGTGCCCACCCGCGACGGGACCCGCTACGTGTCCGTGGCCCAGATGCGGCCCAACACCGGCCCCACCTCCTATCAGGACGACATGGTCGGCCACCTCGTGCCGCGCGGCCGCCGGCCGCTGCTGGACGCCGCCCTGGACGAAGGGCGCATCGTGCGCGAGGGGGATCCGGAGTGGCGGGAGGAGGTGCCCGTCCGGGTCGAGTCCATCCCCGTGCGCAGGGAGGGCCGGATCCTCGGCGTCATCGCCCGCAACACCAACCTCCTCACCGTCCGTACGCCGTCGAGGCTGGAGCTCACCTACCTCCAGTCCGCCTCCGACCTGGCGCAGATGATCGCCGCCGGTACCTTCCCGTTCCCCGGCCAGCAGGTCGACATGGACGCCTCGCCCCGCGTGGGGGACGGGCTGATCAGGCTCGACGCCGACGGGGTCGTGCAGTACGCCAGCCCCAACGGCCTCTCCGCCTACCACCGGCTGGGCCTGGCCTCGGACCTCGTGGGCCACCACCTCGGCGCGACCACCGCCGAACTCGCGCCGTCGCGCGGCCCGGTGGACGAGGCCCTGGTGAAGGTGGCGAGCGGGTACGCGCCACGGGAGTTCGAGGTCGAGGGAGCCGGTGGGGTCATCCAGCTGCGTGCGATCCCGCTCAAGCCCAAGGGGGTGCGCATCGGGTCGCTGGTGCTGCTCCGGGACGTCACGGAACTGCGGCGCCGTGAGCGGGAATTGATCACGAAGGACGCCACCATCCGGGAGATCCACCACCGGGTGAAGAACAACCTCCAGACCGTGGCCGCCCTGTTGCGGCTCCAGGCGCGCCGGATGGACTCGGAGCGGGGTCGTGAGGCGCTCAACGAGGCCGTGCGGCGCGTCGGTTCGATCGCCATCGTCCATGAGACGCTGTCTCAGAATCTGGATGAACGGGTCGAGTTCGACGAGATCGCCGACCGGGTGATCGCGATGGTCGCCGAGATCTCGCCCGGAAAGGTCACCTGCCGCCGGACCGGACGTTTCGGGGTCCTGGACGCGGAAGTGGCCACGCCGCTCTCGATGGTGCTCACCGAGGTGCTGCAGAACGCGCTGGAGCACGCGTTCACCGTGGCCGAGCAGGGCGCGGTGGAGGTGTCCGCGGTGCGCGGCGGCACGTCGGCCGAGACCCGGCTGCTGATCACCGTGACGGACGACGGACGCGGGCTGCCCGAGGGGTTCGACCCGCAGAAGGCCGGCAACCTGGGCCTGCAGATCGTGCGGACGCTGGTGGAGGGTGAGCTGGGCGGCACGTTCGGGATGGTCCCGGCCCCGGTGCGCGGCACCCAGGTGGTGCTGGACATCCCCGTGCAGAACGACAAGTAGCGGAAGGCCGGTTCCCCGGCACACAGCAGTGGGCCCGGACCGTGGTGACGGTCCGGGCCCACTGCGTGGTGCTCACGATGCGATGCGCTTCGGGGGTACTGCGCGCTGCGACTCGAAGGCGGGGCTGTGCGTACGCTCTGTACGCGCCGCCTGGCTGAGGCTCGTCGTACGGGGGGCGTCGGTCAGGCGCTGGCGTTACGCGCCCGGTTGCGAGCGGCGCGGCGCTTCATTGCGCGGCGCTCGTCCTCACTGAGGCCACCCCAGACGCCGGAGTCCTGGCCGGACTCGAGCGCCCACTGCAGGCACTGCTCCATGACGGGGCAGCGACGGCAGACGGCCTTGGCTTCCTCGATCTGCAGCAGCGCAGGACCGGTGTTGCCGATGGGGAAGAACAGCTCGGGGTCTTCCTCACGACAAACGGCGTTGTGACGCCAGTCCATGGCTGCTACCTCTCCTTGGTATTACATGCTGGTGCTTGTGAATGTGAACGCTTTCACGAATCCCCCCGCAGACGAAGGTCCGACGCCCAGATGAGCTGGATGTGGTCCTGTTGTGGTGAGGAGGGGTTCTGGCTCTCAGTGGAGGCCGATGTTGCGGGCCGTCCCGATCGCCATGTAGAGATTCGCAAACCTCGGCGGCGGATACAACCCCTTCTGGAAAGTTTTTTTTGATTCCTCGGTGTCGACTAGGTCACAGCCGTACTTCTAAGGGGTGGGGGACAGCCCAAACGTTCGAGTTAAAGGACTTTGGCCCCATCCACTCACACAATCACACGCAGTGCACGGCGTACGCCTGTGAACGTCACGCTCGTACGCAGTCCCAGGTGGTCACCGTCCATCTGGAAGGGCAGCGGCGCCTTTGAATGCAAGGTGAAGTCCGTGAGGTCGTGAAGCGACACGGCGTGCTTGCCGTGCGGCCCCTTCTCGGGGCTCGAAGTGAGCAGCTGGGTGGCGTACCGGGTCACGGCGGGGGTGGACAGACGCTTGAGGCCGAGGACGTCCAGGGCGCTGTCGAAGGACGCCTTCGGGGAGGCGTACAGCGGGCGGTTGCCCAGGTAGGTCCAGGGTGCGGTGTTGCAGATTATCGACAGCGCGAGGTCGGTGACCGGGTCCTGTCCGGGCACGTCGAGGGTGATCATGCCGTTGCGCCGGTGGGGGTCGTCCATGAACTGCCGGAGCACCTGGCGTACGTACAGGGCGTGGGTCGACCGTTTGCCCAGCTCGCGCTTCTGTTCGACCCGCCCGATGACTCCGGCATCGAATCCGAGTCCCGCGCAGAAGGTGAACCACCGCCCGGGCACGGCCTCGTCCGCCGTGCCCGGGGTGCCGGCCGCGAGGCCGAGGCCCACCGTGCGCTCGCTGCCGTCGGCGAGGGCGTCCAGGATGGCGCCGGTCGCCTCGACAGCGTCGTTGGGAATGCCCAGGGCCCGCGCGAAGACGTTCGTGGAACCGCCCGGGACCACGGCCAGGCTCGGCAGGCCCTCGGGGTCCGGGCCGTCGTGCAGCAGGCCGTTGACCACCTCGTTCACCGTGCCGTCGCCCCCGAGGGCGACCACCAGGTCGATGTCGTCGGAGTCGGCCGCCCGGCGTCCCAGGTCCCTGGCGTGACCGCGGTACTCCGTGGTCACGGTCTCGATCTTCATCTCGCTCGCGAGGGCGTGGATCAGCACGTCACGTGTCCGCGCACTGGTAGTGGTGGCAGCTGGGTTGACCACGAGGAGTGCGCGCATGCACGCCAGGGTACCTACCGCGCGGTACCGCCCTGAAGTCCCGATCCGACGGGTTCACCAGTGGTCACGCAGGGTGACTTCCCGGCCCGCCGCGCTGCCCCGGCTTCGCTTTCGGCGGGCCGGGGTGCGAATCTGAAGGGTGTGAGCACTCAGCAGAACACGCCCGCCCCGTCCCCCTCGGCCGGAACGGAGAAGCCGGGCCGGATCGCCGCCCTGGCGGCGCTCAACGCGCTCGAGGGCGCGGCGCTCGTCATCGGCGGGATCTACATGCTGGCCGTCGGCCTCCTCGGGCGTCCCGAAAGCGTCCAGCAGGCCGAGATGGGCGGACTCACGCTGGTGGCGCTCGGTCTGATCCCGCTCCTCGCCGCCCGCGGGCTGCTGCTGCGGCGGAGCTGGAGCCGCGGTCCCGCGCTCATCACCCAGCTCATGGCGCTGCCGGTGGCGTGGACGCTGTTGCGGGCCCAGGGCGCGCTGATCCCCCTGGGCATCGTCCTCGCGGTGGTCGCCGTGACGGCCCTCGTGCTGGTGCTCGACCCCGCGACCACGAGGGCGCTGGGCATCCGGGGGCCGCGGACGACCCCCGACGCCTGACCCCGGCGGCCCCGCGTCCCGCCGGCTACTCCTCGACGAGCAGCCGCTCGCGCAGCTGGGCGAGCGTGCGGGCCAGCAGGCGCGAGACGTGCATCTGGGAGATGCCCACCTCCTGCGCGATCTGCGACTGGGTCATGTTGCCGAAGAAGCGCAGCAGCAGGATCCGCTTCTCGCGCGGCGGGAGGTCCTCCAGCAGCGGCTTGAGCGACTCGCGGTACTCGACGCCCTCCAGCGCCTCGTCCTCGGAGCCGAGGGTGTCCGCGACCGCCGGGGACTCGTCGTCCGTGTCCGGGACGTCGAGCGAGAGCGTGCTGTAGGCGTTGGCCGACTCCAGCCCCTCCAGGACCTCCTCCTCGGAGATGCCCAGGCGCTCCGCCAGCTCGTGCACGGTGGGCGAGCGGCCGTGCTGCTGGGAGAGCTCGGCGGTGGCCGTCGTGAGCGACAGCCGCAGCTCCTGGAGGCGCCGCGGTACCCGCACCGCCCAGCCCTTGTCCCGGAAGTGCCGCTTGATCTCGCCGACGACCGTGGGGGTCGCGTACGTCGAGAACTCGACTCCGCGGTCGGGGTCGAACCGGTCCACCGACTTGATCAGGCCGATGGTGGCGACCTGGGTCAGGTCGTCCAGCGGCTCGCCGCGGTTGCGGAACCTGCGGGCCAGGTGCTCCACGAGCGGCAGGTGCATCCGCACCAGCCGGTTGCGGAGCTCGGCCTTCTCGACCGAGCCGTCGGGAAGCGCGCGGAGCTCGACGAAGAGCGCCCGCGCCCCACTGCGGTCGTGTGGATCGTGGTGCCCGTGCTCGCTCATCCGGCCCGCCCGCTCCACCTGTGGCTGCTCAGGCGCGGCCGGACGGCCCTGCGCCTCGTCCGCGCCGTCCGCCCCGCCCTCCGGATGCGGCCGGGCCTGCTGCTCCGGAAGGGCCGCCGGGCGCACCGCCCCCGACCGGATCGTCTCGTCCCGCACAGGACCGTCCCCGTTCCCGTCGCTCACGCCGGCCCGGGTCCCGCGCCGCGCTGTTTGTAGAGGCTGATGCTGACCGTACGGTCGTCGGCGACCGTGGAGTCGACCTTGCCGGCCAGCGCGGAGAGCACCGTCCAGGCGAAGGTGTCGCGCTCGGGGGCGCGGCCGTCCGTCGTGGGGGCCGAGACGGTCACCTCGAGGGAATCGCCGACGAGCCGGAACACGCAGCTGAGGACGGAGCCCGGCACGGCCTGCTGAAGCAGGATCGCGCAGGCCTCGTCGACCGCGATGCGAAGATCCTCGATCTCGTCGAGAGTGAAGTCCAAGCGCGCTGCGAGACCGGCCGTGGCCGTTCGCAGCACCGACAGGTAGGCACCCGCAGCGGGCAGCCGGACCTCTACGAAGTCCTGGTTCCCGGGCTCGCCTGCGATCTGGGACACCCTCACCTCCAAGGTGGCACAAACTCGTTCGAGGCTCCGGGACGGGTGCCCGGGGCCGTGCGGTCCGTCGTCGGTCCTCGTGGGCCGGCGACGCTGTCGCGCCCCATGATGCCGTGTCGCCGGGACCGTAACCCCATGATTACTCATGGTAGGCACATGAGTACGTACAGTGGCTAGAGGTCTGCGGCGGTCAATTGCGAAGAACGGGCGCCGGTTTGACGTACCCAGGCCTCAGACGATCGAACCGTCCACGAAGCACCAGCGCCAGCTCTCGGCGCATTCGAAGCTGCGCATGACCGGATGTCCGGTCGCCTCGAAGTGGGCCGTGGCGTGCTTCAGGGGCGAGGAATCGCAGCACCCGACGTGCCCGCAGACCAGACAGAGCCGCAACTGCACGGGATGGGTGCCGGCCACCAGGCACTCCGGGCAGGTGTCGTCGAGCGCGACGGGCTCGGGGCGCGGCAGTTCGGATACATGCAGGCACTCACTCATGATGGCCACGTTACGTCGGATGTGAGGACTGTGAGATGGACGCATTGCCGCTGGTGGCGCTCGTCGCGGCAAGCGCGGCGGTCGCGGGGGCCGCCCGCCGCACCCCCGTGCCCGCCCCGCTGCTGCTGGTCGCCGCGGGGCTGCTGGCCTCGTACCTGCCGGGGGTGCCGGACTACACGCTGGACGCGCACATCGTCCTGCCCCTGCTGCTGCCGCCGCTGCTGTACACGGCGGCGGTCGACAGCTCGTACCTCGACCTGCGGGCCAATCTGCGTCCCGTCGCCCTGCTCTCCGTCGGCTACGTGCTCTTCGCGACGTTCGCGGTCGGGTGGCTGGCCTATCTCCTCGTGCCGGACCTGCCGCTCACCGCGGCGCTGGTGCTCGGCGCCGTCATCGCCCCGCCCGACGCCGTCACCGCCGCGGCGATCGCCCGCCGGGTGGGCCTGCCCGCCCGGGTCACCACGATCCTGCAGGGCGAGTCCCTGGTGAACGACGCCACCGCGATCACCGCCTTCAAGGTGGTCCTCGCCGCGGCGGTCGGTCAGGGCATGAGCTGGGGCGAGGGCATCGGGGAGTTCCTGCTGGCCTCCGTCGGGGGTGTCGGCGTCGGCCTGCTGCTGATGGTGCCGCTGCACTGGCTGCGCACCCACCTCAAGGAGGCGCTGCTCCAGAACACCCTGTCGCTGCTGATCCCCTTCGTGGCGTACGCGGCCGCGGAGCGGGTGCACGCCTCCGGTGTGCTCGCCGTGGTCGTCGTCGCGCTCTACCTGGGGCACCGCTCCTGGCAGGTCGACTTCGCGACCCGGCTCCAGGAGGCGGCGGTCTGGAAGATGGTCGCGTTCGTCCTGGAGTCCGCGGTCTTCGCGCTGATCGGACTGCAGCTGCCCTTCGTCCTGAAGGGGCTGGGAGCGTACGGCGTGGGCGAGGCGTTCCAGTACGCGGTGCTCGTGTTCGTCGCCGTGGTGGTGGTGCGCTTCGTCTGGGTGTACCCCGCGAGCTATCTGCCCCCGTGGCTCTCCCGGCGTGTCCGGGAGCGCGAGGGGCCGCTGCCCCGGACGTCCCCCCTGATCATCAGCTGGGCCGGGATGCGGGGCGTCGTCTCGCTCGCCATCGCGTTCTCCATCCCCGTGGTCACGCACGACGGGGAGGACTTCCCCGCACGCAACCTGGTGCTGTTCCTGACCTTCACGACCGTCATCGGGACACTCGTCGTCCAGGGGCTGAGCCTGCCCCTCATGGTGCGCGTACTGAAGCTCCCGGGACGCGACGCGCGCGCCGAGACGCTGGCCGAGGCCCAGGCGCAGAGCGAGGCGTCCACGGTCGCGGACGCCCGGCTGGAGGCGCTGCTCGCCGACCCGCGCAACGCGCTGCCCGACCCCCTCACCCAGCGCCTGCGCGCGGTCATGGAACGGCGCCGCAACGCCGTGTGGGAGAGGCTCGGCCGGGCGAATCCGGTCACCGGGGAGTCGGCCGACGACACCTACCGCCGACTGGCGAGGGAGATGATCGCCGCCGAGCGGGAGGTGTTCGTGCGCCTCAGGGACGAGCGGCGGATCGACGACGAGATGCTGCGCGCCCTGCTGCGCCGGCTGGACCTGGAGGAGGCCGCCGCCTACCGGGAGTCGGACGGCGCCTCGTGACCCCGGGGCCTCAGGGCCGTCCCGTGACGACCGCGGTGACCGAGGACCCGGTCGGGAAGGCGCCCTCCCCGGCGAGCACGGTCAGCCCGTACAGGAGTTTGGCCACATACAGTCGTTCGACGGGCAGCCCGTGCCGGTCCTCGAAGTCGTCGGCGAACGCGTGCAGCTCCGGTGTCGTCCGGGCGTACCCGCCGAAGTGGAAGCGTTCGTCCAGCGACCAGCTGCCTGCCGGGGCGCCGAACGCCTCCTGCTGCAGAGTGCGCACCGCGGCACCCAGGAACCCGCCCCGCAGGACGGGTATCCCCAGGGCGCGCTGCTGGTCGCCGAGCCCGGCGGCCAGCCCGGCGAGGGTGCCGCCGGTGCCGCAGGCGACCGCCACCGTGCCGGTCCGGCCGCGCAGTTCGCGGCCGAGCTCTGTGCAGCCCTCTGCGGCGAGCGCGTTGCTGCCGCCCTCCGGGACGACCGCGCAGTCCCCGAAGAGGCTCAGCAGGCCCTCCAGGACCTCGGGTGCGGTCTTCGCGCGGTAGGTCGCGCGGTCCACGAAGTGCAGACGCATGCCGTCGGCCGCGCACTGTGCGAGGGAGGGGTTCAGCGGGCGGTGGGCCAGCTCGTCGCCCCGGACGACGCCGACGGTGGGGAAGCCCAGGAGGCGCCCGGCGGCGGCCGTGGCGCGGAGGTGGTTCGACCAGGCCCCGCCGAAGGTCAGCACCGTGCGGCCGGCGGCGGCCCGGAGGTTGGGGGCGAGCTTGCGCCACTTGTTGCCCGGCAGGTCTGGGTGGATCAGATCGTCGCGCTTGAGCAGCAGGGTCACGCCGTGACGTGCGAAGCGCTCGTCCTCGGCCGGCTGCAGGGGTGAGGGAAGCACCGGCTGCAGCCGGGAGAGGTCGAGCGCTCCGTGGTCCATGCCTCCATTGTGTGCCGCTCCGTGCGGCCTACTTCAGGCGGTCGTGGATCCGGTTGCGCATCCCCGTCATGGAGAAGCCGCGCGGGTCCACCTTGCCGGGCTGCCACTCCCGGTGTCCGATGACCGAGGGGGCGTCCCAGCCGTGGAAGCGGCAGACCGCCGCGGCGGCCTTCTCGACCGCCTCGAGCTGGACGGCGGGCCAGGGGTCCTTCCCGTCGCCGAGGTTCTCGCACTCGAAGCCGTAGAAGTGCCGGTTGCCGTCGGTGTTGGACTCGTTGTCCGGCGGCAGCCGCTTCTCGGCGACGACGGCGCGCAGGACGTCGTCGTCCCCGAGGCCGGCGTGGTTGGCGCGGCCGTAGCCGACCAGGTGGACCCGGCCGTCCTTGGCGATCACACCGTGGCAGAGCGGACCCGGCAGGCCCGAGTAGCCGTCGCGGCAGATCTCGACCGTGCGGGCCGTGCCCTTGGTGACGGTGTGGTGCAGCATCACACCGTGCACCGGCCCCCAGGGGCCCTTGTGGTTGCGGTTGTGCGTACGCCAGTCGCCGACCTGGACGACGGTGAGTCCCTCGGCCTTGAGGGCCTTGAGGAAGTTGCTCGCGGACATGGGTGAGGACATGGGCCGACTCCTTCGTTCGCAGGGGAGCGTGTCCGTACAGCGCTTCTACCGGAACATGAGGCTCCGGCAAACCTGTTCGGGCACTGTTCGCGCCGTGTGCGATGCGATCCGGACAGTCCGCGAGTGCCCCGGGGGGCCGCGCTCAGTCCTGGCTCAGTCCTGGGCGAGCCACAGATCGGGACCGAACACCTCGTAGTGGATGTCGGCCGCCGCCACCCCCTTGCCGAGGAGCTGCGAGCGGACGGCGCGCATGAAAGGGAGCGGTCCGCAGAGGTAGGCGCGGGTCCCCGGGGCGACGGCCACGCCGCTCAGGTCGACGGTCCCGGCGCGGTCCGTACCGCCGGACGGGCCGGGCTCCGGGTTCTCGTACCAGAAGTGGGAGACGGCGCCGGGGAGCCTGCCGGTGAGCGCCGTGTGGTCCGCGCGCAGCGCGTGGTCGGCGGGCGACCGGTCGCCGTGGACCACCGTGACCGGCGAACCGTGCCCCTCCTCCACCAGGTGCTCCAGCATCGCCAGGACCGGGGTGCAGCCGATGCCGGCCGAGGCGAGCAGCAGCGGGGCGCCGGCCCCGTCGAGCACCAGGTCGCCGTACGGTGCCGAGACGCGCAGCACGTCGCCGGCGTGCAGCCGCTCGTGCAGGTGCGCGGAGACCTCACCCTCCGGGCCGGCCTCGCCCCGCACCCGCTTGACCGAGAAGGAGCGCGTGGCGGAGCGGGGAGTGCCGGTGAGGCTGTACTGGCGTATCTGTCGGGCGCCGTCGGGCAGTTCCACCTGGACGGAGACGTACTGACCCGGCCGGAAGGCCGGGGCGGGCGCGCCGTCGGCGGGGGTGATGCGGAAGGTGGCGACGTCGGGGGTGTCCTCGACGCGGGAGGTCACCGTCCAGTCGCGCCACACGTCGCCCGCCGTCACCTTCTGCTGCGCGTAGAGCCGTTCCTCGATGGCGATCAGAGCGTTGGCCATCAGCCAGTAGACCTCGTCCCAGGCCGCGGCGACCTCGGGGGTGACGGCATCGCCGAGCACCTCGGCGATCGCGGCGAGGAGATGGGTGTGGACGATCTCGTACTGCGGGGCGGTGATGCCCAGCGAGGCGTGCTTGTTGGCGATGCGGCCCAGCATCACGTCGGGCCGGGTCCCCGGGTTCTCGACGAGCTGGGTGGCGAAGGCGGCGATGGACCCGGCGAGCGCCCTGCGCTGTGTGCCGGAGGCCTGGTTGCCCCGGTTGAAGAGGTCCCGGAGCAGCTCGGGGTGGGCCTCGAAGAGCTTTCGGTAGAAGAGGTCCGCGATGTCCCCGATGGCCGCTCCCACGGCGGGGAGGGTGGCTCGGACGGTGGCGGTCGACGTCTCGGAGAGCATCGGTTGACTCCTCGGGTGCGGAGGCGGGCCGACTGCGGACGGCCCGGTTAATTGGTATGTGAGATGCCTATTTTTGAACGGCGTGAGCCGGTCGCCGTGCCCCGCGGGGTCCGGCGGCCGGGTTCGGTGGATCAGTCCGCGGCCGGGCGGCCGCGGCTGATTCCGAGCAGCAGCGGGCCGGTGGGGGAGGCGGTGAGGTCGCTGACCGTGAGCGGGTCGAGAGAGGCGTAGAAGGCCTCTTCGGCCCGGCGCAGCGCCGAGCGGAGCCGGCAGGCGGAACGCAGCGGGCACGGGGTGTCGCCCTCGCATTCGACGACCTCGCCCGGTCCTTCCAGCTCCCTCACCAGGGTGCCGATCGAGGCCGACCGGCCCGCGGTGGTGAGGGAGAGGCCTCCGCCCCGGCCTCGTCGTGCGTCGACGAGGCCGAGGTGCTGGAGGCGGGCGACGACCTTGGCCGCATGGGTGTAGGGCACCTCCATGGCGGCCGCCACGTCGCGGGTGGTCGGCGGGTCCTCGCCCTCCGTCGTGACGGTCAGGCGCATGAGTACCCGCAGCGCCACATCGGTGAATCGCGTCAGCCGCATGGGGGCAGCGTAGATAAATTGCATCGGGGATGCAACTTAGGGTGCCCGTTCCCGGGAGGAGGAGGCGCGTCATCATGGAGGGGCGCGGCCCCGTGACGGATGCGGGGCGCGCGTGGGCGAGAGAGGTGGTCAGCGGCCGTGCGGAAGCCGAACGCAGCCGACGGGATCCCGGCGGGCAAAGTCGTCACCGACCCGGACAGCCTGGGCCGGTACGCGCACGACGAGGCGGAGTGGGCCCCGGCCGGGCTGCCCCTCGCCGTCGTACGGCCGCAGGACACCGAAGAGGTCCGGGCCGTCGTCGCGTACTGTGCCGAGCACCTGATCCCCGTGGTCCCGCGCGGTGCCGGTACGGGCCTGTCGGGCGGCGCGAACGCCGTGGACGGCGCCGTCGTCCTCTCCTTCGAGGACATGAACCGGATCCTGCGCATCGATCCGGTGGAGCGCCTCGCCGTCGTCCAGCCGGGCGTCGTCAACGACGACCTGCGTGCCGCGTGCGCCGAGCAGGGCCTCTGGTACCCGCCGGACCCGGCGAGCTCGCCCTGGTCCACCATCGGCGGCAACGCGGCCACCAACGCGGGCGGCATGTGCTGCGTCAAGTACGGCGTGACCCGCGACTACGTGCTCGGGCTGGAGGCCGTCAACGGCCTCGGCGAGGTCGTGCGGATGGGCCGGCAGACCGCGAAGGGGGTCGCCGGATACGACCTGTGCGGTCTCTTCGTCGGCTCCGAGGGCACTCTCGGCGTGATCACCGAGATCACCGTGAAGCTGCGCGGAGCGCGTCCCGCCGAGCGGACGGTGGCGGGCTTCTTCGACTCGGTCGTCGCGGCCGGCGACGCGGTGAGCCGGGTGACGGCCGCGGGCGTCGTGCCCTCGGCACTCGAACTCCTCGACCGGCACTGCCTGAAGGCCGTGGACGAGTGGAAGAACATGGGCCTCTCCGCGGACGCGGACGCGATCCTGCTCGGCCGGGTGGACACCCCCGGAGCCGCGGGCGACGCCGAGGCGGAGACCGTACGGGCGTGCTTCGCGGAGGCCGGCGCGGCCTGGGCCGAGGTCTCCACCGACCAGGCGGAGGCGGACGCCCTGTTCCAGGCCAGGCGGCTCGCCTACCCGGCGCTGGAGCGGCTGGGACCGGTACTCACCGAGGACGTGGTCGTGCCGCGATCCCGGGTGCCGCAGATGCTTGCGCGCATCGAGGGGATCGCGGCCGAGCGCGAGGTCCTCATCGCCAACATCGCCCACGCGGGCGACGGCAACCTCCACCCCCTCATCATCACCGAACCCGGCGACGACGCGGCCAGGGCGCGCGCCCAGCTCGCCTTCGAGGACATCCTCGACGCGGCGATCTCCCTCGGCGGCACGGTCACCGGTGAACACGGTGTGGGGCTGCTGAAGATGGGTGGAATGGGCCGCGAGGTGGGACCCGTCAACCTGGCCATGCAGCGCGCGGTCAAGGCGGCCCTGGACCCGCTCGGCATCCTCAACCCCGGCAAGGTCGTCGTGTCGGGAGTGCCGCTCGCACCCTGAACGGCCCTGCCCGCAGTGGTCGCCGGGCCCGGCGGCACCCGGCGCGCGCCCGTTCGTCGCCGGATTCGCGCGCCCTGGTGGGGCCGGTCCCGTGGCACCGGCGCCAGCGGACCGGCCGGGGGCCGCGGCCCGTACTCCCGGCCGTGTCCGGCCCCGGATGCGGTCGGCATGCCCCGACCCCGGCCCGAATAGTCACACTCTTTTGTGTAATAGCGCGCCGTGTCCTCCGGCTGCAAGTCTTCTCGACGCAGGTCAGACCATGATCGAGAGGATGTCGGATGTCCGTTGGTGAAGAGGTTCGCGACACGCAGCCGCCGCAGCAGCAGAGTCTCGGCACAGCGGCTGCGCGGAACCTCGCGACGACGACCAAGTCCGCCCCGCAGATGCAGGAAATCACCTCGCGGTGGCTGCTGCGCATGCTCCCCTGGGTGCAGGTGCAGGGCGGCACCTACCGGGTGAACCGCAGGCTGAGTCATTCGGTCGGGGACGGCAGGGTGACGTTCGTCCAGACGGGCGACCGGGTCGCGGTCATCCCCGCCGAGCTCGGGGAGCTCCCCGCCCTGCGTGACTTCGCCGACGAGGACGTGCTGAGCGAGCTGGCCCGCAGGTGCGAGCAGCGTGACGTCGAGGCCGGCGAGGTGCTCGCCGCGGCCGGCGACGCGGCGGACCGTGTCCATCTGCTGGCCCACGGCAAGGTCGAGAAGATCGGGACCGGCCCGTACGGCGACGAGACGGTACTCGGAGTCCTCGCCGACGGCGCCTACTTCGGCGACCACGTCCTGGTCGACGGCGACGCGGCCTGGGAGTACACGGCCCGCGCGGTGACCGCCTGCACCCTGCTGACCCTGCGCCGGTCGGACGTGCTCAACCTCGCCGCCCGGGCGGACTCGCTCCGCGACCACCTCGCCGGGCTGCTCGCCATCCCGCACCAGCGGACCAACCCCTACGGCGAGGCGGAGATCGACCTCTCGGCGGGGCACGTGGGGGAGAGCGTCGTCCCGCACACCTTCGTGGACTACGAGTCGGCGCCCCGTGAATACGAACTCAGCGTCGCCCAGACCGTGCTGAAGGTCCACAGCAGGGTGGCCGACCTCTACAACCAGCCGATGAACCAGACCGAGCAGCAGCTGCGGCTGACGGTCGAGGCGCTGCGTGAGCGCCAGGAGCACGAGCTCGTCAACAACCGCGAGTTCGGCCTGCTCAACAACTGCGACTACGGGCAGCGGATCCAGCCCCACGACGGCGCGCCCGGTCCCGACGACATGGACGAGCTCCTGTCGCGGCGGCGCGGATCGAACCTGTTCCTCGCGCACCCCCGGGCCATCGCCGCCTTCGGCCGTGAGTGCAACAAGCGCGGCCTGGTCCCGGAGAGCGTCGAGGTCGGCGGGCACCACGTGCCCGCCTGGCGCGGGGTGCCGATCTTCCCCTGCAACAAGATCCCGGTCACCGACGCCCGCACCACGTCGATCATCTGCATGCGGACCGGCGAGGCGGACCAGGGAGTCATCGGGCTCCAGCAGAGCGGCATCCCGGACGAGATCGAGCCGAGCCTCTCGGTGCGCTTCATGGGCATCGACGAGCAGGCGATCATCTCGTACCTCGTGACGGCGTACTACTCCGCCGCGGTGCTGGTGCCCGACGCCCTCGGGGTCCTGGAGAACGTGGAGGTCAGCCGCTGGCGGTGATGCTCCCCGGGGCCCGGGCGCCCGACGCCCGGGCCCCGGCAGGCCGAGGCCGCGACCACGGTGCCCGGTGGCACCCGGAAGGAGTGACCGTGACCATGACCAGTACGGATGCCGCGATGGAGGAGGACAAGGCCGTCGCGCTCCTGGAGCGCACCCGTGACACCGTCGACCCGCATCTGCGGGCGGCCGTCGAGACGCTGCCCGGGGCGATACGCCGGGTCGCCATGTACCACTTCGGCTGGCGGGACGCCGGCGGGACGCCCGCGTCCGGTCAGTCCGGCAAGGCCATCCGGCCGGCGCTCGTCCTGGCCGCCGCCCGTGCGCTGGGAGGGGACCCGGAGGCCGCGACGCGGGCAGCCGTCGCCGTGGAACTGGCACACAACTTCACCCTGCTCCACGACGACGTCATCGACGAGGACACCACACGCCGGCACCGGCCCACGGCCTGGGCGGTGTTCGGTGTGCCGGACGCCGTCATCACGGGCGACGCCATGTTCTCGCTCGCCCTCCGCCTCCTGACGGACGACCCGCACCCGGCGTCCCCGCACGCGGCGGTACGGCTCTCCACCTGCGTCATCGAACTCTGCGCGGGCCAGCAGGCCGACTGCGGTCTGGAGGACCGCGGCCCCGACGACGTCACGCTGGACGAGTGCCTGGCCATGGCCATGGCCAAGACCGGCGCCCTGCTCGGCTGCGCGTGCGCTCTGGGCGCGCTCTACGCGGGAGCGGACGAGAGGGCCGTGCGCGCCATGGACGGCTTCGGGAGGGAGGCGGGTCTCGCCTTCCAGCTCATCGACGACCTGATCGGCATCTGGGGGGACACGGCGCGCACGGGCAAACCGGTCGGGGCCGACCTGACCGCCCACAAGAAGTCCCTGCCGGTGGTCGCCGCGCTCACCTCGGGCACCCCGGCGGCCGCCGAGCTCGCCTCGCTCTACCGGGGCGCCATGAACACGCCTGGGGAGGTGAGGAGCGCCGCCGACGCGGTCGATCGGGCGGGCGGGCGTGACTGGGCCCAGACCGCCGCCGCGGACCGGATGGCCCGGGCCGTCCACCATCTGTCCCGCGCGGTCCCCGACCCGGCGGCCGCGGGAGACCTGCTGGCCCTGGCCGAGTTCGTCACCCGCAGAACCCACTGAACCGGACCGCCCACGATCGGTGACGAAGGCCAACTCTAGTATTCCGTCCGTCGGTTGACACGAACCACCGTGGGAAGAAGGGGCGGGCACGGTCATGGGCGTACGCGTACGGCAGGCGGAGCAGCGGGACAGGGACCAGGTCGTCCGGATCCTGGAGGAGGCGTTCCACCACGATCCGGTGAGCAGCTGGGTCTTTCCGGACGAGGAGCACCGGCGTGCGGTGCACGGGAAGTTCCTCGGCGTCTTCGCCGACGTCACGCTGGAGGAAGGCCGTGTCGACCTGCTGGAGGACGGCACGGCGACGGCCCTCTGGCTCGATGTGCCCGCGGGCGTGCCGGAGGAGGACGACACCCCCGCGCTCATGAGGGAGACCGCCGACCCCGACAACGAGCGGGCCGAGCTGGTGGGGAGGCTGACGGGCGCGGTCCATCCCCACGACCGCGCGCACGCCTACCTGCTGATGATCGGCGTCTCGCCCGAGCGGCAGGGGGAGGGGATCGGGGAGGCGCTGATGAGAGGGGTGCTGGAGCGATGCGACCGGGAGGGGACTCCCGCCTATCTGGAGGCGAGCAGCGCGCGCAGCCGCGGACTCTACGAGCGGCTCGGCTTCACCTTCACGGGACGGACCGTCGACCTTCCCGGGGGTCCGTCGATGTGGCCCATGTGGCGTGAGCCGCAGGCCTGATGAGGGGCTCCTGCCACCGGGGCCACGTAGGGGAGGGTGCCGCCGGGCGTGTCCGCGGGCCGGGCTACAGTCCCTGCTCATGACAGATGAGTCGTGGGCAGGCTGGTACCGGGACCGTCATGGTTCCGAGGCCGTCATTCTCACCACGGACGGACAGCAGCTCCGCATCCGGGTCCGGGGCACGGACTTCGAGGGCGAGAGCTTCGACGGCCTGAGCCCCGTGGCGGGCGCGCCGGCCCCGGAAGGGCTGTTCGACCTGGTGGACGGCGTGCTCGACGACTGCGTCCTGGAGTGGGACCTCCCGCTCCCCGTTCTCGTGGCCGGCACGGTCCGTCAGGCCACGCTCAGGTGCCTGCTGTCCCGGCGCAGGGCGGATCCGGACCTGTATCTGGCCCTTCATCTGGACGGCGCCGTGTACGAGTCGAACCGGGCCGAGGGCGACTTCGCCGCCGCGCTGGCCACGGTGCAGCGGGTCCTGCCGCCGGACATGTATCTGCAGACGTGCATCGCCTGCGCCTTCTCGGACTACTTCCCGGCCCCGGCGCGGGACCTCTCCGGAGGGCTCGCCTGCTTCCGCGGCGCGAAGGACGCCTACCGCGACGTGGCGGGCGGGGAGGACGTCGCGGGCCTCTGGGACCGGCGCACCGGATCCGTCCAGGAGATATGGAGCTGCCGGGAGTTCGAACCGCGACCGGCGCACGGCGCCGGAACGGGGCACCGGGGGGCCTTCCCGCTCGAACCCGCCTGAGGCGGGCCTTCCCCGCGGGAACCACCGCGGGGCCGCTCCGCCGAGGCGGAACGACCCCTGTGCCGGGTGACGGGGTTGTGCGAGGAGTCGCGTCAGGAGGTGGCGCGGGCGAGCGCGGCCGCGAAGCCGTTCTGCCACAGGCTGTTCACCTTCGAGCGCTCGGTGGCGTTCGGGTAGGCGTTCGTGCAGGACGTGCCGGGGCCGCCGCCGGACATGAGCTCGCTGCACGGACCGGTGTAGTGGTCGGGCAGGCCCAGCACGTGCCCGGTCTCATGGGCGGTGACCCGGGTCGAGTTGTACTGCTGGTTCTGGGCGTAGTCCAGGAAGATGTAGCCGCTGCCGTGGCCGTTCGTGCTCGCGTACGAACCCCGCGAGTCGTTGCCCTCGCGGTAGGTGAAGTCGGGGTTCGACCCCTCCTGCAGCTTGACGTTGCTGACCGAGCTGTTCCAGATGCTGGTGCTGCTCGCTATCTGGTTGCGGAAGCTGGGGGCGTTGGTGGTGCTGTAGACGACGGTGACCGCCGCGGCGCCCGGGTTCGCGGCCCGCTTCTCGGCGACCGACTTCATGACGGCGTCGAAGAAGGCCTTGTTCGCCTTGGCGTTCTCGCTCGAGCCGGCGTACGCGGCGTAGCCGGCCTGCGCGGTGTCGACGGTGGTCGCGGACGAGGGTGACGGTGCGGCGGCGATCGCGGGGGTGGTGCCCAGCGAGGCGGCGAGGCCGAGTCCGAGACCGGCCACGGCTGACATGACGGCTGTCCTGGGGTGTCTCATGGGGGGTGTCTCCTGCCTGTCCGATGAACCCCTTCCGGGTAGCCGGAGGGGGAACGGGGGGGGAACGGGTGGGGGGTACGGAGAGAGTCTCGGGGCAGCCGGGCCCGCGGCGGATGATGTCAACCGGCGATAGCGCCGCCCTATCGCCGGGTCGGCGCGTGCGGGCGGACGGGCGCGAAGCACACAGAATCAGCACAGTGCCGGTCGCCCCTACACCCCCTGAATAGGCCCGGTTGATGGGGGTTGGGGCATCTGGTGCTCGACGTGCGAACAGCCATACCCTCGCCGTCATGGAGCTCGAGGTGAGGCACCTCAGGGCGCTCTGCGCCATCGCCGACACGGGCAGCCTGCACCAGGCGGCACGGCGGCTCGGCGTCAGCCAGCCCTCGTTGACCACCCAGCTCCAGCGGATCGAGAAGAGCATGGGCGCCGAGCTCTTCCGCCGCGGGAGGACCGGCTGCCGCCCGACCCTCCTGGGACGTGCCGTCCTCAGCCGTGCCCGTCCTCTGGTCGACGGCATGTCGGCCCTGGTCGGCGCCGCGATCGCGGAGGCCGAGGCCGCCCGGGCCGGTGGCCCGGGCCTGCGCATCGGGTCCACCGCGAGCCGGGTCATCGGCGGCTGGCTGCGCGGACTGCGGGTGAGGCTGCCCGGCACCGACATCTCGCTCCGGGTGGACGTCTCCGCCCGGGCGCTGCTGGGGGAGGTGGCGGCCGGCCGGCTCGACGTCGCCTTCGTGCACGAGGTCGAGGGCTGCCCGCTCGCGATCCCGGACGGACTCGTCCAGCGCGTACTCGTGGAGCGGGAACCGCAGTTCATCTCCCTGGCCCGGGACCACCCCGCAGCGGGACGGCCGGTGGTGGACCTCGACGACCTGGCGGGTGACCGGTGGATGGTCGATCCCTCGGTGGACGGGGAGTGGGACGGGGTCCGGCGGGTCCTCGGCGCGGCGGGCCTCGATCCGCCCGTGCTGCACGGCGACTACCTCACGGCGGCCTCCCTCGTCGTACTCGGGGAGGCGGTCGCCCCCTGCCAGCCGACCTCGGGCCCGCGCGACGACATGGCGATCCGCCCGCTGCGCGGCGACCCGCTGGCGGTCCGGCTGCTGCTGGTCTCGCGGCGGGGCGCGGACACGGACGCGGTGTACGGGGAACTGGAAGCGGCCTACCGCGACGCGGCGCGGCGGGCCGAGGACTACCACCGGTGGCTGCTGCGCCACCGCAGTCCCCTCGCGCACACGTCCTGAGCCGTAGGTTCCCCGTTCTGCCGAGAGCGACGTCCCGTTGTCCCCGCCCGTTCCGGCGGGCACGATCGCCGTATGAGGCTCCTGATGCTGGGCGGTACGGAATTCGTCGGACGCGCCGTCACCGAAGCCGCGCTCGCACGCGGGTGGGAGGTCACGGCCTTCCACCGCGGCCACCACGCGGCACCTGCCGGGGCGCGCACGCTGACCGGCGACCGGACGACGGGCGAGGACGGCCTCCGGGCACTGGCCGACGGCACCTGGGACCTGGTCGTCGACACCTGGAGCGGCGCCCCCTCGGCCGTGCGGGACGCGGCCCGGCTGCTGTCGGGCAGAGCCGGGCACTTCAGCTATGTCTCCAGCAGGTCCGTGTACGCCTACGCCGCCCGGGCCGGGCTTGCGGAGGAAGGACCCCTGGTGGCCGGCGCCTCTGCCGACGCCGGCCCCGACGTCTCCTACGCCCTGGCCAAACGCGGTGGGGAGCTCGCCGCGCTCGACGCCTTCGGCGACCGGGCGCTGCTGGCCCGGGCCGGACTGATCCTCGGCCCCGGGGAGAACATCGGCCGTCTGCCGTGGTGGCTGGGCCGGACCGCCCGGGGTGGACCCGTCGTCGCGCCGGGACCGCCGGACGCCGGGATCCAGTACATCGACGCCCGTGACCTTGCGGGCTGGCTGCTGGACGCCGCGGCCGACGGCCTGTCAGGGGCGTACAACACCGTGAGCCGTCCCGGGCACGCGACCATGGGTGAACTCCTGGACACCTGCGTCCAGGTCACCGGATCCCGGGCCCGACTGCGGTGGACCGATCCGGAGGTGCTCCTCGCCGCGGGTGTCGAGCCGTGGACGGACCTGCCGGTGTGGTTGCCCGCCGGGGAGCTGCACGACACCCTGCACATGGGTGACGTCACCAAGGCGCACGCGGCCGGACTGCGCTGCAGACCGGTCGCCGATACGGTCGCCGACACCTGGGCCTGGATGCGGGCACTGGGTGGCACGGTCCCGCGGCGGCCGGACCGGCCGGCCGTCGGTCTCGACGCGCAGACCGAGGCGAAGCTCCTCGGGACGCCCGGCTGCCCTTAACGTGGCCCGATGACCGAACAGTTGCTGCACCTCACCGAAGAGCCCCTGTGGGAAGCCGCCCGCACGGCGGGGACGTACGAGATGTCCACCAGGGGCCGCACCCTGGGGGACGAGGGGTTCATCCACTGCTCGCTGCCTCATCAGCTCCCGGCGGTGGCGAGGGCGGTGTACGGTGCCGGCGCCGAGGGCCTGGTGGTCCTCGTCATCGACACCGGCCGGCTCACGGCGCCCGTCCGGTACGAGGCCATGGAGCCGGGCGGCGAGGAGTTCCCGCACATCTACGGTCCGCTGCCGGCGAGCGCGGTCGTGGAGGTGCGCCCCTGGCGCCCCTCGGACGACCACGCCGCGCGCTCCGTGCACGGGGAGGCCCGGTGATCAGCCCTCTCGTCGCGGTGACCGGCGCGAGCGGCGCGGTCGGCGGCAGGGTGGCCGAGAGGCTGGCCCGGACCGGCGTCCCCGTGCGCCTCCTCGGCCGGAACCCCGCCCGGCTGCCCCGTCTGCCCGGCGCGGTGGCCGCGCCCCCGGCCGCGTACGGCGACGGTGAGGCCATGCGCCGCGCCCTCGACGGTGCGCACACCCTGTTCCTCGTCTCGGCGCACGAGAGTCCTGGCCGGGTGCTGGAGCACACCACGGCGGTGGACGCGGCCCTCGCCGCGGGAGTCGAGCGCATCGTGTACGTCTCGTTCCTCGGTGCCGCACCGGACGCGACGTTCACGTTCGCCCGCGACCACTGGCACACCGAGGCGCACGTCCGGACGACCGGAGTGCGCCACACGTTCCTGAGGGACAGCTGGTACCTCGCGGGGATTCCCGCGATGACGGGGTCCGACGGCGTCCTCCGCGGCCCCGGAGGCGAGGGGCGGGTCTCGGCCGTCTCCCACGAGGACATCGCGGACTCGGCGTCGGCCGTCCTGCTGGACGAGGGCACGGACCACGACGGCGCCACGTACGACCTCACGGGCCCCGAGGCGTTCACCCTGGCCGAGGCGGCCGAAGAGCTGAGCCGGTGCACCGGCCGCACGGTCCGGTACGTGCCCGAGACCGAGCAGGAGGCGTACGCCTCGCGGGCACACCACGGCGCCGAGGACTGGGAGGTGGCCGGCTGGGTCACGTCGTACGAGGCGATCGCCGCCGGCGAGCTCGGAACGGTCTCGGACGCCGTCCCCACCCTCACGGGGCGGCCGGCCATGAGCCTGTCCGGCTACCTGAGGGACAACCCGGACAGCTACCGCCACCTCCTGCCGGCGCCCTGACCCCGGCCCACGGGTGCGGGAGCGTCCTCCCGCACCCGTGGGCCGTGCGAGGCGGGCCCGGCCGGGTGCCGGTCGGTTCGCATCGCTCCGGGGGCCGCCGGTGCAGACCCGCCCTGTCCGGGCCGATTCGGGCATTCGGGCCGTGTCATTCCCGTGGCCTCCACGGGACGTGCACAACTGCTGCTCAGGATCCGGACTACGCCCCCTGTGCACACCTGGGCGAGTTGCTAGCTTGGCCTGAAACCGATGTGTCCACCGGGCGCGACGGGCTGGGTCAGGTATGCGGGGGAAGGGTTGCCCATGGCATGGGACGAGTGGGAGCAGCTGAAGGCGGACTCGGCCGATCGGCATTCGACCGGGATGCGGTTGAACCAGCTCGACCCGGGTGACGGCGGTTCCGGGGCTCTGCCCGTGCAGACGGGCGACCTCAAGGTGGGCCACGACGATCTGACGAAGATCGGCAGTCAGGCGCACGAGCTCTACGACAACCTCTGGGGCAAGGCCCGGGTGGCCATTCCCAGCAGCGACAAGGCCGCCGGTGACCTGAGCGGTCAGGGCTTCGCGCTGGGCGGCGGGCTCAAGCACGTGTCGACCCGGTGGGACGAGCAGCTGAAGTCGCTCATGGACGCGTGCGCCCACATCTCGAACCACATGCAGGTCACCAAGAACGTGCACGCCGGTGACGAGCACTACATCCACCGGCAGGTGAGCAGCATCGCCGCCCTGGACGCCGGATTCGACGAGCGGGTCGGCGAGCCGGGCAAGAAGAACCCGGCGTACGAGCCGAAGAAGTAGCGGCGCGGACACAGACGTACAGGAGAAACGACACCTCATGGATCTCGATGCGCTGCGCTTCGCCAACTTCTCGACGCTCGACGACGCCGTCTCCGACTGGGGCCTGCTCGTACGGCACCTCGTCGACCTGGAGAAGCAGGCCGAGGACGGGTTGCACACGGCCGCCAACAAGGCCGACTGGGCCGGCATGAACGCCACGGTCACCAAGGAGTTCATCGGCAAGACCGCGGGTGAGTTCACCGACGCCCACACGCAGGCCAACACCATTCACAAGATCCTCAGCGACACCCGGGACGAGCTCCGGCAGTACAAGAAGGACCTCGATGCGGCCATCAGCCGCGGTCACAAGAAGAACCTGACCGTCACCAGCAACGGCGACGGCGGTTTCACCGTCACCATGAACATCCACCCGGACCGGGCCGCGAAGGGCACGTCCGTCCCCGAGCACAGCGAGAGTGACGTCACCGCGCTGCGCGACGAGGTGCAGGGGATCCTCAAGAAGGCGTCGGAGAGCGACGACTCGGCGAGCAAGGTGCTGACCGCGATAGCCGATCAGGCCGAGATGGGCTTCTCGGACGCCGACTACAAGGACCGCGACTCCGCGGCGGAGGCCGTCCAGGCCGCGGAGGACCTCTCCAAGATCGCGGCGAAGAAGCCCGAGGACCTCACCCCCGCCGACTTCGACAAGATCAACGACGGTCTGGCCAGGTACAAGGACGACCCGCTGTTCGCCGAGCGGTTCGCCACACAGCTCGGGCCCCGGAAGACCCTCGAGTTCTGGCAGGGCATCAACGATCCCGCCGTGAACCCGAACGTGGGCCGTGAACGGCTCGACGAACTCGACGACCTCCAGCGCAATCTCGGCCTGACGCTCGCGACCGCCACGCAGAGCGACTCCGCCGACATGACGAGCTGGAAGGGCAACATGATCAAGCTCGGTGACCAGCCCATCGGGCGGGACGGCGGCGGCCCCATGGGCTTCCAGGTCATGAGCAACCTGATGCGGACCGGCGACTACGACGACCAGTTCCTCAAGAGCTACGGCACCCAGCTCATGGAGACGGAGCGCAGGCTCACCGGCAACGGCGAGCACGCCAACATGGCGTGGCAGCACATGGGCATGGACCCGTGGCTCAACCGGATCGGTGACGACAGCGGCGACGACCCGCTGACCGGTTTCCTCAAGGGGCTGTCGAACAGCCCGGACGCGGCGACCGACTTCTTCAACGAGGAGTACGTCTCCAAGGACGACTCCCCCTTCGAGCGCGACACGGACGGTAACGGCAAGAACGGGAAGGTTCCGCTCTCCAACTTCCAGTACCTGTTCGAGGAGCGGGAGTGGCCGCAGGAGAGCAACCTCCAGGGCGACGACGACAACACGGGGCGCAACAATCTCGCCCTCGCCCTGGAGGCCGCCACGACAGGGCACCCGGCGGGCGAACTGCCGACCGCGGACACTCCGGCCCACGACGAGGGGCAGACCGAGCTCTTCGAGTCCATCGTGTCCTCCATCTCGGACGACAACGAACGGCTCACGAAGCACGGCTACATGTCCGACAGCATCGGCCAGATCACCTCGGAGTACCTGCCTGACATCAACCGGGCCATGACCGACGACCAGGACGAGGACACGAACAAGCTGTTCCCCGTCGCCGGCAGCTCCGCCGTGCTCAACCACCGCGACGTGAACGCCCTGCTGGTGACCGTCGGACAGAACCCCGAGGGGTACGCGGCGGTCGAGGTCGCCAACAAGTCGTACATGGCGAACCTCATGGACTACCACATGAACCCGGACCTGCCGGCCGACGAGCGCTACTCGAAGGACACACAGTTCGCCATCGAGCAGATCGCCCACGGGTCGGGCGAGGTGTCCGGCACGCTGGCCATCGGCCGCCAGGAGGCGGTCGCCGGGCCCGCCGACGAAGCCGACAAGAAGTTCGACCAGTCCGTGGGGCAGTGGAAGAACGCCATCTCCGGAGGCATCGGCACGGGGATCGGCGTCGGCACGTCGTTCATCGCCAGCCCGGTCGGAGGCGCGGTGGCCGGAGGCGTGGCGGGCACGGCGAGCAGCATGGTCCTCGAAGCCCTCTTCAAGGACGCCGAGGGGCACGCCAAGGACGACGCGGGATCCGTCATGGGCGAGAGGTGGGAGAGCGGCCTCGACCAGAACGCGGGGTACACCGAGAAGGCCGCGGAGAGCGCGGCGAAGGCGCACCACCGCGAGGACCTGATGGACGCCAGCATCGACGAGAAGGCGCGCGTGGCCGCCCAGGAGGGGTTCCGGGCCGCGGGTACGAACACCGACTTCATGTCCCCGCACTTGAAGACGGACATCTGATCGAATCTCCGGGGCGGCGCCCGCCGCGTCATCACCGTCCGAACCTCGAAAGGTCTCTCGCGTTGTCAGTCCGTGGATCTCTCCGGCGCCACCGGTTCATCGGCGCGGCCGTCTCCGTGTCGGCGACTCTCGTCCTCGCCTCCGGCCTGTCGGCGTGCTCCGGCGACAGCGACGACGCGGCCGGGAAGAAGTACACCGTGCCCGCGTCGCTGTGCGGGGTCGCAGTCGACCCCGCGCTGGTGAAGGCCTTGCTGCCCAACGGGGATTCGGTCTCGTCGGCGTCCTCGAAGCCGAACGGCGGGACGGCCCGCTGCGACGTCTCCGTGGACGGCGAGGTGGCCCTGCGCCTCACCCAGGCGTGGTGGGGGGCGGGGGAGAGCGCGACGACGGTCGCGCAGGGATACGCCGACGCGGACGAGGGGACGGCGTCGGACGACGGGAGGTTCGTCCACGCCGGGAAAGCGGCAGTGGGGAAGACCGCTTCCTGCACGTCGTCGGAGCACCCGGATCAGGACCTCTACGCGGTGGTCCAGGTGCTCGCCCCGGGGATCGACGACAAGGCGGCCATGAAGAGCCTGATCACCGACTACACCGAGGCGGTCGGGCGGTCGGACGCCTGCCGGTGACCCTGCCGCGCACCGGTGGCCGGCCCTTCGCCGGTGCCGGCGTGACGTGAGCGACGCGGGGCGCCGAGAACCCGTACGCGTCTGTGGCCGGGAAAAGGAAGACCGCACCCGGTCCGTGAGGGCCGCCGTGACGACGGCCCGAGGACCGGGTGCGGACAGGTGGCGACGTGACCGGCGGAGACCGCCGGCCGGTCGGCCGGGCCCGGGGTCAGGCCTTCTTGGTCTCCTAGTAAAGGGCCGGGTCGGTGACCTGCGGGGATCATCTCTGCGGGGCGCTGACCTGGTCTTTTGCTGTTGGTCAGCGATGGGTCCCGACGGTCCTGATCGGGTGTCCTGCGGACTGTGTGCGGACTGCCTGGGGTGCTCGCTGATACACCGGTCGAGCTGAGGGCGGACCTACGCAGCAGAAGGAGTGGTCGACGCCGAATCGGTCGATCGGCAACAGCGTTCGTGGGCTCGGCCAGGAGCTCGACGGCCTTGGGGTACCGGTAGACGCCGCGGTGAAGCCGCCCCGACCCAGCGCGAGCTGGGCATAAATGTCTCTGCTCCGGAGGTCGGTCAAGGTGGGTAGGGCTTGCTGCCGGCGTTCGGGCGCTGCTACTGGGGACTGACTCGTCGGCGTTCCCGCAGGAAGAGAAGGGTAGAGCTAGACACGTCGACGCCGGACGGGTAGACAACCCTCTGAAGCCTCTGGTGGGACGGTTCTCTTGGTCGAAAACCTGGCTACCAGGGGCTTTCCTCGTTCGCCAGGACATCTGCCAGCTTCACCACGGGCACTGGCTGCAATGGGGGTTGCGGCCTAAAACTAGTGAAATTAACGGGGAGGGTGAATGACGATGGAAGAAAAGCTGAGTAGCTGGACTGGGCCGTCTAGCGCAACAGAGCAGGATAAGCAAGAACGCACCGAACGAATGATTTGTGAGGCCATTAGGGGGCACGCTGCGTTTGCCGACTGTGACCTCAGCGTCTATGCCAAGGGTTCTTATGCGAACAACACCAACGTCAAGGTCGATAGCGATGTCGATATCGCCGTGCAGTGCGGTGAGGCTGTGTACTGGGATGAGGCAACCGAGGGCGCGCATCCGCCGAGCGGATCGTACACGGGGATCTGGACGCCAGCAAGACTGAGGTCAGAGATAGAAACAGCGCTGAAGAGTAAGTTTCCCGGTCAGGTTGACTCCTCGGGATCGACTGCATTCCGAATCCACTCCAGCAGCGCGAGGGTAGATGCCGACGTCGTGCCTTGCTTTGACTATCGGTATTACCTTTCGTCAAGTAATTACCGGGAGGGCGCTAAGGTTTTCAAAAAGAATGGAAAATCTCTAGTGAACTACCCCAAGCGACAGCTAGAGAATGGCCGAGGAAAAAACACTCGCACCAAGCAATACTATAAAAAGGCCGTCCGAATCATGAAACGCGTCGAGAATGCGATGGCGGCAGAGGGCATCCATCGAGAGGTTCCCTCCTTCTTCGTTGAGTGTCTCGTATACAACTGTCCTGACAGTTTTTTCATGGAGTCGACTTGGACCAAGACGGTTGAAAGAGTTATCTTGCACATTTGGCAGGAGCTTGAAGGTGATGAACCTGCTGCTGATTCGGAGCGGTGGCTAGAGGTAAGTGAGTGCAAGTATCTCTTTCATGGCGCTCAGGATTGGAACCGCCAGGACGGGCGGGACTTTGTGAAAGCTGCTTGGAACTATCTGGGATACGCCTCATGACGAAAACGATCGTCATTCGCATCATTGTCGGTATGGTCGTCGCTATCTTCATGATTAGTGCATGGGTGCATGACGGGAAGCCGGACTGGAGTGTGCTCAAAATCTTTTCGACCGCAGTATTTGTGTGCACCATCATTTTCAACATATGGGATTTCTGGCTTTGGAGACTTCCTTGGATTCAGCGAATCCCAGGAGTGGGAATCCCGCGTAGCCTCTGCGGAACCTGGAAGGGCACACTTACATCTTTCTGGGTTGATCCGGAAACTGGGAGTAGCCCACCATCGAAGACCGTCTACCTTGTAGTGCAACAGACTTCCTCTCTGGTCACCGTGAAACTGATGACTGACGAGTCGAAGTCCGCATCTGCTTTGGCTGAGGTGTCGGAGGCTGATGGGTCTCTCGTGTTGGCCTATATGTATCTCAACAAGCCTGATTTGCGTGTCGAACACCGCAGTCGAATTCACCACGGCTCAACCGTGCTTGACGTATCGGGCAACCCGGCGAGGCGCCTGAAGGGTCACTATTGGACCGACCGTGATAGCAAGGGCGAGCTGGTTTTTTTGGAGCGAAACAAGAAAAATCTAGCCGATGACTTCACCGAAGCGGCCGAACTCTTCGTAGGGGCTGGGTGATACCAGACGCGGCGAAGCCGCACAGAATAATGGCAAACGGAATGGTTTTGGACGTTGAGGGGTAAGTGTGGGGGAACGGCTTTATATCAGGCAGTTCATGTGGGCCTATCAGCCTCACTTTAGAATTTCGGTAAAGGTTCGCGCGGTGTCGGCCCTTGAAGCGATCGGATTTGCTGGGAATCCTGATGTGGTGCTCGTTGGTTTCAGAGTTGCCGGTGAGCATGAATTTGACGTATGCATTGAGCCTGAGGATGGTCCCTACTCTCCCGATGGCCTAGGGGGAGTTAGGCAGCGAGCGGTCGAGCTTTACGATGGCCATCCTGATCGAAATATGATGCACAGTGTTGCGCATGTGCACGAACAGCGCCACCGAGAGCTTCGTGACAGGATGCGCGCGAATGCGCTCGAAGAAGCCTTTGAGGCAATGCCGAGAGAGCAGGGGAGGAAGTTCTTTTCGGGAAGATCAGTCCGAGTTGGTGACTATGAAGTCCATGTGGTCATCAGTATTGATAAAGCGGCACTTCGGGAGGTTCCTCAAATCAAGACCGAGGAGCGTGATCGATTCTTTGTGCATCAGTCGCTGGTGCATTCGGTGATTCGTGAGGTCCTTGGTCGTTCAGCCCGACTCCTCTTTATTCCTGATGCTGGTTCAGGTTTGTTTCCGGATGGCACGGATGAGATTGTTAGGAGTGCCACCGAAGCGATGGTCCGCTCCATGTTGTATTGCGCTGGATTCTGGTTTGGCAGCGAGAACCACTTGCTGCTGAGCGGTCTTTCCGCCCTGCCGTATGAGGGGCGGCCAGGAGCGGGGCGACTTGTCATTGCCAAGCAGAATGATCCGGCTATTCAGGTGTTCCTGAGGCTTAAGCACCCGGTGAAAATGCGCAATGTGCCGGCCGTGCGAAAGCTTCTGGAAGCCAGCGGATCCCAGTCGGACCTACTGTCGGATGGGGAAAGTGTCTACGGCCTTGGGGTTGTGAAGCCTGATTATGACGCCGATAGCGAAACAGTGTTTGCCGTCAGCTTCACTGCGCGAGGCGTTTGGGAGTTTTCACACGCAGATGAAGCGCTACTGATAATGCGTGACGGTATCCCGCATTTGCCAGCCCGTGAACTGGATGAAGAGTATTTCGACGATCTCCTGAATCGTTTTTTCCCTGAAGCCGATCATGATGCCCTACGTGAATCCGCGCTAGCTGCCGGCAAGCATAGGCACGGGGCGATGCTTATTATTTCGGGCGATGCTACGGGTGAAGCTGAACGCCTATCGCCACAGTCATGGTCTATAGAGCCGACTCGGCTAACATCTGAGCTATTGACACAGCTGACCGATATGGATGGTGCGATGCTCGTTGACCCACAAGGTCGGTGCCATGCTATCGGTGTAATTCTCGATGGCACTGCCCATGGTCGGGGTGATCCGGCTCGCGGCAGTCGATACAACAATGCCATTCGGTACCTCGACAGCGATCGGCCTCCAGCGATTGTCGTCGTCTATAGCTCGGACGGCGTAATCAACATCCTGCCGCAACTGCATCCACGTATTGAGAGGCAGATCGTGATTGATGCCGTTGAGTGCTATCTTGCTGCAGCTTCGGCGGAGACGCTAAATCTTAAAGAGCGTAACGAGACTTGGGACGTAGTGAAATCGCTGCGTTTCTACTTGTCGAGTGCTCAGTGCGGAGCAGTAAATCGCGCCCGAGCGCGAGTGGATGAGTGGGAAGAGCAGAATCGTACCGTGCGAATTATCAAGTCGGATATGGAGCCAGATCCAGATATGAATGATTCATACTGGCTGTGACCTTTTCAAGGTGTGCCGGCGTCCTGTGTTAGGGCTGCTGTCGTCCATTGGTAATCCATGCTCTGTCGAGAATGAGATCGTCGCCTTGTCGGGATTTGGCTTCCATTGGGGTATTTTAACTCGCCCACGGTTGGGGGACGCGGATTCTGTAGTCGCGCGGGTCGCCGACGCGCGCGCTCGACCTGAAGGCCAAGCTGAAGAGGCTCATTGAAGCGAAGGGAGGATCTGGCGGCTGGTTACGCCGCAGTTGAAATTTCAGTGCCAGCCGTTGAGGGAGACCTCCGGCCCTCCAGCGAGGTATCGGTGAAGGGCGCTCGAAGTAGTGTCGACGAAATTTTCGGGCACCGCGTTTGCGTCGACCCAGCGGACCTGGGCGTGTTTGCGGGGTTCGCGGTTCTCGGGTTCGCCGGTCCATTCGTGGGTGGCGAAGACGACCGTGAGGAAGCCATTGGGGGACTCGACGCCCCAAGCGCCGTGGATGATGTGGGCGACCTTGAGGGACTCGGGCTTCACCGTGAGGCCCGTCTCCTCGTAGAGCTCGCGGACCGCAGTCTCCGTGATGGGCTCGCCCGGTTCACTCTTTCCGACGGGCAGGTCCCACATCCCCTGGGCGAACTTCGCGTTCTCGCTGCGCTGGAGGAGCACGACGCGGTTAGTGGTTCTGTCGTGGACGATGACGGCCGCGACCAGCAGCGTCATCGAGTCGAGCGCCGGCTTGAGGGCTGGAGGGCGGTTATCGGTCTGCTGAGCCACGGGGTTCCCTTCGTCGGGCAGGTTGTTGGGCATGTTAGGCGAGGGCCTCGCGGGCGCGGCGGGCGAGATCGGCGGCGCCGGGGACGCGGCGGCGCTGGTAGACCGCGAGCGTGGAACGGATCGAGGTGATCGCCTTGCGGGTGCGGTCGGAGGTCATGCCCTCCATGAGGACCAGGGCCTGAGTCCAGGACGCAACCGCTTCGTCGGCGCGGACCTGGGCGGCCAGGCTGTCGCCGAGGTCGGCATGGGTGAGGGCGTGGACGCGCTTGTACTTCTCTGGGTCCCATCGGGTGAGTGCGTCGCGGTGCTGTTGTTCCGTTCCGATGTGGTCGGAGAGGTCGGTCAGCGTGCGTGCGGTGTGGCTGGCGACTGTGCCGGCGGCGGGACCGCTGACGCGGGAGAAGCTGGGCTGGGGACCGTCCTCGCGCAGGAGTGCGTCTTCGGCGGCGAGGAGAGCGCGGGCGGCCAATGGGTTCTCGCCGACGGCTGCGTAGGCACGGGCGTGCGTGATGTGGAGGAGCGCTTCCGTCTGGCCGTCTACGTGGCCGAGGCCGCGGGTGAGGGCGCCTTTGACGAGGTCCACGCAGTGGTGGGGTTGTTTGAGGCTGAGGGACTGGTGGGCGAGGGCGCGCATCATCCAGGCGGCATGGCCGTGGGGGTCGGCTTCGCAGGCGAGCTGGTAGCCGACCTGGTAGTAGCGCTGGGCAGCGCCTTCGTGTCCCAGGTCGTGGTGCTTCCACCCTGCGAGGTAGGCGAGTTCGGCGACGGCGCCGAAGGCGGCCCGGCGTAAGGCTTCTGTGGGGAACCGGCCGCGCAGCATGGGGGCTGCCGTGTCGGCGAGGTACGCGGTGACCGTGGTCAGGCCGTGCCCGCCGCCGAGCCTTTCGTCGGCGGCACTGAAGGCTGCCGTGATCTGTCGTACGACGTCGATGTCGTCGCTGCCGACGAGGGAGCGGGCGGTGCGGGCACGGAGCATCCGCGAGGTAGCTTCGTGGTCGTGCATGAGCGGCATGGCCACGCCGGCCGTGGTGAACGCGGCGATGGCGAGGAAGCGGCGGCGCTCGACGTCCGCGCGGCCGAGGTCGGTGACCGCGGTGACGGGGTCGGTGTCTGGTGGCGACTCCGTGTCGGGTGAGTGGAGGCCCAGCTCGGTTCGGGTCACGACGCGGCCCAGCCGCCGTGAGAGGGCTTCGGCGAGGTACTGGCCTGCCTGGCCGGTCGGCCTGCGGGCACCGCCCACCCAGTGGGAGATGGCCGACTTGTTGGTCTGGAGCAGTTCGCCGTTCTCGGCGGCGATGCGGCGTACGTCCTTGGCGAGCGCGTCATACGTGCACCCGGCCGCGTTGATCGTGTCGCGCAGGCGGGAGCTGGCGCTGGTCGGTGTCGGCACGATCGCCCCCGCTCCGGATCCGTAAACCGTGTATACCGCTTGACCTCGGTCACACCGTACCCACTCTGCGTAGCGGACGGTTCACTTATCGACAGCCGCCCCACTCTCGGGCCGGGCGGCCCCCAAGTTCCGTACGCCCCAACGGGCTCGGGCATTCCTGTGCCCCGGCCCGGACGATCAGAGACGGAGACACGGTGACCACCATCGACACCGCGACCATCACGGTCGAGCTGCCCGACGCCTTCGACCCGCGCTGGAACCGCCTGCCCGGCATCCAGGTGGACGGCCGGCGCATCACCATCGACCCGGCCGAGTACTTCTTCCGCTTCGAGTCCAGCACCTGGCTCGTCGCCGACTGAAAGTTGGTGAAGGCCCAGCTCCTGGACGTGGATGAGACGACCGAGAGCGCGGTCGAGCAGCTCGCGCTCGACTTCATCAAGAACCACGGCGAGTCCACCTCGGACGCGGCCCGCGTGCTGGCGACGGCGTACGGGGTGTACTCGTACCTCTTCCGCGAGGAGCACCTGGCCGGCCTCGGCCTGCCGCAGATCACTGCCGATCATCTGCGCATGCTGCGCGAGGCGGCCACGTTGATGGCGCTCAACAAGGTGGAGCTGGACGGGCACATCTCCAACGTCGGCCCGTGCTGGTTCTTCCCCGCCGCCACCTCCGTCGTCTTCGACCTGGACGACGAGACGGGCGGGATGCTCGACGAGGTCTACCACGGCGGCTGGTTCAACGAACACCGCCGGATCGAGTCGATCAAGGCCCACACCGCGCTCGGCGGCAGGCTCGTACACGGATGCCAGTCCGTGCCGGACCAGTCCGGCGGCGTCGTCGCACCCTACGGTGCCTCGATGGCCAACTTCCGTGACGACCTCGCCGCGTTCAAGGCGGGCTGGATCGAGCAGGTCTACGCCCACCGCGTGACCGCAGCCGAGTAACCCCGCCCCCAGTACGGCTCCGGGGCGGGCCAGCTCGCGCGCGCCCGCCCCGGAGCCCACCAGTCCCCTGGAGACCCCCATGGCCCAGAGCCTGTCCGCCACCCTGCTGTACGACCTATGCACCCTCGTCGGCAAGCCCCTCCCCGAACGTACCGAGATTCGCGTCTGGGGCATGTCCGGCGTCGAACGCGTCACCTTCCCCGACAGCACCACAGCTGTTTTCAAGTACGCCAAGGAGCCATTCGACCGCGAGGCCCAGGCCCTGCGGGCGGCCCACCAGCGCGGGCTCCCGGTCCCCGCCCTCCACGCCACCGCCATGCAGGACAAGTGGCTCGGGATGCTCATGGACGACCTCGGCACCCCCGTACGGGACGCAGACGACCTCGACGGCGTCGCCGCCGCCGTCATGCTCCATGCCGCCCGCCCGGCGGGCGGTCTGCCCCTCCTCGACGGTGCCGGCCTCGCAGCCCTGCCCGGCCGAGCCCTCGATCACCTCCAGCGGCTGCGAAAAGCCGACCGATGGACGGACTGCGACGACATCGAGACCGCGCTGGGGAAGATCTCCGCCGCTGCCGAGACCCGTGTCCAGGGGGCGACACTCGACCCGTTCGGCTGGGTCCACTCCGAGTTCCACCCCACGAGCGTCCACATCGGGGAGAACGGCTGGCACCTCCTCGACTTCGCACGCGCCTTCACCGGACCCGGCCTGATCGACCTCGCCTCCTACCACGGCACCACCGACGTACCGAGCCCTTTCCGCATGCGGGTGTTCCTGGAGCAGTACGTCACCGCAGGCGGTCATGAAGACGCCCTCGCCGCGCGGGGCGGCCTCGCCGCAGAGGCATGGGCCCTGGGCTGGCACCGCATGTGGGCCGTGGAGTGGTTCATGGAGCAGGCCATCCGCTGGATCAACGACCCGGCCAAGGACCCCGCCTACATCCCCGTCGTCCGCCGCCACCTGAACGACGTGGTCCAACTCCTGGAGGTCTAGGTGCTCGCCCAGGTCTCCCCCTGGTACGCCCACGCAGCCCAGCGCACAGCCGCCGCCCCCGCGCACGCCCTCACCGCGCCGGCCCGGATGGAATGGAGCACCCACGCGGGCATCGGTCCCGGCGCCGAGATCCTGGGCCGGGACCTGTGCGGCAAACGCGTCCTGGAGCTGGGCTGCGGCCCCGGCCACAACGTGGCCCACATCGCGAAGCATCACCAGGCCCGCGTCACCGGCGTAGACCTGGTCGGCCTCCAGGTACGCCGGGCCCGCTCCCACTACGGCCACATCGACGGCGCCACGTTCGCCGCCGGCCACGCACTGCACCACCTTCAGGCCACCGGCCAGACCTTCGACACGATCTACTCCGTCTTCGGCGCCGTCGGCCTCGTCGCCCCCGAGCTCCTCCTCGCCGCCATTTCCCGACGCCTGAAACCGGGCGGTGTCCTGGCCTTCTCCGTCCCTCACCCGGCACGGGCCGGAAGACATCCATCCACGGACGACCGTCCGCGCGAGGACTACGTCACCATGCCCGACCGCACCCGACTTCCCCTCACTCGATGGGAGTTCGACGCCCGCCGCTGGGGAGCCCACCTCTCCCGGACCGGCCTGGGCATCACCTCGGCGGTGGAGCTGCGGCACCCGCGCCGTGACCCGTGGCCCACCACCCTCCTGATCACCGCCCGTAAACGCTGACCGACGGAGGCACCGATGACCCTGCCCTACCTGCTTCTCGACATCGACGGCGTCCTCATACCGTTCCCGGCCGCCGACGGGAGCACCCCGCCCACCCACGTCCGTCACACCGTCCTGCCTACCGGCCGGCGCCCCGACGACCCCGTGCCCATCTGGCTCGACCCGAGTCAGGGCGGCATTATCGCCGACCTCCTGACCAGCGGGATCGTCACCCCCCGTGTGGTGCACGAGCTGGCGCAAGGACGCCACCACGATCATCGGCCCTCTCCTGGGGCTGCCCGACTTCCCTCACCTCGACCTGCCTCGCCCCCAGATCACCACCAGCCACCCCGACGGCTACCTCTGGAAACGTGACCACGTCAACGACTGGCTGGCAGACGCCCCCGCCGTCTGGATCGACGACGACTTCACCAGCCTCGACCACGCATGGGCGGCAGAGCGCACAGCCAGGGGAACGCCGACCCTCCTCGTTCAGCCAGACCCACACCTCGCGCTGCAGCCCGAGCACCTGACCGAACTCAGGACGTGGGTTTCGCGGTTACCCACAGCCCACGCCGCATGAGGGCTGGCGCCCTTGTTGCCATGAGCAGCGAGGGCATCAGAGTGTTGCTCAAGCTTGAGCCGTCTGTGGTCTGTGGCAGGTATCGGCACCGCTGATGTCGGAGGCGGCTGGAACACTGCGACCGTGATCAACGAATCAACCCCGGACCTTCCTGATGGTCCCGCAGACTCCCTCCCACCCGCAGCGCAGGCCGAACTCACAGGCACCGCCTGGGAGGAGCTGCCGCACTTCTGCACGGGCCGGCACGATGTGCCCGACACCCCGGACATCCTCGGCGCGGTGCTCGCCGCCGACCCGGCCCACCGGGTGCGGGCGGTCGGGGATCTGTACCGGCTACTCCTCCATCAGGCGCGGGTGTTTCCGGCGACCGCCCCGGCGGCCTTGGTCCTCGCTCGTCTTCTCGACGATCCGCGCACCCTCGCCGAAGACCGGTGGGAGCGCAGGGCCGGCCGGCGGCCGCTCCGCGCCGAACTGCTGAACTGGCTGGCTTCGTTCGCCGACATTGCCCGACTGGACATCGAGCACGGTGTCGGGGCGGCGCGGGATCTGGCCGCTGCCCGTGCGGCACGGCCGGTGCTCCACGACTGCATCGCGGATTTCTGCGACGCCGATGATCCACTGGTGAGGGAGGCCGCGCTCGCGGCCACCGCCCTGCTCCTGGCCGACCCCTGCCTCGTCTCGTCCGTCCCCCGGTACGCACCTGCCGTTCGTGCGGTCCTTGCCGTGAGCGCAGACTCGTACTACCGGTGGATCGCCCGGGAGCGCTTGGCGGCCTGGGGCGAGAGCGTCACTGGTCTTGTCGCCGCAGAGGAGGAACACCGCGCAGCCCTGGACCGGGCACACGCTCTGGCGGACGACCCGTTCGGGGAGGGCCAGGAGCAGGCGATCCGCTGGCTGGAAGCGCAGCCGGAGGACACCGCGGCTCCGGAACAACGCGGCCGCCGACGTGAGGACCCGCCCGCGCCCACACATGCGGCCCCGCCGGAACCAGCACCCGAACCGCCGGTACCCGCCCCAGGGAGCGGGGCGGGGTACCAAGGCCCGTGGCGAATCGCCAGGCAGGAGGAGCGCGCCGAGTGGACGTTCACGCCGTACGTAGGAGTCGGCCCTCTGCACTTCGGGATGACACTGGAGGAGATCACCCATGCTCTCAGTGAAGGACCGGCCGTCTCGTCCTACTTCGCTCACGGCGATGGCCAACAGCTCAACTACGTCGATTTCGCCGAGATTGGGATCAGGGCCCTCTTCGAGGAAGGCCGCCTGGGGTGTGTCGCCGTGAACGCCCTCACCGGCCCCCAAGTGAGACTGGAGGCAGCCCCGCTGACCGGCTGCGCGCCTTCCCAGGTGGAGGACTGGCTCGTCCACCGCACGACACTGCAGTCCGGCAGCCTGACGTACAGTCCAGCCGCCGATCCGGTCTTCGTCGACCTCGGCCTCGCAATCCGATCCCAACGTGCTGGCGACATCGTCCTGACCCGACCGCTCTTCCTGCTCCATGACTGGCTCGATCTGTGGCACTCGCTGCCCAGTGAAGAGTGGAACTACGCCTAGAACGGGATGGCGAGAGCATTTGACCAGGCCGTCAGCGGCGCCGGCCGCGCTCTTGGGGCCTCATGGACACTGGTGTGGCCGGAAGGTTTGGGGCGGTGGACATGGACGATGGGCCGTTGAAGGTGTTTCGCCTGCGCGCCGCCTGAACCAGCTTGTTCGGCTGAGCGTAGACGTGCCAGTTGAGCACCTCGGCGGGGTGCTCGGCACTGTCGAGTTCCTGCTGGGTACCCAGCTCAGCCAGGAGACGCCGGGGGTTGTGGCCGGTGGTCTCGGCGTGGGCGAGAGTTGTGGTCAGAGCGGTCCAAGTGGGGTCGGCGAGGATCCGGTCGGCGTGGTCGGGAAAGGCCGCGCGGAGGTCTTGCTCGAAGCGGCGGGCGGTCTCAGCTCGTGGGGCGCGGCGGGTCAGGCTTGTCAGGACGGGTGCGGCGGCCTGCTGGTAGCCGGCCTGCAGGTGGTGGAAGGCTTCGTCGGCTGCTGCGGCCTGCTGTTCGTGGCCTCGCTGCTCGTGCCACCTGGCGGCGGCGCGGGTCAGGTGCACGGTGGCGAAGAGCAGTGCGATGGCGAGTCCTCCGGGCTCGTTGGAGGCGTAGGCGAGTTCCTTGGCGGCTTGGCGCAGGGCACTGGCGGCTTGGTGGTCCGCGCGGGTGGTCGATCGGCGGGCGCGGTTGAACGACATGGCTGCTGCGCGCAGCTCTGCCCGGTGCGGGCCTGGCGTAGCGCTGGCGATGTTGTAGAGGGCGTCGCCGAAGGCGGCGAGGTGGGCCTGGGCGGCGGCATGGTCGTCGGAGTCGAGGGCGAAGTGCGCCGTCTGAATCGCGGTGATGGTGTGCTGCCACGGCTCTGCGGGATCTGCCGCGAACCTGGGGCGGTCGGTTACCTCCTGGTCGGGGAGGCGTTCGCGGAGGCGGTTGATGGAGAGGTCGGGGGCGAGTTTCGAGCCGCCGTACCAGATGGGTTCGCCGGCGCTGTTGGTGTCGCCGGGTGCGGCGAGGCTGTAGCCGATCACGTCGCCGCTCTCGGGGCCGAGGCGTGTCTTGACCTTGATGCCGAGGGACTGCAGCACGGTGAAGTAGTCGGCCTCGGTGTGTACGGCGGCGGCGACCGCGTACGCCCGCTCGCGCAGCCAGTGCCGTGCTGTCACGGTCTGGCCCTGGCGCTCGGCCTTGGCGCGTTCGGCGCCGGTGGGGGTTCGGGGGGCTGTGAGGTCGCCGGACTTCAGGCGGCGCAGGCCGAACTCGGCTTCGATCCTGCGGCACTCCGCTTGTGCCAGTCGGCCGTCCTGGTGGGTGCGTGGGCGGCGTCCGTCGGCGCGGACGGTGGTGGCCATGATGTGGATGTGGTCGTCGGCGTGACGGACCGCGATCCATCGGCAGGCCCTCTCGTCGCCGTCGGGGGCGATGCCCGTGGCGTGCACGACGCGGCGGGCGACCTCGGCCCACTCGGTGTCGGTGAGGTAGCGGTCGCCGGGCGCGGTGCGGACCGGGCAGTGCCAGACGTGCTGCGGTGGCTTCTTGCCGCCCAGCTCGCGGGTGCGCAGGTCGACGTGGTGGTCGAGTCGCCTGGCGAGCTGGGAGTAGGTGGCTGCCGGGTCGCGGCCGGGGTCCGGGGCGCCGTTCATGTCCCATGCGGCGACGATGTGGGGGTTGGTGTGCTCGTCGCGGCGGCCGGGGCCGAAGAGATAGGCGATCAGTCCGCGGCTGTCGGAGCCGGTGGAGACGTCAGGAACCATGGGTCGTGCCGTTCGCGAGGAGCTGGTCGATGAGGTGGAAGCTGTTCTGTGCTGCTTGCTCGACGTGGTCGAGAACCGTCTCGGCGCGCTCGGGCACGGTTCCTCGGTTGATGGCTGCGGTGATCTGGTTGAGGTTGCCGCCGATGCGGTTCAGGGCGACCGTGTGCGCCTCGACGGCCTCGATCAGCGGGCGCAGTGGATCGTCTTCCGGACTGCCGACCAGCCCCGCCTTGCCCACCGCAACGGCCAGGGCTGCGTCCCCGACGAATCCGGCGAACCTCTGACCGCGCTGGTGAGCGGCGGCGCTGATCACCTGGACCGCGGTGCGCGTGAAGCGGATGGTTTTCTCCTGGTCGCGCTTCTCTACGGTGCGCTTGCGGTTCATCTGCGCGGGCAGGGCGGGGGCGTCGAGGTCCCGCCAGGAGGGCTGCTCGACGAGCGGTGGGGCATCGGCCGGCGTACTGCTGGGAGCGGAGTCGGCTGCGGGCCGGCCGGAGTCCTCGGCCACCCCCTCCTTCGGCTCGGGCGCCCCCTGGCGCTCGGCCTTGTCCTCCGCCATCCCTGAGGCGGGGGCAAGCGCGGACGAAGCCTCGTTAGAGGCTCGTTCGCTCCAGCTTGCTGCTGGTCGTCGGGTGAGCCTGAACAACTTCCTGCGGCGGCGGGGGGTGGGGTCGTCGGCGTTCGGTTCGGGCATGGTGGTGCTCCGTCAGTCGTGTGGGGTGGCCCGTCGTCGCATCCGTCGCATCCGTCGCGTGGCTGGTCAGCACAGGTACGGAGACGGAGGCAGGTACGGAGTGATCCGTAACGCCGAGGAGATCCGTCCCCGCGCTGACCTGCGCGGGGACGGATGCGACGGATTGATGCGGACCTGGTGTCAGCGAGTGGGCCTGGGGCCTGCGGGCCCTCCCGGCGGGCCGGTGGGCAGCGTCCCGGACGGAGGGGCGGGCGGCCTGCCCCGGGTCGGATGTGCCGGGACCTCGGCGGTGGGTGCCGACAGGGCGGGGTCGGGGCAGTAGCGGGCCCATGCGTCCACAAACTGGTTGCGGGCGTACGCCTTGGCCTGCCTGCCGTTCTCGAATCGGTAGTTGGCCGGGCTGATACCGAAGTCGCGCAGCAGATTCGCCAGGTGGTAGGCGTTCAGCCCCTTCGTGCCGTACTCCGCCCACGGGGCCTCGGCGTCCTGGATGAGGACCGCGAGCAGGTCCTGGCTGCGCATGGCCTCCTTGCCGGCCTCCTGGTCGAAGACGCGGCGGATGTCACGCAGCAGCCGTGTCTTCAGCGTCGTCTGCCCGTCCTGGACCACCTCGTTGCGCGTCATCGCCAGACAGGCGGCACGTGCCCGCGCGGGCCAGTGCCCGCCGGCGAGGTCGGCGACGATGACGAGCGGCTCCCATGTGTCGGCGGCGCGGTCCTCGACGGGCATCTTCGGCACCGCGCCCGCGACGGTGCCGCGCTGCGGGACCAGCCAGTCGGCCAGCCGGTCGCGAAGCGCGTGCAGTTCCGGTACGGAGTACCGCGATCGGAACGGGGTGATCCGCTCGCCCGGCTTGCGCTTCTGCATGCGGATGACGATTGCCCGGTCCATGATCGTGTCCGGCAGGTCACCGATACCGGCCAGCGCCGCCATCGCGAAGGTGGGGAATGCGGTCGGCTTGTGCTCCGGCCCGGAGATCCGCCAGGCGGGCCGGTTGCGCTGGTGCCCGGCATTCAGCAGGCCGCGCAGGTCCTCTTTGTCGCCCGCTTTGGGGCCGAAGATGGTGTCGGCCTCGTCCACCAGCAGCGTCGGCGGGTTCTTGCCGATGACGCGGAAGACGACGGCGGGGGAGGTGCTGACCGTCATCATCGGCTGGTGGACGGTCTCGTAGAGGACGTCCAGGAGGCGGGACTTGCCGCACCCCTTGGTCGGTCCGACCACCGCCAGCCGTGGCGCGTGCTGGAGGGCGGGTTGGATGTGGGAGGCCGCGACCCAGAGGGTGACGGCGGTCAGGGCCTCGTCGCTCGGCAGCACCACGTACCGCCCGATCGCCGTGCGGAGGTCGTCCAGCAGCGCGCTGCCTTCGCCTGCCGGCCCGCCGCTATCTTGGGACTCTGGTCCGCCTGGAGCAGGAACGCCTGCGCTGTCCGACGCTGTTGTCGGGGCACTAGTTTCGGCAGGTCGCGAATCGCGTGAGCTCCGGCTCGGAGCATCGGCGGGCGGGCCTCCGATGGCGGGGCGTGCTTCTCGGTCGCGAGGCAGACCCTGGCCCGGGACCGCGATCGGTGGCCAGGCAACACCGGATGCCTTCGAGGTGGCGGGGGACGTAGGGTCCTTCATAGATGTTCCTCTCAGGTGGGGGCGAGACGGGCAAGGTCTCGCCCCCGACCAGTTCGTTCAGGGATGGGCGAGGTGCAAGGGGATCTCCGGCCCTCGGCGTAGGCGCGCCGAGGGCCGTTCCTGTGTCCGGGCGGTCCGGCGGCTCATGAGGCCAAGCCCCACTCGTCTCCGCCGTCGATCAGCGCGCGCTCGTAGCGCAGCAGTTCGGCCTCGGGGTAGAGCACCCGCTTGCCGACCTTGATGCCGCGCGGCCCCTTCTTGAGCTGGCGCCAGTAGCGGACGGTGCTCTCGGCGGTGCGGTAGCGCTCGGCTACCTCGGCGGTGGTCAGGTATCGCATGCGTTCCCATTTGGCTAGGTGGTGATTCGATCTGCATAATCAGTTCGTCATGATCGGTGGTTAGCCAAACCGGGAAGCTCGTGTTTCAATTTGGATAGCGACGGTCGCGATGGAGGTTCGATGGCAAGCGAGAAGCCCGAGGGTGGCGAGGTGCCGCTGCTCTACAGCGAAGGCAACGTGGCGGGCCGCGTGGCCCTGGAGCGCGAGGTCAGAGGGTGGAGCACGACCGAGCTGGCCGAACGAGTGACCAGAGCTGGCGTGAAGATGAATCAGACGGCCGTCTGGCGCATCGAGAACGGCTCACCCCGTCGCCGGATCAACCTCGACGAGGCGCTCGCCTTCTCCCGCGTCTTCGAGCTCCCCCTCGAAGAGCTGATGTCGCCGCCCCTCGAAGGGCTCGACGTCGACAGCCGACGGCTCGTCCAGGAAGCCGTCGAAGCGTTCTACGAAACCCGTGATGCCCGCGACCGTCTGCACCGTGCCGTGGTCGCCGTCGCCGGCCACATCAAGGCCCACCCGGACAGCTCGCGGGCGATCCACGAGCAATGCCTCCGCCTCATGGGGGACGAGCGAGACGCGCGCGTCCTCAGCGGCGACATCGAGGACGGGGGCCACTACTGACAACCAGCACAGAGGAGAAGTCGCCTGGCGAACGTACAGAAGCGCCCCAACGGCAAATGGCGCGCCCGCTACCGTGATCTCGACGGCAAGGAGCACGCTCGCCACTTCGACCGGAAGCTCGACGCCCAGCGCTGGCTCGACGAGGTCACGACCAGCGTGGTCACCGGTCAGTACGTCGACCCGCGCGCCGGTCGCATCACGTTCCAGAAGTACGCCGAGAGGTGGCAGGGCTCGCTCATCGCGAGCGAGGCGGGTGAGCGCATCACCGATAACGCGCTCCGGCTCCACCTGGTACCGGCGTTGGGCGCCCGCTCACTGGCGGCGATACGCCGTAATGACATACAGGTGCTCTTCAAGCACCTGTCCGACCAACTCGGCCCCGGCAGCGTCCGGAACGTCCACGACGTTCTCGTGCGCGTCATGACCGCGGCCGTGGACGACAAGGTCATCGCATCCACTCCGTGCCGCCGGATCACCCTTCCGGTCATGCCGGACGAGGAGGTCACTCCGCCCACCGTCGCCCAGGTGGAGGCCATGGCACGCGTGATGCCGCCGTACATCCGGGCAGCCGTCGTCGTGCTCGCAGGGTCAGGCTTGCGCATAGGTGAGTTGCTGGGCCTGAAGGTGTCGGACGTCGACTTCAAGGCCGGCAGCATTCGCGTGGAGCGGCAGCGGCTCCAGTCGGGGAAGATCGGCCCGCCGAAGACCGCGAAGTCCCGGCGTACGGTTCCGGTCGGGGAGGTCGTCACCGACGCGCTCCTCGGGCACCTCGCCGCGCGCCCCTCCACGGAGTGGCTGTTCACGATGGAGGAGGGGGAACCGCTCAACTACCGCCGCTGGAAAACCGAGTGGAATTGCGCACGTAGGGCGCTCCAGGCGGCGGAGAGCGAAGCAGCCAAGCGTGAGGGCCGCAAGCCCGTCGAGCTGCCGCACACGGTGACCCACGACCTGCGGCACTTCTACGCCTCCGCGCTCATCGCGGGCGGGGCGAGCGTCAAGCAGGTGCAGCTCGTCCTCGGCCACGCGTCCGCCGTCATCACGCTGCGGATCTACGCGCACCTGTGGCCGGGCGAAGAAGACCGCACCCGGTCCGTGATGGACGCCGTTCTCGGCGGCCTGCGGACCGGGTGCGGACCGGTAGGCGACATGACCAGCGAAATCGCAGGTCAGACGGCCTAACCAGAGATCAAGCCTTCTTGGTCTCCCAGAAGATCGTGTCGATCTGGGCGATCAGGTCCAGAGCCTTCTGGCCCGTGGCCGGGTCGTTCGAGCCCTTGGCCGCGGAGAGCGCCTTCAGGGTGTCGTTGACCAGCTGGTGCAGCTCCGGGTACTTCTCGAAGTGCGGGGGCTTGAAGTAGTCGCTCCAGAGCACCGAGACGTGGTGCTTCGCGAGCTCGGCACGCTGTTCCTTGATCAGAACGGCGCGCGTGCGGAAGTCCGCGTCCTCATTGGCCTGGTACTTCTCCTGGACGGCCTTGACGGACTCCGCCTCGATGCGGGCCTGGGCCGGGTCGTACACGCCGCAGGGCAGGTCGCAGTGGGCGCTGACCTTCACCTTGGGGGCAAACAGGCGGGAAAGCATGGAGCTGTCCTTCCTCGTGATCGTCTTCTCAGGTGGGACATTACTCCGTGGGAGAGCCCTTTTTACGGCTGCCCCCTGGGGCTTAGGCCAAAAGTCCGGGGTGAGGACGGGGTCGTCGGCCGAAAATACGGAGTGGTGCGCGCAGCCGTGTACCGGAGGATGGACCGGGAGGTGCCACAGATGCCGGAACCGGCAGAGGAACCGTGGAGCGGGCGGGCGGCCCGCAGGCCGTTCCAGGTGGTGGAGGTGACGGGGCCGTCGATGGTGCCCACGCTCTACCACGGGGACCTGCTGCTCGTGCAGCGCGGGGCGCCGGTGCGCCCGGGGGACGTGGTGATCCTGCGTCATCCGCTCCAGCAGGACCTGCTGGTCGTGAAGCGGGCCTCCGAGCGACGCGACGGGGGCTGGTGGGTGCTCGGCGACAACTCGTTCGCGGGCGGGGACAGCACGGACTACGGGACGGTGCCCGAGGAGCTCGTGCTGGCCCGGGTACGGGCCCGCTACCGGCCGCTGAGGAAGGATCAGCGATCCGTGTGGGGGCTGCTGGGCTGGGCGGTCTCGGCGGTGCGCCGGGTCTCGCCGGAGCTCTCCGACTCCAGGCGCTTGCGGGCCCGGTAGGCGGCCACGTTGGCCCGGGTCGCGCAGCGGTCCGAGCAGTAGCGCCGGGAGCGGTTCGTCGAGGTGTCGAGGTAGGCGTTGCGGCACGGCGCGGCCTCGCACAGGCCGAGCCGGTCCACGCCGTGCGAGGTGAGGTGGAAGGCGAGGCCCATCGCCGCGATCGCGGCGTAGCCCGCCGTCGCGTTCGACGGGTGGTCGGCGAGGTGCATGTGCCAGTCCGGCGTGCCGTCCTCGTCCCGGGTGTCGTGCCCGGAGATCTGCGGGCTCACCGGGAACTCCAGCAGCAGTGAGTTGAGCAGATCGACCGCGAGGGTCTCGTCGCCGTCGTCCGCGGCCTCGAAGACCGCGCGCAGCCGGGCCCGCACGGACCGGAAGCGGGTCACGTCCCCGTCGGTCGCACGACGGGCCGCCTGCGCGTTGGCACCGAACAGCTCCCGGACGGACTCGACCGTGGTGAGGGAGTCCTTGCCGCGGGCCGGCTCCTCGGTGTTGACCAGACGCACGGCGTAATCCGAGTAATAGGCCAGTTCCACTTGTAGTCCTTACGGCGTCGGTCTATGGTCGGTGCGTCGACCAGTGTAATGGGTGGTCGCCTTTTATGGGTATTACGCGCGCAGGTGACGAGGTGGAGGTCCGGATGACGGCGGCAGGCACCGACTGGCAGTCCTGGCAGGAGAGCTGGGACCGGCAGCAGGAGTGGTACATGCCGGACCGCGAGGAGCGGTTCCGGGTGATGCTCGACATGGTCGAGGCCGTCGTGGGGCCCGAACCGAGAGTGCTCGACCTGGCGTGCGGTACGGGAAGTATCACGGACCGGCTCCTCAGGCGGTTCCCCCGGGCCACCAGCACCGGCGTCGACCTCGACCCCGCGCTGCTCGCCATCGCGCGCGGCACCTTCGAGGGCGACGACCGGGTCACCTTCGTCACCGCGGACCTGAAGGACGCCGCCTGGACCGCAGAGCTCCCGCATCCCACGTACGACGCCGTGCTGACCGCCACCGCACTGCACTGGCTGCACAGCGAGCCGCTCGCCACCCTCTACGGGCAGATCGGCGGACTGGTCAGGGACGGCGGGGTATTCATGAACGCGGACCACATGATCGACACCGACACCCCCCGCATCAACGCCGCCGAACGTGCCCGGCGGCACGCGGCGATGGACCGTGCCAGGGCCGAGGGGGCCGTGGACTGGGCGGACTGGTGGGCCCTGGCGGCGAAGGACCCGGTCCTCGCGGCGCCCACCGCCGAGCGGTTCGCGATCTACGGCGAGCACGCGGACGGCGACATGCCGTCCGTCCACTGGCACGCCCGCACCCTGCGCGAGGCCGGCTTCGCGGAGGCACGGGCGGTCTGGGCCTCGCCGTCGGACAGCCTGGTGCTCGCCGTGAAGTAGGGCGGCGGTACGAGGACCGAGCAGCGGGGAAGCGACGAGGAGGGCGGTACGGACCAGGTCCGTACCGCCCTCCTCGTCGTCGCGGGGGTGCTACAGCACCTTCGACAGGAAGGACTTCGTCCGGTCGTGCTGCGGGTTCGTCAGGACGTCGCGCGGATGGCCCGACTCGACCACCACGCCGTCGTCCATGAAGACCAGCGCGTCCCCGACCTCACGGGCGAAGCCCATCTCGTGGGTGACCACGATCATCGTCATGCCCTCCTCCGCGAGGCCGCGCATGACGTCCAGGACGTCGCCGACCAGCTCCGGGTCGAGAGCCGACGTCGGCTCGTCGAAGAGCATCAGCTTCGGTTCCATGGCGAGGGCGCGGGCGATCGCCACGCGCTGCTGCTGACCGCCGGAGAGCTGGGAGGGGTAGTTCCTCGCCTTGTCGGACAGCCCGACCCGGTCCAGCAGCCGTTCCGCGCGAGCCCTGGCCACGGCCCTGGCCTCGCCCTTGACCTGGATCGGGGCCTCCATGACGTTCTCGAGGGCCGTCATGTGCGGGAACAGGTTGAAGCGCTGGAAGACCATGCCGATGTCCCGGCGCTGGAGAGCGACCTCGCTGTCCTTGAGCTCGTAGAGCTTGTCGCCCTTCTGGCGGTAGCCGACCAGGTCGCCGTCGACGTACAGCCGCCCGGCGTTGATCTGCTCCAGGTGGTTGATGCACCGCAGGAACGTCGACTTGCCGGAACCGGACGGGCCGATCAGGCAGAACACCTCACGCGGGGCGACCTCCAGGTCGATGCCTTTGAGGATGTGCGCGGGGCCGAAGGACTTGTGGACGCCCTCGGCCTTCACCATGGCGGTCATGCGGAGACACCCCCCGAAGGACGGTTGCTGAAGGAGGCGAGGTTGACCCTGACACGCTGCCACGGGGTGAGCGGCAGGCTGCGCAGGGTGCCCCGGGCGTATCGCCGCTCCAGGTAGAACTGACCGACGCTGAACACGCTGGTCATCACGATGTACCAGATCGAGGCGACGAAGAGCATCTCCATCACCGCGTAACTGGTCGAGCCGATCTGCGACGTGGAACGCAGCAGCTCGTTGTAGGTGACCGCGTAGACCAGGGACGAGGTCTTCAACATGTTGATGAACTCGTTGCCGGTCGGCGGGATGATCACCCGCAGGGCCTGCGGGAGCACCACACGGCGCATCGTTCTGGCCTGCGTCATGCCGAGCGCGTGCGAGGCCTCGGTCTGGCCCTCGTCCACCGACTGGATGCCCGCCCGGACGATCTCCGCCATGTACGCGGCCTCGTTGAGGGCCAGCCCCAGCAGGGCGCACATGAACGGCGTCATCACGTCGGTCATCTCGTCCTTGTAGATGAACGGGATGTTGAGGACCGGGAAGATCAGGGCCAGGTTGAACCAGAGCAGCAGCTGCACGTAGACCGGAGTGCCGCGGAAGAACCAGATGTACAGCCACGCCACCCAGCTGGTCACGGGGTTCCTGGAGAGCCGCATGACGGCGAGCACCACACCCAGGACCACACCGAGGGCCATGGCGAGCACACTGATCAACAGCGTGCGGCCGGCCCCCGCCATGACGGTGTCGTCGAACAGCTTGTCCTGGACCGCCTGCCACTGGATGTTGCCCTGGGAGAAGGCGTAGACCAGGGCCGCCAGCAGCGCGAGCACGACCACGCCGCTGATCCAGCGGCCGACGTGCCGGACGGGGATGGCCTTGATGGTCTCCGGTGCGACGGTGGTGGCCTTGGAGACGGGTGCGTCGGCGACCGATGGGCCGCCGGGCACCTTGTCGAACTTGTCAGTCACGGTGACTGCCCTTCGGTGGTGCGCCGGTCACTTGCCGCCGTTGATGGCGGCCTTGTCGATCGCGCCGGTGCCGGCACCCCACTTGTCGAGGACCTTCTGGTAGGAACCGTCGGCGATGATGGCGTCCACGGCTTCCTTGAGGACGTCACGCAGTTCGGTGTTGTCCTTGTTCACGGCGATACCGAAGGGGCCGGCGTCGACCTGCTCGCCGACGACCTCGAAGTCCTTGCCGCCGTTGGCCTTGCGGGCCAGGTCGAGGGCGACCGGGTAGTCGTTGACGCCGGCGACGGCACCGCCCGACTTCACACGGGTCTGGGCCTCGGTGTCGTTCTCGAAGGACTGGATGTCCACGGCCTTCTTGCCGCCGTCCGTGCAGGCCTTCGACTGCTTCTCCAGGGCCTTCTCGTACGTGGTGCCGCGCTGGACCGCCGCGCCCTTGCCGCACAGGTCCTCGATGGACTTGATGCCCTCGGGGTTGCCCTTCTTGGTGTAGACGGCGGTACCGGCCAGGAAGTAGTCGACGAAGTCGACGCCCTTGCCGAGCTTCTTGCCGCTGTCGTCCAGGCCCTCCTGGCGCTGCTTGTTGTCCGTGATGGACGACATGGCGATGTCGTGGCGGCCGGTGTTGAGGGCGGTGATCAGGCCGTCGAAGGAGCCGGAGGTGAACTCGAACTTCACGCCCAGCTGCTTGCCGATCGCCTCGGCCAGATCGGGGTCGACACCGACGATCTTGCCGTTCTCCACGGACTCCATCGGCGCGTACTCGGCGTTCGTGCCGACCTTGATGACACCGGACTTCTGGTACTTCTCCGGCAGCTTGTCGAAGAGCGGGGCGCTGTTCCCGGCCGCGGTGTCGCTACCGGTCTCCTTCGAACCGCTGTCGGTCTGGTCGCCACAGGCGGTCAGCAGCAGTGTGCCGGCGACCGCGACTGCGCAGACCGCGGCAATCCGGGACTTCGCGGTCGTACGACAGAGGGTGCTTGCGGTCATGATCGGAATCCTCCGGCGGTGAGGGAATGCTGCCTTGTCAGGTGGGTGCGCACGCACCTTCGAGTGACGACACCTTGTGTGATTAGGGCATCTTGCCATTCGGACTCACCCGATCAGGGGGCCAGGCATGTCAAAATCGGGTAACGGGCGACCCCCGAACCTCAACGGGCCGATACGGCAAGGCCGGACCATCTGCTGGAAAGAGCACGCCCTTCCGGAGAATCTCCGGTGCGTCTCGACCTACGGACGGCCTTTGTAGCCCTTAGTGGACTTGTCCAGATATTCGGCTATGAGTCATCTCACCGAGTCGATACCGACTCGTGAGAGGCCCGGTCCGTCCGGTAAGAAAGACCTTTACACCCCTCATCCGGGGCTCAGGGCGCGTGTGCGGCGCGCCCGCGCGTATGTGCCTCCCCTGCCGGAGCGGTCCAACCGCTCAGTGCCGGGAACGTACGCGGTGCCCGCCCACCCCTCCTCAACCAGGAGTGGCCACCCTCAAATGATGAAGACTTAAGGGGTCAACACAATGGCAGCGGAGATCGTCAATCCTCGCAGCGACAGCACGACGCACGGCGCGGCCGGTGCGGCAGGACTCAGCGGCGCGGACGAGCTCTTCGATCCGGCCTTCGCCCTCCACCGCGGGGGGAAGATGGCCGTGCAGGCCACCGTTCCGATCCGCGACAAGGACGACCTGTCCCTCGCGTACACGCCCGGCGTGGCCAAGGTGTGCAGCGCCATCGCCGAGAATCCCGAACTCGTCCACGACTACACCTGGAAGTCGCAGGTCGTGGCCGTCGTCACGGACGGCACCGCCGTCCTCGGCCTCGGGGACATCGGTCCCGAGGCGTCCCTCCCCGTGATGGAGGGCAAGGCGATCCTCTTCAAGCAGTTCGGCGGGGTCGACGCGGTGCCGATCGCGCTCGCCACGACCGACGCGGACGAGATCGTCGACACCGTCGTCCGCCTCGCGCCCTCCTTCGGCGGGGTGAATCTGGAGGACATCTCGGCGCCCCGGTGCTTCGAGATCGAGCGCAAGCTCCAGGAACGCCTCGACATTCCGGTCTTCCACGACGACCAGCACGGCACCGCGGTGGTGACCCTCGCGGCCCTGCGCAACGCGGCGAAGCTGTCCGGCCGTACGCTCGGCGATCTGCGCGCCGTCATCTCCGGCGCGGGCGCGGCGGGCGTGGCCATCGCGAAGTTCCTCCTGGAGGCCGGCATCGGTGACGTCGCCGTCGCCGACCGGAAGGGCATCGTCAGCGGCGACCGCGACGACCTCACGGACGTCAAGCGCGAGCTGGCGGAGATCACCAACCGGGCGGGTATCACCGGCTCCCTGGAGACGGCCCTGGCCGGCGCCGACGTCTTCATCGGCGTCTCCGGCGGCACCGTCCCCGAGCCGGCGGTCGCCTCGATGGCCCCCGGCGCGTTCGTGTTCGCCATGGCCAACCCGAACCCCGAGGTCCACCCCGATGTCGCGCACAAGTACGCGGCCGTGGTGGCGACCGGTCGGTCGGACTACCCGAACCAGATCAACAACGTGCTGGCGTTCCCCGGCATCTTCGCGGGCGCGCTGCAGGTGCGGGCCTCCCGGATCACCGAAGGCATGAAGATCGCCGCGGCGAACGCGCTGGCGGACGTCGTCGGCGACGAGCTGGCGGCGGAGTACGTCATCCCGTCGCCGTTCGACGAGCGGGTCGCGCCCGCCGTCACCGCGGCGGTGGCCGCGGCCGCGCGCGCCGAGGGCGTCGCGCGGCGCTGACGCGGGACGGGGCGGGGCCGGGCGGCGTACGCCGCCCGGCCCCGCCTCCGGCACTCCTGGACTGGGGCGTGTGTCACACCTGCGAACGGTTACGTCACGGGGTGTCACGGCTTATCGTCATGGCCATGTTCGCCGCCTACGCAGCCCGCATCGACCGTGACCGCCCCCTCGACGGACTCGAGCTGGGTGAACGCCCCGCCCCGGAGGCGAGGTCCGGGTGGACCACCGTCCGGGTCAAGGCCGCGTCGCTCAACCATCACGACCTCTGGTCCCTGCGGGGTGTGGGCCTCGCCGAGGACAAGCTGCCCATGATCCTCGGCTGCGACGCCGCCGGCATCGACGAGGACGGCAACGAGGTGGTCCTGCACTCCGTCATCGGCCAGACGGGCCACGGTGTCGGGCCGGACGAGCCGCGCTCCATCCTCACCGAGCGCTACCAGGGCACGTTCGCCGAACAGGTCACCGTCCCCAGCTGGAACGTGCTGCCCAAGCCGAAGGAGCTGACCTTCGAGGAGGCCGCCTGCCTGCCGACCGCCTGGCTGACGGCCTACCGGATGCTCTTCACCAACGCCGGTGTCCGGCCGGGTGACTCCGTCCTGGTGCAGGGTGCGGGCGGGGGTGTCGCCACCGCCGCGATCGTGCTCGGAAAGGCCGCCGGACTCCGGATGTTCGCCACCAGCCGTGACGAGGCGAAGCGCGGGCGGGCCGTCGAACTGGGGGCCATCGAGGCCTACGAGCCGGGTGCCCGGCTGCCCGAGCGCGTCGACGCCGTCATCGAGACCGTCGGGGCGGCGACCTGGTCCCACTCGGTCAAGTCGCTGCGGCCCGGTGGCACCCTGGTCATCTCGGGTGCCACCAGCGGTGACCGGCCCTCGCACGCCGAGCTGACCCGGATCTTCTTCCTCGAACTCAAGGTCGTCGGCTCCACCATGGGCTCCAAGGACGAGCTGGAGGACCTGCTGTCCTTCTGCGCGACCACCGGGGTGCGGCCGGTCATCGACGGCACGCTCCCGCTGGACCGGGCCCGCGAGGGCTTCGAACGGCTGGCCGCCGGTGACCTCTTCGGGAAGATCGTCCTCACCACCTCGTGAGGACGCTCATGAGGGCGCGGTGGAACAGCTGACACCGGACGGGCCCGTCGCTGCGGCTCTGGCGTCTCTTCCCCCTCGCCGCTCTCGGGCTCGTCGACCGCCGCCGGTGGTCCGGCCGGCGCGCCTCGCCGAGAACGGGGCGACCTACGCGGCGGTGGAGCGGGCGCTGTACGGAGACGGCGGGGAGAGCCGCCGGGCGAGCTGACCGGCCGTCCGCCGCACCGCGCCGTGGACCCACGGCTCGGTGCGGCGGACGGAGATCAGGACGCGCCCTTGGCGCCCTTCGCCTCGTCGGCCGTGCCCCGCAACAGCGAGTCGATGTGTGTCGCGGCGGTCGCCAGATGACCTCGGGCCTCCGAGAGCTGCGCCCCCGTGACACCGCGGTCCCGGGCCGCGTCACGGATGTCGTCGCGGAAGCGGTCGAGCAGGCGGTCCAGGTCGCGGGCCGGATCGCCGGTGGGCGCGGTGTCGGCGGCCCACTCGATGTCCGGCTCCTCGGGTGCCGGGCGGCTGTACGAGGGCCAGGTGCCCGTCCTGGCGAAGCCACCGAGCTGGCCGGTGATCTCGGCCAGGCCGTCCCGAACGCCCGCCGGCCAGTCACCCCGCGCGAAGTGCTCCTGGACCTGGCGTGCGGCGTTCTGCACCTGCTCCCGCGCCTTCTCGTGCGCCTCCTCGGCCTGACGGCGGGCCTGCTCCGCGTCCTCGCGGGCCTTGCGGGACTCGTCCTTCGCCCTGCGGGCCTGTTCCTTCCACTCCTGCTTCGCCTTGCGCAGCTCCTCCTTCGCCACGCGCCAGGCCTCCTTCTCGCCGAAGCCGGGGTCCCAGCCGCTCCGGCCCCCGCCGGAGGCCTGCCGTGACTCGGAGGCCGCAGCGCGCATCTCGCTGCGCAGCTGGCCGGCCGCGCCCCGTACGTCGTCGCGGATCTCGGCGGCCAGCTCGGAGACCGACTCGCGGATCTCCAGCTCCAGATCGGCCAGTTCGCCGCCCCGGCCCGCCAGCTCGGCCCGGCCGGCGTCGGTGATGGAGTAGACCTTGCGGCCGCCCTCGGTGGCATGGGTGACCAGGCCTTCGGCCTCCAGCTTGGCCAGGCGTGGGTACACGGTGCCCGCCGACGGTGCGTACAGCCCCTGGAAGCGCTCCTCGAGGAGACGGATCACCTCGTAGCCGTGGCGAGGGGCCTCGTCCAGGAGCTTGAGGAGATAGAGGCGCAAACGGCCGTGGGCGAATACGGGGGCCATGTCAGAGCACCTTTCCGGTCGGCTCGGCATCATGCGCGGGGTCCTGTACGGCCGGCCGGCGCAACAGGGCGATCGAACCCGAGACGGTGGTCGCCTTCAGCTTCCCCGTGCCCGCGCCGAGTGTGCCGGTGATCTTCTTCGCGCCCCACTGGCCGCCCACCCGCAGGTCCTCGAAGGCGTTGGAGACGGTGCCGCCGGCGGTGTTCGCCTCCACCTTCGCGTCCGCGGGGTGCGGCAGGCGGATGGCGATCTCGCCGGACACCGAGGTCAGCCGGATGTCCGTCGGCTCGGGCGAGGTGTCGAGGTCGAGCACCATGTGCCCGGTCACGGACTCCGCCCGGACCGAGGTGCCGGCACCCTCGACGACCGTCAGATCACCCGAGACGGACTGGAAGCGGAGGTCGCCGGTGACGGCCTGGGCCTCCAGGCTGCCGGACACCGTCTCCGCCCGGACGACACCGGAGAGACCCACCAGGGTGCTGTCACCGGAGATGCCGCGCAGCTCCGTGCGTCCCCGGATGCCGGACACGACCGCCTCGGCGCCGATCACGCCGGCCTCCACCGACGCCCCGGCCGGCACGACGAGCGTGACGGAAGCGCTGCGGCGCGGGCTCCGGCGGTCCAGCCAGGTGAGGAGGCCCTGCCACGGCAGGTCCTCGTAGGCGACGGTGAGCGTGCCGTCCGCCAGGGTCACGATCAGTGGTGGCCCGTCGGTCGCGGAGACCTCCAGCCGTGCGGCGGATTCGTCCGTCCCGACGACATTGACCGCTCCGTCGACGATGCGCACCTTGAGCGCCGTCACGGGTTCGTCGAACGTGAGCTTCCGGGGCTCGGTGACGGTCCACGTCGACTCGGGCATGGATCTGACCTCCCGCTGGACGGCATGACGCAACATATCGCGTCTTCTCGACAACACGATATATCGCGGATGGGGGGAAGTCAAGGGGGGAGTCGAATGGATGCTCGCGACGAGGGAGGCTCGATGCCTCACATGGTCCATATGTGGGCGAATTGCCCTAGCGTGTGGAGCATGACCGCGACATCCGTGGGCGCCCTGCTGCTGTGCCGGGCCGACCCCGAGACCGTACGGCCCGTGGCCCACCTCCTTCAGGAGGGCATGACGCTCGTGCCCGCCGGGGACGGCTGGAGCGTGCTCGTCCCCGAGGGGAAGCCCTGGCGCACGCACGGCCCGTCGGCGGCCGGCACTCCGGCCGACGGGGGAACAGAGCCTGTCGACCGGGTCGTCGGCGGATGGGCCACCGCGCTCGCGGTGGGTTCCACCTGGCCGGTGCTCGCCCTCTGGTGGGACGGCGACCGCGCGGGCTTCACCCTGGCCGCAGGGTTCCGGCGCCCGGTCGGGTACGTCTGGCTGGCCGACGGCACCCCGGTGGGCGAGGACGAGGCCATGCGGACGTTCGCCACCCGGCTGGGCCTCGACCCGGTCCTCGACGTCCAGGTGCTCGAAGGGCTCACCCGCGGTGACCCGGAGGCCGACGCCGACACGCGGCTGCGTGGCCTGCTGGCCGTGCTCGGCCGTACCGGGGTGGGCCTGCCGACCGGGCTCACGCCCGGCGAACCGGCCGACCGGCTCCGCTCGGTGGCCGGCGTCCTCCCGCAGGCCGAACAGATCCGCTGGGGCGGCTGGCGGGACGCCGTGCGCGTGGAGCTCGACGCCGTGGAGAGCGGCAGCCTCGGCCCCTGGATGCTGGGACCGAAGGCCCGCGCGGTGGCGACCGCGCAGGTCGCCGCGGGACTTCCGCTGACCGTGTGGGGTGCCCGACGGCGCAGCGGCGGCTGGATCGCCGCGGGCCTGGTCCTCCTCGTGCAGGGACTGCTGGGGCTCGCGTACAACCGTGTCAGGGGCGCGGGCGGAGGCGTCCCCGGGCGGTGACCCGCCGGTGGCCTACTCGTCCTCGTCGTCGTCCAGCCGGGCCAGCCACGTCGCGAGGCGCTCGACGGGGACCTCGAAGTCGGGGTTGAGGTCGACGAACGTACGGAGCTGCTCGGCGAGCCACTCGAAGGTGACCTCCTCCTCGCCGCGCCGCTTCTCCAGTTCCTCGATGCCACGGTCCGTGAAGTACATACGACCAGAATAACGAGCCCGGAAAGCCGGAGGGCCCGGCCCCGCGAAGATCTCGCGGGGCCGGGCCCTCCGGTGACGTACAGCCGCTGATCAGGCCTCGAAGACCTCGGCGACCAGCTGAGCCTGCTCGGCCTGGTGGCGCTTGGCCGAGCCGACCGCCGGGGACGAGCCGTGCGGACGCGAGATGCGGCGCAGGCGCTCACCGTGCGGGACGTCGGCGCCGACGGCCAGGTCCAGATGGTCGATCAGGTTGAGCGCGATGAACGGCCACGCACCCTGGTTCGCCGGCTCCTCCTGGGCCCAGAGGTACTTCTCGGCGTTCGGGTACTTGGCGATCTCGGCCTGGATCTCCGCACCCGGCAGCGGGTACAGACGCTCCAGACGGATGATCGCCGTCTCCGTGTCGCCGCGCTTCTCGCGCTCGGCGTCCAGGTCGTAGTAGAGCTTGCCGGACACGAAGACGACCTTGCGGACCGCCTCGGCCTTGACCGACTCGTCGCCGATCACCGGGCGGAAGCCGCCGGTGGTGAACTCCTCCACCGAGGATGCGGCCGCCTTGAGACGGAGCATCGACTTCGGGGTGAAGACGATCAGCGGCTTGTGGTGCGGGTTGTGCACCTGCCAGCGCAGAAGGTGGAAGTAGTTCGACGGGAGGGTCGGCATCGCGACCGTCATGTTGTCCTGCGCGCACATCTGCAGGAAACGCTCCGGGCGGGCGGACGAGTGGTCCGGGCCCTGGCCCTCGTAGCCGTGCGGGAGCAGCAGGGTGACGCCGGACGTCTGGCCCCACTTCTGCTCGGCCGAGGAGATGAACTCGTCGACGACGGTCTGGGCGCCGTTGACGAAGTCACCGAACTGGGCCTCCCAGATCACCAGGGACTCCGGGCGGGCCAGCGAGTAGCCGTACTCGAAGCCCATCGCCGCGTACTCGCTGAGCAGCGAGTCGTAGACGTTGTAGCGGGCCTGGTCGTCGGAGAGGTAGAGCAGCGGGGTGTAGTCCTCGCCGGTCTTCTGGTCGACGAGGACGGCGTGACGCTGGCCGAACGTGCCGCGGCGGGTGTCCTGGCCGGCGAGCCGGACCGGGGTGCCCTCCATCAGCAGCGAACCGATGGCGAGGGTCTCGCCCATGCCCCAGTCGATCGTGCCGTTCTCCACGGAGGCGGCGCGGCGCTGCATCTGCGGGAGCAGACGCGGGTGGACCGTGATGCCGTCGGGGATGTTGACCTGCGACTCGGCGATCAGCTTGACGACCTCCGAGGAGACCGCGGTGTTCACGGTGACCGGGAACTCCGCCTGGACGTCCGGGACATGCGGCTGGGACGGCGCCGAGGTGGCCTCGCGGACCTCCGCGAAGACCTTCTCCAGCTGGCCCTGGAAGTCCTGGAGGGCCTGCTCGGCCTCTTCCAGCGTGATGTCGCCGCGACCGATGAGGGACTCGGTGTAGAGCTTGCGCACCGAGCGCTTCTTGTCGATCAGGGTGTACATCTGCGGGTTGGTGAACTCCGGGTTGTCGCCCTCGTTGTGACCGCGGCGGCGGTAGCAGATGAGGTCGATCACGACGTCCTTGTTGAACGTCTGCCGGTACTCGAAGGCGAGCCGCGCGACGCGGACCACGGCCTCCGGGTCGTCGCCGTTGACGTGGATGATCGGCGCCTCGATCATGCGCGCCACGTCCGTGGCGTACATCGAGGAGCGCGAGGACTCCGGGGCGGCGGTGAAGCCGACCTGGTTGTTGATCACCACGTGCACGGTGCCGCCGGTGCGGTAGCCGCGCAGCTGCGACATGTTGAGCGTCTCAGCGACGACGCCCTGGCCCGCGAAGGCCGCGTCGCCGTGGAGCGCGACGGGCAGGACCGTGAAGTCCGTGCCGCCCTTGTTGATGATGTCCTGCTTGGCGCGCGCGATGCCCTCGAGGACCGGGTCGACGGCCTCCAGGTGCGAGGGGTTGGCGGCCAGCGAGACCTTGATCTGCTCGCCGTCCAGACCGGTGAAGGTGCCCTCGGCGCCCAGGTGGTACTTGACGTCGCCGGAGCCGTGCATCGACCGCGGGTCGAGGTTGCCCTCGAACTCCCGGAAGATCTGCGCGTACGACTTGCCGACGATGTTCGCCAGGACGTTCAGCCTGCCGCGGTGGGCCATGCCGATGACGACCTCGTCGAGGCGGGCCTCGGCGGCGGAGTCGATGACCGCGTCGAGCAGCGGGATGACGGACTCGCCGCCCTCCAGCGAGAAGCGCTTCTGGCCGACGTACTTGGTCTGCAGGAACGTCTCGAACGCCTCGGCGGCGTTGAGGCGGCGCAGGATCCGCAGCTGCTCCTCGCGCTCCGGGGCCGGGCGCGGGCGCTCCACCCGGTCCTGGAGCCACTTGCGCTCCTTCGGCTCCTGGATGTGCATGAACTCGATGCCGGTGGTGCGGCAGTACGACTCACGCAGGACGCCGAGGATGTCGCGGAGCTTCATCATCGTCTTGCCGGCGAAACCGCCGACCGCGAAGTCGCGCTCCAGGTCCCACAGGGTGAGGCCGTGCTCGGTGATGTCCAGGTCGGGGTGCTTGCGCTGGCGGTACTCCAGCGGGTCGGTGTCGGCCATGACGTGGCCGCGGACCCGGTAGGAGTGGATCAGCTCGAAGACCCGCGCCGCCTTGGTGACGTCGTCGTCGTGCGAGGCGTCGATGTCCTTGAGCCAGCGGACCGGCTCGTAGGGGATGCGCAGCGCCTTGAAGATCTCGTCGTAGAAGTCGTTCTCGCCGAGCAGCAGCTGGGCCAGGACGCGGAGGAACTCGCCGGACGCGGCACCCTGGATGACCCGGTGGTCGTACGTCGAGGTCAGGGTCATGACCTTCGAGATGCCCAGCTTGTTCAGGGTGTCCTGCGAGGTGCCCTGGAACTCGGCCGGGTAGTCCATCGCGCCGACGCCCATGATGAGGCCCTGTCCGGGCATCAGGCGGGGCACCGAGTGCACGGTGCCGATGCCGCCGGGGTTCGTCAGCGAGGCGGTGACACCGGAGAAGTCGTCCATGCCGAGCTTGCCGACGCGGGCACGGCGGACGATGTCCTCGTAGGCCTGCCAGAACTCGAAGAAGTTGAGCGTCTCGGCCTTCTTGATGGCCGCGACGACGAGCTGGCGGTCGCCGTTCGGCTTCACCAGGTCGATGGCGAGGCCGAGGTTGACGTGCTCCGGCTTGACCAGGGTCGGCTTGCCGTCCTTCACCGCGAAGGAGTAGTTCATCGACGGCATGGCCTTGAGGGCCTGCACCATCGCGTACCCGATGAGGTGCGTGAAGGAGATCTTCCCGCCGCGGGCGCGCTTCAGGTGGTTGTTGATGACGATGCGGTTGTCGAAGAGCAGCTTCACCGGCACGGCGCGGACCGACGTGGCCGTCGGCAGCTCCAGCGAGGCGTTCATGTTCTTCGCGACTGCGGCCGACGGGCCGCGCAGCGTCACGTACTCCGGGCCCGCGGGGGCCTCGGCCGGGGCTTCCGCCTTCGCGGGTGCCGGGGCCGCCTTCGCGGGCGCGGCCTTCGCGGGGGCGGCGGGAGCCTTCGCGGGAGCCGCCGGAGCGGCGGCCGCGGGCTTGGCCGGGGCGGCGGGGGGCGCGGCCGGAGCCTGCGCCGGAGTGCCGTTGTTCACGGTGGCGGTGGTGGCGGCCGGGGCCGGGGTCACCTCTCCCGCGGGTGAGGGGACGGGCTTGTCCGCCGTGCCGGACGTACCCGGCTTGTAGTCGGCGAAGAAGTCCCACCAGGCGCGGTCGACCGAATTGGGGTCCTGGAGGTACTGCTGGTAGATCTCGTCGACAAGCCACTCATTGGGGCCGAACGCGGCAGCCGGGTTGGACCCGGAGCCCGCTTCCTGATCGGTCGAGATGCTCGAGTTACTGGGGGACTGAGACGACACGGCGGCAACCGCCCTCTTCCGCTTCACAAGGTGATGGACAGCGGAAATCAAGGCTACGCCCCCCGAGCCGTTACGTGCAGGCCGGGCCGGTCTTCGTCGTGCACATCACATCGAAAGCCGGGTTTCGGCGCATGAAATGGCGGGAAACAAGCAGGGTTCCACTGCACTTCGGGTACGCGGGGCCGGTGCTACGGCCCCTTGGACCGTATCTCTTCCCCGACGGGAAGCGGAAACGGGTCCCTCCGCTTCGAACGCAGGGTTAACCCTGCATCCGCACTTCACCCGGAAGGGTGACCTGGATGCGGCATCCACGGGCGGATTCGGCCACCCCGATGCGGCCGCCGTGCAGATCCACCGCCCAGCGGGCGATCGCGAGGCCGAGTCCCGTACCGCCGTCGCTGCCGGGGCCGTGCGGGGACGGAGCCTGGCCGCGGTTGAAGCGCTCGAACACACGGTGGCGCTCCGCCTCGGGAATGCCGGGGCCCTCGTCGATGACCTCCAGCTCCAGCGACTCGGGATACTCCCCGCGCCGCGCCAGCACCGTGACCCGCCCGTGCGGCGGGCTGTGCTTCACGGCGTTGTCGATCAGGTTGGCGACGACCTGGTGGAGGCGTTCCGCGTCCGCGTGGGCCGTCAGCTCGGGCGGCGACACGTCGAGGTGCAGGTGGACGTCGGTACGGGAGTGGTTGCCCGAGCCGGAGGAGAGCCGGCGATGGGCGGCGGCGAGGTTCGCCTCCTTCAGCACACCCGACAGGTACGGCCAGACCTCGAAGCGGCGCGCCTTGATCGCCAGCACGCCGTTGTCCAGCCGGGAGAGGTCCAGGAGGGTCTCCACCAGTCTGCCCAGGCGCTCGGTCTGTTTCAGCGCCGTGCGCATGGTCTCCGGATCCGCGGCGGACACCCCGTCCACCACGTTCTCCAGGACGGCTCTGAGCGCCGCGATCGGTGTGCGCAGCTCATGGGAGACGTTGGCCACCAGCTCCTTGCGGTGCCGGTCCTCCGCCTCCAGGTCGTCCGTCATGCGGTTGATCGTCTGCGCCAGGTCGCCGAGCTCGTCACGACGCCCGGCGCCGCTCACCCGTCTGGTGTAGTCGCCGTGCGAGATCGACCGCGCGACGGCACGCATCTCGTCCAGCGGCGCGGTCAGCCCGTGCGCCACGAACTGGGTGATCAGCAGGGTGGCGATCACCGAGAAGACCGTGATGAACCGGAATTCGGTCCTGGTCCGCAAGGCGACGATGAGGAGCCCGGTCGTGATGAAGACGGAGACCACCACGAGCGTGCCCAGCTTGGCCTTGATCGAGAAGGGCCGCAGTCCGGAGCCGGGCCGCGTCATGGCGCGGGGGTCTCCAGGGCGTAGCCGACACCGTGCACGGTACGGATCCGCTCGGCGCCGATCTTCCGGCGCAGGGCCTTGATGTGGCTGTCGACCGTACGGGTCCCGGAGGCGTCCGCCCAGTCCCAGACCTCGGCCAGCAGTTGCTCCCGGGACAGCACCGCACGCGGGGTGTTGGCCAGGCAGACCAGCAGGTCGAACTCGGTCGGGGTGAGGTGGACGTCGTCGGCGCGCACCCTGACGCGGCGCTGCGCGTGGTCGATCTCCAGCTCGCCGAGGCGCAGGATGCCGCTGCGCGGAGTCACCGCGGCCAACGCGGCCCGCTCGACCCGGCGCAGGAGGACGTGGACCCGCGCCGCCAGTTCCCGCATGGAGAACGGCTTGGTCATGTAGTCGTCGGCGCCGACGCCGAGCCCGACCAGCATGTCGGTCTCGTCGTCGCGTGCGGTGAGCATCAGTACCGGCACCGGGCGCTGTGCCTGCACGCGGCGGCAGACCTCCAGGCCGTCGAAGCCGGGAAGCATGATGTCGAGCACCATCAGATCGGGCTGCCAGGCCTCGGCCGCGTCCACGGCCGCCGGGCCGTCGAGCGCCGTCTGCACCAGGAAGCCCTCGGCCCGCAACCGGGCGGAAATGGCGTCGACGATCGTCGGGTCGTCCTCAACCACCAGCACCCGGCGCTGAGCCCCCGGGGTGGCCGCGACGCCGTTGTGGGTGGTGTGTGTCTGTTCCATCGCCCCGCCCCTGCCCGTTCTCGCGGAGGCCATTCCTCCGGAGGCACGGTTATCGCTTGTGGATTTCGTCTGTGATCCCTTGTGACGGTCAGCAGCGTAAAGGCAGAGGAGGCCTCTCGGCTACGCAGGGTGTTGTCCGTCGTGAAGGTGTTACCCACGGGAAGGGGGTTGGCGGGCGGACTCGTGACGTCCGGTCCATGGGGGGACCGGGGTGTGGGTACCGGCCGGGGGTTCACTCCTGGCGGAGTGCGAGATGGACCACGTCCGGCACACCTCGGGCAACCGCTACTTCTTCGGTCTTTACTGCGCGGAATCCGGCATTCCGCAGGGCGTCCTCGAAGTCGGCGGACGGCTGGGCGGACCATACGGCGAGCACTCCACCGGGCGTCAGACGCGTCCGGCAGGCCTCGAGACCGGCCGGCGAGTAGAGGCTTCCGTTGTCCTGCGTGACGGTCCAGTCGGGGCCGTTGTCGATGTCCAGACACAGTGCGTCGTAACGCTCCGTGGTCGTGTTGAGGTGGGCCACGAGGTCCGTGCTGAGCACCTCGGTCCGGGGGTCCGCGAGCGCGTCCCCGGAGATCCGGCCGAGCGGTCCGTCGTGGTGCCAGTCCACGATGGCCTGTTCGCGCTCGACGACCGCGATCCGGCCCCAGCGCGGCTCCCCGGCGGCCCGGACCAGCGAGAATCCGACGCCGAGGCCGCCGATCAGCACCGACGGGTCCGGTCGGCCGGAGGGCAGGGCGGCGAGTGCCGCGTCGATCAGCAGTCGCTCGGACCGCCCGTCGGAGGTGTCCATCAGGAAGCAGCCGTTGGCGATGATCTCGAAGTCGTCGCCGCGCTCGCGCAGGACGACTTCACCGAACGGCCCCTCCCGGCGGTCGAGGACGACGGGGCGGTGGGCTTCTGTGGCGGACGGCATGGGCGCGGTCTCCGGTCTCCGGCGGGCGGCGGCGGGCTCTCGGGCTTCTCTCGAGCCGCCCCATTTTTTCTTGCCGGGGCCACTCGGGCCATCGGTTTTCCCGGTTTCACCCCTGAGGGCGGGGCGCCCCGCGGTGCGAGCCCGGGGCCGGGCCGGACGCTCGGGGAATGGCCCGGCCCGTCCGGACGCTGCCGTGAGGGCAGGGGCAGGGGCAGGGGCAGGGGCCTCGCCGGTGAGGGTGGCCCCAGGCGCTGATCGCCGAGAGCGAACAGGCGGTGGGGAACATTGGCGGGCTCACAAGCATTGAGTCCACATAGCTCAACTTGCCTGCCTAAGGGGAGATCATGACTGAAGGATCCAACGCCTCCGGGGCGTCCACGCCGATCGACCTGCCCGTACTGCCGCTGGACGACGAGGTCGTACTGCCCGGAATGGTGGTGCCGCTCGATCTGTCGGACGCGGAGGTGCGCGCCGCCGTGGAGGCCGCACAGGCCGTCGCGCGGCCCGGGGGCGGCAAGCCCGAGGTCCTGCTCGTGCCGCGCATCGACGGCAACTACACCGGGACCGGTGTCCTGGGCACCGTGGAACAGGTCGGGCGGCTCTCCGACGGGGACCCGGGAGCCCTCATCCGGGCCCGTGACCGGGTGCGCATCGGCGCGGGGACCAGCGGCCCCGGCAACGCCCTGTGGGTGGAGGGCGCCCGGATCGACGTGGCCGTGCCCGAGCCGCTGCCCGGCTCCGCCGCGGAGCTGGCCAAGGAGTACAAGGCCCTCGCGACGAGCTGGCTGAAGAAGCGCGGTGCCTGGCAGGTCGTGGACCGGGTCCAGCAGATCGAGGACATCTCCACCCTCGCCGACAACTCCGGTTACTCGCCCTTTCTCACCACGGCGCAGAAGGTGCAGCTGCTGGAGACCGCCGACGCGGTCGCCCGCCTGAAGCTGGCCATCCAGTGGCTCGGCGAGCACCTCGCCGAGCAGGACGTCGCCGAGTCCATCGCCAAGGACGTCCAGGAGGGCGTCGACAAGCAGCAGCGCGAATTCCTGCTGAGGCGACAGCTCGACGCCGTGCGCAAGGAGCTCTCCGAGCTCAACGGCGAATCGGGTTCCGGCGACGAGTCCGACGACTACCGGGCACGCGTCGAGGCCGCCGACCTCCCCGGACACGTCCGCGAGGCGGCCCTCAAGGAGGTCGAGAAGCTGGAGCGCGCCTCCGACCAGAGCCCCGAGGGGTCCTGGATCCGGACCTGGCTGGACACCGTCCTGGAGCTCCCCTGGAACGAGCGCACCGAGGACGCCTACGACATCCGCGGCGCGCGGGAGATCCTCGACGCCGAACACGCGGGCCTGGGTGACGTGAAGGAGCGCATCACCGAATACCTCGCGGTGCGCAAGCGGCGTGCCGACCGAGGGCTGGGTGTGGTCGGAGGACGGCGCGGCGGTGCCGTGCTGGCCCTGGTCGGCCCGCCCGGCGTGGGCAAGACCTCCCTCGGCGAATCCGTCGCGCACGCCATGGGGCGCAAGTTCGTCCGGGTCGCGCTCGGCGGGGTGCGGGACGAGGCGGAGATCCGGGGCCACCGGCGCACGTACGTCGGCGCGCTGCCCGGACGCATCGTCCGGGCCGTCAAGGAGGCCGGGTCGATGAACCCGGTCGTCCTGCTCGACGAGATCGACAAGGTCGGCTCCGACTTCCGGGGCGACCCGGCCGCCGCCCTGCTCGAAGTGCTCGACCCGGCGCAGAACCACACCTTCCGCGACCACTACCTGGAGGTCGAACTCGACCTCAGCGACGTCGTGTTCCTCGCCACCGCCAACGTCCTCGACGCCATTCCGGAGGCCCTGCTCGACCGCATGGAGCTGGTCACGCTGGACGGCTACACCGAGGACGAGAAGGTCGTCATCGCCCGTGACCACCTGCTCCCGCGCCAGCTGGAGCGTGCCGGCCTGGAGAAGGACGAGGTCGGCCTCGACGAGTCCGCACTGCGCAAGCTGGCGGGCGAGTACACCCGGGAGGCCGGGGTCCGGAACCTGGAGCGGTCCGTCGCCCGGCTGCTCCGCAAGGTCGCGGCCCAGCACGAACTGGGCGATCGGGAGTTCCCGTTCACCGTGTCCGAGCAGGATCTGCGGGGACTGATCGGACGGCCGCACCACGTGCCCGAGTCCGCGCAGGACCCGGCCGGGCGCCGCACCGCGGTGCCGGGCGTGGCCACCGGGCTGGCGGTGACCGGAGCGGGCGGTGACGTGCTGTTCGTCGAGGCGTCGCTCGCCGATCCGGAGACCGGGGCGTCCGGGCTGACCCTGACCGGCCAGCTCGGCGACGTCATGAAGGAGTCCGCGCAGATCGCCCTGAGCTTCCTGCGCTCGCACGGGGCGGAGCTGGAGCTTCCGGTCGCGGACCTCAAGGACCGGGGCGTACACATCCACTTCCCGGCGGGTGCGGTCCCGAAGGACGGCCCGAGCGCCGGTATCACCCTGACGACCGCGCTGGCCTCGCTGCTCTCCGGGCGGCTGGTCCGTACGGACGTGGCGATGACCGGTGAGGTGTCGCTGACCGGGCGGGTGCTGCCGATCGGCGGTCTGAAGCAGAAGCTGCTGGCCGCCCATCGCGCCGGCATCACCACCGTGGTGATCCCGCAGCGCAACGAGGCCGACCTGGACGACGTGCCGGCGGAGGTCCTCGACACCCTGGACGTCCACCCGGTGACCGACGTCCGGCAGGTGCTGGAGATCGCGCTCGCCCCGGCCACGGCCAGGGCGCAGGACAGGCTCCCGGCCGCCGCGTAGGCGCCATGCTGTGACGGGCGTGGCATCACGCCGACGGCCGGTACGGGCGGCCCGTCCTCCTCAGGGAGGGCGGGCCGTTCCGCGTGCGGGGCGGGTCAGGGGCGGTAGACCGTGCCGGGCCCCGGCTCCGCCGGGGCCATCAGCTGGGGGACGGTCACGAAGGTGTAGCCCCGCTCCTTCAGCGTGTCGATGATCCCCGGCACCGCGGGGACCGTGCCCTTGTAGATGTCGTGAAGCAGGATGACCCCGTCCCTGTCGGCCTGGTCGAGTATCCGCTTCCTGATCAGCGCGGAGTCGTTCGTGGAGTAGTCCTTGGCGGTCGCGCTCCACAGGATCTGCGAGAGCCCGAGCTCCTCGCAGACCTCGGAGACGGTGTCGTCGGTGCGGCCCTGCGGGGGACGCATCAGCCTGGGCCTCTTCCCGGTGATGTTCTCGATCGCGAGCTGGGTCCTCTCCAGCTCGGCCCGTATCTCACCGGGTTCCTTCTCCGTCAGGATCTCGTGGGACCAGGTGTGGTTGGCGACCTCGTGACCCTCGGCCTCGATGCGCCGCACCGTCTCCGGATGCTTCAGCACGTGGTCCCTGCCCAGCAGGAAGAACGTGGCGGGCACCTTCTTCTCCTTGAGCACGTCCAGGAGGTGCGGGGTGGCCTTCGCCGGACCCGCGTCGAACGTCAGCGCGATGCACTTGGCCTTCCTGCAGTCCGCCTGCCCGAACGACCCCTTGGCGTCGGAAGCGGCGTCGGCGCGGGCGGACCCGGGAGCCGTGGTCTGCATCGCGCATCCGCCGAGCGTCAGTGCGAGCACCGACACCAGAGCGGCGGTCAACCCTGTACGGAACGGCTTGATCTTTCCGGGCACAACTGGCACAGCACGTCACTTCCCCTGGCTCGGCCACACGCCGGCGGTGCGGCACGGCGTGACTATACATAGCGTGTATACGCAGTGTGCATAGTGGGGTGTGGCGCACCACAGGGCCCCGGTGACCTGGGGCTGGTCACCGGGGCCCTGTGCCGCGTCGTGCGGGGATCAGCCGTTCGCGAGCGCCACCACGCGGTCGAGGGCGCCGTTGAAGTGGTTGTGGTCGCCGACGGTCGGACCCGACGACGTGTACTGCCACATCGTGTAGTAACCCCATCCGGCCGGGAGTTCGCCGACCGTGGTGTTGTACCGGGCCACCCAGAGCGGGTTGGTCGCGCCGAAGCCCGCGTTGTTGCCCGTGCAGTCCTTCCACCAGCTGGTCGCGGTGTAGATCACCGCGTCACGTCCGGTTCGCGCCTTGTAGGTGTTCACGAAGTCGCGGATCCAGGCGACCATCCCGGCCTGGGTCTTGCCGTAGCACTGCGCACCGTACGGATTCCACTCGATGTCCAGGACGCCGGGCAGCGTCCTGCCGTCCTTGGACCAGCCGCCGCCGTTGTCCACGAAGTAGTTCGCCTGGGCGGCGCCGCTGGTCGTGTCCGGGGTGGCGAAGTGGTAGGTGCCCCGGATCATCCCCACGTCGTAGGAACCGGTGTACTGCTGCGTGAAGTACGTGTTCTTGTAGTACGTCCCCTCGGTCGCCTTGACGTAGGCCCACTTCACGCCGCTGTTCCAGAGGGTCGACCAGGCGACGTTGCCCTGGTGGCCGCTGACGTCCACGCCTTCGGTCTGGACGGCCCTGGTGCCGGTCGACGAGTCGTTTCCCTGGCCGTCGTGGGCGATGACCCCCTGGCCCATCCTCGCCGTCCCCCGTTCGGGGACCGCGACGGCGGAGGCCGGACCCGGCAGGGTGAGGAGGAGGGTGAGGGCGGCGAGGAGGGTGCCGGCCGCGAAGGGGCGGGGGCGGCGGCGGGGGGATGTGGTTCCGGATCTGTGCACGGGCATTGCGTGCCTCCGAGGGCTCGGTGGGGGAGCTCATGACCCAGGAGCGGGTGCGGGACACTCCTGCGGTACGTGCGCCGTGGTGTGGACATGCCATCCAGGGCGCTCATGAAGCTACGCACGTAGACCCGTGCTCCGGAAGGGGGTCCGGCCACTGCCGGAGGTCTACGCCTGCGAAATACTGGCCCAGCTGCGGCGATGGCCCCAGTTGAAAGAAACTTTCATCGGCGGGAAAGCGTATGAGGGGTGCTGACGTGCACGGGAGCGGAAGCGGCGATGGACCCGGCCCGACGGCCGGAAATGGTGTGGACCATGAGTTCCTCGCCCTGGAGCGCGAGTTGGCGGTCTTCCTGCGCCGGGCGCGGGCCAACTCCGGGGAGATGGCCCGCGAGGTGCACCCGGACCTGGAAGCCGCGGCCTACGGTCTCCTCGTGCGGCTGGAGTCGGCGGGACGGCAGCGTGCCACGGACCTCGCCGCCTACTTCGGCGTGGGCAAGGCGACCATGAGCCGCCAGCTGCGGGCCCTGGAAGGCCTCGGGCTGGTGGCCCGGGAGACCGACCCGGCGGACGGCCGCGCGTCGCTCGTGCACCTCACGGACGACGGTCTCGCGCGTTTCCGCAGCGTCCGTGACGCCCGTCGCGGCCGCTACGCCCGCAAGTTCGCGGGCTGGGACCGGGCGGAGGTCGCGGAACTGGCGCGTCTGCTGCACCACTTCAACGAGCGCGCGGAGGGGTGAGGCGCGCGCCGCGACGACGGCTACAGCTCCACGAGGAGCGCCGTGGCGTCGTCGTGCGTCTTGCCGCGCCGCAGGTACACCCGGCCGGTGTCGGCCCGCTCCAGGTCCCGGACGCGGTCGATCAGACCCTGCGGCCCCTCCTGGCGCAGCACCTTCAGGGTGGCCGCCCAGTCGCCCTCCCCGAACTTCTCCGTCCAGCGGCTCGCCCCGTCGGTCAGCGCCGCCAGGGCCCGGACCTCGGCCCGCGGGGTCTCGCCGGTCACCGCGCGTGACGACACCAGAGGGTCGGCGGCCGCCGTGAAGAAGCCGCCCTCCTTGTTCCGCGCACGCGCGTCGGCGATCTCCTCGGAGGTGAGCGAGCCCGGGGGCAGCCGGTCGAGGCGGTCGTCGAGCAGCGGCCGGACCGTGCCGTCGGGGGCCTCGACGAGCAGCACCGAGTCGGAGAGCACCAGGTGTTCGACCCGCCGGTGGTCCCAACGCGCCAGGACCACCGTCGCCTGCGGCGTGCGCGGGTGAGAAAGGTCACACGGGGAGCGGTGTGCGTCGGCGGTACGCAGGATGGACCCGGAAAGGATCTCGGACAGTGTCAGATCCCGTCGCGAAGCGGACAGTTCGGCCAGGGCGCCGCCGAGCCGCGCGGTGAACCACGGAACCGAGTGCACACAGCCGTCGCCGCCCGGGGGCGGTGTCACGCCGTCCAGGAGGACGAGGGCGCCACCCTGCCCTCCTGCTGGGACGGTGGTCGACGCCCAGTCCTCGTTGGGGCGTTCGGGACTGCCCGGCACGGTGGCGAGTTCGATACGCATCCGGCCAGTCTGCACGATGCCTTCACGGGGCCCGCACGTCCCCGGTGGGGTCGTACCAGCAGGTCACACGGCCCGCTGCGGCGGAAAACAGTGCTCCGTGCATATGCGGGCGGGCATACTGCCAAAGCCCGGCGCGAACTTCCACCCGGCGGTCCGTGCATGGCCTGCGGCCGGTGTGGGGAGACTTGTTCGCCAACTCCGGATTGCGGTTCACTCGTTCGAGTGGCGGAGCGGTTGATGCACGGCCCCCTCTCAAAAGCGCTGGAATGGTCGGAAGCCGTACGGTGCACATCAGGGCGGGGTGCCCATTTCACGTGACCGTGCGTCACCTCTGCTTCAAGGGCGGACGAGTCAAGATTGCGAGCACCGGTGCAGAAGAAGCGGCCTCGGAGCAAGGACAGCACGCGCGTGGAACCCGGGGCGGCGCCTCAGGCAGCGGGTGCCTCCAAGCGGACCGTGCGGGTACGCAGCCGGCTCGTCGCCGGCGTTGCCGTCGTGGGGATCACCGTCATCGCCGCCGGCGCGCCGGCGGCCCTGGGGGCGTCCTCCGACCTCAACGAGTCCCAGCGGCTGGTCACGCTCGCCGAGCTGAACCAGCAGGCGATCACCCTCGCGCACTCCCTCGCGGACGAGCGCGACGAGGTGACCGCCCACATCGCGGGCGGCCGTGAGCCGGAGGACGGCGAGGACGGCACCACGAGTCCCGCGGCCCGCGTCGACCAGCAGGTGGACGAGATCCGGGAGGCCGCCCCCGCGGCGCTGCGCAGGGACCTCGCCGCCATCCCCTCGCTCCGCAGAACCGCCCTCACCGGCAAGGGCTCAGCGATGGAGGCCTACCAGGCGTACTCCGAGGTCATCGCCAAGCTCCACGACCTCGCCGACGAGCTCGCGGAGAAGACCCCGCCGCGCGCCGCCGACGCCACCCGGGCCCCGCTCGCACTCGGCAGCGCCGTCGAGCAGGCCTCCGCCACACGGGGGCTGCTGCTCGCCGCACTCGCCGTGCCCGGCACGGAGCCGCAGCAGCAGACCGACCCGTTCACCGGTCTGCCCGTCCAGGGCCAGGACACGGGCGACAGCGACGCCGACCGCGTCCGCGACGAGCTGAGCGCCGCGGCCCAGCAGGCACGGGTGCGTGAGCTCGCCTCCCTCGCCGAGTTCGACCAGGCCGCCGGGCCGTCCGCCCGGGACAGGCTCTCCTCCACCGTCACCGGACCCGAGGTCACCGGCGCGGAGAAGTACCTCACGCGGCTCACCGACCGCCCCGAGCTGTCCGACGCCGACCGGAAGGCCGACCCGGGGAAGGTCGAGGCGGCGCTGTCCGCCCGCCTCGACCGCATGCGCGGGGTCGAGTCGGCGCTGGGCACCGCGCAGGTCAAGCGGATGGCGGCACTGCGCGACGACGACGTCACCGCGCTGGAGCTCCGTCTCGCCCTGCTCGGCGCCTGTCTGCTGGTCGCCGTCGGCGTCTCCACCGCCGTCGCCCGCACCCTCACCCAGCCCCTCGCCGTCCTGCGGATCGGGGCCGGCCGCATCGCCGCCGAGCCCGAGACCGCCGAACCGATCCGCTACACCGGGCGCAACGACGAGTTCGCCCAGGCCGTACGGTCCATCAACGCCCTGCACGGCAAGCTGCACGGACTGCACCACGACGTCACCGGCCGGCTCGAGAGCATGCAGGGCGAGCACGGCGAACTGGTGGCCGGACGTGAGGCCCTCACACTCCAGCGGGCCGAACTCCAGGTCCAGGTGGCGGAACTCACCGGGCAGCTCGAGCGGCTGCGGAACACGGTGCACCACACCTTCGTGAACCTGTCACTGCGCACCCTCGGCCTCGTCGAACGCCAGCTCGGCGTCATCGAGGGCATGGAGGAGCGCGAGCAGGACACCGAGCGCCTCGCGACGCTCTTCAAGCTGGACCACATGGCCACCGTCATGCGGCGCCACAGCGAGAACATGCTCGTCCTCGCGGGGACCGAGCACAACCAGGGGCACGTGGGCCCGATCCCGCTGGTCGACGTCCTGCGCGCCGCGGTCAGCGAGATCGAGCGGTACGAGCGGGTCACCATCCAGTCCCTGCCGCCGCACGCCCAGATCGCGGGCTTCGCCGCCGACGACGTGAGCCACCTGGTCGCCGAACTCCTGGAGAACGCGACCTCCTTCTCCCCGCCCGACTCCCATGTCGAGCTCTCCGGCTGGCTGCTGGAGACCGGAGAGGTGATGCTCTCCGTGCAGGACGAGGGCATCGGCATGTCGGCGGTCCGGATGGGCGAACTCAATGCCAGGCTGGCCGACCCCGCGTCCTTCGAGGCAGGCGAACAGGCCGCCGACGGCGCCGGGCTGGGTCTTCAGGTGACCTCGCTGCTGGCGGCCCGCCACGGCGTACGGGTAGAGCTGCGCGAGCAGAAGGGGAGCGGGGTGACCGCGGTCGTCGTCCTTCCGCAGGCGCTGCTGCCCAAGGCGCCGCCCGCCGCCTCCCCGCCGCCCGTGCCGCTGCCGGGGGACGCTCCCGCGCTCAATCTCCCGGGGTCCGTCGCCGAGGCGAACTCCAACGCCCTGCCGCCCCGTACGTCCCTCCCCGGCGCGGACCCGCTGATCGAGGCGGCCGAACGCACCCTGCGGGAGACGCACCCGCAGCCCACGTCGGCGGCCCCGGAGCCGGACGCACCCGAGCCCGTGGCACCGGAATCCCCGCTGCCCGCATCCGCGGCACCGGAAGCCGCCGGGCCCGCGACCGAGCCGGCACCGGCCGGCGAGCCCGCGATCCGCGAGGAGTCCGAGGCCGAGACCACGATGCAGGTCCGGCTGCCCGTGCAGCCGGACGCACCGAACCCCTACGCCATCGGCCCCGACCGTCACGAGCGCTCCGCCGACACGAGCCCCGCGACGGATCCGGCACCCGCACCCGCACCGGTCGCCGACGCCGTTCCCGGCCCCCGGCAGCCGCTGACGGGCCTCGGCGAGGAGGTGCCCGACCCGGCACCCGTGCCCGAGCGCCTCACCGACAAGGGGCTGCCCAAGCGCACCCCCAAGATTTCCGCGCCGCCGTCCGCCGCGCCCACCGAGCGCAAGTGCGGTCTGGACAAGGAGGCCCTGCGACGCCGCCTCGGCGGCTTCCACCAGGGCGCGAAGGACGGCCGCCGCGATGTCGAGACGGAGATCGCCGAGAGCGGCCCACAGACCGACCAGGACCGTACCGACGGTCGTATCGATGAGACGGGGGACACAGTCGAGGAGGCACGCAGTTGACTGCGCCCAGCGCGTTCGGGCTGAGCACCGAGGCCCGGAACCTTCACTGGTTGCTGAGCAATCTCGTGGAGGAGGTGCCAGGGGTCCACTCGGTCACCGTCGTCTCGTCCGACGGACTCATGCTGCTCTCCTCGGACCCCGGTCTCGCGACGGCCAAGGCGGAGGGAGGGCAGAGGGGCCCCAGGGGCTCCAGCGCCGACCTGGCCACCATCGTCTCCGGTATCGGGTCGCTCACGATCGGCGCCGCCAAGCTGATGGACGGCGGTGGCGTCAAGCAGACCATGGTCGCGATGGACGAGGGCAGTGTCTTCGTCATGTCGATCAGCGACGGTTCGCTGCTCGGTGTGCACGCCACCCCCGACTGCGACATGAGCGTCATCGCCTACCACATGGCGCTCTTCGTCGGTCGTGCCGGACACGTACTCACCCCCGAACTCCGCAGTGAGCTGCGCAAATCGATGGAGAGCGCCCAGTGACGTCAGCTGCTGAACCCGTACGAAAACTCCCCGTCAGGGGTGCCGGCCGCAAGGTCGCGCGAGTCCGCCCGTACTCCCTCACCGGCGGTCGTACCCGCTTCGGCCACGTCCTGCTCGTCGAGACGTTCGTCGCCGCGCTGGAGGCACCCGAGGAGCGCCGGGAGCTCACCAACGGCAATCTCGCCTCGCGCGTCATGCCTGAGCTCCACGCCATCGTCGAACTCTGCCGCCGTATGCGTACGGTCGCGGAGATCTCCGCCTTGCTGAAGATGCCGCTCGGAGTCGTCCGGGTACTGCTCAGCGACTTGGCCGACCAGGGAAAGATCCGCGTCTACGGCACCGGTCACGGCACCGGCCAGCCCGACCGCGCGCTGCTCGAAAGGGTGCTCGATGGACTCCGTCGTCTCTGAGGCGCCACTCTTCACTCCACGTCAGCGCGACCCGCAGGACAGGCCCGACGAGCCGGTGCAGTCGTGGCAGCTCGACCACACGCGCGCGCCGACAGCCACGAAGATCGTGGTGGCGGGCGGGTTCGGCGTGGGCAAGACGACCTTCGTCACCTCGGTCTCCGAGATAGACCCGCTGCAGACCGAAGCACTGATGACGCAGGCCAGCGAGGAGATCGACGACCTCACGGCCACCCCCGACAAGGTCACCACGACCGTCGCCATGGACTTCGGCCGGCTCACGCTGAACGACGACCTCGTCCTGTACGTCTTCGGGGCCCCCGGTCAGCAGCGCTTCTGGTTCATGTGGGACGACCTGGTGCGGGGTGCGATCGGTGCGGTCGTCCTGGCCGACACGCGGCGCCTCGCCGACTGCTTCGCCGCGCTCGACTACTTCGAGAGCTGCGGCCTGCCCTACATCGTCGCGGTCAACCGCTTCGAGGGAACACCCGGTTACGACGAGGAGGATGTCCGGGAGGCCCTGACCATACCTCCGCACGTGCCTGTCGTGATCATGGATGCGCGTAAGAGGATCACCGTCGTCGAGGCGTTGCTCGCCGTGGTGGGACACGCACTCGACGTCAGCCCCGAATGACGACGGCCGCACCCGGAACACGTAACGGAGAGCCACGATGCGCAAGATACTCATAGTCGGAGCCGGCCAGTCCGGTCTCCAGCTGGCCCTCGGACTCCAGTCCGAAGGGTACGAAGTCACCCTGATGTCCAACCGCACGGCGGACGAGATCCGAACCGGCCGGGTCATGTCGACGCAGTGCATGTTCGACACGGCTCTCCAGCACGAGCGCGATCTCCAGCTCAACTTCTGGGAGTCCCAGGCCCCGCGGATCGAGGGTGTCGGCGTCTCCGTCGCCGGCCCGGACTCCTCCCGCGTCATCGACTGGGTGGGCAGGCTGGACGGTTACGCCCAGTCCGTCGACCAGCGCGTGAAGATGGCCGGCTGGATGGAGACCTTCGCCCAGCGCGGCGGTCAGCTCGTCATCCACGGTGCCGCGGTCTCCGACCTGGACTACTTCTCCCGCACGTACGACCTGGTGATGGTCTCTGCCGGCAAGGGCGAGCTGGTCTCCCTGTTCGGCCGGGACGCCTCCCGCTCGCCGTACGACACTCCGCAGCGCGCCCTCGCCGTCGCCTACGTCCACGGTCTGGGCCCGCGCCCGGAGCACCCGGACTTCGACGCCGTGCGGTGCAACCTGGTCCCGGGCGTCGGCGAACTCTTCGTCATGCCGACCCTGACGACGTCGGGCCGTGCCGACATCCTGTTCTGGGAGGGAGTCCCCGGCGGACCGCTGGACGCGTTCCAGAGCATCAAGGACCCCTCGGAGCACCTGGCCAAGACGCTGGAACTCATGGAGAAGTTCACCCCGTGGGAGTACGCGCGCGCCACCAGGGTCGAGCTCACGGACGCCAACGCGACGCTGGCGGGCCGTTACGCCCCGACCGTGCGCAAGCCCGTCGGCCGGCTGCCCGGCGGCGGCCTGGTCCTCGGTGTCGGCGACGTGGTCGTGGCCAACGACCCGATCACCGGCCAGGGTTCCAACACCGCGTCCAAGTGTGCGCACTCCTACCTGCACTCGATCCTCGAACACGGCGACCGCCCGTTCGACGAGGAGTGGATGGAGGCGACCTTCGAGCGGCACTGGGAGAAGACCCAGCACGTCGTGAAGTGGACGAACGCGATGCTCGGCCCGCCGCCGGAGCACGTCCTGAACCTGATCGGCGCGTCCGGCCGGCTCCAGCCCGCCGCCGACCGGTTCGCCAACGGGTTCGACGACCCGGCGGACTTCGACGACTTCTTCTTCGAGCCGGAGAAGACGAACGCCTACCTGGCCTCGCTCACCGGCGCCCAGGGCTGACACCCGGCACGAGGGCCGGGCCGCCACGTTCCGTCACGCACGGACGGGCGGCCCGGCTCTCACGCGTCCGGCGCGTCGTAGCCGGTGTCCGGCCCCGAGGTGGCGTCCTCGGGGAGGTCCGGCAGGGTGTACGAGCTCAGCGGCTCGCCGTCCGGGTCCGGCCGGACGGCCCCCAGCAGCGGGTTGGAGGCCAGCGGCGAGACCTTCACCGTGGCTCCGGGCCTCGGCGCCTGGACGACCAGGCCGTCGCCGATGTACAGCGCGACATGAGTCGCCTTCGGGAAGTAGACCACCAGGTCGCCGGGGCGCAGTTTCCCCAGCGGCACCTTGGGCAGCCGGCGCCACTGCTCCTGCGACGTACGCGGGATGTTCCGGCCCGCGGCCGACCAGGCCTGTGAGGTGAGCCCGGAGCAGTCGAACGTCTCCGGCCCCTCCGCGCCCCACACGTAGGGCTTGCCGAGCTGCTCGACGGCGTAGCGGACGGCCTCCCCGCCCTCCTCGGACGGCGGGCGGACCGAGCTGAGCGCCCCCGAGGCGGTGAGCGCGTCCTGGGCCTCGCCGATCTTCTTCTCCTCCAGCGCCGACAGGGCCTCGAGCTGCTCGGCGGACAGGGAGGCCAGCATCGCCTCGATGGCCTTCAGCCGGGTCTGCACGGTGTCGTACTGCTTCTTCCGCTGTGCGGCGAGCTCCCGCTGCCGGTCCTGCGCCGCCCGGGACCTGGCGGCCAGCACCTCGGCGTGCCTCTCCGCCCCCGCCAGCCGGTCGACCACGGCCGACCGCCCGGCCTGGGCCCGTTCGATGACATGGCTCTGTTCCAGGGCCCGGGCCGGGTCCTCCGCCAGCAGCAGCCGCAGGTACATGGAGAAGTCGGTGCGGCCCTGGTACTGGTCACGTGCCAGCCGTCCGGCGTCCCGGCGCCCCGATACCAGGGCTGCCCGCGCCTCGGCCAGCGCGCCGCGCAGCCTGCCGGCCTCGGCCGCCCGCTTCTTCAGCTTCTCCTCGGTGCCGTTGTGGAGCTCGCCCGCCTCCTCGGCGTCCTGATAGAGCGTCTGCAACTGCTTCAGCAGCCCCGCCACGCTCTGCGGAGCCGGTCCTGCCGCCGGTGCGGGTTCCGGTCCGGACGGCTCGGCGACGGCGGGCGACGCGGCGACGGCCGCTGACAGCACCGCCGTGCAGAGGGCGCGTGCGACTCTGCCCGACACGAGATCACCTCCGGTGTCAGGGGTGACGCCGATTAATCGGACTACCCCACAAGTGCTCGGATTTCGTCCATCCGGTCACTCGGCCCCGGGTGATGCAAGGACCGCCCGGCGTGCCGCCCCCGGGCGTGCCCCGAACGGCGGACGCCCGGCGGGGCGGTCACTCCACAGGGAACGCGTAGAAGGCCCGTTCCCGCTGGACGACGGAGATCTTCCCGGCGGCCAGCACCCGGTAGGGAGCACTGACCGTGGCCCCCTTCGGGTCCTGGGCCCCGATGTCCTGGAACTTCCACAGCCGGCGCCCGTCCGCCGCGGCGAACGCGGTCACCTGCGAGGCGTCCGCGGCCAGCAGCGTCTTCCCGCCGCCACTCAGCGTGAGAGCGGGGGCGCCGCCGCCGAGCGGGACCTCGGTGGACCGTCGCCAGAGAACCTTTCCGGTGGCCCGCTCGACCGCCCCGACCTCCTGGTTGCGGTTCGTCGTGTGGAGCAGCGCCCCGGCGGCGACGGGTGTGCCGAAGACGGAGGAAGCGGTTCCGTTGAGCGTCCAGACCGGCTTCCCGCTGCCCGTCTCGAAGGCCCACAGGTCGTCGCCCACCGCTGCGTAGAGCCGCCCCTCCGGGTCACCGGCCGCCGCGGCGGCCGGTGCGACCGTGCCGAACGGGCGGTTCCACAGCTGCTTCCCCGTGGTGCGGTCGAAGCAGCGGAAGAACGCCTTGCCCTTGCCCGACGTGACATCGGCGGCCGTGAGCGTGCCCGCGTCCTGACGCACGACGACGTCCGCCTGCCTGACGGCGATCAGCCGGTAGGCAGGAGTGCCGGGTGCCCGGCCCGCGGGGACGGCGATGCGCCAGACCTCCTCGCGCCGGACGAGGTCGTACGCGAAGAAGTAGGCCTTGGCGACCTGGGTGTCCTTGCCGGGCTTCTCGCCCTTCTTCGGCTTCGGCGCCTTCACGGTGACGGTGTGCGAGCCGGTGAACCAGAGCACGGAACCGGACCGGCCGGTGAGCGGGCCCGCCTTCATGTCCGGTACGCCGTCGAACTGGTCCACGAAGCGCACCCGGTGCCGGACCTGGCCGTCCTTCGGCGAGAGCCAGAGGAATTCGGTCGGGGTCGCCAGGAAGCAGAGGCCGTCCCCGGCCGGCAGGACCGTCTGGGCTCCGGCGGCGTCGGCGCGCTCCCAGACCTTCCGGCCGGTCCGGAGGTCGACGGCGGTCGCCCCGGCCGTGTCCGTCAGCACCAGCAGCCTGTCCTGCCAGACGCCCGCGGTGAGCGGGGCCGGTGCGGTGGCCGGGTGGGTGTACATCCACCCCGGGTCCGGAGCGCGGCCGGGAACGGCGGGGCGCGGTTCCGCGGCCGGCTTCTCGTCGGTCGTGGCGGAAGCGGGGTCGTCGGATCCGAGGACGGACACGGCGGCCCCGCCCAGGACGATCCCGGCCGCTCCGGCGGCGACGGTGGTGAGCAGCGCCCGCCGGCCGGTGGCCCGCGGCGGCACGGATGCGGGCGGCGCGGTGGTGGGCAGGGCCGGAGGGAGAGGCGCGGGGGCGCCCGGCAGGGCGGCGGAGGCCGGACCGGCGTACGGGAACGGCTGTACGGGTGGGGGTGGCGGGAGGAGAGGGGGTACGGCGGCTGTCGTCCCCCGGGGGAGGGCGAGCTGGGTCGTCGCCCGGTCGGACCGGGGCGTGCGCGCGGCGGCACCCAGGAAACGGGTGGTCCGGCTGTCCTCCCCGATGTCACCGCTGCTGCCCCGGCCGGCGCCGCTGTCCGCGGGCACCGCGTCCGAGGGCTCCCTCTCCGGACCGTCCCCACCCGGCTGCGCGCCGTCGGCCGGTGCGGGCTCCGTGGGCACAGGGCCCTCCACCGGCCGTACCGGCGTCTCGCCCCCCACCGGGTCCGTCGGCGGCTCCAGGGCCCGCACCCTCGCGGCCTGGTCCGCCACGGCGGCCGTCAGCGGGGCGGGCAGCCAGCCGCCCCGGGCGAGGCCCGCGGCGCCCTCCAGCGCGAGTTCCGCGGCCACGGTCCCCGCCGTAGGCCGGGCGCCCGGGTCCTTCGCCAGGCAGCCCGAGATCAGCGCGCGCAACTCGGACGGTACGGAGCCGAGTTCGGGGGAGCCGTGTGCGATCCGCTCGGCCGCCTCCGCCACCGGCCCGTCGGCCAGCGGGGTCCTTCCCGTCGCCGCGTACGCCAGCAGCAGACCGAGGACGAACAGATCGGACGCCGGACCTGCTTCCTCACCCTCGACCTGCTCGGGCGTGAGGTAGCCCAGCCGTACGGACAACTGCCCGCCCTCGTGGGCCTCGGCGTGCGCCGCGGCCCCCAGCGGCCCGAAGGCGGTCAGCCGGGGGCCGTCCTCCGCCAGCAGCACCGTCCCCGGAGCCAGCCCCTGGAGCACGGCCCCGGTCGCGTGCACCCGGGAGAGCGTCTCGGCCAGGCCCGCGCCCAGTATCCGCACCGCACGCCCGGGAAGCGGACCCGCGAGGCCGATCGCCTCGGAGAGCGTCACCGCGGGCACGTAGGCCGTGGCCGTCCACAGGCCGTCGTCCTCGGAGGAGGCGACCGTCGGCAGCACCCAGCCGCCGGCCAGCCGCCCGGCGGTGCGCGCCTCGGACCGGAAGCGGCGCCGGAAGGCGGGCACGGAGGCCAGGGCGGGCCGGGCGGCCGTCACCACGGCGAGGTCGTCGCGGTCCGCACCCCGGGCGAGGAAGTGCACGGCACCGGCGTTCTCGCGGAAGCGCGCCAGCGCGGTGTACGGGCCGAAGCGGCGTGGATCGTCCTGACGCAGCGCCTCCATGGCGCACCCCCCTTGTGACCGTGCCCACGGCACCTGACCGCCGATCCTACGGGCGGGGGTGCCGCAGCGGCTCAGGACCCGCTGCGGGGTTTGCCCCAGGGCCACTTGGGGGTGAAGCGCTCGCGGCCGCCGGGGGCGAACTCGTAGACCCAGCCACGCTGCAGCCCCAGCCGCTTCGAATAGCCCGCGGGAGCGCGCCGGTAGGCGTGGACGGTGGGGGGACCGCCGTCGGCGTCCGGCACCGGGACCTCGTACCACTTGGGCGGATGACCGGTCGGGCCGAGCAGCACGGGCAGCACCCGGCCGTCCAGGGGGCCGCCGCGGAAGGGCGTGTTCTCGCTTTTCACCGGGCCAGTGTCACTCAGGCGGCAGCAGGTGTGCCGCGTGCCCCGCCACGGGGATGATGAGCGTCGCGAGCCGTCCGGCCGGGCCGTCGGCGGTCTCCTTGGCCAGCAGGTCCGCCACCACGGTCTCCGTCTCCTCGTCCGAGGCCGCGGTGACGGCGAGCAGGGCCATCAGGTGATCGACCAGCCAGCTCCGCAGACCGGCGGCCGGCGGCTGCTTCTCCTCGTCGAGCCAGATCAGGGACGCCGCCTCCACGGCGGCGATCCAGGTGCGCACCATCATCCGCAGGCGGGGCCCGGCGGGTTCCTGGCCGGGCCCGCCGCCGCGCCCCAGGTGGAGCAGGATCTGCTCCGCCGCCGACCGGCGCACCCCGTCCACGATCGTCGTCGTCCGCGAGGTCTCGGCCACGCTGCCTCCGCGCAGCAACGCGCTGAAGCCCGCGTCGTGCTGGTCGACGAAACCGAGGTAGCGGTCCAGGACCCGGCTGACCCGCTCGGTGGGCGGGCCGACGGCGGGTTCCGAGAAGCAGAGCGTCAGCTGCTCGGCGGCCGACCCGAGGGCCGCCTCGTACAACTGCTGCCTGCCGCCGGGGAAGTAGCGGTAGACCAGCGGACGGGAGACCCCGGCGGCGGCCGCCACCTCGTCGATCGACACGTCGTCCGGAGCCCGGTGGGCGAAGAGGGTGAGGGCCGCGCCCAGCAGCTGGGCGCGGCGCTCCTCGACACCCAGGCGTCGGTACGCGCGGGCCGGCGGTGCTGCGGGTGCGGAGGTCATACTCCGAAGCCTAAGCGCTCCCTCCGGAAGGAGGAGTGGCCTCAGGCCAGCAGGCCCGAACTCTTCCACAGCCTGCGCCCCACCCCGTTGAGCACACCGATGTCGTCGAAGAAGTCGGTGAGGCGCTTCGCCCCCGTCCGCATGACCTCCGCCCGGTGACCGCTGGCCCGCACCTGGGCGACGGCCTCGCGCCGGTCCAGCCCGACGTTCTCGTAGACCCGCGGGTTGACGAAGCAGACGGAGAAGACACGTGCGGCCTCACCGCAGTTGAGCCGGGTCAGCCTGCGCTCCCACTGCGGCGCGGTCACCATCTGCCGGCGCAGTTCCTCGCGGGCGTAGCGCACGTGCCGTGCCTCCTCGACGACATGGATGCGGGTCACTCCGCGCACCAGCGACTGGACGCGCTCGTCGGGGAAGGTGAGCCGCTGCATCCAGTCCAGGATCTCCTCGCCGAGCAGGGTCGCGGCGAACGAACCGGGGGTGGTGGAGACGGTCTTCAGCACTCGCGCCAGGTTGTGGTAGCGCCGGGGGACCGGGTAACTGGGCGCCCCGCCCCACTCGATCATGCGCGCGAACATCATGGAGTGCCGGCACTCGTCGGCTATCTCGGTGAGGGCGTAGCGGACGTGCTTGCTGGTCACGGACTTGTCGTAGATGTGCCGGACGAGCAGCTGCATCAGGATGATCTCGAACCAGATGCCGAGCGAGGCCAGCGACGCCGCCTCGTGCCGCGCCAGGTCCATCCGCTGCTCCTCGGACATCTTCCGCCACAGCGGGGTGTCGTAGAGCGAGACCAGCTCGGGCGGCCAGAACCACTTGCCGTCCTCGACTGCCGCGTCCCAGTCGAGTTCGGTGTCCGGATCGAAGGAGTGCTTGGCCGAGGCCTCGAGCAGGCGGGCCGCGACCTGTTCGCGGTCCTTGAGCGGGCCGAGCGCATCGCGCAGCGCCTGGATGTCCTCGTCGGTCACTGTCGTCATGGCTGAAGGCACCTCGCACATGGGTTACCGGCGGTCAGGTTTCCGGTCGGAGATTATGAGACTGCCTGTCAGCAAGGCAGTCAATCCCTTGTGCGCGACTTGTTGACCGCGCGTCTACCAACGGGTGAAACTGCCAACGGACGTCAGCACCACGGAATGCACGATCCTCGCCCGGCGAAGGAGCTGTCCGTGTCGACACACGACCTCTACATCACCGCACCACCGACCCCGACATGGCAGGTACCCGCCACGGGGGCGGCCCGGTTCAGCTGGGACTACGACGACGGCCGCGAGCGTCTCCTCGCCCTCTACCAGAAGGGCAAGGACAAGCAGTGGGACGGCAACAAGCGCATCGACTGGAGCCTGGAGGTCGACCCCGCCGACCCCCTGGGCACGCCCGACGAGGCACTCACGCTCCACGGCACCCCGTACTGGGCCAAGATGACCGAGCGGGACCGCGGCGAACTGCGCAAGCACTACACCTCCTGGCAGTTCAGCCAGTTCCTGCACGGTGAGCAGGGCGCCATGGTCTGCGCCGCCCGGATCGTGGAGTCGGTCCCCGACCTGGACGCGAAGTTCTACTCCGCCACCCAGACGATGGACGAGGCACGGCACGCGGAGATCTACGGCCGCTTCCTGCACGAGAAGGTCGGGATGCTCTACCCGATCAACGACAACCTCCAGGGGCTGCTCGGCGACACCCTGCGCGACTCCCGCTGGGACATGCCCTACCTCGGTATGCAGGTCCTCATCGAGGGGCTGGCACTGGCCGCGTTCGGCATGATCCGAGACACCACGACCAAGCCGCTGCCCAAGCAGATCCTCGCCTACGTCATGCAGGACGAGGCACGGCACGTGGCTTTCGGCCGCATGGCGCTGCGTGACTACTACAAGCAGCTGAGCGACGCCGAACGCCGCGAGCGCGAGGAGTTCGTCATCGAGGGCTGCTACCTGATGCGCGACCGGCTCAGCGGCGTCGAGGTACTGGAGAACTTCGGCATCGGCAAGCAGGAGGCCAAGGACCTCTCCGAGCACTCGGAGTACCTCCAGCTCTTCCGCAAACTGCTGTTCAGCCGCATCGTCCCCTGCGTCAAGGACATCGGCCTCTGGGGCGAACGGCTCCAGAAGGCCTACGTCGACATGGGCGTGTTCGAACTGGGCGACTCGAACCTGGACCTGCTGATGGCCCAGGACGAGGAGATCGCCGAGCAGTTGGACCGGGACCGCTTCGCGGCGGAGGAACGGGCGCGGGTCGAGGAGGTCGCGGAGGCCATAGCGCAGGGCGGCACAGGCGACTGAGCCCCGGCCCCCAAACAGATGTACGCCGCCGGACCTCCGGAGGGAGGATGGGAACCATGAATGCGACCTCCGTACCAGGGGACACGGCCGCGGCACACCGCAGCCTCGAAGCGCTCGCGCTCGGGGACGCCTTCGGGGAGCGCTGGTTCCCGCTGTTCCGGCCGCCCCGGCAGGCGTACGCCGAGGTCAGGGCGCGCCGGACCCCGCACGAGCCGGTCTGGCACTGGACCGACGACACCGCGATGGCCCTGGCCCTCCAGAGGGTCCTGGACGAGTACGGACAGGTGGAGCAGGACCGGCTCGCCCTGTACTACGCCCTGGCCTTCGACGCGGACCAGGCCCGTGGCTACGGGCACGGGATGCACATGCTCCTGCCGCAGCTCCTGACCGCTCCGGGCGACTGGCGCACCCTGGCGCCCGGGCTCTTCGAGGGCGGCAGCCTCGGCAACGGGGCGGCGATGCGGGTCGCGCCGCTCGGGGCCCGCTTCCACGCGGACCTCGGCCTGGTCGTCGAACAGGCCGCGCTCTCGGCGGTCGTCACCCACGCCCATCCGCAGGGCGTCGCCGGCGCGGTCGCGGTCGCCGTCGCCGCGGCGCTCTCGGTACGCCGTGAGCTCACCCTGGAGGCGGTGGCGGCGCACACGCCCGGGGGCCCGGTGCGGGAGGGCGTGCTGCGTGCCGCGGAACTGCCCTTAGCCACGGAACCGTGGAAGGCCGCCGACCTCCTGGGCAACGGGAGCCGCATCAGGGCGGACGACACGGTGCCGTTCGCCCTGTGGACCGCCGCCCGGCACCGGGAGGACCTGGAGGCGGCGCTCTGGGCGACGGCGGAGGGCTTCGGGGACGTGGACACGACCTGCGCCATCACCGGGGGAGTCGTCGGGGCGGCCACGGGGGTCGGCGGTGTTCCCGCCGAGTGGCGCGCACGGCGTGAACCACTGGGCTGACGGCGCCGTCAGCCGTCAGCCGTCAGCCGTCAGCCCAGGCCGCCCCGTCAGCCGTCCGCCCAGGCCGGCGCGGGGCCGAGGACGCGCTCCAGCGCGCGGGCGAAACCGAGCAGTTCCGCGTCCGTCCCCCGGCCGGTGACCAGTTGGAGTCCCGCCGGACAGCCCTCCGGGGTGAAACCTGCGGGCAGGCTCGCCGCCGGATGGCCGCTGAGGTTGAACGCCCAGGTGAGCGCGGTGGAGTAGACGTCCCCGGGGCCCTCGTGACCGTGCGGCGGGGTGGGCGCGACCGGGGTGAGCAGCAGGGGCGTACGGGCGAAGAGGGTGTCGAGCGTCCGGTCGTTGGCGGAGCGGATCCGTTCGGCGGACGGCGCCGGGTGTCCCGCGCGCACCGCGGTCCAGGCCTCCGCCGGGTCGAGCAGATCGCAGGACCCCGCCACGAGGCGCACCGCTCCGGCGGCCACGAGACGGCCGACCGCCCGCCGGGTCACGTCCGCGACCTCCGGGGTGACCGCGGCGAATCCGAGGTCGGGGCTGTACACGGCCGGGACGGGGAGCCTCGCCGCCCGCGGGACGTACCCGTCGGTCACATGGCGCAGGTAGACCTCGGCCAGGTCCACCGAGCGGGCGAGGACACCGGGGGACGCCAGGCCCGTACGGTCGGGGGAGGGAAGTAGACCCGTGGTCGTCTTCAGGCCGAACACCCCGCACCAGGCGGCCGGGATCCGTACCGACCCCGCCCCGTCGTTGCCGGTCGCCAGGTGCACCAGGCCCGCGGCGACCGCCACCGCCGACCCCGCCGACGATCCGCCCGGGGTCCGGTCGCGGCGCCAGGGGTTGACCGTACGGCCGTGCGCCCCCTGCCCCCACGTCTGCCAGGGCGTGCCGGGGCCGGGGACGGAGGTCGCCCCGACCGCGACACCACCCGCGGCGGCCAGACGGCGTGCGGCGTACGAACGGACGCCCGCACGGCCCTTCACGGCGAACGGCAGCCCTGCGAGCGGGAGACGGGAAGCGGCCTCCGCGCGGGCCCGGGCCTCCTCGTGCCACACCTCCGTGAACGCGTGGAGCTCCGGGTCGAGCCGGTCGATCCGGGCGAGGGACGCTTCGAGGGCGGCTGTCATGACGGCCAGTCTCGGCCCTCGTGCGCTGCCGCCGCCGGCCGGTCTCAGCGGTCGAGCGCCGCCTCCATCACCGCGCGGGCGATCGGGGCCGCGTTGCCGCCCCCGCTGACGTCGTCCCGGTCGGCGGACGCGTCCTCCACGACCACCGCGACGGCGACCGCGGGCCGGCCGGAGTCCGGCGCCTGCGCCCAGGCGATGAACCAGGCGTACGGCGTACCGGAGTTGTCGACCCCGTGCTGGGCGGTGCCCGTCTTCCCGCCGACCGTCACCCCGTCGATCGCCGCGTTCGCGCCGGTGCCGTCCTCCACCACGTCGACCATCATCCGCCGGAGCTGCTGGGCCGTCGTCGGCTCCATGGCCTGGTGGTACGAGTCCGAGCCCTGCTGCCTGACCGTGTCGCCGTCGTCGGTGGTCACCCGGTCCACCAAGTGGGGGCGCCGGAGGTCGCCGCCGTTCGCGACCGCCGAGGCGACCATCGCCATCTGGAGCGGGGTGGCGGCCGTGTCGAACTGGCCGATCGAGGACTGGGCCAGCTGGTCGTCGCTCATGTCCGAGTCGAAATTGCTGCGGGCCACCCGGGAGGGGATCTTCAGGTAGTTGTCGTTGAAGCCGAACCTGCCCACCGCCTCCAGCATCCCGTCCAGCCCCACCTCGACCCCGAGATGGGCCATCACCGTGTTGCAGGAGACCCGGATCGCCTCCGCCAGGGACGCCTTCCGGCAGCCCCGCGCCTCGTCCGGCAGCACGGTGGAGGTGCCCGGGAGGACGTACGGGGACGGGGTGTCCGTCTCCGCGTCCGGGTCGGTGACCACGCGGGCGTCCAGCGCCGCCGCGGCCGTCACGATCTTGAACGCCGAGCCGGGCGGATAGGTCTGCCGGATGGCCCGGTTGAGCATCGGCCGGCTCTGCGCGCGGTTCAGCCGCGTCCACGCGTCGGTGACGGCGGAGCCGGTGCCGGAGAGCACCTCGGGGTCGTACGACGGGGAGGAGACCAGGGCCAGGATCCGGCCGGTGGACGGGTCCAGGGCGGCGACCGCGCCGCGCCGGCCGTCCAGGCCCCCGTACGCCGCGCGCTGCACCGGGTCCTCGATGGTGGTGACCACGTTCCCGCCGGGCTGCCGGCTGCGGGTGACGTCCCCCCACAGCGGGATCGGGGCCAGGAGCGGGTCGGTGCCGGACAGGACGCGGTCCTCGGCGTTCTCCAGCAGCGAGGTGCCGTACGTCTGGGAGGCGTAGCCCGTGACCGGCGCGTACAGCGGACCGTGGCGGTAGGTGCGCTCGTACGCGAGCTGCTGGCCGGTGTCCTTCGACCCGGTGACGGATGCGTCGCCGACCAGGATGTCGCCGCGCGGCTGGTCGTAACGGTCGATGGTGGTACGGCGGTTGGCGGAGTTGGCGTCGAGCTCGTCGGCCTCGAAGACCTGGACACGGGCCGCGTTCGCCAGGAGGGCCAGGAGCAGCAGCAGACAGAAACCGGCGGCGTGCCGGATGTACGGGATCACTTCTCCTCCCCGGCCGGTCCCGTGCCGGCCGCGGTGTCGGGGTCGGGTGTGCGGGACACGTCGCTGACCCGGATCAGCAGCGCCACGATGATCCAGTTCGTGACCACGGACGAGCCTCCCTGGGCCAGGAAGGGCATCGCCATTCCCGTCAGCGGGATCAGTCCCATCACCCCGCCCGCGATCACGAAGACCTGGAGCGCCAGGATCGAGGCGAGGCCGATGGACAGCAGCCGTCCGAAGGGGTCCCGCAGGGCCAGGCCCGCCCGGAAGCCGCGCGCCACCAGCAGGGCGTACAGCATGAAGATCGCGGTGAGCCCGGCCAGTCCGAGTTCCTCGCCCGCGGTGGCCAGGATGAAGTCCGACTTCGCGGCGAAGCCGATGAGGATGGAGTGGCCGAGCCCGAGGCCGGTGCCGAACATCCCGCCCGCGGCGAAGGCGAAGAGGGACTGGGCGAGCTGGCTGGGTCCCTGACCGGCGTCGATCGTGGCGTACGGGTCCAGCCAGTCCTCCACCCTGCTGTGCACATGGGGTTCGAACGAGCCGACGACGAAGGCGCCGGCGGCGGCCAGGAGCAGCCCGACGGCGATCCACCCGGTCCTCCCGGTGGCCACGTAGAGCAGGATCACGAAGAGGCCGAAGAAGAGCAGCGAGGTGCCCAGGTCCCGTTCGAGGACGAGGACGCCGACGCTGAGCAGCCAGATCGCCACGATGGGGCCCAGGACCCGGCCGGTGGGGAACTGCAGCTTCCAGACCCTGCGGCCGGTGTACGCGAGCGCGTTGCGGTTCGCGGCCAGGTACGCGGCGAAGAAGACCGCCAGCAGGATCTTGGCGAACTCGCCCGGCTGGAAGGAGAGTCCGCCGATCCGGATCCAGATCTTGGCCCCGTTCACGGCGGGGAAGAAGATCGGCACGATCAGCAGCACCAGCGCCGCGGCGACCGAGAGGTAGGCGTAGCGCTGGAGCACCCGGTGGTCGCGGAGCAGGACGACGACGGCGATGAAGAAGGCCACCCCGAGCGTGGACCAGATCAGCTGTGTCGTCGCGGCCCGGTCGCTCGGGGTCTCCAGGTCGAGCCGGTAGATCAGCACCAGACCCAGTCCGTTGAGCAGGACGGCGATGGGCAGCATCAGCGGATCGGCGAACGGGGCGCGGAAGCGCACCGCGAGATGGGCGAGCAGGGCGAGGACACCGAGACCGGCGCCGTACCCGGCGACGTCGGGGGGTACGGCGTCGTTCCGGGCGAGGCCGACGGCGGCGTAGCCGTAGACGGAGATGAGCACGGCCCCGATCAGGAGCGAGAGCTCGACCCCGCGCCGCTTCGGCAGGCGTAGCTCGGGCGGGCGTGCGTCCGCCGTCGTTGCGGTCATGCCCCGCAACGTAGCAAGGAGACGGTGTTATTTCCCTTATGTCAGCTTCGTGGCACTTCTCGGCAGGCGCTCCCGGGGTGGCTCAGCTCTGGTACGGGTTCTGGCCGCCGGGAGGCGCGTAGCCGGGCTGCTGCTGCGCGGCGCCGTACGGATTGCCGTCCTGGCCGCCCTGGGCCTGTGCCAGCAGGCTGTCGGCCTCCTCCTTGGGTATCTGCCGCTCCCCGCCGCAGAAGGTGCACTGCGTCGCGTACTTCGTGGAGAACGGGAACAGCGGTACGAAGAACAGCGTGAACTTGGTGACCCGCTTGCGCAGGGTGTGCGCCGCGGGGTTGCCGCACCAGCCGCACACCATCGTCAGGACCGCCAGCTGGTACAGATAGCCTCGCGTGCCGAAGATGATCATGATGTGGTTCCTTTCCCCGTGTGTCCCAGAAGTGCTCGCCGGCAGAGCGCCAGAAGCTTCTCGTCCTCATGGGTGTCGTGACTGCCGTATCCGCCGTCCATCGCCTTGTGCCGGCGTACGGACAGGAGCTCGGCGCGCAGCACCCGTGTCGCGTCCGAGCCTGCACCGTCGGGGCCCATCCGCGCCAGACATTCCGCCACCCGGACCCTGACATGGCAGTTCTTCTCCCAGGCCGACAGGAGCACGGGCACCACCTCCGCGGTCCGCCCCGAGATCTCCCACAGGGCGATCGCCGACTCGACCCGGAGCCACAGCTCCTCGTGGGCCAGCAGGGCCCGCAGCCGCGGAGCCGCCACCCCGGCGCGCGGCCCCAGCGCGCCCAGCGCGGTCACGGCGGCCCGGCAGTCGCGCGCCTGCTCGGCCCTCAGCCCTTCGGTGAGCACGGGCAGCACCGCCTCGGCGTCCCCGGTGACCGCCCAGAGGGCCTCCGCCGCCTCCGTCGCCACCGCGCCCGTGCCACGGGCCAGCCGCCGGAGCTCCGGAACCGCGCAACGGGCGGCCGGCCCGAACGAGCCCAGTGCCCTCAGCGCCGCCGTACGCAGCCACTCGCCCCGGTACTCGGGCGCCCCCCGCAGCACCCGCAGCACCTCGGGGGCGGCCTCGCCCGCGCGCAGCGCCGTCAGCCCGGCGAGCAGCGGGCTCGCCCGGTCGTACGCGCCCTCGTCCAGCCCGACCTCGCCCAGCCTGCGCCGCAACACCCCGGCGAGCGGGGCGGCCGCATCGCCCAGGCACCGGATCGCGAAGCCCACGTCGTGGGGCACCTCCGGCCGTTCCAGTGCCGCCGCGACCGCGGGCAGCACCCGGGCGTCCCCCAGCCCGGCCAGTGCCTTCACCGACGGCCCGAGACCCGGAGGCCCGCTCGCCCACTCCTTGACCCAGGCCCCCGGATCCCCCGCCACCCGCGCGGCAAGGGCGTCGCCCGCCGGTGCGGCCAGGCCGAACAGATCCTCCAGCGCGTACGAGGCGGCCTCGGCCAGCCGCGGCTCCGGGTCCGAGAGCTGCGCGCCGATCAGCCGCACCAGGTCGTCGTACGACCCGCGCCAGGCCCGCATCAGCCCACTGCTCATCCGTACGGCGTCCACGCGCTGCCACGGGTCGGGGCTGCGCAGTTGGTCCGACAGCAGCGCCGTACGGTCCGCCACCCGGTCGTCCAGACCGACGTGCAGGGTGCGCAGCAGGTCGGTGGCCCACGGTGTGCCGCGCCCGGCGGACTCCTCGGCGGACAACTCGCGCAGCTGCCCCACCAGCGTCGGGGCCGTGCCCCGCTCCGTCGCGGTCTCGTCACCGCCGGACGGGTCCACGGCGGGCTCGGGACGGGCGGGCCCCGCGCGCAGTTCCCGCAGCAGACCGGAGACCACCCGCACGACATCGCCGGGCAGCGCCTCGGGGGCGCACCTGGCGAGCTGCGCGAGGGCGGCCAGCCGCAGTCCGGGCGGATACGCCTCCGCCGCGAGCCGGCTCAGCCAGTCGGCCGCCCGTTCCGCCAGCCGCCGGTGGCGCAGGGCTATCCGGCCGGCGGCCTCGACGAGCGCCAGCCGCACCTCGTCGTCCGCCTCCACCGGCAGCCTCTCCCGCAGCAGGGCGAGCACCCTGCCCGGCCGGGCGTGCAGCGTGGCCAGCGCCAGCGGGGCGGCGAGCCGTACCCCGGGATCCTCGTCGGCGACGAGCTCGAAGAACACCGGCGAGCCCGCCGCCACGGCGGCGGACGCCATCGCGTAGTTCGCGACGCCCTCGATCTCGTCCTCGTCCAGCTCGTCGACCTCCTCGTCCTCGTCCAGGTCGATGCCGCCGATGCTGGTGAGCAGCTCCACGATGCCGCCCCGGTCCCGCACGCCGGGGTCGGCAACCAGCTCGAAGAGGAACGGGATACAGGCGAGGGTGCACGCGTACACGTTGCCCTGGTGGTGGACGGCGCCGTACATCCCGTCGAGCGCGGTCTCCCGCTCCGCCGGATCGGCGGAGGCGAGCCCGTACAGGAGCCCCGGCACGTCGTCGGCCGTGCCGTAGGCATGCTTCATCGAGGCCCAGTCGACCTCTTCGATCCCCGTGAACACGCCACAACCTCCCCGTGACTTCCCTGCCTGCGACGTCCTTCTGCGCCCCGGCAGGGCGGATGCCCGCGACGCAGCGTCTGCGCAGAGTGTGCACCACGGCCGGGACGTTCCACCCTCCCCTTGCGGCCTTTCCTCGTCGCTTCCGCCGGGGTTGTGAACGTGCTGTGCAAACCCTGTTCCGCCGCCCGGGCTCAGCACCCGGGGAGCGCCCCGGCCTGCCCCGGATCGTTCAACGGACCGAGGAGGTCCCCGTGCCGCTCCAGCCGGGCGGCCATGTCACCGGCGAGGAAGACCAGATCGTCCGGCGCCCCGCACGCCTCGATCTCCTCCCAGGTGACGGGCGCGGACACGGTCGGACTGCTCCTCGCCCGCAGTGTGTACGGCGCGGCGGTGGTCTTGGCCGCGGCGTTCTGGCTGAAATCCACGAACACCTTCCCCGGGCGCAGCGCGCGCGTCATCCGGTACACGGCCAGCTCGGGCAGCGCGCCCTGCGCCTGGACCGCCAGCGTCCTCGCGTACGCCGTCACCTCCTCGGAGGGGGTCGGCTCCAGGGGGACGAGCAGATGGAGGCCCTTGGAACCGGACGTCTTCCCGTACGAGGACAGTCCGTCCTCGGCCAGCCGCTCCCGCAGCCACAGGGCGACCGCGCAGCACTCCACGACGCCCGCGGGCGGGCCGGGGTCCAGGTCGAACACCATCCGGTCGGCCACGGCGGGGGAGTCCTGCCGCCACTGGTGGGTGTGGAACTCCACCACCAGGTTCGCCGCCCACATCAGCGACGGCAGGTCCTGGGCGAGCACCTGCCGGGCGTCGGGGTCGTCGCTGCGGGGAACCGGGGCGGTCCGCACCCAGTCGGGCGTACCGGGCGGCGGGTTCTTGGTGAAGAAGCGCAGCCCCTCCGGACCGTCCGGATACCGCAGGAAGGACAGCGGGCGGTCCCGCAGGTGCGGCAGCATCGCACCCGCCGCCGTGGCCGCGTAGTAGTGCAACACCTCACCCTTGGTCGTGCCGGTGGCCGGGTACAGCACCTTGTCGAGATTGCTGAGCGCGAGGCGCCGCCCCTCCACCTCCGTGATCGGCGTCATACGATAAGAATCACACGAAATCGTACGTATGAGGTCATGGCGGGCGTAAGGGGTGAACGGTGAGGTCCATCTGGAACGGCTCGATCTCGTTCGGTCTGGTCAGCATCCCGGTCAAGCTCATGAACGCCACCGAGAACCACTCGATCTCGTTCCGGCAGATCCACCTCTCCGACGGTGGCCGGATCCGCTACCACAAGGTCTGTGAACTGGACGAGGAGGAGGTGCCGGCCTCCGAGACCGTCAAGGCGTACGAGGACGCCGACGGCACCGTCATCCCCGTGACCGACGAGGACCTGGCCTCCCTGCCGCTGCCCACCGCCAAGACGATCGAGATCGAGGGATTCGTGCCGGCCTCGGCCGTCGACCCCCTCCAGCTGGACTCGGCGTACTACCTCTCGGCCAACGGTGTCCCGGCCGCCAAACCGTACGCCCTGCTGCGGGAGGCCCTCAGGCGCAGCGGCAAGGTCGCCGTCGCGAAGTACGCGCTGCGCGGGCGGGAACGCCTCGGCATGCTGCGGGTGGTCGACGACGTCATCGCGATGCACGGGCTGCTGTGGCCGGACGAGATCCGCGCCCCGGAAGGCGTCGCCCCCGACTCCGGCGTCAAGGTCCGCGACGCGGAACTGGACCTTGCCGACGCGCTGATGAACACTCTCGGCGACGCCGATCTCGAGACGCTCCACGACGACTACCGCGAGGCTGTCGAGGAACTCGTCGCGGCGAAGGCGGCCGGGGAACCCGTCGCGGAGGAGACCGCCGAGGAGCCCGAGGGCAAGGTGATCGACCTGATGGCGGCGCTGGAGAACAGCGTCCGGGCGGCGCAGGAGTCACACGGGGAGGGCGCCGAGGTCGCGGACGTCCACCACATCGGCTCGGGCAGGAGCGGCGGCGCGAAGAAGCCGTCGGCGGAGAAGCCGGCCTCGAAGCGCACCCCGGCGAAGAAGGCGGCACCGAAGAAGGCAGCCGCGAAGAGGACATCCGCGGAGACATCCACGGAGACATCCGCGGAGAGAACGGCGGCGAAGGAGCCGGCCGGGAAGAAGACGCCGAAGAAGCAGACCGCGAAGAAGGCCACGGCGAAGAAGGCGGCGACGAAGGCCACGGCGACGAAGGCCACGGCGACGAAGGCCACGGCGACGAAGACCGCACGGAAACGCACCTCCGCCTGACGCGTGACCGCGCCGGGCGGAGGGAGCTCAGCGAGCTCAGCGGGGTGCGGAGGCCGGCTTCAGCAGGTCCGGCAGGGTGGGAAGGTCCAGGCCGTACGGGTCCCTCTCGATGACGTAGGTGCAACTGGTGTACGAGTAGCCGGGTTTGACGCTGGACCCGGAGGCGTAGCTGTCCACGGCGGAGGACGCTCCCGTGCCGTGCTTGTACAGGAAGTGGTACTCGCCCGCAGGAAGCCGCAAGCGCGCCTTCGGGTAGGACGTGCCGCTCGCCCTGCAGGCGCCCGCCGCCCCCGTGGCCTCGCCGCTGAACCGCACGCAGCTTCCGCACGCCTTCAGCTTCACCGTGCCGGTGACCGGACCGGTGTAGAGCACCTCCACGTCGTTGGGGGCGCCGTTGCTGATGACGAGCTCCATGCGGACACCCCCCGGCTTCCCGCTCCCGGGCAGCCGCTCGCCGGCCGAGGGCCGGACCTCCGCTATCTCGGCCGCGGTGGCGATGTCCAGGGCATGCCGCCTGCGCCCGTCCTTCCTGTAGGCGTCCGCGAAGTCCGTCAGGGTCTGCCGGGCGTCCGCGAAGTGCTTGTCCTCGAACTCGTCCACGCCGCAGGCGTACACGCCGTCCTGCACGGCCGCGGCGGCCTGCCGGCCGAGGGAAGGCACCGAGGACACGGGGAGCTCGCCCACCAGGGTGCTCGTCCGGCGCAACTGGTCGGTCACCGCGCAGGGCTCCGCGCCCTTCAGGCCGGCCACCTGACGCTCTATCGTCGCGCTGACGGCCGGGCCGACCTGATCCGCCTGCGTGGTCCCCGGGAACGTACGCAGCAGGGTGCCCAGCTCCTCACCACCCGAATCCGTGCCCGCACCGTCCAGCCGGGAGACACCGCAGCCGTACAGCGACTCCGCGAGCGGTGTGTCGGGCCAGCCAGCGAGATCGCCGAGCAGCTTCCGGTCCACCGCGTCGGGCAGGGTGCGCAGATAGGTCAGCGGCCCGACCGCCTCGCAGTGCTTCTTCGCGCGGTACGGCGAGGCGACGGCGGCGTAGAAGGACCTCAGCCTTACGGGGACGAGGGCCGCGGCGCGCGAACCGGCGTGGTCCTCGGCCAGTCCCCGGTACAGGCTGAGCGCGTGCCGGTAGTCGGGTGCGGAGAGGAGGAACGAGCTCTTCGCCGCCTGCGCCACCAGATCGTCGCCCTCCTCCAGCCGGCCGAGCAGCTGCTGTTCCACGGCCTCGTCGCGTGCGGAGCCGTAGGCCGCGGTACCCGCGACCGGCACGCCCAGCAGGAGCAGCCCGAGCACCACGGCCAGGGCGGGCCGGGACCACGGGCGGAACTCCGTACGCAGGGCGATGCGGGCCGCGTCGGCGCCGGCGAGGACCAGCAGCAGGAGGTAGGCGGCGACGAGGGCGGCGGGCACCCCGTCCGGGTCGGCGGGCAGCGCGACGAGCAGCAGGACGGCCGTCGCCCCCCAGCTCACCGCGGCCCTTCCCCAGCGGCGCACCAGGACGTGGCCGAGCCCCAGGCCGGAGAGGCCGAGCAGTCCGGCGGCGACGGCCCGCAGCACACCGCCCGGTGGTGGACCGGCCGTGGGTGGCGTCGGGGGCCGGGCGGGAGGAGGGGGCGGCTGCGCGGGCCCCCAGGCGTGCTCCGGTACGGATTCCCACCCGGTCCCGGGTCTGGGCTCCGGTGCTTCCGACTGATCGCGTGGTTCCATCACGGCCCCCCAGTGCCGAACCCTGCCAGGTCCCCGGGAAGCTGCCCGGTTTCGTGCGCGTTCACGCCTCCTTGCGGACGTTGGTCGCGTTTTGGTGCGTGATGCAACGATCTCGTGGTCGATGCCGCTCGTACAGGTGACGAAAAGACCGTTTCCACGGTCGGGGCCGCTGCGAGGGCGATGATGGACACCTGTCCGGCTCCCGGCCTTCCCCTGGTCCGAACGAGGCACCGGAGCAGTCCGGGGCATACAGGGCCCGGGCTGCTCCGGAACGCCGTGCCGCCGACTCCGCGCGCCCGCTCTGCGCCCTGTCCGGCGGGACGGCCCGCCGTGCAGGCTGAGGGAGCAAAGGATGCCGGTGGGGTGAACAGAGGGGGCACGATGCAGGATCTCAAGGTCACGTCATGGCAGCTCTTCGGGCACGACCGGCTCTATGTGAACCTGCCGGACGGCACCGCGATCGGCTGGGCGGACCGGGGCAGCGGCACGATCACGGTCCTGCACCCGCGCTACCGGGACGCGGTGACCGACGCACTCGCGCGCCAGGTCCCGGATCTTCCGGCCCTGGTCGGTGAGGGCGCGCCGGCCGTGCCCCCCGGCCCGCCCACGCCGCCGCCGGTTCCGCGCATCCCGCCGATGAGAGGCCTGCGGAGGCGCGGTGCCGCGCAGGATCCGGCGCCCGCGCCTGGCACCGCCGAGCATCCGGCGCCCGCGCCCGCGCCTGCCACCGCCGAGCAGCCGGAGCCGGAACCGGTGGCCGCGCGTCAGCCCGTCCCCGAGCCGGTGGCCGCTCCGAGGACGCCGCCCGAGCCGGACCCCGTCGCCGGTCCGGAGGCGTCGCCCGAGCCGGACCCCGTGGCCGTACCAGCCGAGGAGCGTCGGCGGCCGGCGGTCCTGCCCGCGCTGACCCCCGCGAACGACCTCGCCCGGCGGAGGCCCGGGACCGGGCTCCGGGAGCAGCTCGGCGAGACCGGGACCGTGGCGTTCGTACGGGTCGCCACCGGAGCGCTGCGGCGGCACAAGGACGCCGATCCGCGGCGCGGCGCCCTCGCGGGGGAGCGGCGGGTCGGCGCGGAGCTCAAGCGCCTGACCCGGCACGGCTGGAGGGTGCTGCACTCTGTGCCCCTGCCGGACGGCACGGAGATCGGGCATCTGCTCATCGGGCCCGGCGGGGTGTTCGCCGTGAGCACCGAACACCGCCCCGGCGCGTCGGTACGCATCGAGGAGGGCACCCTGCGGATCGACGAAGGCACCCCCCAGCCGTACGAGCTCGACGGCCTGCCCGGCGCCCGGCGGGCCCGGGAGGCGCTGGAGGCGTACTGCGCCTACGACGTACCCGTGCGGACCGTGCTGGTGTTCACCGGGGTCACGGCGCTGGAGGTGGTCGCCGCCCCGGCCGGTGTGAGCGTCTACCGGGAGCGCCAGGTGTCCGCCCTGGCCCCGCTCACGGGCGTGCTCACCGCCACCCAGGTGGAGCGGGTCTACGACGTCGCCCGCAACGCGGAGGCCTGGCTGGACGCGTGAGCCCCGGACACGGCCGGTAGATTTCCCGGTGCTGCCGCAGTGCCGCGGCAGCACCGTCGCCGTGCCGCCGAAGGGCAGGACACCATGAAACTCCGCTGTGCCGTGCTCGACGACTACCAGTCCGTGGCGGGCACCGCCGCCGACTGGTCGCCCGTCGCCGCCGACATCGACGTGGTCGGTTTCGCCGAGCACTGCGCCACCGAGGACGAACTGGTCGCGCGCCTCGCGGAGTTCGACATCGTCGTCACGCTGAGGGAGCGCGTGCCGTTTCCCGCGACGCTGATCGAACGGCTGCCGCGGCTCCGCCTGATCGTCGCGTCCGGCATGCGCAACACATCCATCGACTACGCCGCGGCCGAACGGCACGGGGTCACCGTCTGCGGTACCGCCAGCACCGCCACCCCGCCCGTCGAGCTCACCTGGGCCCTGCTGCTCGGACTGGCGCGCGGGATCGTCACCGAGGCGAACGCCCTCCGCGACGGCGGACCTTGGCAGTCCACCGTCGGCGCCGACCTGCACGGCCGGAGGCTCGGGATCCTGGGGCTGGGGAAGATCGGCGGCAGGGTCGCCGCGGTCGGCCGCGCCTTCGGCATGGACGTGGTGGCCTGGAGCCGCAACCTGACCCCGGAGCGGGCGGAGGAGGCCGGGGCAGGCTTCATGGCGTCCAAGGAGGAGCTGCTGGAGACGAGCGACTTCGTCTCCGTCCACCTGGTGCTGAGCGACCGCACCCGCGGGCTGCTCGGTGCGAAGGAGCTCGGGCTGATGCGGCCCGGCAGCTATCTCGTCAACACCTCGCGGGCGGCGATCGTCGACCAGGACGCGCTGCTCGACGTCCTGCACCGAGGGGCCATCGCGGGCGCGGGCGTCGACGTGTTCGACGTCGAACCCCTCCCGGCGGACCATCCGATGCGCAGCGCACCGCGCCTCCTGGCCACACCTCACCTGGGTTACGTGTCCCGGGCCAACTACGCGGCGTACTACGGGGACGCGGTCGAGGACATCCGCGCCTACCTCGACGGGAAGCCCGTCCGCATGCTGGGCTGAGGCGGCGTCGTCGCGGGTGCCGGGTTCCCCGGCGGCCGCGCTCCCGCCGAAGTAATCTGTGCACGGGGGTACTTCGGCCCTCCGGACAGGGAGGACGCCCCGTGGGCCTGCTCGACGACGAGACGGCCGCAGGCATGGTCGGGATACCTGCCGGCACCGTCGATCTCCGGGACGACCGCCGGGGAGCGCAGTGGCAGGAGGCCGTCCGGCCCTTCCTGCTCGCCCGCCTCCCCGTCACCCTCGGTCAGTACTGGGCGCTCACGGGTACGGACCCCGATCCCGCCGTGTCCCATGCCCTGCCCGTGACGAACGTCAGCTGGCTCGACGCCGTCGACCTGTGCAACCGCTTCTCGGCACGCGTCGGCCTGGCCCCGGTCTACTCCCGTGACGCACGGAGCGGCGAGGTGGCCCGCGACCCGGCCGCCGACGGTTACCGCCTGCCCACGGAGGCGGAGTGGCAGTACGCCTGCAAGGCGGGCACCACCGGCTACCGCTACGGCGAACTCGACGCCATCGCCTGGTACGAGGGCAACTCGGGCGGCCGGGCCCATGACGTCGGCGGCAGGTCTCCGAACGCCTGGGGTCTGTACGACATGCTGGGCAACGTCTGGGAGTGGTGCTGGGACCTCTACGACGTCGAGGTCTACGGCGCCTACCGCACCTTCCGCGGCGGCGGCTGGGCCGAGGCGGAGCGCGGCTGCGGCGCCACGGTGCGCCGCCGCAGCCACCCCACGTTCGCGATCGACGACCTCGGCTTCCGGATGGCCCGGAACACGAGCTGAGCGGTGCGGCACGCCGCGCTGTCGCGTGCGGCCCAGCGGGGGCGGCGGGAGGCATCATGTCCGGGTGGCTGAGATCTGGACGATCGGGCACTGGACGTGGCCGGAGGAGACGTTCACCGGCTTTTTGGACGCCCAGCGCGTCGACGTACTGGCGGACGTCCGGGCGCACCCCGGCTCACGCCGCAGCCCCCAGTTCTCCGGTGACGCCATGCGTGGGTGGCTGGAGCGGGCCGACATCGGCTATGTGTACCTGGACGAGCTCGGCGGCCGGAGGCGCAAGCAGGACGTGGACCCCACCGTCAACGCGGGCTGGCGCAACCCGAGCTTCAAGAACTACGCGGACCACACCCTGTTTCCGGCCTACGAGCACGGCATCACCCGCCTGACCTCCCTCGCGGAGCGCGCCCGCGTCGCCGTCATGTGCGGAGAGCCGATGCCGTGGCGCTGTCACCGGCTGCTGATCGCGAACACCCTCGCCGCCCGCGGCTGGACGGTCCGGCACATCATGGGCGCCGAGGGGACGCGCGTGCACGAGCTGGGTGCCTGGGGGGCGGAACCACACGTCGACGAGCAGGGCAGGGTGACGTATCCGGCGCCCTGAGGGCTGTCCCGGCGGAAAACCGTTCGGGTGACCGAGGGGGCGTGAGGTACGTTCCTGATCATTCGAAGGGGGCGAAGTGGCGAAGCTCAACCAGATCATCGCCGTGGAGAAGGGTGTCAAGAGCAAGTCGCTCCAGGACATCACCGCGGCCCACCACAAGGTGCAGAAGCCGGCACTGCTGGCCGGCATCTCGCGTACGTACCAGCCGAAGGACGAGGAGGGCGAGCAGCTTCCGCCCGAGTCCACGCGGGTGCAGATCAAGGCCGAGGAGGCCCTGCGCGAGATGTCCGCGTCGCTGACCCGGCTGTTCGACGTGACCGCGACGAAGGACTGGGCCAACTGCTCGGCCCGCGCGGACGTCGTCGTCGACGGCCGTACGGTCGTCGGCGAAGTACCGGTCAGCTACCTGCTCTTCCTCGAGAAGCAGCTCACCGACCTGCACACCTTCGTGAAGAAGCTTCCGGTCCTGGACGCCTCCGAGTCCTGGTCGCTCGACCCGTCGACGGACTGGTGGAAGACGGACCCGGTCCGCACCATCCGGACGAAGAAGGTCCCGCGCAACCACGTCAAGGCCGAGGCGACCGACAAGCACCCGGCGCAGGTCGACGTGTACTACGAGGACGTTCCCATCGGGTACTGGACGACCGTGAAGTTCTCCGGAGCGCTTCCGGCGCGCCGGGTGAACGAGCTGCTGGACCGGGTCGAGAAGCTCCAGCACGCGGTGAAGTTCGCCCGCGAGGAGGCCAACGGCGCCGAGGTCACCGACCGGCGGGTCGGCGACGCGGTGTTCGGCTACCTGTTCGGCTGACGCCGGACGCGAGGCGGCACCCCCGAGAACGCCCCCGCGCCGATGGCGTGGGGGCTGCGCAACCCCGCACGAGGCGGAATGAGGTCCGCCCCGTGTGACGAGCGCAAGCTGAAACTGACGTTCAGCCTGAAGACGCGGTAACGGTGGAGGTTCGAGTCCTCCCCCCGGCACCACACGCCGGGGTGGCCCAACATGGCAGAGGCAGCCGCGATCAATCTCAGACTCTCGCTCCAGCTTCAGTATCGCCGCCGACTGCCAGATCGACCGAGTACGGACGAACACCGTTGAATGCTGGTTCGAATCCGGCCTGCGCCTCTGCCACGGCGCGGTAGTTCAAAGGCAGAACGCGACGGTATGACGACTGATCCGCACTCTTAAACGGCGCTGGCACGCGCAATTGGGTGGCAACCCCAGGGGCCCGGGAGCTGGATACGACTCCCGGGCTCCGCCACGTCCGGGCCGGGACCGGGAGAGAGGCCTGAGTGCCCGGGGGTGAGCCGGAAGGCTCTCCCCTAAACTCGGCAAGTCCGTTGGGCGCACGCGTATCAGGACGGTGTGCACCGGTCACGGGGGAGGCGCGGCACGTGGAGCCATTGCGGGACGACGACCCGAAGATGATCGGTGGGTACGCCTTGGTGTGCCGGATCGGTTCCGGCGGCATGGGGCAGGTCTATCTCGGCGAGTCCGCAGCCGGCCATCAGGCGGCCGTGAAGGTCATCAAGGCCTCTGTGCTCGATGAGGACACCCGGGCCCGGTTCCGGTCCGAAGTGGACAGCATGCGCACGGTGTACGGGCCCTTCGTCGCCGGTTTCGTGGCCGCCGACGCGGCGGCGGAACCGCCCTGGCTCGCCGTGGAATACGTCCCCGGCCCGGATCTGCGTACGTTCGTCGCCGAGCACGGCCCTCTCCCTCTCGCCCAGGCCGCCAGCCTCGGAGCACTTCTGTCGGAGGGCCTCGGCACGGTCCACGAGGCGGGGCTGCTCCACCGTGACCTGAAGCCGCAGAACATCCTGCTGTCCGATTACGGACCCAAAGTGATCGACTTCGGGCTCGCCGTGCTCGCCGAGCGTCGCACCATGCTCACGGCGTCCGGCTTCGTCGTCGGCAGCGTGTTGTGCATGCCGCCGGAGCAGGCCCGGGGCGAGCACCAGCTGGAGCGGTCGGCTGATGTATACGCGCTGGGCGCGGTACTGCTGTTCGCCGCGACCGGGCACTACCCCTACGAAGGGCCGAACTGGCAAGCCGTGGCGCTGAGGATCGAGGATCCGGCGACGTCACCCGACCTGACCGGCCTGCCTCCGGAGCTGGAGGGCTTGGTGACGGACATGCTGTCCCTGGACCCCATGGCCCGGCCCACGCTGTCGGAGGTCATCGCGAGACTCGTGCAGCTCATCCACGGTCTCGGCCTGACCGCTCTCCAGGCCAAGCGCCTGCTGACCGACCTGACCCCCGAGATCGTCGTGCCGCAGCTGCCCCCACCCGCTGTCGCACCCGGCGACGCCGACGCGGCCTACACACCCACGGTGATCGACCCGGCAGCGGTTGAGGAGGATGACGGAACGGGTGAGCCGGTACCGGCCGGGGCCGATGGGACCGGGAGCGCCGAGGAGCCTGCGGACGCTGTCTCCGCCACCCGGTCCGGGCCGGTGCCCGCGCCTTGTGACACCCGGCCCCGAGGCCGCCGGTCCACCACTGTCCGGGCCGCCGTGCCCCTGCAGATCGCCGAGCGGATCAGAGCCTCCTACGCCCGGGAAGCACGCTTCTGAGCTACGGCCCACTCCCCCCGGTGATCGGGCGGGGCCCCCTGGTCCGCCATGACAGACTTGACGCCGCAGGAAGCGCGGGGTGCACAGGACGAGGAGGGGCCGAGGGTGACAGCCCAGGGGGCGCAAGAGGCGGAGACCCGGTTCCCGCCGGGGGCGCAGATCTCCGTACGTGACGAGGAGTGGCTGGTCCGCAACACCGCCCCGACCGATTACGACGGTGAGCGGATCGACGCGGTCGGCGTCTCGGAGTTCGTCCGGGACGAGGAGGCCGTCTTCTTCAGCAGGATCGACGACGTCGAACTGCTCGATCCGGAGAAGACCCGCCTGGTCCCCGACAAGTCCTCGTACTTCCGGCGCAGCCGTCTCTTCCTCGAGGCGATCCTGCGCAAGACGCCGCTGCCCCAGTCCGAACGGGGTCTCGCCCTGGCCGACCGTTTCCTGCTCGATCCGCTCGTCTACCAGCAGCGACCCGCCGAGCTCGCCCTGTCCATGCGCAATCTCCGGCCCCGGGTCCTGATCGCCGACGTCGTGGGTCTCGGCAAGACGCTGGAGATCGGTTTGACCCTCGCGGAGCTCATCCGCCGGGGCCGGGGCGAACGCATCCTGATCGTGACCCCGCAGAGCATCCTGGAACAGTTCCAGCACGAGATGTGGACGCGTTTCTCGATCCCGCTCGTGCGGCTCGACTCGCTCGGCATCCAGCGGATCCAGCGCGAGATCCCGGCGGGCCGGAATCCGTTCACGCACTACAAACGCGTGATCATCTCGGTCGACACGCTCAAGAACATCGGCCAGTACCGGCACCATCTGGAGCGCATCCGCTGGGACGCCGTCGTGATCGACGAGTCCCACAACCTGATCAACCCGGGCAGCCAGCGCCGTGCCCTCGCCGAGATCCTCGCCCCCCGCACGGATGCCCTCCTGCTCGCGAGCGCCACCCCGCACAACGGCGACAAACGGTCCTTCGCCGACCTGATCTCGCTGCTCGACCCGGCCGCCATCGCCGACCGCGACCACTACGACCCGGCCGAGGACCTCGGCCACCTCTTCATCCGGCGGACCAAGATCAGCCCCGAGGTCCGGGACGAGATGGGCGACGAGTGGCCCGACCGCGGCCCCACCGTCTCCCTCCACTGTGCCGCCACCGAGGCCGAGGAACGGGTCTTCGCGGAACTGGCTGAGCACTGGATTCCCGCCGCGCCGAAGAGTGCGGAGTTCGGCACGGCCGACGAGGACCCCGCGTCGGTCGCCACCGAGGCGGTCTTCGCCTACAACCTGCTCAAGACGTTCCTCTCCTCGCACGTCGCCCTCGGTGAGACGGTCGCCAACCGCATCGCCGCACTCGCCGAGCGGGTCCGCAAGGCGGAGGAGAAGGGGCTGCGGCCCGACCCCGCCATCGCCCCGGAGCAGGCGGCCCTCGCCCGGCTGCGGGAGATCGTTGCGGACATGGGCGACGGCACCGCACCCGGTGACTCCGCCAAGCTCGACGCACTCGTCGAACAGTTGAAGGACATCGGGGTCGGCCCCCGGTCGGCCACCCGTGCCGTGGTCTTCTCCGAGCGCGTCCGTACGCTCACCTGGCTGGCCGAGACCGTCCCGGCCCGGCTCGGCTTCCCCGTCGGGGCCGACGGCACGGCGAAGGCCGTCTCGGTCATGCACGGCGGTCTCAGCGACGACGAACAGGCCAAGATCCTGGAGGCGTTCGGGCTGGCCGACGACCCGGTCCGGCTGCTGTTCACCGGTGACGTCGCCTCCGAGGGCGTCAACCTGCACCGCCAGTGCCACCATCTGATCCACTACGACATCCCGTGGTCGCTGATCCGCATCGAGCAGCGCAACGGACGTATCGACCGGTACGGGCAGAAGCACGAGCCCCAGTTCCGTGCCCTGATCCTCACCTCCGCGGTCCCCGGCGCCAAGGACGACCGCACGGTCGCCGAGAAGTTGCTCCTCCGCGAGGAGGAGGCGCACAAGCTGGACGGGACGGCCGAGGCCGTGTCAGGCATCTACCGGGCGGAGGAGGAGGAGCGCCGGCTGATCAAGGAGCTGGTCCGCGGGGTCACCGTCGAGGAGTTCCTGGAGTCCGACCCCGCCGAGGACAACACCCTCGCCGACCTCTTCGGCCAGGTGGGCACGATCGCCGAACAGGAGCTGCCCGCACGCGCCGAGCTGATCTCCCTGTTCGAGGGGGACACCGCCGACTTCGTCGACACCGCCCTCGACTTGGTGTACCAGGACCGTGCCCAGGACCTGATCGGTCTGGCGTCCGGCACCGACGCCAAGGGGGGCGCGTACTTCTCGCTCTCCCCGGCCATGGCCCCCGACCTGCTGCACCGCCTCAAGGCCCTGCCGCCCTCCTACCTGAAGGAGCAGCGTGTCGCCGATCGGATGCTGGTCACCTTCGACCGCGCCCTCGCGCAGCGCAAGCTCAACGAGGCCAGGGAGAGCAGCACCACCATGTGGCCGGAGGTCTCCTTCCTCACCGACGTCCACCCGGTGGTGGAGTGGCTGACGGACAAGGTCCTCGTCGAGTTCGGACGGCAGGAGGCCCCGGTCATCACCACCCCGCACGTCGAAGGACCCGTTTTCCTCGTCCAGGGCATCCACTCCAACGCACTGGGCCGCCCCACCGTGGTGCGCTGGATGGCGGTGACCGGGCTCGGCGGCGACGGCACCGGGACACCCGAGGTGCGTCCCATGGCGGACGCATTGCGCGACGCGAAGGTCGGACCGAGGCTCGCCCGTACCGGTGGCCCACGCGACCCTGAGGCGCTCCAGGCCCTCGTGCCGGCGGCCGTCGCGGCGGCGCGTGACCACCTGGAGACGGGAAGGGCCGCCTGGGAGGAGCAGATCAGCGAGCCGCTCGCCACCTACCGGGCCCATGTCGCCCAGTGGCGTACGGACTCCCTGCTGCCCGGCGTCACCGGCCGCCGCGAACGCCTCGTCGAGGAGACAGCCGACGAACTGGCACGGCTTCTGGACCAGTTGCACACCACCGGCCGGCCGCTGCTGCGCGTCCTGGCCGTCCTCGACCGCCCCGGCGCCCCGGACGCTTCCGGCACCGGGCCGGAAACGGACCCGACGGCCGGGCCGCCCGCCGCCGACCCTCACCCGTCCGACGCCCAGGCGGAGAACTGACGTGACGTACGACTCTCTGGTCAACCACGGCGACTACCTCTCGGCCCACTACCTCGCCGAGGTCCTGCCCAAGGACCTCAAGGCCAAGGACGGTCTCCTCGCCCGCTGGGCCGCCTTCGAGGAGGAGGAGCGCCGCAGGCACGCCGACGCGGTCGCCGAGGCGAAACGTCAAGGTCTCGACCCCGCCTCCGTACCCTCCCGCGCCCGAACCCCCCGTGAGGGCCTGCGTGCCCTGCGCACCTCCTACTTCGCGGGCCGCGCGGCCCTGGTCACGGATGCGAAGGCGCTCGTCGATCCCGACGCGCCCGAGAACGAGGGCTGGCAGAAGCGGTTCACCGAGGTCCACCTGGACACATTGAAGGCCCTCGGCTACACCGACGCGCACGAGCAGGCCGTCACCGTCCACCGCGCCGACCACGCGTACACCGTCCAGGTCTCCCACGCCGAGCCCGGCCTGTATGCCGTCTCCTGCGGCTGGACCACCGAGCCCGACGCGGCGCTCGACCCGGACGAGGCCGGCCGCCTGCTCCACCCCGTCGCCCTGGAGGGGGCGGCGCTCCTCGAAGACGCCAAGGCCGTCACCGACTTCCTCTTCGCCTGCGACACACCCCCGCGCTACGTCCTCCTGCTCGTCGGCGGCGTCGTCGTCCTCGCCGACCGCCTCGCCTGGCACGAGGGCCGCTACCTGGCCGCCGACCTCGACGCCGCGCTCAACCGCCGCGACGACCGGCACGGCGGCGAACTCGACACGGTGGCAGCGCTGTTCGGTGCCGACTCGCTGCGCGTCCCCACCGAGGGCGGCACCGCGCCGCTGGCCGGCTTCCTCGACAAGTCCGGAAAGCACGCGGTCGGGGTCTCCACCGAACTGCGCGAGGGCCTGCGTCTGAGCGTCGAGTGGATCGCCAACGAGGTCCTGGCACGCCTGCGTGAACCGGAGAACGGCATCACCCCGGCCGAGCTCGACGACCCGGCCCGCCTGGCCAAGGAGCTCAGCCGGGAGTCGCTGCGCTACCTGTACCGCATCCTGTTCCTGTTGTACGCCGAGGCCAGCCCGGCGCTGGGCATCCTGCCCTCCGACTACCCGGAGTACGAGCGGGGCTACGGCCTCCAGCGCCTCGGCGACCTCGTCCTGCGCGACCTGGTGGGCGAGCGCTCCCGGCGCGGCTTCCACCTGTACGAGTCGCTGGACCTGCTCTTCGACAAGGTCGAGAACGGCCACCGCCGTTACGGCACCGAGCCCGAGGACCTGGCGGCGGAGGCCGCCGTCCGTGAGGCCGCCGATGCCGAGCGGCAGGCGGACGGGCTCCTCGCCGCCGGCGCCATCACCCAGGCCGAACACACCGAGCGTGTCCGTGAGGCCGACCGTGCCCGCCGCGCCGCCGCCCGCAGCACCAGCGCGGGCCTGCGCTTCGAGGCCCTGAAGTCCGAGCTGTTCGCCAAGAAGGCCGTCCGCCTCATCTCGGACGACCAGATCGAGAACCCGGCATATGGGCGCGGCGACGACGAGCGCCGCCTCCCGCTCCTGGACACCCGGCTGCGCAACGAGACCCTGCACAAGGTGCTGCGCCGCCTGATGCTCACCCAGGGCAGGGGCAAGGAACGCGGCGGATTCATCTCCTACGCGCAACTCGGCATCAACCAGCTCGGCGCGGTGTACGAGGGCCTGATGTCGTACACCGGTTTCATCGCCGAGGAGGAGCTCTACGAGGTCGCCAAGGGCGGCGACTCCTCGGGCGGCAGCTGGATGATCCCGGCCTCCCGCGTGCAGGACTACACGGACGAGGTTTTCGTCCGGCGGACCGATCCCGAGACCGGCCGTCGTGAGCGGGTGGTCCACCCGGAGGGCACGTTCGTCTACCGGTTGGCCGGCCGCGACCGCCAGACCTCCGCCTCGTACTACACGCCGAAGTCACTGACCGAGGTCACGGTCGAGCTGGCCCTCAAGCACCGGCTGGACCAGCACGACACCACGACCCCGGCCAGGGAACTCCTGGAGTGGAAGATCTGCGAGCCGGCTCTCGGCTCGGGTGCGTTCCTCAACGAGGCGATCGACCAGGTGGCCGCCGAGTACCTGCGGCGGCGTGAACACGAGCTGGGCCGCCGCATCGACCCCGAGCTCCGGCAGGCCGAACTCCAGAAGACCAAGGCGTACGTCGCCCTGCACAACGCCTACGGGGTCGACCTCAACGCCACGGCGGTGGAGCTGGCCGAGGTCTCCCTGTGGCTCAACTCCATGCACCCGGGCATGCGGGCCCCCTGGTTCGGGCTGCACCTGCGGCGCGGCAACTCCCTCATCGGCGCGAGCCGCAAGGTCTACAAGGCCGGCGTCCTGGCGGACGGCCAGTGGCTCGCGAAGAAGAACACTCTGCCGCCGACTGACCTGCCGTTCCGTGACGGGCCCCTGCCCGAGGGGGCGGTGCACCAGTTCCTGCTGCCCGCGATCGGGTGGGGCGCGGTCGCCGGGGAGCCGGAGGCCAAGAAGCTCGCGGAGGACGCGGCGAAGGCGCTCGGCAGGTGGCGGAAGGGCATCCAGAAGGCACCGAAGGGCCCGAAGCCGTTCCAGGAGCGCGGCGAGGAGACGGCCGAGGCACGGCAGAAGCGCTACGACCGGTGGCGGAAGGCGGCGGAGAAGACCGAGCTGGGCCGCTTGCAGGGCGTGGCCCGGCGAGCCGAGTTCCTGTGGTCGCTGGTCGCCACCCGGCTGGAACTCTCCGAGCGGACGATCGCCCGCCGCATCGACGTGTGGGGCGCCGACTGGCTGGAGGAGGCGGCCGGGGCTGAGGCGGAGGCCGAGGCGGAGGACAAGCAGAAGATCCTCGACGACCTGACGCGCCACGGCACGCCGTACTGGCGGCTGAAGACCGTCATGGACGCGTGGTGCGCGCTGTGGTTCTGGCCGCTGGACAAGACCGGCGAACTCGACGGCACGGACGCGGTGTACGCCTCGGGTGACAGCCTCCCCCAGGAAGCGGCGGCAGCACCTGGCCCGTCGGACGGGCGTCCCACCGCCGCCGAGACACCGGCCACGGCTCCGGGCGCCCATCTGTGGCATGCCACCGGGCTGTTCGACGACCCGGACGGTGAGCAGGGCGAGCTGGGCGCGGAGCTGCCGCCCGCAGGGGCTAGGAGGAGCAGGAAGGCAAGCAGCCGTCCCCCTGAGCGGAGGGCCATCCCTCTCCAGAGCTTCGGAGACTGGCTGGACTTCCTGGAGGGCGTCCTCGGCACGGCCGACATGCCTGAGCAGTCGCTCCTCTCGGGCATCGAGAACCTCAGCCCTGACGACGCGCTGGAGCTGCTGGCCGACGTGGAGGACCGCCTGGAGGGCTTCCTCGGCATGCGGCCGGCGGCTCTCCTGCCGTTCCGCTACCCGTGGCTGAACACGGTCGAGGACATCGCCGGTACGACGGAGAAGGACATAAAGGCGGAGGACGGCCACGGCTTCTTCCACTGGGAGCTGCACTTTGCGCATGTGTTCCGGGGGGAGGGGGGCGGGTTTGACTTGCAGGTGGGTAACCCGCCTTGGGTGCGGCCTGACTGGAACGAGGGCGTAGCGCTGGCCGAGTTCGATCCGTGGTTCGGGCTCGCGGAGAAGCCTTCGGCCACGGCACGTAGGGAGCACAAGAGTGCCGTTCTGGAAAATGCTTCCCACCGCATGGCCTACCTGCGTGACCTGACCGCAACGGCAGCCACAGCCGAGCTTCTGGGTAGTGCTGTGTCCTATCCGCTGATCTCGGGAACGCGTCCGGACCTGTACCGCGCGTTTATGTGCCGCACCTGGGAGCACCTTGGCGAGAACGGCACTGTGGGGCTCGTCCATCCTGGTTCTCACTTCAGTGGGGACAAGGAAGGCCGACTGCGCGAGGCCGCCTACACCAGGCTCCGGATGCACGGAGATTTCGTGAACCAGGGTAACCGGTTCTTCCCTCCTCCCGTCGGTCACGCCAGTCACTTCGGCGTACACATCTATGGGCAGGAAGGTGAGATCGGCTTTGACCACCTGTCTTGGCTCGTCTCGGTTGATGCGCTGCGACTTTCGGCCGACGACGACGGAACGGCTCCCGATCCTGGAATCAAGTACGGTGCCAGCTGGGACGAACGGCCGCACCGTAAGCGGATCATCCGGGTGGACGAGGCCACTCTTGCGCAGTGGAAGAAGTTGTCCGGCGACGAGGCGCAGCCAATTCGCCAGGCGAGGCTGTTGTCGCCGGTGAGCACGGCCGAAGCTGAGGCCATCAAGGCACTCGCTGCGTATCCTGTGCGCCTCGCTGATTGGGAGCCGCAAATCACCAGCGGCTACAACGAGAAGACCGCTAAGGATGACGACCTTATCGGCTACAGCATGGCTGACGATGCGGGTGTGGTCCGGCGGCCAGCCGACTGGTCCGAGGTGATCCTCAAGGGGCCTCAGATTGGCTTGGCCAATCCCATGTTCAAGCAGCCGAGTCAGGGTGGCGGCGAGGTCCTGGGCCTCAATCCGATGACCCTGGCTGACGACGCCGTGCCCGAGTCCGAGTACGTGTATGTGGCGAAGCCCGATGTGTACCGGGCTGCCCAGGACGTGTGGAGCGACGGCAGGACGCTGGAGCAGCTTAAGGAGTCCGGGCGTGAGATGGCACGAGCGCGGAACATCGCAGCCGGTCGCTTCGAGGTGGAACCGGCCGAGGTAACGGACGAACAGATGGAGGCGGAGCTGCTGCGGCGACTGCGACGCCCTTACACGGAGTTCTACCGGGTGGCGTGGCGGCGCCAGATCGCACCAGATACAGAGCGGGCGCTATACGTGGCGTTGGTGCCTCCGGGGCCAGCGCATGTCGACCAGATTCAGAGCATGACGGTTGGAGGCAACGCATTCACGAGCCTAATCGCGGGGTTCTGGACGGCGCTGCCTGCGGACTATTTCCTGCGTACCACCGGACGGGGTGATCTCAGGGTGGCCGCTGCTAAGGTCATGCCTGCTCCCGCTGTAGTCCACCCCCTCGCTTCCTCGTTGCTCCTCCGCACCCTCCGCCTTAACTGCCTTACCGAGGCGTATGCGGATCTCTGGGAGGAGCTGTACGACCCCACATGGCCTGCCTACGAACCGTGGGCGTGTGATTGGCCGGAACTGCAGCCATTGCACACTGTCGGCTCGGCTTGGGATCGCGGCACGGCTTTCCGTACAGAGCGTGCCCGGCGGGCGGCGCTCGTGGAGATTGATGCCCTTGTTTCTGTCTGGCTCGGCGTCAGTGCTGATGCGCTCGTAGCCATGTACAAATCTCGTTTTCCGATCATGCAGGCCTTCGATGCCGCTACTTGGTTCGACGCTGAGGAGCGACGGATTGCGGGCGTCAGACACACCTTCGGCTTCGGCCAGACGAAGGAGCACTACGAGCACCTCCTCGCCTATCAGAAGAAGGAGCGGCCCGATCCCCCCGAGGGTTACACCGCGCCCTTCTACAAGGCGAACCGGGAGAGGGAGATGCGCGAAGCGCATGCGTACTTCTCCGCGCGGCTTCAGGAAGCTGTCGACAAGGGGAAGTGGACGCCGCCTACCCAATGAACGACAGCGTCCCGCGCCGGACGGGTCCGGCGCGGGACGTGAAGGTCAGCCCTGGGCGGCGTAGCTGACGAAGCTGCTCCATGCCCTGAGGGAGAGGGCGAGTTCGGGGCTCAGTTGGTCCTTGGAGTCGCGGACGTGGATCGCCTGTACGCCCTTCGCCACCTCGATGCAGGCGTCACCGTCCGAACCGCTGTAGCTGCTCTTGAACCAGGCCTGTTCGTCGATGCTGCTCATAGCGCTCCTCGCAGTTTCTTCAGCAGGCTCCTGGAGTCCTCGGAGGTGAGAGCCTGTGAGCGCAGTTTCGCATACCGCTGGAGCATGATGCTGACCTCCTTCGGGTCCGAAATCAGCATGCCGCCACGCTGCCCTTCTGCGTAGCCGAACCACTTGTTGTCCTGTGACTCAAGCAGCATCAACGGGCCGTCGAACCCCGCGTGATCCGGTTGGTGTCGCGGCATGATCTGCAACTCGACGTTGAACTGCGACGACCGCTCCACCAGGCTGTCGAGCAACTCCCGCGTCACGTCGATTCCTCCCGTGCCACGCTCGATGACGGCCTGTTCGATGATGAAGCTGAACGCAGCCGGCGGCCTTCGATCAAGCAGGTGTTGGCGCTCGAGCCGTGCCATCACCTGCTTGGCCACCTGTTCCTCGTCCTTCACGGGCGGCACGCTCACTGTCACGGATCGCGCGTAGCGCTCGGTCTGGAGCAGTCCGGGGACCACCCGGCACTCGTACGTCCACAAGGTCACTGCCTGGGTCTCCAGCCGCGCCCACTGGCGGAACCAACTCGCCAGCCCCGCCTGCCGAGACAGGTGCGGTGCCGCCTTCCGTAGCGCCCCCGTGTTGCCCAGCGCCGCCTCCGCCCGTTCCACGAAGTCGCGGTCCGGCATCCGGCGGCCCTGCTCGATCGAGGCGACCGTGTGCTTGGAGAAGCGGACGTGGTCGCCGAACTCCTCACGGGAGAGGCCCGCGTGTTCCCGTAGGGCCTGGACGAACGCGCCGAACGTGCGCAGGCTGTCCGACATGCCGGGCTCGGTGCCGGCTCCAGCGCCTGTTCCACCCGCAGCCGGTCCCGCAAAGCTGTCGTCCGTGTTCTCGTAGGCCACCGTGGCCACCTTTCGCGCGCACCGCCCCGTCGTACCGCTCCTGATCGGCTTCATCGTCGGGCCGGGCGCCGCGTACTGTCCACTCCCTGTGTGCGTACGCTGACACTGCGTACGCACAGACCGGCTGGTGCGAGCCGGAGTTCGTCCTCGTGGGGCGACGGCGGCGCACGGTCCTTCCGCGTCCGTCATCGCCGACTCCCGTAGTCCCGATCCGCGATCACGTTGACCGATTCGGGGGATGCCGGTCACCCGTCTGCTGTACGTTCCCGGCATGGTCACGAACGAAGTGAGCGAGAACTCGGAGTCGCGCTTCTCCGCTCTTCTGGTGGGCGCGGCCAGGCTTCCGGGTGTGCGCATCGACAGGGCGGCGTACCTCCGGACGGCGCTGGCCCGTCATTGCTCGGAAGACGATGTGCGCAGGGCGATGGAAGAGACTCCCGCGGCGGCGGGTATCCCGCTTGGCGTCCTGGACAGGGTGGCCAACGAGGCCATTCGCTATGAGACCGCCAAGGTGAGCGCGCTCTCCGCGGCTGCCGGTATTCCTGGATTCATCGCCATGCCCGCCACGGTGCCGGCCGATCTGGCCCAGTACGTCGGCCACATGCTGCGCATCTCGCAGAAGCTCGCCTATCTCTACAGCTGGCCCGATCTCTTCTCCGCCGACAACGACGATGTCGATGACGCGACCAAGGGCGTGCTCACGCTGTTCTTCGGCGTGATGTTCGGGACCCAGTCCGCGAACGTCGCCGTGGGGAAGGTGGCGGAGGCGATGTCCAAGCAGGTCGCCAAGAAGCTGCCCCAGCAAGCGCTGACCAAGGGTGTCGTCTACCCCATCGTGAAGAAGGTCGCCGGGTACCTCGGCGTCAAGATGACGAAGCAGACCTTCGCCACGTCCGTCTCGAAGGCGATCCCTCTTGTCGGGGCCGCCGTGTCCGGCGGGCTCACCTATGCGACCTTCCGCCCCATGGCCAAAAGGCTCAAGACGCACCTCTCCGGCCTGGAGCTCGCCCAGCCGGTCGGCCAGGTCATCCCGGGCGAGGTCGTTCAGGACGAGGACTCCCCGGTGGCTGACGAGACGAAGATTCCGCAGCCGGGCCGTGAGTGGCGTGTCGTGAGGGGTCGGTAGGTCGCGACTGAGGGCCCGGACGGGCACGGTCGGACGTCCCCGGCCGCGCCGTAGTGGTGCGGTCGCCGTCCCGGCGCTCGGGTCTCGAACCCCGGGGGTCGAGCGCCGTGGAGCCCCACTCACTCGTTCGGGCGTCCGGGGAGGGCCCCCGGACCGACGCTTGAGCTTCGGGATCCGAGGGTCGGGCTTCGGGCTCCGGGATTCGAGCGGTGTTGTTCATCCGGGAGGTAGGTAAAGGCTTTTGGGGAAACCTCCCCTCCCTCCCAACCACGTCACGGCCAGCAAGTATGACTATTCGTGATCGAGTTGCAGCGGAGAGTCGTCGCTGCTTACGGTGCCCACAACGAGACGACCCCGACACGGTGTTAGCCGCACCGGCCGGGGTCTGACCCAAGATCGAACACCCAAAAAGGACGATCTCGTGGCTACCCAGCACCTTAGCTCCGCCCCGCCCGCCCCCGCAGCCTCGCGCCCGTACCGCAAGGCCCACACTGGCTACGGCAAGCAGACCGTCCCGGCCCAAGGCCCCGCCCGCACCGGCGCGTTCGCGCTCCTTCCCGAGCGGGAGCGCTACGTCGCCGCGTATGTCGACCACCTCCCCGACGGCGCCGCCATGGACATCAAGTCGCTGGCCAAGGACCTTCCGCTGTACGGCCAGATGGCCATCGGCACAGCCCTGCGCGCCCTCGCCGTCGCCGGACATCTGCGCCGCGTGCGCTGCCGGGTCGAAGGGGACGGCCAGTGCCGGTGGGTGACGCTCACCTACTGGTCCCGCACCGCCCACGACAACGAGTGGTGGGCCGCCAGGCTGGCAGCCGAAGCGACCGCCGCTCCTGAGCAGGCAACCGCACCCTCCGCCGAGTCGGCGGCCGTACCCCAGCAGCGCACTGCGGAGGCCAACACCACGGCGCGACCCGCCCCGACCCCGCCCACGCCCCCGGAGGCCGATCCGGGCGCGGACGCCCAACCGGCTTCGACGGCACCGTCCCCCGCGTACCGCGCCCTCGCCGAACTCGGGCGCCGCGAACCCCGCCTGGCGCTCTCCGCCGCCGATTGTGCCGCTCTGGAGCCGCTGGCCGCCGCATGGTTCGCACGCGGTGTCAGCCCCGAGTACCTCACCTCCGCACTGCTCGCAGGGCTTCCCGAGCCGATCGGATCCCCCGTGGGCCTGATGCGCCGCCGCCTCACCGACAAGATGCCGCCCCACCTGCCCGGAGAGCCCTCCCCGGCGCCCGGCTCGCTCGGCACCACTCCCGCGCGCGGCCTCCTCGTCGAATGCGCCGACTGCGGCCGCCCCGGCCCGGCCGAAGCGCTCCCGGACGGCCTCTGCCGCCCATGCCGCACCGTGCTCCAGAAGCCGGAATCGTCCGACCCGGCGGCGGCCCCGGAGCAGGTGGAACGCGATGTGCCCGCCCTCGTCGCCAGTCTGCGCAACCTGATGCGTACGCCCTGAGCTGTTGACGCGGTAATCAGAGGCGAGCCGGGGCCGCCGCCCCCACCCAGGGCAAATACCTCATGGCCACCCTTGCCCGCGGCATGAAATACCGGGCCAGGGCAGAAGCGGCGGCCGTCTCCTACCAGTCGCACCCGATGCGCCGGGATTTCTCCCTGACCTTCGACATGACCCGTCAGGGCGCGGACGAGGGACGGGTCCTCGACCTGATCCAGTCGGTGCGTGGCATCCACGCCACACTCAGCCAGGCCGCCGGCGAGGACGACAGCCACCGGTTCCAACTGCTCCAGCTCGAACTGCCGCTGCTCGGCGGCCGACTGTGGACGCCGAACGAGGTCGGCAGACGCAGCGACCAGGACTGGATCACGCTGGTGGCCACACGCATCCGGCAGTACCGCGACCGTGCCGCCGACCTGCGGGTGGCTGTCGAGCGCTGCGTCACCGACGAGGACTACGTCCGCCTCGCCCGGGACATCGAGGGCGTCAAGCGCCAGCTCCTGGAACGCCTCGGGCTGCGCCGGGTGGAGTTGTCCGAGATGGAACGCGAGCTGGTCGGCACAGTGGCCTCGGTGGGTGAGGTCGCCACGGGGGTGCCGATGGTCAGCGGGCTCTGGTTCGGTGCGCGCACGCTCGGCAAACAGCTCGCCTTCACCGGAGCGCAGCCATTCCAGCGCTTCCTCTACCGGGAGTTCGTCGACGCCTGAAAACGTGCGGGACGGTAGGAGGGAGCACTGTCCCCGCAGCGGAAGACCGCCGGCGGCTGGAACGCGCCGCCCAGAGATGCGCTGCACTTTGCTGACGGGCTTTCCCACGGCATCACCTTTGACTCCGACCGTGGCCTCAACGCGGGCCGTGGTGTCGGTGGAGGTCCACGGCGGTGGCGAGGATGCGGTCAATGTCGGCTGCGACGGAACTGTCCGTGTTGCTCACGTACCGCACGATGGTCGCGCCCGCCGCCGACACGGTTCTGGGCGGTACGGATAGCGTCAGGAAGAGCCGTGGCACTCCGTACACCTCGCGGAGGATCTCCTCCACGACGAACTCGTTGACCGGTCGTCGTTCGGCGCGGTGCGCGGTAGCCACCTCGTCGCTGAAGACCGCGAGTTCCTCGATGCCACACCGGTCGCGCAGCCTGGGCGCGAGAAGCACGGCGACGACCGACACCAGAAATCCGTTGAAGGCGACCCTGTCCTCGGGAGAGAGGGCCTCGTCGAGCGCTTTCGCCCTGCGGTCCTTGAGGACGAGGCATCTGATCTGATCGCGGAACCGGGGTTCGACGCGCATTCCGGGCCTCCTACTCCACGTAGGTGAAACTCATCAGGACGGCGAGCACGGCATCCTCGAACGACTCGTACCGGCCGATCTCGTCAGCCCGCCAGAGGCCCTGTGGGCGGACGACGGCGAAGGCCGACCACAACCCTCGATCGTGGCTCACGCGGCCGGCATGGAAAGTCTCCTCACCGTGGTCGAGGACGACGTGCACGGTCTCCTCTCCGACGGGCACTCCTGGCTGCGGGCGGAGCGAGAAACGGTGGCGGTCGAGGGACTGCCGGAGTGCCGTGCTGACGTGCGGGTTCGTCATGGCGTCTCTCCCGTGTCCGGGGATTCGGTGGGGCCCCCTGCCGCCCGGCGGCGGAGCCGGGCGGCGTGGGCGCGGAGCTCGCCCGGGCCGGCTGACTCGTAGTAGCGGCGTGCCGCCTTCACGAGCTCCGACCTGCGGGGAAGCGAGTCGGTGAAGTCGCTCAGGACGTCCGCCTGTTCTGCCTGCGGCAGGGTTCCCCACTCGCCGTGGTCCCCGCCGCAGGCTTCCGCGAGCACATCGAGGCACTCGGCCTGAGCCAGATGTGCAGACGTCGTGCCGCCCCAGTCCGCAAGCCACTGCCCACGCAGTAGTGCGGTGGCCTGACCGGCGTAGGTGAGTCCTGTACCGGTGCTTTCGCCCGGTTCCTCGACGCTCCCGTCCTCCGGCCGCGGGGACGGGCCGATCCCGAGACGGATGCGCTGCTGCAGCCCGGTCAGACGTTCCTTCGCCGCGCTGTTGCCCCGGCGGTCGGCGAGGTCGTACCAGGTCAGTGCCTGCCTCTGGTTGCCGTACTGCTCCTCGTAGAGCTGGCCGAGGAGGAGCGGGGCCGCGTGATCACCGGTCTCGTAGGCTTTGGTGTACCACTGCGTCGCCTCCTGGAGCGCCTCGCCGGTGACGGGCTCCGGTTCGATGCCCTGCATCCTCGCCTGGACCCGGCCCTCGGCGATCTGGCCCAGCCGGTTCATCGAAGGCGCGTGTCCGGCCGCAGCGGCCGCCTGATAGCGCAAGGTGATCAGGGGCAGCTGCTCGACACCCCCCTCGGTCTCCAGGCGGTACGCCGAGCGGTAGAGAGCTTCGGGATCGCCTCCGGGCTCGGGCGGCGCCTCGGGTGCGTTGTTGCGGGCGAACACCCAGCCGGCGGCGTTGTCCTCGATACGGCGGCCGGGCTCGGGCCTGCCGTTCTCGACGAGCTGGTCGGCGACCACGGGGAAGATGTGATCGAAGGTGAGACCGGAGGGCCCGCCGGGGACACCCTCCCGCACGGTGTCCACGAGGGCTCGGGTGAAGTACGTCTGCGCGTCGTGGACGTCCTCCTTCTCGTACCAGGAGCTCTCGTACGCGCTGCTGCTCATCAGCAGGTAGGTGCCGGACACCGGGGGCAGCCGGTCCGGGGAGAGACGGCCGTAGTCCTCGGCGGCGAGCCCCGCGTTGCAGCAGTCGAGCACCGCGATCTTGACGGCAGCACGGCTGGCGCGGAAGGCGTCCCGCACGTCCTCGAACAACAGCCCTGTGGCGCTCGTGTAGGCGGAAGCGATCCTGGTGTCGCCCACGGTGAGGCACAGCCGCTCGCGATGATCGTAGATGCCGTGGCCGACGTAGTAGAAGAACGCGATGTCCGTGGCCGCGACGAACGCCTCGATGAGCTCGACATGAGTCGTGCCGAGCGTGGGGCGGTTGTCGAACTCCTTGACGGAGCTTTCGGGCCACGAGCCGCACACCGGGTCCAGGAGCAGCTCCCGCATCCGGTGATAGCTACGTTCCACCGCCGGTGACGACTCGAAGTCCGTGTAGTCCCAGGTGCCCATGAGGACCGCCCGCGAACGGGAGTAGTCCCGGCCGGTCAGGTCAGTCATCGCCGAGCAGGTGGGATGCGATCTCGAGGACTGTCTGCGGGTCGTCGGAGTTCTCGACGGTCACCGTCACCGAACGCTTGCCACGTGTCAGAGTCACCGTCACGGACGACCGCCGGGACTTGATGAACGCCGGAAGGGTCCGGATCGCGACCGTGAGCACCGCCGCCGAAGGCACGAGCAACTGCAGCACCTCGACGACCCCGAGCTGCCCCTCGCCGGGTCGGGAGCGCATGCGGGAGACCTCCAGCCCCGCGAGGGGGCTGAGGCGGCGGTACAAGGCTCCGACGTCGGCCGGCTCGGAGACCGAAAGGACCACTTCGAAGGGCGCGTCGGAGTCCCCGGCCCGCTGTGACGAGATCGCTTCAGTCATAGGGCCTCCCAGCCGATGGTCCGTCCGGTCCGCACGTCGCGGCCACGTCGTGTGCGTGCCCACTAGTACGGGTTGGCGGGGTCATCGGGGTCGAGGAGATCGACGCCCTGGTTCTCCAGCTCCTGCATGGCCGTCCCGATCTCCCGCAAGCAGGGGTCGCACAGCGTCATGCCTTTGTCGAGCCCGGTCTCACCGCACCTCGCGCACTTGCTCATCGGCTACTCCCTGCCGGGCACCTGCGTGCCTTCACGGGTGGTGCACCACTCTTCCGGTCGCGAAAATACCAAACGGTCAGTACGGACCGCAGGGAGTTCACGTAGTTGATCCCGGTCTGCCGACGGGCGAGATTCCGGTGGGCGGCACGGACCCGGGCCTCCGCCACGGCCGAGGGGTGGCTACGCCAGGTGGGGCAGAGGCAAGCGTCCAGGGCATCGATCTACCACCCCGGACGCGTTGTCGGCCTGCTGCCCCGGACTCGCGCTTCACCTCGTGTCGGATTCCGTGTGCGAAGTGGTTGTTGCCGTGCTTGTCATGGCCGCTTGTTAAGGTGCAAGCGTTGAGCACGTTTGATCATTTGAGCGGTCACGGGATGCGGGGGCGAGCACGTGACGACAGATCCCAACTTGCAGGTGAGCAGCGAGAATCTGACCAAGCTCGCTGACGACCTCGACGAAATGCAGCGTTACCTGGACCGGCAGGTCAGGCGCATGGACGCGGTGGTCGACGCGATCGAAGCACGCTGGCGGGGGCCTGCGGCCAAGGCCTACCGAAAGCAACATCGTGAAGCCGCTAAGGAAGCGGTTCGCATCCGGGAACTCATGAAACTGCTTGAAGCAGCTGTGCGTATGAGCCGTGACGGGTTCACGGAGCAGGAGCTCGACACGCTGGCGGCCTTTAAACGCATCCAGATGTCTGTGGACGTGGACAAGGAGGCCGCTGAGCTGTCGACGCCCAACACCGGGAGTCAGCCTGCCGCGCCGCGAACGAGCCGCTTGAATGATCTGTGACGAGGGGTACGCATGACTGACAGCGACGACAACATAGCGGTTGACTTCGCAACCCTGCAGCTCCTCTCCGGCCAGCTGGAAGGCATCCTCAAGGAGCTCAACGAGAGCGTCCACACCATGCATGACCGCGTCGAGAAGGTCGTTCTCACCTGGGAAGGCGAGGCACGCGAGGCATTCATCGACAAGCTTGACGAGTGGGACAGATCAGCCCGGGATCTTCAGGCGACTCAGGCGTGGCTCCACGGCATCGTCACGACAGGCCAGACCAACTACGCGGCGGCACATGTCGCAGTGCTGCGGGGATGGGGAGCGGCCTGATGACCATGCCCCCTCCTCCACCTCCTTTGAGTAAGGGAGACATCGACGTCACCCCCAGTGCGCTGCACGCGCTCTCGGGCTACGTCGCGTACCTCCAGGACGGTCTGCACAAGGGGGCCAACCAGCTTCTTGATGAGCTCGGCCGGTACCCGGACTGCGGGGGTTACGGAACCGCCGCATGGGAGTTTGCCACCGCGTACAAGAAGGTCGGTAACCGCTTCGTCGAGGTATGGGCCAAGTCGGTGGCGAGCGTCGGAGGCGCCGCGGTCGGCTTCGCCCATACCGCGAACAACTATGCGACCGCCGATGCGGCCACCGACCCTTCCGGCGCCCCGGCCCAGACCCAACCGCCGCCGGCCGTGATCGACACGCCGCCGAATTACGGGGCCGTGACGGACCTCAAGTGGGCGGACATCGACCAGAGCCAGGACATGTTCCAGCTGGCACTGGAAGCAGTGGAAGCCGGAGTCCTGGCGATCATCAGACCTCTCCTGGAAGACGCCTATCGCATGGGCAAGGCGGCCGAGATCATGCCGCTGCCGGACTATCTGGGCTTGGACAACATGTCCGTCGCCTGGGTGTCCGCGAGCATGGTCGTCACCACGACGGACGGCAACCTCAGTAGCGCCCTGCACAACTACACCGATCGGTCGAACGGTGAGTGGGCTGGGGCGATGCGGCAGTTCTGCAGCGCTGTCTGGGGCACGAGCGCGTGGGGCAAGAGCCGCGAGGGCTATGAGTGGAAACATGACACGGCTCAGCCAGGAAAGGCTGGCAGCCACCCGGTCATGGACGTGATGGTCAAGACCTGTGACGTCATGAGTGACGCTCTGGGTGCCTGGGCGATTGCCGCGCAGGATGTGCGGGACGATATCCGCAGGCTCTACTACGAAGCCGTCATCAAGGCCCTGCCGCACATCGACACGAGCGACGGTCTGGGCTTGAAAGATCTCAAAAGCTTCGGGAAGGGTCTTCTCAACATAGGAAAGGGCTTCGCTGAGGGGTTCGCCCTCGAGGTGGACGAGGAAGCGATGAATTCGGCGGTCGAGGCATATAACAACCGCGTGCACCGACAGGTCGTCGAGCTCAACAAACTGCACGAAGCTCTGGATGAGGCATACAACAGTGCCCCCACGTTCCGGGCTGAGTCGGCGCGTGCAGAGTCCTTCGGTGCCCGAGCTCTGACCGATTTCAAGGACGATCCGCTTTACACCGTGGCCGGGGACGACGAAAGCAATCACAAGTACCCCCTCGACCTTGCGAATCAAGAGGGTATGCTCGGGTCCCACGTTGTGGACAAGCATGTAGGCAAGAATGATGAGCAGTTGGAGCAAAGGCTGCGAGACCAGCAAATCGTCAGGCCTTCCGGTATCCGGCCCGAAGCGGTGTCGTCATTCGGGAGCCTCGCGGACGCGCAGCGGTATACTCAAGCGGCCCTTGATGAACCGTCGAATCAAAGAAAGATCGACAATTGGCTCGCAGGTAACCCGGGACCCAACTCGTCACGCTCGCTTCTCTTGACGACGAACGACACCGTAGGAAGATCCTGGGATCGAGGCGACACCGCCGCGCGTGATGTGACCAATGTGTGGGTCGTCCTGAGACCCAACCCGGGGAGTAGCCCGCCGTTCGTCGTCCTTACTTCTATGCCCACAGACAAGACTCAGCACCCGTAGTGCGCACTCCTGGAAATTTGAGGTACGGGCCGTGACACAGATTAACGACGTCTCGTGGAGCCGCTCCCTGCGGGCCATTTTCGGGGAGGGCATGTTCGCAGCAGTGGGAGCGCGGCGACGCGATGACTGGCGACTGGATGCCCTCGACGTCATGCAACTCCGGACTGACGACCCGCGAGGCTGGCCGAGGATTGCCGTGGCGCCGGCAGGAAGCGATTACGGTGCGGGCTTGGAAAACCCGTTCGGTGCTGTCACGCCGGGCGACTTCGATGCGGCTTTCCCTGTGGCCAGGAGTGGGGCCGAACAAATCATGATCACTCTCCAGGGTGAGTGGTTCCAGACGGAGGACATTCAGGATTTTGATGCGCGAGAGGCTGAGTTGATCTCTCACGCGCGAGTGGTCCTGGAGAGGTTCGGAGCAGACGCGCTGTTTTTCACCAACGCGGTGTCGGCGCGCGAAAATCCCCATGCCGACATGTTCGGTCGTGAGGGTATCTATGAGGGATTCACCAGCCACGTAATGGACTGTGGTGTAATCGCTGTCTCTGCCGCGGAAGTCGGCATCTTCTGGGGCTTCACGACTGACTGAGGATTTCCCGTGCGTACTCGTTCCGCCACCTACCCCGACCGCGCGACCGCACAGTGGTGTACCCAGCAGGTCGTCACGCGCAACGAGCAGGCCGTGCACCGCTGGCTGGCCCAGGGAACGCGGCCGAGGCTCACCATCGAGGCCGCTTGGCCCTCCCGTGAGGAGCCCGTCGGACGCGTGTTGCTGCAGGCGATGATGCTCGCTGGTCGCGAACCCGTCGATGTGCGGGCCGCGCGGGTGACGTTGAGACGTGAAGCGTCGAGTCCGCACGGATTCGTCGTGCACGCCACCTACCCGATCTACCTCTGAAGGTGCCGCAGTGTCCATGAAGCCGCTTGAGTTCGACCGCCGGTACGGCGAACTCGACGTCGTCGTCGCAGCCTTCGCCGGACAGGAAGCCGACAGTCCGGAAACGGACACAGCGCCGCCGGCTCTTCAGGCGTACCTCCGGCACACCTGGCACACCAGGCCCTGGGCGCTCTCCGTCGCCGAACAACAACTCCGCGAGTACGCACGGAATCCGCCCGGCCGCCTGCGACAGCGCCTCGGCGAGTTCTATCCGGTGCCCGATCTCGGGCTGTCCGAACCCCAGACGCAGAGCTGGCTGTCCAGGATGGCCGATCACATCAAGCGCAGCATCGAGTCCGGCGATGTGCCTTCGCCGACCACGCCCCAGACGCATTGGGAGTGGCACGCCCGCTTCGGGGAGCTGGGGCAGTTCCTCGGCGGTTGGTTCTCGCAGGACATGCCCGACGAATTCGCCGACCACGATGCCGCGATCCGCGACTACAGGGAATCTGTCGATACCCTGCTGACCGCCAGGCTGGTCGGTGAGATCCACGAACTGCTGGCCCTCGGACTGGAGGACCACGACTACGCCGTCGGCGTGGCCGAGCTCGGTATGGAGGTTGAGCCACCGGCCCCGTTCACGGTCGGGAGTTGGCTCCGGACGGTTGCGGAGCGCCTCGCGACGGCAATGCCCGACTACGGAAAGTGACTGGATCAGTCGGACTTGCTGCTGACGGCCATGGATGGACCACCGGGCTTCCCGCTGAATGGTTCGACGAAACGACGCGCCGGAGGTATCCAGTGACCGCCTTCGCTGCCCTGACCCGACTCTGCCCGCCACCAGAAGAGGTGAGTCGCCGCCGCCCCATCGACTGGCACCAGGTCGAGAGCGTTCTCGGCGTGCCGCTTCCCGAGGACTACAAGCGTCTCGCGTCCACCTACGGCCCGGGGTCCTTCGCCGACTACTTGCGCATGTACCAACCGGACGGGGTCACCGAATGGGTCGACCTCACCGGCCCGATGCCCGCCAGGATCCGGGAGCAGCTGCAGCTGGACCACGACCGAGGCACCTACCCTGTTCCGTACGACCCGCGTCAACTCCTCCCTATGGGCGGCACCGACAACGGAGAGCACCTCTTCTGGATCACTGAACCGCGGTCTACTCCGGACGCCTGGCGTGTCGCCGTGAACGAAGCCCGCGGGCCTCGGTGGTTCACTTACGACGGGACCCTCACCGAGTTCCTCGTCTCCGTACTGAGCGGCGAGACGTCCGTGCCCCAGTTCCCCAAGGACGTCCTCGAGCCGACGACGGAGTTCGTCCCCTCGGACCCCACGCTCTGGACACCACCGCAGGCCCCGGCCCGGCCACCCGTCGACAGCGAGACCATCCGGGAATGGGCTCGTGCCAACGGTCACCAGGTATCCGCCGGCGGACGCATTCCGGCCACGATCCGGGAGGCATGGGAGAACGCCCACAGCTGACTGAACTAGTCGAGGCCGAGCCCCACCGGTTCCTGTAAGAAGAGTCCGGCGAATGCGGACGGTGGTGAGCGGCTCACGGGGGGCGAGCTTCCCGGGTTCTGTCGGCGGCGCACTTTCTTCGATACCGCCCTGGTGCGTGCGCGTACGCTCACACAGCGTACGCGGGTGTCTGCTGGTGATCGGTCCTGATATGCCCCCAGATTGGGCGCATGACACCACCGCTCAACCCTGCGACCGGTCAAACGCTCCCCACGGTCGGCGTGTTCGCCCAGCGCTTCAGCTCCACCCCGCGCGGCGCGCGCCTCGCCCGCCTGCTCGTGCTGCACCAGCTCGACGCGTGGGGCGTGCCGCACGGCAGCCAGGCGTCCGACTCCGTCGCCGTGCTGGTCGCCGAACTCGCGGCCAACGCCGTCACGCACGGCCGCGTCCCCGGTCGGGACTTCGAGCTCGCCGTCCGGCTCCTCGGCCGGACCCTGCGCATTGAGGTCTCCGACGCCCGGGGTGAACGCCGCCCGCTCGTCCCTGGCGTGACCGCCCCCGCGCCGCTCGCCGAGGGCGGCCGGGGGCTGCTCCTGGTGGAGGCGCTCGCTGACCGGTGGGAGGTGCTGGACCGCTTCCCCGTCGGCAAGACCGTCGTCGCCGAGCTGGACCTGCCGCACTGATGGCGCAGGGGGCGGTATTCCACGCGCTTGTCCCAGCGGACCCATCGCACCGTCTATAGGCTGAGCCGGGCACGGCATCGGGCGACGGAGGGCGACGGGCGGCATGGCAGAGGCCGAGGATCACGAGGGCGGCCGGAGCTCCACGGAGAGACGGCCGTACGCCGTGGCGGAGGACGTCGATCAGCCGGACTCGCTGTTCCTGCCGCTGGGGCCCCGCCTCGAAATCGGGTCCGACGGCCGGCTGACCGGGGTCGAACTGGAAGTCACCGACGACGAGGACGGGGGCTACGGGGACGCCGACGGCATCTTCGCCCCGTTCCCGCCCGACAGCATCAGGATCCACACCGAGACCACCATGGTGGATCTGCTGCTTTCGCGGCTGCGGGAGGGCATGCTCGACCTGGCACCGGACTTCCAGCGCCGCTCCGGCATCTGGAGCGACCGTAGGCAGAGCCGGCTGATCGAGTCGCTGCTGCTCCGCATCCCTATCTCCAACTTCCACATGGCGCAGGGCGACGAGGACACGTGGGCCGTCGTGGACGGCGTCCAGCGGCTGACCGCCATCGCCCGGTTCATGGAGCCCGGACTCACCAGCCTGGGGCCGCTGGCGCTCAAGGGCATGGACTACCTGAAGCAGCTCGACGGCAGCACGTACCAGGACCTCACCGGGCGGCTCAAGATCCGGCTTCGGGAGACCCAGCTCACCGTCCACATCATGCAGCAGGGCACCCCGGAGGAGGTCAAGTACAACGTCTTCGCCCGGATCAACACCGGCGGGGTGCCGCTGAAGCCCCAGGAGCTGCGGCACGCGCTGGTGAGCGGCCCGGTCCGGACCTTCCTCGCCGACCTCGCCGAGGACCCGGCGTTCGGCGAGGCCACCCGGTGGAGCGTGTCCGACGAACGGATGGCCGACCGCGAGATGGTGCTGCGCTTCCTCGCCTTCCGCGAGAGCAATCCCGTCGAACACACAGAGAAGGACTTCGACAAGTTCCTCATCGACGCCATGTACCGGATCAACATGCTCACCGAGGAGCGGCGGGAGCAGCTGGTGAGGGAGTTCCGGATGGCCATGCGGTGCGCACGCGAGCTGTTCGGCGACCACGCGTTCCGTAAGTGGCGTGGCGAGGAACGCAGCTCTCCGGTCATCAACAAGGCCCTCTTCGAGACGATTTCCGTCAATCTCGCGCTATTGGATGATCAGGAGCGGAGCCGGCTGGTAGCTTCGCGAGCGAAGGTGCACGACCGCTTCTTCGAGCTGATGGACGACTGGGACTTCGACCGGTCGATCTCCGTGAGCACCGGAGACCCGGGACGGATCCGCACCCGATTCCAGCACGTCGCACGGCTTGTCCGGGGGGTAGCCGAACAGTGATCGACCGTCTGACGCTCCACAACTTCAAGGCGTTCCAGCACACGGAGCTCCAGCTCGGCCCGCTCACCCTTCTCACCGGGCTCAACTCGTCCGGTAAGAGCAGTGTCCTCCAGTCCCTCGCCCTGCTCCGGCAGTCGTACGACTCCGGCGACCTGGCGGTCTCCGCCCTCCTGCCCGAGGGCCACCGGGCAGGCCTCCGCACGAGCGTCAGCAACCAGGGATTCCTGCTCAACGGTGAACTCCTCAGCCTTGGCACAGGAGAGGACGTCCTGCATGAGGACTTCACGGAGGACGAGCCCCGGATCGGCCTCGCCGTCGACGAAGGTCCGTACCACTACGGCTGGACCGCCGAATACGAGGGCGAGCAGAATTTGCTGCCCCTGCGGACAGTGGAACTGCCACGCGACGCGGAAGGAGCCGCCACGCCCACCGGGCCGGAGGCCGTCACGCCCGCGTTCCTCACGGCCCCCTTCCAGTACCTGCACGCCGACCGCATCTCGCCCGCCGAGTTCTACCCGCGCGACCATCACGCCGCCGTTGGACGCGGATTCCTCGGCGTACGCGGCGAACACGCCGTCAACTACCTGCGGCACCACCGTGAGGACCCCGTCCCTCAGGGACCCCTGCGCCACCCCAAGGCAACCTCCGATCTCCTCATCGACCAGGCCGCCGCCTGGATGGGCGATCTGTGCCCCGGGGTGGACATCCGGGCCGACGCCATCGCGGGCGCCGACGCCGTACGGCTCTCGTACGGTTTCCAGGGCACGCTGGGGGCCACACGACGCCGCCGCCCCAGCAATGTCGGCTTCGGCCTCACCTATGTCCTGCCCGTCGTCGTCGCCTGCCTGAGCGCCCGCCCCGGCACGCTGATCCTCCTGGAGAACCCGGAGGCGCATCTGCATCCGCAGGGGCAGACGCAGATGGCCACGCTCACCGCGTCGGCGGCCGCGCAGGGCGCACAGGTGATCATGGAGACGCACAGCGATCACGTGATCAACGGGGTGCGGCTCGCCGTCAAGTACGGGCGGCTGACGCCCGCGCAGGCGGTGTTCCACTACTTCCGCGGCGACGGTACCGGGGTCGAGATCGTCAGCCCGCGGATCGACGCGGACGGCATGCTCGACAAGTGGCCCGAGGGCTTCTTCGACGAGTTGGAGAACACGCTCGACCAGCTCATCGGCTGACACCCGCCGGGGGGCGGGGCACAGCGCACACCATCCGGAGGGGGAGACGTGCCGCAGCTGTTCCTGAACGAGAATTCCTGTGAGACGACAGCGGATCCGGACCGGGTCAACCGGGCCATGACCGAGCTGGTGAAGGCCATCGTCGCCGTCGCCAGGGTGGACCGGCAGGGCACGGAACTGGTGTCCCGGGAACCCGTGAACGCCTTACAGCTGGCCCAGGGGCATCCGATCGGCAAGTGGATCGGGACGCCGGCCGCCAAGGACCTGTGGAAGCGGCTGCTGCAGATGCAGACCAAGTGGCCCCACCAGAAGGTCTTCCCGGAGGGCGAGACCTTTTCCGACGTGGCGTACTACCACGACGACGAGCTCGCGACAGGACTCGGTATCGCCCACCTGATGGACGGGATGGGCATCTCCCTGCCTCTGGAAGCCCGTTGGCAGACTGATCGGATCGCACTGGTCCGAGCGGAGCTCGTGGACGGTGAAGAGGGCCTGGAGCGCACCGAGGTCGACATCCGGCACGCCGCCCGTGCCGAACATGTCAACGTGCACGCGCCGTGGATCCGTGCGGAGCAGGAAGCCGCCCTGCGCGACGACCTGCACACCCTTCGTACCGGGGCCGAGCTGTGGGACCGATGCGCCGACCTTTTCCCCCACCTCCGCTTCCTTCCGCACGTCGAAGCGCAGGTGCGGGAGCTGAAGCAGTACTGGGTGCACCCGGTCCGCAAGCGACTGGCCGAGATGGACCGTGCCGTTCGGCTCTGGGACGAGGCGACCGAGCTCGACGGACCCCTGTGGGGGTCAACCGTCACGCCGGAACACGGGGCTCGCAAGCGTGACTACTGCGCATTCGTCGACCTCGACGGTACGACCGAGTACTTCGACACCCACCTGCGCTTCACCCCTGACGAAGGACGGCTGCACTTCCGGTTCGTGAAGGCCACCAGGCGGGTGCACATCGCACACATCGGGCGGAAGCTCGGCATCTGAGGCGCCGCCGAAGCCGGGTGGGACGCCCCGCTACCGTAGAGCGTCACGGGGTGACGGGCCTCACCCGCCCCACCAGCACCAAGGAGGACCGCGCGTGCGTCCCACACTCGCCGCCGAACAGGTACGGGCCAGTCTGAGCCAGTACCTCGCGACGACGTACGCGCTGGCCGACGAGAGCACCCGCCGCGCCCTGGAGGGCTTCCTCGGCGACGCCGACGACGGCATCTTCCGCGGCCCCTACCTCCGCATCCGCACCCCTTTCCGGAGCGCCGAGGGCGACGACTGGAAGCGGCACCTGACCTGGTGGCCCCGCGGCTTCAATCCGCACCGGCACCAGGAGCTCGCCTGGGAGCGGCTGTCCACCCTGCACGGCCCCGCACAGCCCACCCTCGTGACCACCGGCACCGGGTCCGGTAAGACCGAGTCGTTCCTGATCCCTCTGCTCGACCACTGCAGGCGCGAGCGTGAGGCGGGCCGGGAGGGCGTCAAGGCGATCCTGCTCTACCCCATGAACGCCCTCGCCACCGACCAGGCCCACCGCATCAACAAGCGGCTCGCCGACGAGAAGGACACCCGCCTCAAGGAGGCGGGCGTGCGGGCCGGGCTCTACATCGGCGACAAGCCGTCGCAGGAGTTCAAGCAGGCCAACCCCGCCATCACCGTCGACCGGGACGAGATCCGGCGCACCCGGCCGGACATCCTGATCACCAACTACAAGATGCTCGACCTGCTCCTCCAACGCCCCGAGGACCAGCGGCTGTGGCAGGACCACGCGCTCTCCTACGTCGTCCTCGACGAGTTCCACACCTACGACGGCGCCCAGGGCACGGACGTCGCGATGCTGCTGCGCCGCCTCGGCTCCGTCACCGGACTCGCGGAGGACGGCCGCCCGCTGGGCCCCGTCTGCCCCGTCGCCACGTCGGCCACGCTGGGGGAGAACGGGCGGACGGGCGGCATGCTGGAGGTCGCCGAGCAGGTCTTCGGCGTGCCGTTCCCACCCGAGTCGGTCGTCGGTGAGGACCGGCGCTCCACCAAGGACTTCACGGGCGAGAGCAACTTCACCCTGCCGTTCCCCTCGCCTCAGGAGGTCGTCGCGCTCGGTGACCCCACCCGCGACGAGAGCGCCATGGACGACCTCGTCGCGGCCTTCACCGGCCTGAGCCGACCCAGCCCGGAGAAGCTCGGCGGCGTGCTTCGCCGCCACCGGCTCACCGGAGCCGTCCTGGAGATCCTCGACGGCACGCCCAAGACACTCGCCGAGGTCACGGAGGTACTGCCCCGCTACGCCTACCACTGGGGCATGGCCGTGCAGCAGAGGCCCCGGGTGGCCGCCCAGGCACTCGCCCGCTACATCGCCCTCCTGTCGTACGCCCGCGACCCCGAGCACCCAGAGCGTCCTCTCCTGGCCATCGAGATCCACCACTGGGTCCGGTCCGTCTCCCGCGTGCTGCGCGGCATCAGCGCCGCCCGTGCCGAATTCCGCTGGGACGACGAGCGGGTCACCTCGCACGGCGCCCTGGCCCGCAAGGATCAGGGTGTGTCGGCGCGGACCTCGCCGTACGACGGGGAAGGACCCGTCGTACCGGCCGACGTTGCCGACCAGGCCGTCGTACCGGCGGGTGACAGCGCCCCGCCCCCCGCCGAGGTGTTCCTGCCGGCGGTCTTCTGCCGCGAGTGCGGGCGCTCCGGCTGGGCTGCCTACTCGCCGGAGGTCGACCCTGCCGAACTCGACCTGAACGCCTCGAAGATTCGCCGTGCCTCGGTCGGCCGCGACAAGCGCCGGGTGCGCAACATGATCGCCGCCACCCCGCGGGAAGTGCATGACGCGGCCTTCGCGGCCGGGGCGGAACGGCGACGCGGCGGGCCCGCCCTCATGGTCCTGGAAGGCGCCGGCGGACGGCTGCGCCCGCTCTCGCCCGAGACCGACTTCGACGCCCCCGACGACGGCGACGGACCCCGCCGGCCCAGGCCCCTCCACAACGCCGCATTCGTCCACGCAGACCTCGACGGTGACCGGGCCGCGGAACGCGACCAGTGCCCCGCCTGCCGCACCTTCAACTCCATCCGCTACCTCGGTACCGGCCTCGCGGCGCTCGCCGCCGCCTCCGTCACCCAGCTCTTCACCGGGGGTGAGCTGGACAAGAACAAGGGCGAGAACAAGACCCTCCTCTTCAACGACTCCGTCCAGGACGCCGCCCACCGCGCCGGATACGTCGCCAGCCGCTCCTACACCTTCTCGCTGCGCGCCCTGCTCGCGAGCCGCATCGACCAGGACGAGCCGATCACCCTGGGCGATCTGGCCGCCGACCTGATCGCCGACGTCGTCGACAGCAAAGAGGTGCAGGCAGCGGTCATCCCGCCCGACCTCCACCTGGTCCGGGGCGTGGACACCCTGCTCTCCGGACGCAGCCGCGGGTCCCGGCCCACCTGGGAACTGATCGCGCAGCGACTCGCGTTCGCCACCGTCATGGAGTTCGGTCTCCGGTCCCGGCAGGGCCGCACCCTGGAACTCACCCGCACCGTCGCCGCCGACGTGCCCCTGCCCGACGCCGACGCCGTGGCGGACCTCGTACGCGAGATCCTCCTCACCACCCCTGGAGAGATCGCGCTGCCCGACGGAACCCTGCCCGGCCCCGACCGCTACACCGGCTTCGTCCGGGGCCTGCTGGAGCGCCTGCGCATCCGCGGTGCCGTCCGGCACGCCTGGCTGGACCCCTGGCTCGACCAGGCGGGGGTCCGCCGGTGGGCGATCTGGGGCGGGCGCGAGGCCGGTATGCCCGCCTTCCCGCGCGGGGTCTCCGCGCCCGCGTTCCTGCTCGGCGCCCCGAAGCAGGGCAGCGAGGACTTCGACGTGCTCACCGGCCGGCTCGGCTGGTACCAGGACTGGGCCGTACGTGCCCTCGGGCTGCGCAGGGAGGCCGCCACGGACTTCCTGACCCGGCTGCTGCCCGCACTCGTCGACATCGGGGCCCTCTCCGCGCGCACCGCACTCGACGGGGCCACCCGCGTCTACGGCCTCCAGCCCGGACACATCCAGGTCCGTAAACTCGCCGACGACGCGCTGCCGGACGCGACCGCGCACTGCCCGGTCTGCTTCTGGGAGCAGACCGTGCACCCCGACCTCGCCGACCAGTGGCACGGACAGCCGTGCCCGCGCTACCGCTGTCCCGGAATCCTCGCCACCGGCCGGGACCTCGACAGCGGCCTGCGGCAGAGGGACTTCACCGACGACTTCTACCGGCGCATGTACCGCGAGGCCGGCGTCTTCACCATCAACACGGCCGAACATACCGGCACGCTGAGCCGTGCCCGACGAGAGGCCGTCGAGAAGGCGTTCCGCGAAGGCACCCGCGTCCACTACGCCAACCCCCAGGTGCTGTCCTGCACCCCCACTCTCGAACTCGGCATCGATATCGGCGACCTGTCGGCCGTCGTCCTCGCCTCCCTGCCCAAGGGGCCGGCCAACTACATCCAGCGCGTGGGCCGGGCCGGACGCGCCACCGGAAACTCGTACCTGCTCACCATGGTCGACCGCGGCCCGCGGGACCGCTACTACCTGGAGGAACCCCGGCTGATGATCGCCGGGGACGTCCTGCCGCCCGGCTGCTACCTGTCCGCGGCCGAGATCCTGCGCCGCCAGTACCTCGCGCATCTCCTCGACCTCGCGGGCGCCGGACGGCTGACTTCTCCCGACGGGACCCCCCTGCGGGCGCTGCCCGGGCGCGCCACCGAGCTGTTCGGCGCCTCCGCCTGGCAGGCCGAGTTCACCGAAGCCGCGCTCGCCCAGGGGCCGCGGCTGGCCAAGGGTTTCCTGAGACTGTTCCCCCCCTACGACGAGAGCCGTGGCACCGGCGTCAGCCCGCAGGCCCGCTCCGCTCTCGTCACGTATGCGACCGATCCAGGCGAGGAGGGTCTGGGAGGCGCGCTGGAAGCCGCGTGCAGGCGCTGGGAGGACCGCCGCGCCGACCTGCAGCGCCGGACCGAGGCCATCGACCGGGCCCATGGGCTGCTCGTCGCAGGCGACCCCGAACAGGAACGGCAGGGGCGAGAACTACGCGCCGAGCGCCGGGACGTGGCACGTGTGTCCCGCGAGATCAGCCGTACCACGGCCCACGGCGCGCTCGTCGATCTCGGCCTGCTGCCGAACTACAGCCTGATCGACTCGTCCACGGAACTGGAGGCCACCCTCACCTGGACCGAGAAGCAGGCCGACGGCACCCGTAAGGACCACAGCAAGACCCTCCACCACAGACGCCCCGCACGCCTCGCCCTGTCCGAGTACGCCCCCGGCAATCATTACTACGCCCAGGGCTACAAGCACCGTGTCACCGGACTGGACATCGGCAGCCCGGGTCGGCCCGCCTGGATCTGGTGGCGTGTCTGCCCCGACTGCGGGCACGTCCGCACCCACCGCGCCGAGCAGGACCCCTCGCCATGCCCCCGCTGCAGATCCGCGGCCATCGGAGACGTCGGCTGCCTGCACAAGGTCCTGGTGCCGCGCCGTGTCACCGCACGGGACGAACGCGACGACGTCCGCGTCCGCGACGACAGCGACGAACGGGAGCGTCGGCTCTACACCGTCGTACCCGCCGTCGACATCGACGTACGGGACGTCGAACAGGCGTGGAAGCACCGAAACGCCACCTTCGGATGGGAGTTCAGCCGGCAGGCGCGCATCCGTCATATCAACGCCGGAGCCACCCGCGTGGACAGCGGCACCGACACCGCCTTCGCCGGGCGTGAGGTTCGCCTCAACCCCTTCTGGGTGTGCGACGCCTGCGGCTTCGCCGACCCCGACGGCGGTCCCGCCGCCCAGGACACCGCCGACGCGTCCGTGTACGGCAGGTACCACCGCCCCTGGTGCCCCAGGCGTCGCGGGGGAGCGGACGTCGCACGACAAGGCGAGCGGGTGCTGCTGGCCCACGAACTGCGCACCGATGCCCTGCGCATCCTCATTCCCGCCGTCACCGCCCACACCCAGGAACGGCTCGTCTCCTTCAAGGCACTGCTGCTGGCCGGTATCGCCCGAAGCTACGGCGGTGACCCCGACCACCTGGCCGTCGTCACCGACTCCATGCCCGAGGAAGGCGGCGACACCGCGCTGCGCCGTCACTTCCTCGTGCTGTACGACACGCTGCCCGGCGGTACCGGATATCTGCACCGCTTGGCCGGCCAGGACGGTCTCAGAGACGTCCTGGACCATGCCCGCCAGGTCATCGAGACCTGTGTGTGCGTCGCCGAGGGCCGTCCCGCGTGCCACCGCTGCATGCTGCGGCACGTCACCGACGGCGAGTACGAACTCGTCTCCCGCGAGCACGCGCTGGACATGCTCGGTGAACTCTTCGGCCGCGCCGCGGACCGATGGAGCGTCGAGTCCGTCGCCACGACCCGGGACATCACCCTCGTGCACCAGGTGGAGAGCGAACTGGAGGCACTGTTCCGGAGCGGACTGCTCGAATGGGCGGAGCGGGTGGACGAGGTCAGTGTCCGCACCGCGCTCACCGCCGACGGCACCAGGGACACCACCCTGCGCTTCACCGCACCTGACGGCACGGTCCGCGGCTGGCAGATGGAGACGCAGACCCCGCTCGGCTTCACTCGGCCCGACGTCGTCTTCCGCAGCACCGACGACGACCGGCGGGTGGCGGTGTACCTCGACGGATACCGCTACCACGCGAGCCCCGAGCAACTCTCCGCCGAGGACGACGCGGATAAGCGCACCCGTCTGCGGGCGGACGGCTGGCAGGTCTTCCAGCTCACCTGGGACGACGTGCAGGCGTGGACCGGCCGGACCAAGCCGCCGGCCGATCCTGTCTGGAAGCCGTACCCCAACACCGCGCAGAAGACGGCCATGGACGTCCACCGGCGGATGCACGAGGGAGACCCCCGAGATCTGTCGCGCCTGGTGTGGGCCAACCCCGTGGAGACACTGATCGGATACCTCACCGACCCGGACCCCGACATCTGGCGGCGCCGCACCCAGAGCGCGCTCGCGGGCTTCGCCGCCGTATCGGCGACCAGCCGGGCGCTCGCCGACGGCGAGGAGACCGGCCGCAGGATCGGTGAGGCGCTGTACGGGCAGCGCCTCGGCGGAGGGCACGGAGCCGTTCAGGTCATGGCGACCCGGGACGCGTCAGGATGCCCGCTCACGATCGCCCTCGACCTGCGCAGGGGACAGTCCGGGGCGGTATGGACCGCGCTGACCCTGCTGGACGACAGCGCGGAGACGGTCGCGGCGGACGAGGCCGCACACCGGCGGCGCTGGCAGGGCTGGCTCTACTGGAGCAACCTCCTCCAGTTCCTCGACGCGGGCGAAGGGGACGGGGTCCAGCTCACAGCCGGCATGCTGCCGGGCTTCGACCCGGCTGAACTGGCGGTGACCGGGGGAGCCGGATGGCTCACCTCCCAGAGAGGGGACCGTGGACCCGAGGCGGCCGGGCAGATGCCGGAGGGAACCGCCTCGGCCGTACGCGACCCCGCCTGGCACGAGGTCATCGAGTACCTCATCGACGACCCCGGCCTTCCCGCCCTCGCCCGTACGCTTGCAGGCCTCGGCCTGCCCGCTCCCGTGGCCGGCCACGAACTCGGAGCAGCCGCCTGGCCCGCGGAACTCGCCTGGCCCGAAGAGCGGATCGGTGTCGTTCTCGCGCACCGGCCGGATCCGGGCAGCGACCGGGACATCGATGCCGAACAACGCGACCGTGCCTACCTGGACGCCGGCTGGCAGGTCCGCACCGCTACGGAATGGGACGCCGACGAACTCGCCGCGCTGGTGACCGGAGTCGCCCGCCCGGCAGCGAACGACCACGAGGAGAACGAGCGATGACGGTCACCGGCGCGCCCAGGACCGGCGTGACCCTGCGTCTGCTGGACAAGGCCGACAAGGAAATCATCAAACTGGACCGCACCGTGCTCGGCGCGTTCTACAAGTTCCAGCACGACTTCCGCCGCAACCCGGAAGCCGGCGGCTTCGACCTCAAGCAACTGGAAGGCCACGACCGTCTCTGGTCCGCCCGCGTCAACCGTGAGTGGCGGGCCCTGATGATCCGCCTCGGTGGTGACGACTGGCTCCTCGTCTCGGTCAAGCACCGCAGCCACGTCCACAAGAACATGGACCGGCTCAATTACGGCATCAACCACATCACGGGTGCCATCGAGTACGTGGATCTCCAGGTCGTCGAGGAGAACGTACAGCGCGTAGAGCCCGCTCCGACCGCGGTTCCCGCCCGGAAACCCGCTCCGGGCAAGCCGGTCGAGGAGCCTCTCTTCGCCGCGTTCACCGACGAACAGCTCGCAGACCTCGGCGTCGCCGGACCGCTCATCCCGATCGTCCGGAAACTCACCACGGACGACGAGCTGCTCGGTCTCGCCGAGTACGCGCCCCGCCACACCGGGGAAGTCCTTCTCCGGCTGCGCGACGGCGTCCCCTACGACGCGGTCATGGACCAAGTCACCGCGCCCGTCGCCGTGAGTGAGCCCGAGCAGACCTTCGACGCCGATGACTGGCAGGCGGCCGTCGACCGCTCCCAGACCGTGGTCATCACCGACGACGAGTCCTTGCAGAGCATCCTGGAGGAAGGCGACTTCGGCCGGTGGAAGATCTTCCTCCACCCCACCCAGGAAAAGGTGGTGCATCGTCGGTACTCAGGCCCGGCACGAGTGGGAGGCGGGCCGGGAACCGGCAAGACGATCGTCGCCCTCCACCGCGTGTGCCACCTGGTGCGAGCCCTCCCGCCCGGCCGCAACAAGCCGGTCCTGCTCACCACGTTCAACAAGAACCTCGCCGCGGACCTGCGGGCGCGGCTCCTCTCGCTCGGCGGCCCCGACGTACTCGCCCGGGTCGACATCACCCACGTCGACCAGCTTGCGACCCGGCTCGTCAGCGAGGCCGACCCGGGCAGCGCCAAGCGGCGGATCGACGACGCGACGGCCTTGCGTGAATGGCGCGAACTGCTGGTGGAGGCGGGAGAAAACCGCTGGAGCGCGGAGTTCCTCAGCGACGAGTGGAACCAGGTGATCCTCGGCCAGGCCGTGACGTCCCGGAGTGACTACTTCGCCGCCCGGCGCGCGGGCCGGGGCCGCAGTGTCACACGCGTCGAACGAGCCGGCATCTGGCAGCTGGCAGAACGCTTCACCCAGCGCCTGGAGACCAAAGGGCTGGAGACGCACCGTCAGGTAGCCGAGCGGGCAGCCCGGCTGGAGATCGCCCGTAAGGCCAGGATCGACCGGCGGTCGGGGGAGCGTGACGACCGAGGAGGCCTGGACAACCTCCACGTCGAAGCCGGCTCGGGCGCCTGGTTGCGCTATCGCTACCGGCACATCGTGGTCGACGAGGCGCAGGACCTCAGCGCCGCCCACTGGAAGATGCTGCGCGCCATGGTGGCGTCCGAGCCCGACGACATCTTCCTCGTCGGCGACACCCACCAGCGGATCTACGACAACCAGGTCACGCTCGGAAGTCTCGGCGTCCACATCCGGGGCCGGTCCTCCCGTTTGTCCTTGAGCTACCGCACCACGCGCGAGATCCTGCGCGACGCCGTACGGGTTCTGGACGAGGGGGAGTACGACGACCTCGACGGCGGCTCCGAGACGATCGCGGGATACCGCTCGGTCCTCCACGGTTCGAGCCCGTCCCTGCAGGGCGCACACAGCTGGGACGAGGAGATGGACCTCGTCGTCGCTCAACTGCGTGCCTGGCACGACGTACCCCGTGAGTCGACGGCGATCTGCGTTCCGACGAACGACATGGTCACCCAGCTCGCGGACCGGCTTGCCCGGCGAGGCATCACCCCGACCGAGATCACGCAGGACGGGCCGCGGAACGACCAAGGCGTTCACATCGGCACGATGTACCGGTTCAAAGGACTGGAGTACCGCTGCCTGATCATCGCCGGTGTGGCCGAGGGGCTCGTGCCCCGTACCTCCGTGGATGCGTGGGAGCGTACTGATCCGAGCCGCCACCGGCGTGAACTGCACCGGGCGCGCTCGTTGCTCTTCGTCGCGGCCACCCGGGCCCGTGACGCACTCGCCATCACCTGGCACGGTGAGCCGAGCCGTTTCCTTTCACCGCTGCTTCCTGGAAGGTGAGTTCGGCCCGTGCGTCAGGGCTCCCGGGTGGAAAATGACCAAGAAGGAGGACGCAGCGCAGAGGCTCAGGCAGGGTGGGACATGTAAGTCATGAGCCGGTGGCCGACGGGACCGAAGCCGGGCGAACCCTGAGCGCCCCACCCCCTCGGCTCCGACGAGCGAGCGCCGACGCACGTGTTGGGTGCACAAGGAGAAGACGTGGCGACAGAGACCTTCAGCATCGACAAGCGGCCTTTGCAGGGCCTGCTGGGTCAGGTCGAGGCGGGGAAGATCCAGTTGCCCGAGTTCCAGCGTGGCTGGGTCTGGCCCTGGCCCAACATCGCGAGTCTGCTGGCCTCGGTGTCCCTCAACTACCCGATCGGCACGGTGATGCTGCTCCAGGGTGGCGGGGATGTCCGGTTCAAGTACAGGCCGATCGAGGGGGCGGCCCCGGGCAGGCAGGTACAACCGGAATCGCTGATTCTGGATGGACAGCAGCGGCTCACCTCGCTGTTCCAGTCACTCGCGATGAACAGCCCGGTGGAGACCCAGGACGAGCGCAAACGCCGGGTGCGTGGCTGGTTCTACGTCGACATGGTCAAGGCGATCGACGAGAACGAGGATCGCGAGGAGGCGATCCGGTTCATCCCTCCCTCACGCAAGGTGGTCAACTTCCGGGGCGAGATCCTTGAGGATTATTCGACCCGGGAGCTCGAGTACCAGCACCGCGTTTTCCCGTTGCGATGTCTCTTCGACAACTCATGGGGCGACGGCTTCGCCCGCCACTGCAATTTCGCACCGGAGGCGATGGAGCTCTGGTACCGCTTCCGCGACAGCTTCATCAAGTCATTCGACCTCTACCACTTCCCGGTCATCGAACTCGGCAAGGGCACCCCACGTCAGGCGGTCTGCCAGGTCTTCGAGAAGGTCAACACGGGGGGAGTCACCCTCACCGTCTTCGAGTTGCTGACGGCGACGTACGCCGCCGACGAGTTCGATCTGCGGCGGCACTGGCACGAGTGCCGTTCTGCCTGGGAAGCACCCGAATACGCCATCCTGAAAGACGTCTCCAACACCGACTTCCTTCAGGCGGTCACTCTCCTCGCCACTGCCGAGCGTCGACGCCGGGAGGTAGAGGCCGGCACGGACGAGGAGCGTCTGCCGCGCATCGGGTGCAAGCGCAAGGAGATGCTCGTGCTGGGCCTGGAGGACTACAAGCGGTACGCCCCCGATGTCGTCGCAGGCTTCAAGGCCGCCGCCAAATTCCTGCGCCAGCAGTTCGTCTTCGATACCCGATTCCTGCCGTACGGCACGCAGCTCATCCCCCTCGCGGCGATCTTCGCCCTTGCCGGCAAGGACGCGGAGACCGCGGGTGCACAGGAGAAGCTGGCCCGCTGGTACTGGTGCGGGGTGTTCGGCGAGCTGTACGGCGGCACAACCGAGACCCGGTTCAACCTCGACCTCCCCGACGTCGTCGACTGGATCCGCGGATCGACTCAGGAGCCCCGTACGGTCACCCAGGCGCAGTTCGCGGCGAGCCGCCTGCTGACCCTTCGGACTCGACAGAGCGCCGCCTACAAGGGGATCTACGCGCTCCTGCTCAAGGCGGGCGCGACGGACTGGCGTACGGGGGAGAAGGCGGAGGTGAGCGTCTACTTCGACGAGGCGATGGACATCCATCACATCTTCCCGCAGGCCTGGTGCCAGAAGAACGGACACGAGCGCTCCGTCTACAACTCCATCGTCAACAAGGCACCCTTGACGGCACGGACCAACCGGATCATCGGTGGCCACGCACCGTCCGACTATCTGCAGCGGCTCGCCAAGGCGGCTGAGACCAGTCCGGAGAGCGTGGAGCGGCGTATCAGGACGCACCTCGCGGACCCCGGGCTCATGCGGGCCGACGACTTCGACGCCTTCTTCGAGGGGCGGAGGAGGGTGCTCCAGGAACACATCTCCACGGCGATGGGAAAGCCGGTGGTCGACGACCACATTCCGGGACAGCGGCCCGGGGAGGCGATCCAGGCGGCGGAGAACGAACTGCAGAACGGCGTCCCGTTTCCCGCAGTTCCCTGAAAACCCGGTCCGGGGCCGAACGCCGGGTGCGCGCCGGGACCGTCCGTCACCAGCGGTTGTAGCCACCACGGCCCGGACGCCGGGCCGTGGTTGTCGCCAGGGACGGCCGTGGGACCCGCGCCTTCCGGCGATAGCCGTCGGCGGCGGAGGATGCAAAAAGACCCCCTGCGCAGTGTTTCCACTGGCGAGAGGGTCTTTTCGGCACTTCCTGCGAAGTGCCCCCGGCAGGATTCGAACCTGCGCACCCGGCTCCGGAGGCCGATGCTCTATCCCCTGAGCTACGGGGGCGATGTCGCTGCGCTTGGCGGCGACGAGTGAAACCCTACCAGCTACCGGCGGGTGTCCGGGAACAGATATCCCCGCGTCGTCCGGGCCGGCGCGGGAGGTCGCGGGGGTGCCTGACGGCCCGGGTGCGGAGCTCTCCACGGCGGGCCCCGGACGGGCCCCGGCCACCTCTCCGGGGGCGGAAGTGGGCAAAACCCGGACGCAGCACCTCCGCCCGACCTACCCTCGAAGGGTGTCAGGGGCGTACGGCCGCGTGCTTGTTGTGGACGACAACAAGGTCATCCGGCAGCTGATCAGGGTCAATCTCGAGCTGGAGGGCTTCGAGGTCGTGACCGCGGCCGACGGCGTCGAGTGCCTGGACCTGGTGCACGAGGTCTGCCCGGATGTGATCACTCTCGACGTGGCGATGCCCCGGCTCGACGGCCTGCAGACCGCTGCCCGGCTGCGCGCCGATCCGACGACCGGGCATCTGCCGGTGGCCGTCATCAGCGCCTGCACCCCCTGCGAGGTGGCCGCCGGGGTCGACGCGTTCCTGGCGAAACCCTTCGAGCCGAGCGAGCTGGTGCGGATGGTGCGCCGTCTCGCCCGCCGGGAGGACGCGGCGCGCTCCGGCAGCAGGCGGGGTGCGGGGACGGCCAGGAGTGCGACCGGCTGACCCCGTGGGCGGGCGGGTCTCTGCCCGTATGGCGAAACCGGTTGGCGAAGTGCCCCCCTTCCTCCCATACGCTGGTGCCGTGACACCCGCAGATCTCTCCAGGACCGTGCTGCACGCTGTGCGCCGCGCGGTCGACGAGGACGCCCTGCGCGCGCCGGTGCCCGCGCGCGTGCGGGTCGAGCGGACACGGCCCGGCGGCAGCGGCGACTACGCCTGCGCCGTGGCCCTGCAACTGGCGGGCCACGCGGCGCTCCCCGCACGCGAGGTGGCCGCACTGCTGAGGGACCGGGTCGTCGGCGCTCCCGGGATCGGACGGGTCGAGATCACCGGGCCGGGCTTCCTGAACTTCACGCTCGACGCCTCCGCCGGTGCCGAGGCCCGCGCCGCCCGTGTGCGCGAGGTGCTCGACGCGGGCCTGCGGTACGGGCGGGTCACCACCGAGGCCGGGCGGCTCCACCGCCTCCACCACCCGCCTGAGGTCAGGGCCGCCGTCCTCGCGCAGAGCGTGGCGCGCCTGCTGCGCACCCAGGGCGGCCAGGTGCTCGTCGGCTGCACCGAGGAGACCGACCCCCGCTGGGAGGACCTCGGCGTCCGGGTCGGCCTGCGGTACGGGGCCGAGGAGAGCGCCGGGATCCGTCCCGTCCCGGCCCGTGCGACCGCCGCCGCCCTGCTCGACCGCCTCGGACGCGACGCCGCGCTGTGGGGGCTGCAGCGGCCCGCAGCCCATGACCACGCGACCCTCGGCGACGACCTCCTCGTGCAGGGGGAGCCCAACCCGCTCTTCCTGGTCCGCTACGCCCACGCCCGCGCCCGTGCCCTCCTGCGTGAGGGAGAGCGGTTCGGCCTCACCGCCGCGTACGAGACCGACGTCGACGCGCCCGCGCTGCACGCCGCGCTCGCCGACCACCCCGGGGTGCTCGCCGCCGCCGCGCTCCACCACGCGCCCGACCGCGTCGCCCGGCACCTCGAGACCGTCGCGGACGCCTTCTTCGACTTCCACGCCACGACCCCGCCGCTCCCCGTCGGCGACGAGAAACCCTCGGCCGCCCACCGCTCCCGGCTGGCCCTTGCCGAAGCCGCCGGGAAGGTGCTGGCAGGCGGCCTGTTCGTGCTCGGCATCAGCGCGCCCCCACACCTCTGACGAGACCTGAGAGAACAGAGCAGAACGATGAGCCGATCCGCACACCCCGCCGGGCCCCGTCACGCCGACGTCCTCCCCGAGGGCCACTACACCGCCCCGGCCACCGACCTGAACGAGCTGGACCCGAAGGTCTGGTCCCGCACGGTCACCCGTGACGCGGACGGTGCGCTCACGGTAGGCGGGATCGAAGTCGCCCGGCTGGCCGAGGAGTTCGGGACGCCGGCGTACTTCCTGGACGAGTCCGACTTCCGGGCGCGCTGCCGTGCCTGGGCCGATGCCTTCGGGGCGGACGCCGATGTCTTCTACGCGGGGAAGGCCTTCCTGTCGCGCGCCGTGGTGCGCTGGCTCAAGGAGGAGGGGCTGAACCTGGACGTGTGCTCCGGCGGCGAGCTGGCCACGGCGCTGGACGCCGGGATGCCCGCCGAGAACATCGCCTTCCACGGCAACAACAAGACCGTCGCCGAGATCGAGCGGGCCGTCGAGGCGGGCGTAGGGCGGATCGTGCTCGACTCCTTCCAGGAGATCGCCCGCGTCTCCCACATCGCCCAGCGGCTCGGTACGCGCCAGCGCGTGCAGATCCGCGTCACGGTCGGCGTCGAGGCCCACACCCACGAGTTCATCGCCACCGCGCACGAGGACCAGAAGTTCGGCATCGCGCTGGCGGACGGACAGGCGGCCGAGGCGGTCCGCAGGGCGCTGACCCTGGACGGCCTGGAACTCATCGGCATCCACTCGCACATCGGCTCGCAGATCTTCGACATGGCCGGCTTCGAGGTCTCCGCACGGCGCGTCGTGCAGCTTCTCGCCGAGGTCCGTGACGAGCACGGCGTCGAGCTCCCCGAGATCGACCTGGGCGGCGGCCTCGGCATCGCGTACACCTCCGAGGACGACCCCCGCGAGCCGCACGAGATCGCCAAGGCGCTCTCCGGCATCGTGACCCGGGAGTGCGAGTCGGCCGGCCTGCGGACCCCGCGCATCTCCGTCGAGCCGGGCCGGGCGATCGTCGGCCCCACCGCCTTCACGCTGTACGAGGTCGGCACCATCAAGCCGCTCGAGGGCCTGCGGACGTACGTGAGCGTCGACGGCGGGATGTCGGACAACATCCGCACCGCGCTCTACGACGCCGAGTACAGCGTCGCCCTCGTCTCGCGCACCTCCGACGCGGAACCCATGCTCGTACGCGTCGTCGGCAAGCACTGCGAGAGCGGTGACATCGTGGTCAAGGACGCGTTCCTGCCTGCCGACCTGGCGCCCGGCGACCTGATCGCGGTGCCCGCCACCGGTGCGTACTGCCGCTCCATGGCCAGCAACTACAACCACGCCCTGCGCCCGCCCGTCGTCGCCGTGCGTGACGGACGGGCCCGGGTCATCGTCCGGCGTGAGACGGAGGAAGATCTCCTGCGTCTCGATGTCGGCTGATGAAATTCACATCTCAAAATCCGGACGGGTGGCAGAAACCCCCGTCCGGTGAGTGAGACTGGTCCACACATCAGAAGTAGGAGAAACGAGGTCGGATGATGCGTACGCGACCGCTGAAGGTGGCGCTGCTGGGCTGTGGAGTGGTCGGCACAGAGGTGGCGCGCATCATGACGACGCACGCCGACGACCTCGCCGCGCGTATCGGCGCGCCGGTCGAGCTCGCCGGTGTCGCCGTCCGCCGGCCGTCCAAGGTGCGCGAGGGCATCGACCCCGCGCTGATCACCACCGATGCGACCGCCCTGGTCAAACGGGGTGACATCGACGTCGTCGTCGAGGTCATCGGAGGCATCGAGCCGGCCCGGACGCTCATCACGACCGCCTTCGAGCACGGCGCCGGCGTGGTCTCGGCCAACAAGGCGCTGCTCGCCGAGGACGGCTCCGCGCTCCACGCCGCCGCCGCGAAGCACGGCAGGGACCTCTACTACGAGGCGGCCGTGGCGGGCGCCATCCCGCTCGTACGCCCGCTGCGTGAGTCCCTCGCGGGGGACAAGGTCAACCGGGTGCTCGGCATCGTCAACGGCACGACCAACTTCATCCTCGACAAGATGGACACGAGCGGCGCCGGGTACTCCGAAGCCCTCGACGAGGCCACCGCCCTCGGGTACGCCGAGGCCGACCCGACCGCCGACGTGGAGGGCTTCGACGCCGCCGCGAAGGCCGCCATCCTCGCGGGGATCGCCTTCCACACCCGGGTCCAGATCGGTGAGGTGCACCGCGAGGGCATCACCGAGGTCACCGCCGCGGACATCGCCTCCGCGCGCCGCATGGGCTGCACCGTCAAGCTCCTCGCCATCTGCGAGCGCGCCGCCGACGGCAGGTCCGTCACCGCCCGCGTGCACCCCGCGATGATCCCCCTCAGCCACCCGCTGGCCTCCGTGCGCGAGGCGTACAACGCGGTCTTCGTCGAGGCGGAGGCCGCCGGGCAGCTGATGTTCTACGGCCCCGGCGCGGGCGGCTCACCGACCGCGTCCGCCGTCCTGGGCGACCTGGTCGCCGTCTGCCGCAACATCGTCGGGGCGACCACCGGCCCCGGTGAGTCCGCCTACACGCGCCTGCCCGTCAGCCCCATGGGCGACGTCGTCACGCGCTACCACATCAGTCTCGACGTGGCCGACAAGCCTGGCGTGCTCGCCCAGGTCGCGACGGTCTTCGCCGAACAGGACGTATCCATCGATACGGTCCGCCAGCAAGTCCGACAGGACGGCAGCGGCGAGGCATCCCTCGTCGTCGTCACCCACCGCGCGCCCGACGCCGCCCTCTCCGGGACCGTCGAAGCGCTGCGCAAGCTGGACACCGTGCGCGGTGTCGCCAGCATCATGCGTGTTGAAGGGGAGTAAGGACCCATGACCAGCAAGGGCACCCACCAGTGGCGCGGCATCATCGAGGAGTACCGGGACCGTCTTCCGGTCACGAGCACCACACCGGTCGTCACACTCCGTGAGGGCGGCACGCCGCTCGTCCCGGCGCAGGTTCTCTCCGAGCGCACGGGCTGCGAGGTGCACCTCAAGGTCGAGGGCGCCAACCCGACGGGTTCGTTCAAGGACCGCGGTATGACGATGGCGATCACCCGGGCGAAGGAGGAGGGCGCGCAGGCCGTCATCTGCGCCTCCACCGGAAACACGTCCGCCTCCGCCGCCGCGTACGCCGTGCGCGCCGGCATGGTCTGCGCCGTCCTCGTGCCGCGCGGCAAGATCGCGCTCGGCAAGATGGGGCAGGCCCTCGTCCACGGCGCGAAGATCCTCCAGGTCGACGGCAACTTCGACGACTGTCTGACCCTGGCCCGCAGCCTCTCGGACAACTACCCCGTGGCGCTGGTCAATTCGGTGAACCCGGTCCGCATCGAGGGCCAGAAGACCGCCGCGTTCGAGATCGTCGACGCGCTCGGCGACGCCCCCGACATCCACGTCCTGCCGGTGGGCAACGCGGGCAACATCACGGCCTACTGGAAGGGTTACAAGGAGTACGCGGGGGACGCGATCTCCACGCACACCCCCCGCATGTGGGGCTTCCAGGCCTCCGGCTCCGCGCCGATCGTCCGCGGCGAGATCGTCAAGGACCCGGCGACCATCGCCACCGCGATCCGCATCGGCAACCCGGCGTCCTGGCAGTTCGCGCTGGACGCGCGGGACGAGTCCGGTGGCTTCATCGATGAGGTGACGGACCGTCAGATCCTGTCGGCGTACCGCCTGTTGGCCTCCCAGGAGGGCGTCTTCGTCGAGCCCGCCTCGGCGGCGTCCGTGGCCGGTCTGCTCAAGGCCGCCGACGAGGGCAAGGTCGACCCCGGGCAGAAGATCGTCTGCACCGTCACGGGCAACGGGCTGAAGGACCCCGACTGGGCCGTCGCGGGTGCCCCGCAGCCGGTCACCGTCCCGGTCGACGCCGTGGCCGCGGCGGAGAGGCTGGGCCTCGCGTAGCCGGCCCCCGCCGCAGCTCAACCGCCCTGCCCGGGTGAAGAGCGCACGGGAGGTGTGCGACACGCATCGTGCGCCTCCTGTGCGCCCTATGTCGCCACAGAACCTTCCTTCGATAAGCTGTACCCGGCCCCCGCCGCATCCGCCGCGGTGCAGCAGCCGTCGTGACTGCCGGGCCCTCCCCGTCCCCGCACCGGCGTCCCACGCACGTCGAAACACCCCGCACAACATCCCCGCCGCCGTACAGGAAGAGTCGTCCAACCGATGGCCGGTCCCGCGTTCCGAGCCGCCGCCGTCCGGGTGCGCGTCCCCGCAACCAGCGCCAATCTGGGCCCGGGTTTCGACGCCCTCGGCCTCTCGCTGGGGCTCTACGACGACGTCGTCGTCCGGGTCGCCGACTCCGGGCTGCACATCGACATCGCGGGTGAGGGCGCAGAGACGCTGCCCCGCGACGAGAACCACCTGCTCGTACGCTCCCTGCGCACGGCCTTCGACCTGCTCGGCGGACAGCCCCACGGCCTGGAGATCGTCTGCGCCAACCGCATCCCGCACGGCCGCGGCCTCGGCTCCTCGTCCGCCGCCATCTGCGCCGGGATCGTCGCCGCGCGCGCCGTGACGACGGGCGGCGAGGCCCGTCTCGACGACGCCGCGCTGCTGGAGCTGGCGACCGAGATCGAAGGGCACCCCGACAACGTCGCCGCCTGCCTCCTCGGCGGATTCACCCTCGCCTGGATGGACGGAGGAGCCGCCAGGGCCATCCGGATGGACCCCGCGGACTCCGTCGTTCCGGTGGTCTTCGTCCCGGCCACCCCGGTGCTCACCGAGACCGCCCGCGGCCTCCTGCCGCGCACCGTCCCCCATGTGGACGCAGCGGCCAACGCCGGCCGTGCGGCCCTGCTCGTCGAGGCCCTGACCAGGCGCCCCGAGCTGCTGCTGGCCGGCACGGAGGACAGGATCCACCAGGAATACCGGGGGCCCGCGATGCCGCGGAGCGTCGAGCTGGTGAACCGGCTGCGCGCCGACGGCGTGCCTGCTGTCATCTCCGGAGCCGGGCCCACGGTGCTCGCGCTGACGGAGGAAGGGTCGGCCGACAAGGTCGCCCGGCTGGCGGGAGAGGGATGGGCCGCGAACAGGCTCACCCTCGACGCCACCGGGGCGAGCGTGTTGCCGCTCGCCGCGTAATCCCACGTGATTGCCGGTGCATGAGAGGGGGAATGTTTGTTGGAGCCGGTAGTGTTAACCTCAAGTCAGCAATCGACGTCTTCGTGGCGCGTTGCTTCGTGTCCCCTTCCGGGACCACCACTCTTCCGGGAGCCTCCCCGACTGCCTGAGCAGCCTGCCTGAGCTTTCGAGCACGCTCCGGAACCGGCACGACACCCTCTTGCTCACCCAGGAGTGGGCCGAGCAGGGGGATCTCGCGCCGGAACCCCGCACTTTCGTCTCTCCGCCGTACCCGGCGGACCATCGCCCCGGCAAGGTCCGCGATCGACACGATCAACAGACCCAGTCGGACAGCACAACCGGTCGCCGAGCCAGAAGGCCGACGTCCGCTCCAGGGAAGGACCCTTCGTGAGCGACACCACCGATCTGATGGGCGTGACTGCCGACAAGAACGTCGACAGCTCCGTGCCCGCCGAAGGTGCTGCCTCTGGCACCACCGCACGGCGCCGCCGCTCCGGCACCGGCCTCGAGGGCATGGTCCTGGCCGAGCTGCAGCAGGTCGCGTCCGGCCTCGGCATCAGGGGAACCGCGCGGATGCGCAAGAGCCAGCTGATCGAGGTCATCAAGGAGACGCAGGCCGGAGGATCCTCCGCGCCCGCCCCCAAGGCCGCCGCGTCCACCGGTACGGACGCCGGGAGCAAGCCGAAGCGGCGTGCCACCTCCAAGTCGCGCACCGGTGACGAAGCCGCTGCCGCGCCCGCCGCCGACAAGGCCGCCGCGCAGCAGCAGATCGACATCCCGGGCCAGCCGGCCAGCGACGACCAGCCGACGGGCGAGCGCCGCCGTCGCCGGGCGACCGCGCAGGCGGGCAGCCCGGACACCAAGGCCGAGTCCAAGGCGGAGGCCGCGTCCGAGCCGAAGTCCGAGCCCAAGGGCGAAGGCCGTCAGGACCGCGCGGACGAGCGCGGCGAGGCGAAGGCCGACGCGAAGGCCGAGTCCGCCACGGACAACGCCGAGGGCCGTCGGGGCGACCGCCAGGACGGCCGCCGCGGTGACCGTCAGGACCGTGGCGACCGTCAGGACCGCGGTGACCGCCGGGACCGCCAGCGTGACCGCCGTGGCAAGGGCGACGACCAGGGCCAGCAGGGCGGCGGACGCCGTCAGGGCCAGCAGGGCGGCGGCCAGAGCCAGGGCCAGCAGGGCGGCGGCGGCCCGCAGGACGACGGTTTCGACGACGACGGCGGCCGGCGTGGCCGTCGCGGCCGTTACCGCGACCGCCGTGGCCGTCGCGGCCGCGACGACTTCGCGACCGACGTCCAGGTGGCCGACGACGACGTCCTGATCCCCGTCGCCGGCATCCTCGACATCCTCGACAACTACGCGTTCATCCGGACCTCCGGCTACCTGCCGGGCCCGAACGACGTGTACGTCTCGCTCGCCCAGGTCCGTAAGAACGGCCTGCGCAAGGGTGACCACGTCACGGGTGCCGTGCGCCAGCCCAAGGACGGCGAGCGCCGCGAGAAGTTCAACGCGCTGGTCCGCCTCGACTCGGTCAACGGCATGGCGCCGGAGTCCGGCCGCGGCCGGCCCGAGTTCCAGAAGCTGACCCCGCTGTACCCGCAGGACCGGCTCCGTCTGGAGACCGACTCCAACGTCCTGACCACCCGGATCATCGATCTGGTCGCACCGATCGGCAAGGGCCAGCGAGGCCTGATCGTGGCCCCGCCGAAGACCGGTAAGACCATGATCCTGCAGGCCATCGCCAACGCGATCACGGTCAACAGCCCCGAGTGCCACCTGATGGTCGTCCTGGTCGACGAGCGTCCGGAAGAGGTCACCGACATGCAGCGGTCGGTGAAGGGCGAGGTCATCTCCTCGACCTTCGACCGTCCCGCCGAGGACCACACCACGGTCGCCGAGCTCGCCATCGAGCGCGCGAAGCGCCTCGTGGAACTCGGTCACGACGTGGTGGTCCTGCTGGACTCGATCACCCGTCTGGGCCGCGCCTACAACCTGGCGGCTCCGGCCTCCGGCCGCATCCTGTCCGGTGGTGTCGACTCGACCGCGCTCTACCCGCCGAAGCGCTTCTTCGGTGCCGCGCGCAACATCGAGGACGGCGGCTCGCTGACCATCCTGGCCACCGCGCTCGTCGAGACCGGCTCGCGCATGGACGAGGTGATCTTCGAGGAGTTCAAGGGCACCGGCAACATGGAGCTCAAGCTCGACCGGAAGCTCTCGGACAAGCGCATCTTCCCGGCGGTGGACGTCGACGCGTCCAGCACCCGTAAGGAAGAGATCCTGCTCGGCACCGACGAGCTGGCCGTCACCTGGAAGCTGCGCCGGGTGCTCCACGCACTCGACCAGCAGCAGGCCATCGAACTCCTCCTGGACCGCATGAAGAAGACGCAGTCCAACGCGGAGTTCCTGCTGCAGATCCAGAAGACGACGCCGGGCAACGGCAACAGCAACGACTGACGTCACATCAGCAGCCCCATGGAACTGCCCTCGTCACATCAGTGACGAGGGCAGTTTTGCGTTGTACTATCAGCGAGCTGTATGTGGGGGGGAACGTATTTTCTATACGCCCACTGTGTCGCGATTCCAGTGGGAGTTTCTCTCCCTTCGAGTGCAACTACCCGACGCCGCCAAGGCGTTGCGCCGGGTCCATCGAAGGGATCTTCAGTGACATCTGGCAGACGGAAGAGCTCCATCACCTTGTCGGCGGCGGTGACGGCGCTCGCTCTGGGGACCGCGGCCCTGTCCGCCGTGCCCGCGCAGGCGGACACGCCCCAGCCGACGGCTAAGCGGAGCGTCCAGCCGCGCACCACGGCCTCGCAGGCCGAACTCCTGCAGACCGTCAAGGACTCCACGGACCGGCTGCAGCGCGGCGAGTCCGGCGCACCCGCCGACGCGGACGCCGGTGACGGCTCCCGGCCCGCGCCCGAGCAGTCCGGGCGTACTGCGGACCCGAAGATCATCGGAGGCGCCGCCGCCACGCTCGGCGAGGCGCCGTGGATGGTGCAGCTGCACTACTACGACGACAAGGGCACCGCGGACACGGCGGACGACGAGGGTTACTTCTGCGGAGGCACACTCGTCGCCCCCGCGAAGGTCCTGACCGCCGCGCACTGCGTGGACGGGCTCGACTGGGAGACGAACGGCGCCGTCGTCGGCGGCACCACCCAGCTCCCGGAGGGCGGCGACCTTCACGGAGGGACGGCGACCGGCGTCTGGAAGCAGTGGGTCCACCCGGACTTCGACGACGTCAACCTGGACTTCGACGTCGCCGTGCTGACGTTGGGTTCCGCGCTTCCGTACCAGACGCTGCAGCCCGCGGCGTCCGGTGACACGGCGCGCTACAAGACCGGCACCCCGGCGACCGTCTACGGCTGGGGGCGCACCAGCTCCACCAGCGACGACATCTCACCGGTCCTGCTCAAGGCCTCCGTGCCGGTGCAGGCGGACTCGGCATGCTCGGGGTACTTCGGCAGTGAGTTCGTCCCGGAGAAGATGGTGTGCGCCGGGCAGCCGGCCAGTGGGCAGGACACCGGCACGGTCTCGCCCTGCAACGGCGACTCGGGCGGACCGCTGGTGGTCAACGGCCGGATCGCAGGGGTCGTCTCCTGGGGGGTGGCCGACTGCGTGGAATCGGGCGCGTACAGCGTGTACGCCAAGACCGCCACGTTCGCGGGTGAGGTGAACCCGCGCATCGACGACGCCAACCTCAACTTCGACGACAAGGCGGACCTGTTCGCCCGCGCGTCGAACGGCGAGGGCTTCAACTACTACTCGCGCGGTGGCTCGCTCGGCGACCGCGAGTCGGTGGGCGACTGGCAGGGCATCGACCTGGTCCGCCAGGCCGACGTCAACCGCGACTTCTACCAGGACTACGTCTACCGCAACACGGCGGGCGAGCTGTACTGGTGGGGGTACGACAGCGCCGCAGAGACCTACCTGGACCACAAGATCGGACCCGGCTGGGGAAGCCTGCGCAACATCACCCTCACCGGCGACGTGACGGGCGACGGCTTCGTGGACCTCACGGCGAACGACTCGGCCGGTGCGCTGTGGATGTGGACGGGCCGTGGCAACGGCACGTTCGCGGCCAAGGTCCAGATCGGCGTGGGCTGGAGCACCTACCAGGTGTACGGCAGGGGCGACTACAGCGGCGACGGCAAGCCGGACCTGATCGCTCGTGACGCCAGTGCGGTGCTCTGGATGTACAAGGGCACGGGCTCCGCGTCCGCCCCGTTCTCCGGCCGGGTCAAGGTCGGCACCGGCTGGAACTTCACCGCCTACGCCACCACCGGTGACGTGACGGGCGACGGCCGCGCCGACTTCATCGTCCGCGACACCGCGGGCGTGCTCTGGGCCTACAAGAGCACGGGCTCCGCCACGGTGCCGTTCGCCACCTCGGCACGGATCAAGCTCGGCGTGGGCTGGGGTTCCTACAGCCTCCTCGGCTAGAGAGGCCCTGCCGTCGGCGCACGGACCGGCCCCGGACCCCTGTGGTCCGGGGCCGGTCCCGTACGCGGGTACCGCTCTCCCCGCCGCCCCGAGGCGAGGAGACCTTGCCCACAGCGGCAGGACGGCCGGGAAACGGCTGCGGGACCGTTACGAGCATGCGAATCCGCAGGTGGGGCGTGTGATGCCACGCCGGGTGCGAAGCGCCGCACGGGCTCGTGTCCGCCGTGCGGCTCATGTCGGGGCGTCGTTCGGCTGTGCAACCCTTTTCCCTGCTTCGGCTTCGGCGCAGCGCCGGCCGGCCACGACTGAATCTTCTGGCAGGGGACCAGGAAGCACCGCCGAACGAGGGAGCCGTATGACCGAGCAGAGCAGGAGCGCCGGCCGAATACGCGGCACCGGCAGCCGCCGGAGGAAGCCGCCACGGGCCCGCCGTGTGAAGAGGATCGCCCTGTGGGGCGCCGCCGCCCTGGTCGTCGTCGGGGGATCCGGACTCGGTTACGCCTACTACACGCTCAACGGCAACCTGAAGGGCGTCGACATCGACGCCGCCCTCGGGACCAGCCGTCCCGACGACGTGGACGACGGGTCCGAGGACATCCTGGTGCTGGGATCGGACTCCCGCTCCGGCGCCAACTCCGCGTACGGCGCGGACGAGGGCTCCGCGCGGGCGGACACCGCGATGATCGTGCACGTCAACGAGGGGCACACCTCCGCCAGCGTGGTCTCGGTCCCGCGGGACACCCTCGTCGACCGCCCCGCCTGCACGAGCGACACCACCGGCGAACAGGTCGCCGCCGAGCACCAGACGATGTTCAACTCGGCCTACCAGGTCGGTGGTCCCGCCTGTGCGGTGAAGACCGTCGAGTCCATGTCCGGCATCCGCATGGACCACTACCTCGAGGTCGACTTCACCGGGTTCAAGAAGCTCATCGACGAGCTCGGCGGCGTCGAGATCACCACCTCGCGGGCGATCGACGACCCCGACAGCCACCTCGCGCTGAAGCCCGGCACCCACACCCTGAGCGGGGAGCAGTCGCTCGGCCTCGTCCGCACGCGCCACAGCGTCGGCGACGGCAGCGACCTGGGCCGCATCCAGCTCCAGCAGGCCTTCGTGAAGGCCCTGATGGACCAGGCGAAGAGCGTCGGGGTGTTCTCCGACCCGAAGACCCTGTTCGGGCTGGCCGACACGGCGACCAAGGCCGTCACCACCGATTCCGAACTGGCCTCCGTCAAGAAGCTCACCGGCTTCGCCGACGGGCTCAAGGGGCTCGGTTCCAAGAACGTCGACATGATCACGCTTCCCGTGGAGTACGACCCCCAGGACCCCAACCGCGTGCTGCCCCAGGAGAAGGCCGACCGCAAGGTGTGGGCGGCGCTCAAGAAGGACGAGCCCGTACCGGCGTCCGCCACGGCGCAGTCGGCGGGCGACAAGGGCGGGGCGGGAGACGTCGTACGGTAACGGCACATCGCGTCACCGGGTGATCGCGGAACGTCCGCGGTTCGCGCGGGAATACACACGGCCGGGTCCTCGTTTTGGGAGATACGGCCGGTCCTGGCAGACTGGTACGTCGGTCCCGGTTCACGGACGCGCAATCCGCGCGAACGACCCGGCACCCTCCCGAACCTAGGAGACACCTTGAAGCGCGACATCCACCCCGAGTACGTCGAGACGCAGGTCAGCTGCACCTGCGGTGCGTCGTTCACCACCCGGAGCACCCTTGAGGGCGGCGCCATCCGCGCCGACGTCTGCTCCGAGTGCCACCCGTTCTACACGGGCAAGCAGAAGATCCTCGACACCGGCGGCCGCGTGGCCCGCTTCGAGGCCCGCTTCGGCAAGGCCGCCGGCTCCGCCAGCAAGTAGCGAGCCACTGCGCCGGTTCCCGACGCCCTCCAACGGGCGCCGGGACCGGCGTTTTTTCCGGCTGTGCGGCCGGGCGTACCCGAGGGGTACGCGTCGACGGCACACCTCCAGCAGGCCCGCAGACGTATGACGCAGAAACCAGGAGCCCGAAGATGTTCGAGGCGGTCGAGGAACTGATCGGCGAGCACGCCGATCTCGAGAAGAAGCTCGCCGACCCGTCGGTCCACGCCGACCAGGCCAACGCGCGCAAGCTCAACAAGCGCTACGCGGAGCTGACCCCGATCGTCTCCACCTACCGGTCCTGGAAGCAGACCGGCGACGACATCGGGACCGCCCGCGAATTCGCGGCCGACGACCCGGACTTCGCCGCCGAGGTCAAGGTCCTGGAGAAGCAGCGCGAGGAGATCACCGAGAAGCTCCGCCTCCTCCTGGTCCCGCGTGACCCCAGTGACGACAAGGACGTGCTCCTGGAGATCAAGGCGGGCGCGGGCGGCGACGAGTCCGCCCTGTTCGCCGGGGACCTGCTGCGCATGTACCTGCGCTACGCCGAGCGCGTGGGCTGGAAGACCGAGATCATCGACTCCACCGAGTCCGAACTCGGCGGCTACAAGGACGTCCAGGTCGCCGTGAAGACCAAGGGCGGCAACGGCGCCACCGAGCCCGGCCAGGGTGTCTGGGCCCGGATGAAGTACGAGGGCGGTGTGCACCGTGTGCAGCGCGTGCCCTCCACCGAGTCGCAGGGCCGTATCCACACCTCCGCCGCCGGTGTGCTCGTCACGCCCGAGGCGGAGGAGGTCGACGTCGAGATCCACGCCAACGACCTGCGCATCGACGTCTACCGCTCCTCGGGCCCCGGCGGCCAGTCCGTCAACACCACGGACTCCGCCGTCCGCATCACGCACCTGCCGACCGGCGTCGTCGCGTCCTGCCAGAACGAGAAGAGCCAGCTCCAGAACAAGGAGCAGGCCATGCGCATCCTGCGGTCCCGGCTGCTGGCCGCCGCCCAGGAGGCCGCCGAGCAGGAGGCCTCCGACGTGCGCCGCAGCCAGGTGCGCACCGTGGACCGCTCCGAGAAGATCCGGACGTACAACTTCCCGGAAAACCGGATCTCGGACCACCGCGTCGGCTTCAAGGCGTACAACTTGGACCAGGTGCTCGACGGTGAGCTCGACGCCGTCATCCAGGCCTGTGTCGACGCCGACTCCGCAGCGAAGCTCGCCGCCGCGTAAGCAGTGAGCCCCACCGCCCCGCCCCGCCCGTGAACCCGTACGGAGAACCGCGATGAACCTGCTGCTCGCCGAGGTGGCCCAGGCCACCCAGCGGCTGGCCGACGCCGGTGTCCCCTCACCGCGATTCGACGCCGAGGAACTCGCCGCGTTCGTGCACGGCGTCAAGCGGGGCGAGCTGCACCATGTGCAGGACGCCGACTTCGACGCGCGCTACTGGGAGACGATCGCCCGCCGGGAGGCCCGCGAACCGCTCCAGCACATCACCGGCCGCGCCTTCTTCCGCTACCTGGAGCTCCAGGTGGGCCCCGGTGTCTTCGTCCCCCGCCCGGAGACCGAGTCGGTCGTCGGCTGGGCGATAGACGCCGTCCGCGCGATGGACGTCGTCGAGCCGCTGATCGTCGACCTCTGCACAGGATCGGGCGCGATCGCGCTCGCCATGGCGCAGGAGGTGCCGCGCTCGCGTGTGCACGCCGTGGAGCTGTCCGAGGACGCCCTCAGGTGGACCAGGAAGAACGCCGAGGGGTCCAGGGTCACCGTCCACCGCGGCGACGCCCTGAGCGCCCTTCCCGAGCTCGACGGCCAGGTCGACCTGGTGATCTCCAACCCGCCCTACATCCCGCTGACCGAGTGGGAGTACGTGGCGCCGGAGGCCCGTGACCACGACCCGCAGATGGCGTTGTTCTCCGGCGAGGACGGCCTCGACACCATCCGCGGCATCGAACGCACCGCGCACCGCCTGCTCCGGCCCGGCGGGCTCGTCGTCATCGAGCACGCCGACACGCAGGGCGGCCAGGTGCCGTGGATCTTCACCGAGGAACGCGGCTGGGCCGACGCGGCCGACCACCCGGACCTGAACAACCGGCCCCGGTTCGCGACGGCCCGCAAGGCCATGCCGTGACCACCGGGACACCGGCACCGCACGAACCCCACCCGTCATACCCGTACACGTCCGAGGAGGCCGGCTGATGGCACGGCGATACGACTGCAACGACGCGACCGACCGTACGACCGGCCTGCGTGAAGCCGCGTCCGCCGTCCGCCGCGGCGAACTGGTCGTGCTGCCCACCGACACCGTGTACGGGATCGGCGCGGACGCCTTCAGCTCGGAGGGCGTGGCCGACCTCCTCGACGCCAAGGGCCGCGGCCGCAACATGCCGACACCCGTCCTGATCGGCTCCCCGAACACCCTGCACGGCCTGGTCACCGACTTCTCGGAGCAGGCCTGGGAGCTCGTCGACGCCTTCTGGCCCGGCGCCCTCACGCTCGTCGCCAAGCACCAGCCGTCGCTCCAGTGGGACCTCGGCGACACCCGCGGCACCGTCGCCGTCCGGATGCCCCTGCACCCGGTCGCCATCGAGCTCCTCACGGAGGTCGGCCCGATGGCCGTATCCAGCGCCAACCTCACCGGACACCCCTCGCCCGAGACCTGCGACGCCGCCCAGGAGATGCTCGGCGACAGCGTCTCCGTCTACCTCGACGGCGGCTCGACCCCCGGGATCGTCCCGTCCTCGATCATCGACGTCACCGGCAAGGTCCCGGTGCTGCTGCGGGCCGGCGCGATCTCGGCCGAGGAACTCCGCAAGGTGGTACCGGACCTCGAGGTGGCCAATTGACCGCCCCTGAGGGGCGTGGCATAGCGGGGCAGCACGACACTTTCCGCATCCTCCACGTCAGCACCGGCAACGTCTGCCGCTCGCCCATCACCGAGCGGCTGACCCGCCATGCCCTCGTGGACCGCCTGGGGGACCCGCTCAGCGGCGGCCTCATCGTGGAGAGCGCGGGCACCTGGGGGCACGAGGGCGCGCCCATGGAGGCGAACGCCGAGGTGGTCCTCGCCGACTTCGGAGCCGACGCCACCGGCTTCGTCGGCCGGGAGTTGCTCGACGAGCACGTCATCCGCGCCGACCTGGTCCTCACCGCCACCCGGGACCACCGCGCCCAGGTGATCTCGATGGGGCATTCGGCGGGACTGCGGACCTTCACGCTCAAGGAGTTCACCAGGCTGGTGCGGGCCATAGACCCCGCCACGCTGCCCGACGCCCGCGAGGAGGGCGTCGTCGAGCGTGCCCGTGCGCTGGTGCGTGCCGCGGCCGCACTGCGCGGCTGGCTGCTGGCCCCGACCGCGGAGGCGGACGAGGTCTACGACCCGTACGGCGCCCCGATCACCTTCTTCCGTTCCATCGGCGACGAGATCAGCCAGGCGCTCGATCCCGTCATGACGGCACTGACCGGGGTGCACGCCCCGCGCTGAACCGCCGACGGCCCCGCGCGCGCACCGGGGTGCGCCGACCGGCGTAGAGGGGCGCCCGGCAGCGGGCAGGCGGCCGGGGGCGGGCCTACATTGGATCTGACGCCACGCACCCCCCTCCTCCAGGCCCGGAGCCCTCGATGCCGGTCACCACTCCAGCCGCACGCGAAGCCGCGCCGACGCCCTTCCCGTCCGGCAGCGCCATGCCCCAGGACTTCGGCGCCCTGGCCCGCCAGGACCCGGAGATCAGCGGCATCCTGCTGGCCGAGGCAGGGCGGCAGTCGAGCACCCTCCAGCTCATCGCCGCCGAGAACTTCACCTCGCCCGCGGTCCTCGCCGCCCTGGGCTCCCCACTCGCCAACAAGTACGCCGAGGGCTACCCCGGTGCCCGTCACCACGGCGGCTGCGAGCAGGCCGACGCGGCGGAACGCGCCGCGGTCCGGCGGGCCATGTCGCTGTTCGGCGCCGAGCACGCCAACGTCCAGCCGCACTCCGGCTCCTCGGCCGTCCTGGCCGCCTACGCCGCGCTGCTGCGCCCCGGTGACACGGTGCTCGCCATGGGACTCCCGTACGGCGGGCACCTCACGCACGGTGCTCCGGGGAACTTCTCCGGACGCTGGTTCGATTTCGCCGGCTACGGCGTCGACCCCGACAGCGGGCTCATCGACTACGCACAGGTGCGGGCCCTGGCGAGGGCCCGGCGCCCCAAGGCGATCGTCTGCGGTTCGATCTCGTACCCACGGCACCCCGACTACGAGCAGTTCCGGGCCATCGCCGACGAGGCCGGTGCGTATCTGATCGCGGACGCCGCCCATCCGATGGGGCTGATCGCCGGGGGAGCGGCGCCCAGCCCGGTCCCCTACGCGGACGTGGTGTGCGCGACGACGCACAAGGTCCTGCGCGGACCGCGCGGGGGCATGATCCTGTGCGGCGTCGAACTGGCGGAGCGGATCGACCGGGCGGTGTTCCCCTTCACGCAGGGCGGCGCCCAGATGCACACCGTCGCGGCGAAGGCCGTGGCGTTCGGCGAGGCGGCGACCCCGGCCTTCGCGGTCTACGCCCACCGCGTCGTCGCACACGCCCGGGTCCTGGCGGCCGCCCTGGAGTCCGAGGGCCTCGAGATCGCCACGGGCGGTACGGACACCCACATCGTGGTCGCGGACCCCGCCCCGCTGGGCGTGGACGCCCGCACCGCCCGGGACCGGCTCATGGCCGCCGGTATGGTCCTGGACACATGCGCCCTGCCGTACGGGGACGCACGCGGAATCCGGCTCGGGACCGCGGCCGTGACCACGCAGGGCATGGACGAGGACGACATGACACGGATCGCCGAGCTGTTCGGCGCGGCGGTGCGGGAGGAGGGCGACGCGGGCCGGCTGCGTGCCGAGGTACGCGGACTGGCCGAGCGCAATCCGCCGTATCCGGGGTAGCCGAGCCATGTGGAACCATCACCGGTGGATCGTTGTCCTTGCACATGAGACTAGGGTGTGGGGCTGAGATGGCCGGCGAATTCTGTGGGGCAGCCCGTGCGTGATTACCTGCTGACGCTCTGTGTCACGGCCGCAGTTACCTATCTGCTGACCGGACCGGTGCGGAAGTTCGCCATCGCGATCGGGGCGATGCCCGCGATCCGTGCGCGTGACGTACACCGGGAACCGACACCTCGGCTCGGTGGCATCGCCATGTTCGGCGGACTGTGCGCGGGGCTGATCGTCGCGGACCACCTGTTCAACCTGAACGGCGTGTTCGAACTGTCCGACGAGCCGAGGGCGCTGCTCTCCGGCGCCGCCCTGATCTGGCTGATCGGCGTCCTGGACGACAAGTTCGAGATCGACGCGCTGATCAAGCTGGGCGGGCAGATGATCGCCGCCGCGGTCATGGTCATCCAGGGTCTGACGATCCTCTGGCTTCCCATCCCGGGCGTGGGCACCGTGGCGCTCACCCAGTGGCAGGGCACGCTGCTCACGGTCGCGCTGGTGGTGATCACCATCAACGCGGTCAACTTCGTCGACGGCCTGGACGGCCTCGCGGCGGGCATGGTCTGCATCGCGTCCGCGGCGTTCTTCCTCTACACCTACCGGCTCTGGTACGGGTACGGGATCGAGGCGGCGGCCCCCGCGACACTCTTCGCCGCGATCCTGATGGGCATGTGCCTCGGCTTCCTGCCGCACAACATGCACCCCGCCCGGATCTTCATGGGCGACTCCGGCTCGATGCTGATCGGCCTCGTGCTGGCCGCCGGGGCGATCTCCGTCACCGGCCAGGTGGACCCGGACGCGATGAAGCTCTTCGAGGGCAGCGAGCGCCAGGCGACCCACGCGATGCTCCCGGTCTTCATCCCGCTGCTGCTGCCGCTGACGATCATCGCGATCCCTGCCGCCGACCTCGTGCTGGCCATCGTGCGCCGCACCTGGAACGGGCAGTCGCCGTTCGCGGCCGACCGCGGACACCTGCACCACCGGCTGCTGGAGATCGGCCACTCGCACAGCAGGTCCGTGCTGATCATGTACTTCTGGTCGGCGCTGATCGCCTTCGGCGCCGTCGGGTACTCCGTGCACTCCGCGTCGCTGTGGATCGTGCTGGTGATCGTCGGGCTCAGCGCCGTGGGCCTCGTCCTGCTGCTCATGCCGCGCTTCACCCCGCGCGCCCCGCGCTGGGCCGAGTCCTTCGTGCCCCCGCGCTACCGGCGGCGGCAGGCCGGCCACGGGGAGCCCGGGGACGCCGACGACGTCACCCCCCAGGGGCAACAGCGTGCCGACGGTCCGCACATGGCACCCCCGGTGCCGGAACCGGCCTCCGTGGCCGTGGGCGTCTCCGGCGTCAACGGAGCGACCGCGATCGGCCCCCGTTCGCGCTTCACGGATCGGGATCGTGCCGACTCTTCGCGTTGAGCCCGAGGTACAGAAATCCCCATACCAGACAATGCGCCGTGATGTTCTGCACACACGCGCGGAGTAGCTCTCATGTGTGACAGTTGGCACACTTTCTGAGTAAAGACCTCATCAAATAGTTTGTGATACCGTTCACGAAGCCCGGTGAGGAGGCCGAAGGACCTGAGTAGCACGGTTCATTGGCCCGAAACATCGACTCGGACCGGGCCTACGCTCGTCCCTGACGATCACTGACCACCCCCTGCAACGCGGAGTAACCGCCATGCCGTCCAACGACGCCCGGACTCTCCTCCACACCGCCGTGCCCACTGCCGCCGCCGGTGTCGTCACCGTCGCCGTCAGCGCTGCACTCGCCGGCGGCAAGGGGGCGATCGGGGCGGCGGCCGGAACGCTGGTGGTGATCCTCTTCATGGGGATCGGGCTCGGCGTCCTGCAGCGCACGGCCAGGTCGATGCCGCACCTGTTCCAGTCCATGGGGTTGCTGCTGTACACGACCGAACTGCTGCTGCTCTTCGTCTTCGTGGCCGCGTTCAAGAACACCACGCTGTTCAATCCCAGGGCCTTCGCGGCTGCGGTGATGGTTGCCACCCTGGTCTGGGTCGCGGCGCAGATCCGCGTCCACATGAAGACCAAGATCCTTTACGTCGAGCCGGACTCGTCCGCGGGCAAGACGCCCGGGAACATGGGGTCTTCGACGTGAGGGGTAGGGCCGGGATAAGAGCGCGTTCGAGACCCTGCTATCGTCCGGTGCCAACTGCGGCACTGCGGGCGCGGGCATCAAATTCGGCGCCTGTTCCATCGCGAGGCGTAATGCCTGAGCCGCCCCCCATCCGTAACACCAGTCCAGTGCCGACCAGCGGCTGCTTGCCGCGCCGACACAACGAGGTTGCCGTACCTATGCGCCACGCTGAAGGAGCCCGCGGTGAGTGCTGACCCGACGACGGTGCTCGCCTTCGAGACCGACTGCCACATCTTCGACGGATGCGGCTTCCCGGCTCCTGGCCTGCACTCCTTTGTTTTCGAGCCGATGGCCACCGTCGGCGGCTTCGAGATCAACAAACCGATGCTGCTGGCGGTCCTTAGCACCGTTGTCGTCGTCGGTTTCTTCTGGGCGGCTTTCAACAAGCCGAAGCTGGTGCCCGGAAAGCTCCAGATGGTCGCGGAGGCGGGTTACGACTTCATCCGCACCGGTGTGGTGTACGAGTCGCTCGGCAAGCGCGAGGGCAAGAAGTACGTGCCCCTCATGGTCTCGCTGTTCTTCTTCATCTGGATCATGAACCTCTGGGCGATCATTCCCCTCGCCCAGTTCCCGGTGGTCTCGGTCATCGGGTTCCCGGTGGCGCTGGCCGCGATCGTGTATGTCCTCTGGGTCAGCCTGACCTTCAAGCGGCACGGCTTCGTCGGCGGCTGGAAGAACATCTCCGGCTACGACCCGTCGATCGGTCCGGCTCTGCCCTTCGTCATGCTCATCGAGGTCATGTCGAACCTGCTGATCCGGCCGTTCACCCACGCCGTGCGACTCTTCGCCAACATGTTCGCCGGTCACGTGCTGCTGCTGATCTTCACGATCGCCAGCTGGTACCTGCTGAACGGCATCGGCATCGCCTACGCCGGTGTCTCCTTCGTGATGGTCATCCTGATGACCGCCTTCGAACTGTTCATCCAGGCGCTGCAGGCCTACGTGTTCGTCCTTCTGGCCTGCAACTACATTCAGGGCGCTCTCGCCGAGCACCACTGACGCAGCCCAGCTCCACCCCCGATAGTCGTCCGGTGGCCAACCCCCACCGGTTCTGAAAGAGAAGGAAGAAACGGCATGTCCGCTCTTGAGACCCTCGCCGCCGTCAACATCTCGGGCAACCTCGGTTCCATCGGCTACGGCCTCGCCGCGATCGGCCCCGGCGTCGGCGTCGGCATCATCTTCGGTAACGGCACCCAGGCTCTGGCCCGTCAGCCCGAGGCTGCCGGCCTGATCCGCTCGAACCAGATCCTCGGCTTCGTGCTCTGTGAGGCGCTTGCCCTGATCGGTCTCGTCATGCCCTTCGTCTACCCGTTCTAGTCGCGGCATTTCCAGCCCGAAGCGACGAAAGGCATTGATGTGAACGCCCTACAGCTGGCGTCCGAGGGAGAGATCCAGAACCCGCTGCTCCCGGCGGTACCTGAGATCGTCATCGGCCTCATCGCCTTCGCCATCGTCTTCGGTTTCCTCGCCAAGAAGCTCCTCCCGAACATCAACAAGGTTCTGGAAGAGCGCCGCGAGGCCATCGAAGGCGGTATCGAGAAGGCCGACGCGGCCCAGACCGAGGCCCAGAGCGTTCTTGAGCAGTACAAGGCTCAGCTCGCCGAGGCCCGCCACGAGGCCGCTCGTCTGCGCCAGGAGGCGCAGGAGCAGGGTGCCGTCATCATCCAGGAGATGAGGGCGGAAGGTCAGCGGCAGCGCGAGGAGATCATCGCGGCCGGCCACACCCAGATCGAGGCCGACCGCAAGGCCGCGGCGTCCGCGCTGCGTCAGGACGTGGGCAGTCTCGCCACCGCCCTGGCCGGCAAGCTCGTCGGTGAGTCCCTCGAGGACCACGCACGACAGAGCGGCACCGTCGACCGGTTCCTCGACGAGCTCGAGGCGAAGGCCGAGGCCGTCCGATGAACGGAGCGAGCCGCGAGGCGCTGGCCTCCGCACGTGAGCGTCTCGACGCACTGACCGACTCCACATCGGTCGACGCGGCGAAGCTCGCCGAGGAGCTGGCAGCCGTCACCGCGCTGCTCCACCGCGAGGTATCGCTGCGCCGGGTCCTCACCGACCCGTCGCAGGGCGGCGAGGCCAAGGCCGAGCTGGCCGGACGACTGCTGAGGGGACAGGTGGGCGGCGAAGCCGTGGACCTCGTCTCCGGCATGGTGCGGTCCCGCTGGTCGCAGTCGCGTGACCTGGTCGACTCGGTCGAGGAACTGGCGAACACCGCAGACCTCACCGCGGCCCAGCGCGCGGGTGCGCTCGACGACGTCGAGGACGAGCTGTTCCGGTTCGGCCGGATCGTCGGCTCCGACGTGGCACTGCGCTCGGCCCTCACGGACAGGGCGGCTCCCGCCCCGGCCAAGAGCGGGCTGCTCCGCGGCCTGCTCGGCGGCAAGGCCCAGCCGGTCACCGAGCGCGTGATCACGCGCCTCGTGACGCAGCCCCGAGGACGTAGCCTGGAGGCGGGACTCGACTCCCTGTCCAGGCTCGCCGCGGAGCGCCGGGACCGCATGGTCGCCGTCGTCACCTCGGCGGTGCCGCTGTCCGACCACCAGAAGCAGCGCCTCGGCGCCGCGCTGGCGAAGATCTACGGCCGTCAGATGCACCTGAACCTGGACGTGGACCCCGAGGTCCTCGGCGGGATCTCGGTGCGCGTCGGTGACGAGGTCATCAACGGCACGATCGCGGAGCGCCTCGAAGAGGTCACCCGCAGGATGGCCGGCTGACAGCGCGCAGCGCCCGCACCGCACCAACTGAACGAGCAAGAACAGCGGCCCGGTTGGGCCGTGCAGAAATTGCAGAAGATTCCTGGGGGTCGCCCCCAGACCCCCTTAAGAAACTTCGGGCCCAACAAGGAGAGCAGGGAACCCAGATGGCGGAGCTCACGATCCGGCCGGAGGAGATCCGGGACGCACTGGATAACTTCGTCCAGTCGTACCAGCCGGACGCGGCCTCGCGCGAGGAGGTCGGAACGGTCAGCGTTGCCGGCGACGGCATCGCGAAGGTGGAGGGTCTGCCCTCCGCCATGGCGAACGAGCTGCTGAAGTTCGAGGACGGAACCCTCGGTCTCGCCCTCAACCTCGAGGAGCGCGAGATCGGTGCGATCGTCCTCGGCGAGTTCAGCGGAATCGAGGAGGGCCAGCCGGTGCAGCGCACCGGTGAGGTGCTCTCCGTCGGCGTCGGCGAGGGCTACCTCGGCCGCGTCGTCGACCCGCTCGGCAACCCGATCGACGGTCTCGGCGAGATCGCGACCGAAGGCCGTCGCGCCCTCGAGCTGCAGGCCCCTGGCGTCATGGTCCGCAAGTCGGTGCACGAGCCGATGCAGACCGGCTACAAGGCCGTCGACGCCATGGTGCCGATCGGCCGCGGCCAGCGTCAGCTGATCATCGGCGACCGTCAGACGGGTAAGACCGCTCTGGCCGTCGACACGATCATCAACCAGCGCGACAACTGGCGCTCGGGCGACGTGAACAAGCAGGTGCGCTGCATCTACGTCGCCATCGGTCAGAAGGGCTCCACCATCGCCTCCGTGCGCGGTGCCCTCGAAGAGGCCGGCGCGCTCGAGTACACCACCATCGTCGCCGCCCCGGCGTCCGACCCGGCCGGCTTCAAGTACCTGGCGCCGTACACCGGTTCGGCCATCGGCCAGCACTGGATGTACGACGGCAAGCACGTCCTCATCATCTTCGACGACCTCTCGAAGCAGGCCGACGCCTACCGCGCCGTGTCGCTTCTGCTGCGCCGTCCGCCGGGCCGCGAGGCCTACCCGGGCGACGTCTTCTACCTGCACTCGCGTCTGCTGGAGCGCTGCGCCAAGCTCTCCGACGACATGGGCGCGGGTTCGATGACGGGTCTCCCGATCGTCGAGACCAAGGCGAACGACGTGTCGGCGTTCATCCCGACCAACGTCATCTCCATCACCGACGGCCAGTGCTTCCTGGAGTCCGACCTGTTCAACGCGGGTCAGCGTCCGGCGCTCAACGTCGGTATCTCGGTCTCCCGAGTCGGTGGTTCCGCCCAGCACAAGGCCATGCGCCAGGTGTCCGGCCGCCTCCGTGTGGACCTCGCCCAGTACCGCGAGCTGGAGGCGTTCGCCGCCTTCGGTTCCGACCTGGACGCGGCCTCCAAGGCTTCGCTGGAGCGCGGTAAGCGCATGGTCGAGCTGCTGAAGCAGCCGCAGTACGCCCCGTTCCCCGTCGAGGAGCAGGTCGTCTCCGTCTGGGCCGGCACCACCGGCAAGATGGACGACGTCCCGGTCGAGGACATCCGCCGCTTCGAGACCGAGCTGCTGGAGTACCTGCGCCGTGAGCGCAAGGACCTCCTGACCAGCATCGCCGAAGGTGCGAAGATGTCCGACGACACGCTGCAGTCGATCGCCGACGCGATCGCCGCCTTCAAGCAGCAGTTCGAGACCTCGGACGGCAAGCTCCTGGGCGAGGGCTGATCGATGGGCGCTCAGCTTCGCGTTTACAAGCGCCGCATCCAAGCCGTCACCGCGACCAAGAAGATCACCAAGGCGATGGAGATGATCGCCGCCTCGCGCATCGTCAAGGCGCAGCGCAAGGTGTCGGCGTCGATGCCGTACGCGACCGAGCTCACCCGTGCGGTGACCGCGGTGGCGACCGGCTCGAACACCAACCATCCGCTCACCACCGAGGCCGAGTCCCCGGCCCGGGCCGCGGTCCTGCTCCTCACGAGCGACCGCGGTCTGGCCGGCGGCTACTCCTCCAACGCCATCAAGGCGGCGGAGCGGCTGAGGGAGCGGCTGGCAGCCGAGGGCAAGGAGGTCGACACGTACATCGTCGGCCGCAAGGGTGTCGCGTACTACGGCTTCCGCGAGCGCAAGGTCGCGGAGTCGTGGACCGGCTTCACCGACAGCCCCGAGTACTCGGACGCCAAGAAGATCGCCGAGCCCCTCATCGCGTCCATCCAGAAGGACACGGCCGAGGGCGGCGTCGACGAGCTGCACATCGTCTTCACGGAGTTCGTGTCGATGATGACGCAGAACGCGGTCGACGGCCGGATGCTGCCGCTGTCGCTCGACGAGGTCACGGAGGAGAGCACCGAGAAGGGCGAGATCCTTCCGCTGTTCGACTTCGAGCCGTCGGCGGAGGACGTCCTCGACGCCCTTCTGCCGCGCTACGTCGAGAGCCGTATCTACAACGCACTGCTGCAGGCCGCCGCTTCCGAGCACGCCGCCCGCCGTCGTGCGATGAAGTCGGCGACCGACAACGCCGGGGATCTGATCAAGAGCCTCTCCCGGCTTGCCAACGCGGCCCGCCAGGCCGAAATCACCCAGGAAATCAGCGAGATCGTCGGCGGTGCAGGTGCGCTGGCCGACGCGTCCGCGGGGAGTGACAAGTAATGACGACGACAGTTGAGACGGCCGCTGCCACGGGCCGCGTCGCCCGGGTCATCGGCCCGGTCGTCGACGTGGAGTTCCCCGTCGACGCGATGCCGGAGATCTACAACGCCCTGCACATCGAGGTCGACGACCCGGCCGAGGCCGGCGCTCGTAAGACGCTGACCCTCGAGGTCGCCCAGCACCTGGGTGACGGCATGGTCCGCGCGATCTCGATGCAGCCCACCGACGGCGTGGTCCGCCAGGCCCCGGTGACCGACACGGGTACGGGCATCACCGTGCCGGTCGGCGACATCACCAAGGGCAAGGTGTTCAACACCCTCGGTCAGATCCTGAACGAGCCGGAGGCCGAGGCGCAGATCACCGAGCGCTGGCCGATCCACCGCAAGGCCCCGGCCTTCGACCAGCTCGAGTCCAAGACCGAGATGTTCGAGACCGGCCTGAAGGTCGTCGACCTGCTGACCCCGTACGTCAAGGGCGGCAAGATCGGTCTGTTCGGTGGTGCGGGCGTCGGCAAGACGGTCCTCATCCAGGAAATGATCATGCGTGTGGCGAAGCTGCACGACGGTGTGTCGGTGTTCGCCGGTGTCGGCGAGCGCACCCGTGAGGGCAACGACCTCATCGACGAGATGACCGACTCGGGCGTCCTGGAGAAGACCGCGCTGGTCTTCGGCCAGATGGACGAGCCGCCGGGCACCCGTCTGCGGGTCGCGCTGTCCGCCCTGACCATGGCGGAGTACTTCCGCGATGTGCAGAAGCAGGACGTGCTGCTCTTCATCGACAACATCTTCCGCTTCACGCAGGCCGGTTCCGAGGTCTCCACGCTGCTCGGCCGCATGCCGTCCGCGGTGGGTTACCAGCCGACCCTGGCCGACGAGATGGGTGTGCTCCAGGAGCGCATCACCTCGACGCGTGGTCACTCGATCACCTCGATGCAGGCGATCTACGTCCCCGCGGACGACCTGACCGACCCGGCCCCGGCCACCACGTTCGCCCACCTCGACGCGACGACGGTTCTCTCCCGTCCGATCTCCGAGAAGGGCATCTACCCGGCCGTGGACCCGCTGGACTCCACGTCCCGCATCCTGGACCCGCGCTACATCGCGCAGGACCACTACGACACGGCCAGCCGCGTCAAGGGGATCCTGCAGAAGTACAAGGACCTCCAGGACATCATCGCGATCCTCGGTATCGACGAGCTGGGCGAGGAGGACAAGCTCGTTGTCCACCGTGCCCGTCGCGTCGAGCGCTTCCTGTCGCAGAACACCCACGCCGCCAAGCAGTTCACCGGCCTGGACGGTTCGGACGTTCCGCTCGACGAGTCGATCGCCGCGTTCAACGCGATCTGCGACGGGGAGTACGACCACTTCCCCGAGCAGGCGTTCTTCATGTGCGGTGGCATCGAGGACCTCAAGGCCAACGCCAAGGAGCTCGGCGTCTCCTGAGCCTCCGGCTCACCGAGGGGGGTGGGTGTGTCCCGCCCCCCTCACCACGCCCCGTAGAATTGAAACGACACCCGGCACGACCGCCGGGTGGTGACCCGAGGAGCCACCCTTGGCTGCTGAGCTGCATGTCGAGCTGGTCGCCGCGGACCGCAGTGTCTGGTCCGGCGAGGCCACCCTCGTTGTCGCACGTACCACGTCCGGCGACATCGGCGTCATGCCCGGTCACCAGCCGCTCCTGGGTGTGCTGGAATCGGGCCCCGTGACGATCCGTACGAGCGACGGCGGGACGGTTGTCGCCGCTGTGCACGGCGGTTTCATCTCGTTCGCGGACAACAAGCTCTCGTTGCTCGCTGAGATCGCGGAGCTTGCCGACGAGATCGACGTCCAGCGCGCCGAGCGTGCGCTGGAGCGTGCGAAGTCGGACACGGACGCCGGCGCCGAGCGCCGCGCGGACGTGCGACTGCGTGCGGTGGCGGCGCACTGAGCGTCCCCACGAGGAGTTTCTGACTCAGCCGCGGCCCGAACTGGAGAGATCCAGACCGTGTCGCGGCTGAGGCGATGCAGGTGCAGTCCGGTTCGGCTCGGTTCGGTATCCGTTTACTCGACGATGCGAGGAGGTCGGTGGAGATGGTCCTCGCATTGTGGCTGGGCGGTCTGGTCGTCGTACTGGTCGCGGTGGGGCTGTTCGTCTTCGGTCTCCGCAGGCGGCTGATCCAGCGGTCCGGCGGCACCTTCGACTGCAGTCTGCGCTGGGACGTCTCGGAGGAGCCTGACCCGTCGGGCAAGGGCTGGGTGTACGGGGTCGCCCGCTACAGCGGCGACCGCGTCGACTGGTTCCGGGTCTTCTCCTACTCGCCCCGTCCCCGCCGCGGCCTGGAGCGCTCCGCCATCGAGGTCGTCGCCCGCCGGCTGCCCGAGGGCGAGGAGGAGCTGGCGCTCCTGTCCGACTCCGTCGTGCTCGGCTGTCTCCACCGGGGGACGCGCCTGGAGCTGGCGATGAGCGAGGACGCCCTGACGGGTTTCCTCGCCTGGCTGGAGGCGGCACCGCCCGGCCAGCGAGTCAATGTGGCCTGATTGAAGGTGTCTCTCCCCCGGACGGAGTCTGGGGGAGGGTGAACGTGGCCTGAGACAGGCCCGCAGAACAGGCGAGAACCGGGGAGACAGGGGGCGGACCTGTCTCCCCGGCGCTTTTCCGGGGTGCGACTGCCTCGGGGGTGCTAGTTGAGGCCGCTGTCCATCGCACTCACGAGCTCACCGTTCGCGGTGTCACCGCTGAACTCCCAGAAGAAGGCCCCGCCCAGTCCCTGGCCGTTGGCCCAGGCCATCTTGGACGCGATCGTCGCCGGGGTGTCGTAGCTCCACCAGTTGGTGCCGCAGTGGGCGTAGGCGGTGCCGGCGATCGTGCCGGTGGCCGGGCAGCTGCTCTTCAGGACCTTGTAGTCCTCGATGCCCGCCTCGTACGTCCCCTGGGCCGCCCCGGTCGCCGTGCCACCGGGTGCCGCCTGGGTGACGCCGGTCCAGCCGCGGCCGTAGAAGCCGATGCCGAGCAGCAGCTTCTTCGCCGGGACGCCCTTGGCCTTCAGCTTGGCGATGGCCGCGGCGGAGTTGAAGCCCTCCTTCGGTACGCCGCTGTAGGAGGTCAGCGGGGAGTGCGGGGCCGTCGGACCCTTGGCGTCCCAGGCGCCGAAGAAGTCGTACGTCATCACGTTGTACCAGTCGAAGTACGCCGAGGCGCCCGCGTAGTCGGCCGCGTCGATCTTGCCGCCGTCGGTGCCGTCCGCGGTGATCGCCGCCGTGACCAGGTTGTTCGTCCCGAACTTGGTGCGCAGCGCGGAGGAGAGGTTCTTCAGCGCGGCGGGACCGCTGGTGTCACAGGTGAGACCGCAGGCGTTGGGGTACTCCCAGTCGATGTCGATGCCGTCGAAGACATCGGCCCAGCGGGGGTCCTCGACCAGGTCGTAGCAGGACTGGGCGAACGCGGCGGGGTTCTGCGCCGCGGCGCCGAAGCCGCCGGACCAGGTCCAGCCGCCGAACGACCAGATGACCTTGATGTTCGGGTACTTCGCCTTGAGCTTGCGCAGCTGGTTGAAGTTGCCGCGCAGCGGCTGGTCCCACGTGTCGGCGACGCCGTCGACGGACTGGTCGGCGGTGTAGGCCTTGTCGTAGTCGGCGTAGGCGTCACCGATGGTGCACTTGCCGCCCTGGACGTTGCCGAACGCGTAGTTGATGTGCGTGATCTTCGCCGCGGAGCCGGAGGTCACCAGGTTCTTGACGTGGTAGTTGCGCCCGTAGACGCCCCACTCGGTGAAGTAGCCGAGGTTGACCTTGCCGCCGGGGCCCGGGTCGGTGGTGCCGGTGGTGCGGACGGCGACCGAGGCGCTGACCGGACCTGTCTGGTCGGCGGTGTCACGGGCCTGCACCGTGTACGAGTAGTCGGTGCCCTTGGTGAGCCCGCTGTCGGTGTACGTCGTCGTGGTGACCGTCGCGACCTTGGCGCCGTCGCGCAGGACGTCGTAGTTCTTGACTCCCTTGTCGTCCGTGGCGGCACTCCAGCTGATCTTCGCCGAGGTGTCCGTCACGTTGCTCGCGGTCGGGGTGCCGGGCTTGGACGGGGGGTTGTCACCGGGCACGCTGCCGCCGTCACAGGAGGCGCCGTTCAGCTTGCAGCCGGTGGGGGAGCCGGAGCCGGTGCCGTTGAAGCCGAAGCTGATGCTGGCGCCCGGGGCGACCGTGCCGTTCCAGCCGAGGTTCTTGGCGGTCCAGTGGGTGCCGGAGCTGGTGACGGAGGCGTCCCAGGCGGAGCCGACCGCGGTGCCGGAGGGGAAGTCCCACTCGATCGTCCAGGAGGAGAGCGCGGTGGTGCCGGTGTTCTTGACCGTCCACTGGCCCTCGAAGCCGGTGCCCCAGTCGGTCTTCTTCACGTAGGTGGCCGTCGCGGAGGTGGCGGCCTCGGCGGGTGAGGCCAGGCCGACCATCGCGGCGAGGGGGAGCAGCAGCGCGGTGAGGCCCGCGACCGCCTTGGACCTGGTGGCTGTGCCTGCTCCGCGTCTCCATCTGAGTCGGGTGAGGCGTACGGGGTTGTCAGTGCTCAACGGTGCTCCTCGGGTGAGGTCCGGCAAACGGGGAAGATCCGTAACCTGCGAACCCTGCGTCGCCCTGAGCTCGCCTTGTCATGGCTTACTCACCGCAGCGTGTCCGGTGAGATTAGGAAGGTCTGGACCAATCGTCAAGAGGTCCAGACCAAAGATTCACTCCCCGGGCCGAAGGCCCAACTCCTGCGCGAGTACCGCGGCTTGCACCCTGCTGCGCAGCTCCAGCTTTCCGAGCAGCCTGCTGACATGCGTCTTCACCGTCGCCTCGGCCATCGAGAGCCGCTCGGCGATCTCCATGTTGGACAGCCCCTGGCCGAGACAGCCCAGCACCTCACGCTCCCTGCGCGTCAGCGATTCCAGCGCCTCGGGAGGGGGCGCGGACGGCCTGTGCCCGGAGGACGCCGAGGCGAACTCCGCGATCAGGCGCCGCGTCACGGCCGGGGCGATCAGGCCCTCGCCGCGAGCCACCGTACGGACGGCGTCGAGGAGGTCGCCGGCCTCCGTGTTCTTCAGCAGGAAGCCGGACGCGCCCGCGCGCAGCGCGCCGAAGACGTACTCGTCCAGATCGAAGGTCGTCAGCACCAGCACGTCCGCCAGTCGCTCCGCCACGACCTGCCGTGTCGCCGACACCCCGTCCAGCCGCGGCATCTGCACGTCCATCAGGACCAGGTCCGGGCGCAGTTCACGGGCCAGGCGCACGGCGGCCTCGCCGTCCGCGGCCTCTCCCACCACCTCGATGTCCGGGGCGCTCCTCAGGATCAGCACCAGCCCCGCGCGTACGGCCGACTGGTCCTCCGCGACCAGCACCCGGATCGTCATCCCCGCCCTGCCCTCTCATCGACGGGCAGTTCGGCCCGCACCACCCAGATCCTCACGCCGTCACCCCTGGGCCCGGGCCCCGCCCCGATCGTCCCGCCCAGCAGGGTCACCCGTTCCCGCATCCCCACCAGGCCGGCTCCCGAACCGGGCGCGCGCGGTCCCGGCCGGTCGCCGAACACGCTGCTCACCTCCACCGTCAGTGCCGTGTGCGACCGCTCCAGCCGAACCGTCACCGGGCCGGGCGCCGCGTGCTTCAGCGCGTTCGTCAGCGACTCCTGGACGATGCGGTACGCCGCCAGCTCGACCGGCGCCGGCAGTGGCCCGGACGCCTCGCGGCCGTCGTCCAGAGTCACGGTGAGCCCGCTGGACGCGGAGTTCGCACCGGCCTGTTCCACCAGGGCGTCCAGTGAGGCCAGGGTGGGCGCGGTACTCGGCGGACCGGACGCTCCGCTGTCCCGCAGGAGCCCGATGAGCCGCCGCATCTCCGTCAGTCCGTCGACACTGTTCTGCCGGATCACCCCGAGGGCGTCCCGTGAAGTGCCCTGATCGTCGATGGAGAGCGCCGCGGTGGAGTGGATGGCGATCGCGGAGAGATGGTTGGCGACCATGTCGTGCAGCTCGCGCGCCATCCGTGACCGTTCGGCGGTCACCGCCTGGACCCGGTCCATCTCCGCCAGCAGCGCGGTCTGGTCGGCGCGCAGCCGGGCGGCCTCGGCGGCGTCACGGTGGTTGCGGACACTGACACCCGTGAGGGCGGGGCCGAAGGAGACCATGCCGACGACGATCCCGATGAGCACGGCGTCCGCGGACGGCTTCCAGGCGATGAAGCCGACCGTCGTGGCGACCGTGACCAGCAGCGTGACGACCGGGATGCGGCGCGACGCGGCGGGCGGACCGTACAGCACGGCCGCGTACACGAGGTCGGTGAACATCAGCAGTGTGGCCAGGCTGCCCACGGTGAACTGATCCGCCACCAGGGCGAGCGTGCCGACGGACAGAGCGGTTCGCGGGGCGGTGCGCCGCAGCAGTTCGAGGGCCGACATCAGCACGAGCGGCAGCAGGGACACCCAGGGGGCGTCGAAGAGCCGGCCGTTCTGGACGTGGATGCCGATCATCCACAGGACCGCACCGCCGGACAGTCCGCTGACCGCGAGCAGGACGTCGGCGCGATGCGGGCGCGCAGGGGAGAACACCCTCCCATCCAACACGTCGGAGTGACCCGGCACGTCAGCACCCGGGCCGAGCCCCGGCTACATCGAAGGATGCAGTCACGAGTCGTCACTGCCGACGAGGATTCCGCGGCGCACGGACGGGAGCCTGGTGAGGACCGGAAGGAGAAGGACCGTGATCGTCACGCTGATCGTGCTCTGCGAGGTCGGCTTCTGGGTGCTGCTGGCCGCCGGACTGGCGCTGCGGTACGTCGCGAGGCAACCCCGGCTGGGCGCGGCGGTCCTGCTGTGCGAGCCCCTGCTGGAGGTCGTCCTGCTCGTGGTGACGGCCATCGACCTGAGGAACGGCGCCGAGCCGGGGCTGAGGCACGGCCTGGCCGCCGTCTACATCGGCTTCACCGTGGGGCTCGGGCATTCCACGGTCAAGTGGGTCGACGCCAGGGTCGCCCACCGCTTCGCGGGCGGCCCGCCGCCGGTGAAGCCCCCGAAGTACGGCATGGCCCGGGCCGCCCACGAGTGGCGCACCGCGGCCCGCTGGACCGTGGCCGCGGTGACCGCCGTCGTCCTGCTCCAGGCGGCGGCCTGGTACGTCGGAGGGGACGGCGACACCGGCTCGCTGCGGATGTGGCAGCAGAAGATGCTCTGGGTGATCGGGATCAACCTGATCGTCGCCGGTGGTTACACGCTCTTCCCCAAGCGGGAGCCGGGGGACCGGGTCGGGGCGGGCCGCTGATCAGCGCTCGCCGCCCGGCACCCACAGCACGTCCCCGACCTCCTTGTTCGCCGTCCGGGCGAGGATGAACAGGAGGTCGGAGAGACGGTTCAGGTAGGTCGCCGTCAGCGCGTTCATCACGTCCCCGTGCACCTCCAGCGCCGCCCAGGTGGATCGCTCGGCCCGCCGGACGACCGTGCAGGCCTGGTGCAGCAGCGCCGCCCCCGGAGTGCCGCCCGGAAGGATGAAGCTGCGGAGCTTCTCCAGCTCCTCCAGGAAGGTGTCGCAGTCCGCCTCCAGCTTGTCGACGTACGACTGCTCCACCCGCAGCGGCGGGTACTCCGGGTTCTCCACCACCGGCGTGCACAGGTCCGCACCCACGTCGAAGAGGTCGTTCTGCACACGGACGAGGACCTTCACGACGTCCTCGGGGAGGTTCCCGAGCGCGACGGCCGTACCGATCACGGCGTTGGCCTCGTTGGCGTCGGCGTAGGCGGAGATCCGCAGATCGGTCTTGGCGGTCCGGCTCATGTCACCGAGGGCGGTGGTGCCCTTGTCGCCGGTACGGGTGTAGATGCGCGTCAGATTGACCATGGGGCCAGCGTAGTTACGCTCCGGCCCTGCGGAAGACGCGTGTGCCCACCGTCACGGCCAGAAGGGCGAACGCGAGCGCCACCAGGACCCGTACAGCATGTGCGCCGTGGCGTACGAGCCGACGGACGCGTCCCGCACCGCGTCTGGTGGGTGGTGAGCACGACCGTCGTGCCGAACTCGTCCCGCAGCCCCCGGACCAGGTCCCACAGGTCCTCCCGGCTGCCCGGGTCGAGCCCGGTGGCCGGCTCGTCGAGGAAGAGCAGGGGGCGGGCGGTGGGTGAGACCCGTCGCGATGTCGAGGCGGCGCCTCCGGCCGCCGGACAGCGCGGACGTCCGGCGGCGTACATCGGCCGGGAGATGGCCGCGGGCCGCGCCCCGGTCGAGGTCTCGCGCGACGCGCTCGTCCTGCTCGGCGACATGGAGGACCTCCTCGGCGAGAAGGTCCTCAACTACGCGCGGCGCGCGACCGCGTGACGGGGACGGTGTGATGTCCGTCATGTGAGACGTGACGCGCATCTCTTCACGGCCTCACGGACCCTCACGGGTACTAACCTCCGCCGGAGAGCATGTGCAGAACTGAGAAGATTGGGGTGCGGAACGTGGCCAGGAAGCTCGCCGTCATCGGCGCCGGACTCATGGGGTCCGGTATCGCGCAGGTCTCCGCCCAGGCGGGCTGGGACGTCGTGTTGCGTGATGTCACGGACGAGGCCCTGGCCCGCGGGCGTGGCGGCATCGAGGCCAGTTACGGCAAGTTCGTCGCCAAGGGCAAGCTGGAGGCGGCCGACGCGGAGGCCGCTCTCGCCCGGATCACCACGACCACCGACCTCGACGCCGTGGCCGACGCGGACGTCGTCGTCGAGGCCGTCTTCGAGAAGCTCGAGGTCAAGCACGAGATCTTCCGTACCCTCGACAAGGTCGTACGGGAGGACGCCGTGCTCGCCTCCAACACCTCCGCCATCCCGATCACCAAGATCGCGGCCGTGACGGAGCACCCGGAGCGGGTCGTCGGTGTGCACTTCTTCTCGCCGGTCCCGATGATGCGGCTCTGCGAGCTGGTGCGCGGGTACAAGACCAGCGACGAAACCCTCGCCACAGCAAGGGAGTTCGCCGAGTCCGTGGGTAAGACCTGCATCGTCGTCAACCGTGACGTCGCGGGCTTCGTCACCACCCGGCTGATCTCGGCGCTGGTCGTCGAGGCGGCCAAGCTCTACGAGTCGGGCGTCGCCTCGGCCGAGGACATCGACACCGCCTGCAAGCTGGGCTTCGGCCACGCCATGGGGCCGCTCGCCACGGCGGACATGACCGGCGTCGACATCCTCCTGCACGCCACCGGCAACATCTACACCGAATCCCAGGACGAGAAGTTCGCCGCTCCGGAGCTGATGCGCCGGATGGTCGATGCAGGTGACATCGGGCGCAAGAGCGGGCAGGGCTTCTACACCTACTGATCACGACCGGGACCCCGGGCTGTCCGATGCGCCGTCAATCAGCCCCGGGGGTCCGGGATCCGGCGCCACCCGGCGCATGGATCCGACGGGGTACCGCCGGGCCCGCTTCACCCCTCGGGGTGAATTCGGTATCGGTTCGCTTACAGACGGCAACTTACCTGTCGCTGCGGCAGTCAGTTGTGGCAGAGGCAGAAAGCGAAAACACAGGCAGACAGACCATGCTGCGGAGTACTTCCGGGGAGCGCATATGCACATCAGGGGCGACCACGCCGAGCTGGTCGTCGGGGGCCGCCTCGACGTCCGAAGCGCGGCGGACGCCCGTACGGTCCTGCACTCGGCCGTCGACGACGGGGCCGGCGATCTCGTGCTGAACCTGACCGAGCTCGACTCCTGGGACGCCACCGGACTCGGCGTCATCATGGGCGCGCACCGCAGGGCCGGCCGGGCCGGCCGGCGGCTGGTGCTGCGCGGCGTCCCGCCGCAGATGCAGCGCCTGCTCGTGGCGACGAGACTGCACCGGATCCTGGCCATCGAGGGCGGTCTCGCCGCGGACTCCCTGCCACGCGTGTAGTCCGCCCGTACGGCCCCCGCTCGTGTCCCCGGAAGTGCGATACACGCACAATCCTCACGAGAACGTGATGTCAGGGGCGGCGCGGCCCCCCGCCCGTTCGTAGATACTGTGCGAAGGTTTAGGGTTCGGCCGTCTGCTGATAGACGAGGACCCACTGGCGGACACCGGACCGGAAGCGACAGCGGGGCGTGTGAGGCCGGAAGGGCAACAGCGCGCTGCGCGTCTGGGGGACTTTGGCGATGGACCCGACCAACCGGGGACCGGAAGAGTACGGCAACGACCATTCCGGTGACGACGGTGCGCGGCGACGGCAGTCCCGCGACCCGCTCATGCCTGACTTCGGGCACCAGACGCCGCAGCAGTCGCGCACGGTGCGGCTGATATCGGGCGACTTCCTGCTCACCGTCAACCCGGTCGACGGCAGCGAGATCGAGCCCTGCAGGCCGGGCGAGCAGCCCGACGCGCCCGTACGGCACACCGCCGCACGGCGTGTGGACCGCGAGCGCGCCGCCGCGCCGCCCGTCCCGGCGGGGCCGCCCGCGCCCCAGACGCCCCTCCTGGAACGCCAGGACGAGCGCGAGCGGTTGCAGCGGCTGCTGGCCCGCGGCCGCTCGGTGTGCCTCACCGGGCCCGCCGGGTCCGGCCGCACGGCGCTGCTGGACGCCGTGGCCGCCGACTGCGCGGACCTGGCCCCCGACGGGGTCGTACGCCTCTCCGGATACAAGCGGACCGCCTCGGAGCTGCTGTACGGGCTGTTCGAGGCTGTCTACAGCGCTCCGCTCCACCGTCCCGACCGCGAGGGCCTCCTCGCGCTCGTCCACGGCGTGGGTGCCGTCGTGGTCGTCGACGACCTGGAGCTGGGCGGTGCCGCGCTCCAGGAACTGCTGGACGCCACCCCGGAGTGCGCGTTCCTGTTCGCCACGACCCCCGACGTGCCGTCGCCCGCGGCCGACGCGAACCTCGAGGAGGTCTTCCTCTCCGGTCTCGGCCGCAGCGCCTCGATCGAGCTCATGGAGCACGTCGTCGAACGCGCCCTCACCGACGAGGAGGCGAACTGGGCGGGGGACCTCTGGTTCGAGTCCGAGGGACTGCCGCTGCGCTTCGTCCAGGCGGGCGCCCTGCTGCGCCAGCGCGACGATCTGCGGGTCGGCCAGGACGCGTTCGACGGCGACGACGAACCGGGCGACGCGCCCTTCGGCAGGGCCGAGTCGGCCGGCCTCCCGCTGCCCAGCCTCGGTGAGGGCGCGGCGCCCGCCGCCCTGCTCGCCTCCCGGCTGAGCGAGGCCGCCCGCGAGACCCTGCGCTTCGCCGTCGCCCTCGGCGGCGAGGTGCCGCACCAGGCTCACCTGCCCGCGCTCGTGGGCGACACCCACGCCGACGCCGCCCTGGGTGAACTCGCCCTCAGCGGCCTGCTCTCCCCGGCGGGTCCCCGCTACCGGCTGGCCGCCGGGGTCCTGACCCAGCTGGAGGCGAGCGGCTACGACGAGAGCGCGGAAGCGCACGCCCGCAGCGCCGCCCAGCACTACACCTGGTGGGCCGGACACCCCTCCGTCACCCCGGAGCGCGCGATCGCGGAGTCGGACGCCCTCCTCGCCTCGATGACCCGCCTGGTCCCGGGCGACGCACCCGGACAGGCCAGCGTGGCCGTCCTGCTGGCCCGCAGCGCCGCTCCCGCGTTCGCCGCGGGGATGCAGTGGGGCGCGTGGGAGAAGGCCCTCAGGGCCGGCCAGGAGGCCGCGCGGATCGCCGGCGAGGTGGCGGAGGAGGCGTACTTCCACCACGAGCTGGGTGTCCTCGCGCTCTGCACCGGCCACTTGGACCGGGCCCGCGCCGAACTGGAGACGTCCGTCGGCATGCGCGGGGCGCTCGCCGACAAGGCCGGCGCGGTGGCCGGGCGCCGGGCGCTCGCCCTCGTCGCGGACCGCTCGGGCGAACCGGTGCGCACCACCCTCGCGGGCGACGACGTGCCGCTGGTCCCGCGTCACGACGAGACGGCCCCGTCGCTCGCCGGCGCCCCGGCGGCCAAGCCGCTCTTCCCCCGGCTGACCGACACCTCGGCGACCATGGTCTCCTACCAGGCCCCGCCGACCGCCGGTCCGCCCGCCGGGCGCATGGGAGTCCTCCGCGGCGCCCGGCGCAACCTCGTCGCCGTGGGCGCGGGCGCGCTGCTGGCGGCCGTGCTCGGCACGGTGGTGACCCTGGGAGCCACCTCGGGCAGCGAGGACCCGGAAGGGCAGAACGTCACGACCGAACAGTCGGCGGAGGAGGACGACGGCGAGAACGGTCTGCCCGCGGACGAGCCGACCGACGACCCGGCCTCCGAGGAGGGCACGGCCGGCGGCGGCTCCCCCTCCCCGGGGGCCTCGGGCCGGGCCACTCCGTCCGGCAGCGCGACCCCGTCCCCCGGCACGTCGGAGCCCGGCGCGAGCCCGACGTCGGGCTCCCCGTCCAGCGAGGGCCCCAGCAGCGAGCCGACCACCGGGAACCCGTCGCCGACGAGCCGGCCGCCGAAGCCGACGACGACTCCGCCCACCACCGAGCCGACGCCCACGGACCCGACCCCTTCGGAGCCGACCCCCTCGGAACCCACGCCCTCGGACCCGACGACGGAGCCGGAGACCTCCAACTCGGCGAGCGGTCCGGCCGATTCGGCGACCGCGTCGTCGACCGTCGGCGGGCCCGGCCAGGAGACGTCCGGCAGCACACCGACCGCCTGAGGGCTGTCCCGCAGCCGAGAACCCCTCGGCGGGCCCGGATCCGGGCCCGCCGAGGGGTTCTCATGTCTGTGTGGCGCCTTGTGGGAGTCCCGCGGCACCAGCCTCAGGTCGTGACAGCGTCAGAACAACCGCAGCTTGTCGTCCTCGATGCCGCGCATCGCGTCGTAGTCGAGGACCAGGCACCCGATCCCGCGGTCCGTCGCCAGCACCCGGGCCTGCGGCTTGATCTCCTGCGCCGCGAACACGCCCCGCACCGGCGCCAGATGGGGATCGCGGTTGAGCAGCTCCAGGTAGCGGGTCAGCTGCTCCACGCCGTCGATGTCGCCCCGCCGCTTCAGCTCCACGGCCACCGTCGCGCCGTCCGCGTCCCGGCAGAGGATGTCGACCGGGCCGATCGCGGTCGGGTACTCACGGCGGATCAGGGTGTAGCCCTCGCCGACGATCTCGATGCGGTCGGCGAGCAGCTCCTGGAGATGCGCCTCCACGCCGTCCTTGATGAGCCCCGGGTCGACACCCAGCTCATGGGACGAGTCATGGAGGATCTCCTCCATCGTGATGATCAGTTTCTCGCCCGCTTTGTTCACCACGGTCCAGACGCCCTCGCTGTCGTCGGCGCCCTCCTTCAGGGTGCACGGCGGGGACATCCAGTTGAGAGGTTTGTACGCCCGGTCGTCGGCGTGGATCGAGACGCTGCCGTCCGCCTTCACCAGGATCAGACGGGGGGCGGAGGGCAGGTGGGCAGTGAGCCGGCCCGCGTAGTCGACGGAGCAACGGGCGATGACGAGACGCATGGTCGGCAACGCTACTCGACGACCCGTGCTCCACGCGATTCCCGGACCCGTCCCGGCGGCCGCCCGAAGGGCGCGTTTCGGGCTTGCCCCTCTTTGCGACCGTTCGTTATTGGCCGGTTGTGTTCCCAATCTCCTGGTGCGGCCTGGACTGCGCCCTTACCGTGGAAGCAGGAGGTCGCCGTCTGTGTACGCAGCGTCGCCATCCTGCCCTGCCCGTAAGGCCCCGGCCACCCGTCGGGGTCGCGAGAGGAGAACCCATGTCGCTCGACGTCTCACCGGCGCTGTTGGAACAGGCCGAGCGAGGCGAGGTCGACGAAGCCGACTTCGTCGACTGCGTCCGGACCTCCCTGCCCTACGCATGGGAGATGATCAGCTCTCTGGTGGCCCAGCTGAAGGTCGACGGCGGAGAATTCGCCGACAACCAGACGCCCCCGCCGGACGAGCAGGCACGTGGTCAGCTGCTGCGTGCGCTCGCGAGTGATGCGATACGCGGCGCGCTGCAGCGGCACTTCGGAGTGCGCCTCGCATTCCAGAACTGCCACCGCGTCGCGGTGTTCCCGCTGGACGCCTCGGTCGACGAGCGCCTTGCCCGATTCACCTCGGTCAGGGGTCAGTTGCTCAACCAGTCGCCCGAACTACGGGACTGCTGAACGCTTCTGCTGCCGCTTCGGGCCGCGGGAGGTGCAACTGGCTCCGGGGCGGCAGCTCCCGCACCACCGCACCACCAGGACCATCAGCGTGAACGGGTCATTCCAGCAACGGCAGCACTTCCGTGCCCAGCCGCTGCACATTCGTCTCCGTCGCCGCGAGATCGCCCGAGCCCTCCACCATGAGGGCGAAGCGGGTGATGCCCGTGCGCTCCGCCGTGGCCGCCAGCCGGTCCGCCGCGAAACGGGGCGGACCCACCGGATGCAGGCCGCACAGGAACTCCGTGTAGGCGACGGGGTCGCGCATCACCCGGTGGCGGCCGTCGACCGTCACATGGGCGTCGAGCCCCTGCCGCAGCCAGCCCGGCATCGCCTTCACGAGCGTCTCCACGGCATCGGCGGGGCGGTCGGCGATCTGCGCCACCCCTGCGGACACATGTGCTACCCGCTCCGCGACCTCCGCCGGCTGACCGGCCTCCCGGGCGGCCGATCGCCACAGGGCGACCATGTCGGCCTTCTCCTCGTCACCGCAGTGCATCCCGAGGAGCATGGGCAAACCCTTTTCAGCGGCGATTTTCACGCTTTTCGGCGACGTACAGGCGACGACCACCTCGGGGCCCGCCGGACCGTCCCCGAGGAGCTCGTCGGCCCGGGGCACCACGGCGACCTCGCGGAAGCCGTAACGCTCCCCGGTGCCCGCCACCCGGGGTTTGTCCAGCCACTCCAACAGCAGCTCCAGCGCCTCGGGGAAGCCCTTCTCGTACGCGTCGAGCCCGCCGCCGAACACCTCCAGGTCGACCCACGGACCGCCGCGCCCGACCCCGAGGGAGAAGCGCCCGCCGCTGGTCAGGTGCAGCAGCGCGGCCTGCTCACCCAGCATGACCGGGTGCTGGTTCGGCAGCACGCTCACCGCCGTGCCCACCCGGATCCTGCGGGTGCGGCCGAGCAGCAGTGCGGCGAGGGTCGTGGCGGACGGGCACACTCCGTACGGCACGAAGTGGTGTTCCGCCAGCCACACGGAATCGAGTCCCGACTCCTCCGCGACCTCCGCGGACCTGACGGCCCGGTGCAGAGCCTCGCCCTGTCCCTGGCCCGGGAACTGGGCCGCCAGTACGAATGTTCCTACGCGCATCGCCTATCGCCTCCTTACGGCCGACGCGGTCCCCCTACCGGCAACAACGTCTGACACGTGCCAAAGGCACGGTCCACGGCGAAGTTGTTGCGATTTTCCGGTAACCCACCCGCCCCGCCGCTGCTCACAGGCATCGGGCGCCTCAGGCCGGCGGCCGATGCCTCTAGGCTGGACGGGACGTTCCGTCCGTTCCGGCCCCGTGAGGTGTCCCGTGTCCCCGCGCCGCAACCGCCCACGAGGCGGCGATGGTCCCACCGGCAACCCAGCGGGCGAAGGCGGCCGGTACGGCGGGGGCGGTGCCACCGAGAGCTGGCAGGGCGAGGAGTGGTCGGTGCGCCCGGTGAGCGGCGCGAGCACGGTGGGCAAGCGCTACCGCTGCCCCGGCTGCGACCAGGAGATCCCGTCCGGGGTCCCGCACCTCGTCGCCTGGCCGGAGTACGGCGGGATCGACGACCGCAGGCACTGGCACAAAGCCTGCTGGAACGCGAAGGACCGCCGCACCACACGGGTGCAGCGGTCCAGGAACGCTCCGCGGTACTGAGTCAGACGTCCCGCCGGTCCAGCGCCGCGAAGGCGCCGGCCATGGCCACCGCGGTCACGCCGAGGACGACCCACAGCGGCTCCCAGCCAGACGGCCCCGACGAGGTGACCGACGCGTCGTACATCGCGCCGAGCTGGTTGGGGATGGACCACTCGAAGAGCGCCTGCTGCACGGACGCCAGCGACGGCGAGAGCATGAAGATCGCCATGACGAGCGGGAGCAGCACCACCGCGATCATGATCGTGATGGCTCCCGCCGAGTGCCGCACGATCGCGCCGACCGCGAGCGAGAGCAGCCCGAGGGTGGCGACGTAGAGGCCGATCCCCACCGTGGAGCGCACCCAGACGCCCGTGCCGGGCGTGGCTCCGTCGAGCATGGCGGTCTGGAGGACGCCGACGATCCCGGTCGTCACCGTCGTGATCGCGAACGCGAGCAGGAAGAAGACGACCGACTTCGCGATCAGGATCCGTGCCCGGCTCGGGCAGGCGGTCAGCGTCGTACGGATCATGCCGGTGCTGTACTCCGACGCGATGGTCAGCACGCCGAGTGTGATCACGCAGATCGAGCTGAGCAGCACGCCGAAGAAGCCGAGCGTGAGCACGGGCGCCTTTTCCCGGGGGGCGTCCGACAGGCTCACGACGAACGCGACGAGCAGACCGATGCCGAGCAGCAGCACGACCATCACGCCGAGCGTCCACATCGTGGAGCGCACGGAGCGGATCTTCGTCCACTCGGAGGCGATGGCGTCGCCGAGGCCCGGGGTGCGCACGGGGATGGGAGAGGCGTAGAGGCCGGCGGGGTCACCCCAGCCCTGCCGCGGCTGCTGAGGAGCCGCCTGGTGCACCTGCGGGGGCATCTGCTCCTGCGGCGGCGGAGGCATCGTCATCGGGGGTCCTCGTCGGTCTTGCGCCCGGTCCGCTCCGCGGTGGGCGCGGGGGCGGGTGCCGGTGCGGCGGCGTACGGGTTCTGTCCCGGGGGCGGCGGGGCGTACCAGCCCTGCTGCGGTACATCCGGCGGAGGCAGCTGCGCGTGACCCGGCTGCCCCTGGCCCTCATGACCGGGGTAGCCGTAGCCGGGCGGCGGGGGCTGGAGCCCTTCCTTGGCGTCCGCCGTCGAGCGGTAGTCCACGGCGCCCTGCGTCATCCGCATGTACGCCTCCTCGAGCGAGGCCCGGTGCGGGGAGAGTTCCCAGAGCCGGACGTCCGACCCGTGCGCCAGGTCGCTGATCCGGGGCAGCGGGAGTCCGGTGACGCGCAGGGCGCCGTCCGGTTCCGGCATGACCTGGCCGCCCGCCTCGGTGAGCGAGGACGTCAGCTTCTCCCGGTGCTCCGGCCGGTCGGCCGGGACGCGAACCCGGGCGAAGTCCGCCGAGTTCGCCGAGATGAAGTCGGTGACGCTCATGTCGGCGAGGAGCTGCCCGCGGCCGATCACGATCAGATGGTCGGCGGTGAGGGCCATCTCGCTCATCAGATGGCTGGAGACGAAGACCGTACGGCCCTCCGAGGCCAGCTGCTTCATCAGGTTCCGGACCCAGAGGATGCCCTCGGGGTCGAGCCCGTTGACCGGTTCGTCGAAGAGCAGCACCTGCGGGTCGCCGAGCAGCGCCGCCGCGATCCCGAGCCGCTGTCCCATTCCCAGGGAGAAGCCCTTGGACCGCCTCTTCGCGACGTCCTGCAGTCCGACCACCCCGAGGACCTCGTCCACCCGGGCCGCCGGGATGCCCGCCAGCTGGGCCAGGCTCAGCAGGTGGTTACGGGCGCTGCGCCCGCCGTGCACGGCCTTCGCGTCGAGCAGCGCACCCACCTGGCGCGGTGCGTTCGGCAGACTGCGGAAGGCGTGACCACCGATCGTCACGTGTCCGGACGTCGGCCGGTCCAGGCCCAGCATCATGCGCATGGTGGTGGACTTGCCCGACCCGTTGGGACCGAGGAACCCCGTCACGGCACCTGGCCGCACCTGGAAGGAAAGGTTGTGCACGGCCGTCTTCGCGCCGTAGCGCTTGGTCAGGCCGACTGCCTCGATCATTCTCCAGCCCCATCGACTCATCCGTCGTCGGGGCCCAGGCCTCAGGCCCTGTGCCCCCGTCAAGAGTTAGGAGGATAACCAGCCGCAGGCGGTTCCGGCCAAGTGGTCGCGCGGAGCGTCGGAGCCCGGCCCGTGCTCAGGCGTCCCGCTTCTTCAGCACGAGGTAGCCGCCGACGAGCGCGGCCACCACCCACAGCGCCATGATCCCGAGCCCGGCCCACGGACCGTACGGCGCCGGGTCGCTGTTCATGGCGTCGGGGACCACCTGCATGATCTTGGATCCGGCCCGGTCGGGGAAGTACCGGGCGACGCTCTTCGCGCCCGGGACCGCCGAGAGGATCTGCGAGACGAGGAAGAAGAACGGCATCAGGATGCCCAGCGACAGCATGGAGCTGCGCAGCATCGTGGCCACGCCCATCGAGAAGACCGCGATCAGACCCATGTAGATGCCGCCGCCGACCACCGCGCGCAGTACGTTCTCCGCACCGATGTCCGTGCCGCGGTCGCCGAGCAGCGCCTGGCTGAGGAAGAACGTCACGAAGCTGGTGGCGAGGCCGACCACCAGCGCCAGGACGCCCGCGACCGCGACCTTGCTGAAGAGGAACGACCCGCGCTGCGGCACGGCCGCCAGCGAGGTGCGGATCATGCCCGAGCTGTACTCGGTGCCCACCACGAGGACACCGAAGACGACCATCGCCAGCTGCCCGAGGACCATCCCGGAGAAGCTCACGAACGTCGGGTCGAAGGTGGCCTGCTCGGCGGCGGAGAGATCGTCGAACTGGCTGTTCAGCAGAGCGCTCAGCGCCGCGCCCATGGCGACGGTGACGAGGAACGCGCAGATCAGCGTCCAGGTGGTCGACGAGACCGTACGGATCTTGGTCCACTCGGAATTCAGGACCGCGGGTACCGATGCCATCGCCGTCACACCCCCGTCGTACGTTCGCCGGCCGTGCCGCCGGTCTGCCGCTCGTTCCACTGCTCGCCCCAGTGCGGGCCCACCGGCGGTGGAGGGGCACCGTCGCGATCGGAATGGGCGTGGTACTCGACGGAGCCCGCCGTCATCTGCATGAACGCCTCCTCCAGGGAGGCCCGCTGGGCGCTGAGCTCGTGCAGCACGATCCCGTGCCGGCCGGCGAGCTCCCCGAGCCGCTCGGGTGCCTCGTCGTCGATCTCCAGCGTCCCGTTGCCCGATTCGACCGCGACGACGCCCTCCGCGTGCAGGAGATCGCGCAGACGCTCCTGTTCCGGGGAGCGCATCCGCACGAAGCTGCGGGAGTTCTCGTGGATGAAGTCCGCCATGGAGGTGTCCGCGAGCAGTCTGCCCTGTCCGATGACGATCAGATGATCGGCGGTCAGTGCCATCTCACTCATCAGGTGCGAGGAGACGAAGATCGTCCGGCCTTCCGCCGCGAGGGTCTTCATCAGATTCCTGATCCAGTGGATCCCCTCCGGGTCCAGTCCGTTGACGGGTTCGTCGAACATCAGGATCTCGGGGTCCCCGAGCAGCGCGGCCGCGATTCCCAGCCGCTGGCCCATACCGAGCGAGAAGCCCTTCGACTTCTTCTTCGCCACCGCGGTCAGGCCGACCGTGTCCAGCACGTGGGAGACGCGGCTCGCCGGGATGCCGTTGCTCTGGGCGAGACACAGGAGGTTGTTGTACGCGCTGCGCCCGCCGTGCATCGACTTGGCGTCCAGCAGGGCCCCGATGTGCTTGAGCGGCTCCTGGAGGTCGCGGTAGTGGCGGCCGTCGATCCGCACCGTGCCGCTGGTCGGGTTGTCGAGGCCGAGCATCATCCGCATGGTCGTGGACTTGCCCGCGCCGTTGGGGCCGAGAAATCCCGTCACCATCCCCGGTCTGACCCGGCATGACAGACGGTCGACGGCAACCTTGTTGCCGAAGCGTTTGGTGAGGCCGTCGAGCTCGATCATGCGTTCACGCTAGAACGGCCGCGCGCCCGGCGCCACCACAAAGGGCGGAACCGGGCGCGCAAGGGGTACAGCTGATGTACGTGCCCTCGGGCCGTTCGTGCTCAGCGGGTCTGCTGGGCGGGGACCCCACGGGTGGCGGACTCGTCCTCGGCCGGGGAACCGGCGGCGGCGACCGCGGCACCCGTCAGCGTGGCCAGCATCTCGCGGACGTTGGTCAGCTGGGCGTTGATCGAGTCGCGGCGGTTGGTGAGCGCCGCCAGCTCGCGCTCCGACTCGCTGCGGATCCGGTCGGCCTTGGCGTTCGCGTCGGCCACGATGTCCTCGGCCTGGCGCTGAGCGGTCTCCACCGTCTGGCGGGCCCGGCGCTCGGCGTCCGTGCGGAGCTTCTCGGCCTCCAGGCGGAGCTGCTCGGCGCGGTGCTCGATCTCGGCGAGGCGCTTCTCGGCCTTCGCCTGACGGGACGCGAGGTCGCGCTCCGACTGCTCACGGCGCTTGGCGAGGTTCGTCTCGAAGTCCGCGGCGGCCTGGGCGGCCTTGGCGCGGGTCTCCTCGAAGAGGGCGTCCGCCTCCTCGCGCTTCTGCTGGGCGTCCTTCTGGGCGTCGGAGCGCAGCGTGGTCGCCTCGCCCTGGGCCTTCTCGACGATACGGACGCCCTCGTCCTCGGCCTTCGCCTTGCGCTCCGCGGCGAAGGTCTCCGCGTCGTTGCGCACCTGCTGGGCGGCCGACTCGGCCAGCTCGCGGTGCTGCTCGGCCGCGCGGCGGGCCTCCTCACGCAGGTCCTTCGCCTCCTCCTCGGCGAGGCGGAGGATCTTCTCGACGCGGGCACCGAGACCGGCGTACGACGGCTCCGCGTCGTTGACCTGGGCCTGGGCGTTCTGCGTCTCGAGATGGAGCTCCTCGATGCGCTTTTCCAGAGAGGTGATGCGTGCGAGCGCGCTGTCACGGTCGGCGACGAGTTTGGTAATGCGGTCGTCCACCTGACCGCGGTCGTATCCACGTCGCACGAGCTCGAAGCCGAAGGGGGAGGAAGGGTCGCTCATGGGGTTCCTGTCGAATGAGACCGGTGAGGTGTTAGAGGGAATCCTAGGGGCCGGAGCGGCGTGTCAACGTGAAGATGCCGCTTTGATATGGAGAATGACACCCCTTTTGAGTGGCTGGCCCCCGGAGGGCTTGTGATCCGAAGGGTCGCATGTTCATGGCGAAATGCATGAGCCGCTACCCGCCCGACGCCTTGCCACCCGACCGGGTACCCGCCGTCGCACCGGCCTTGACACCTGCGGCACCACCGCCCGCGGCCTTGCCCGTTCCGCCCGGAGCCTCGAAAGACTCCAACGCCTCCAGGACGTCCTGGACACGGGAGATCTCCGTATTGATGTCCTCGCGTCTGCGGACCAGCAACTCCAGCTCCCGACGGCCCTCATCGACCATCTGCGTCGCCTCGGCCTCCGCGTCGGCGCGCAGCTTCTCGGCCACCCGGGTCAGCTCGGCCTTCTTGGTCTCGGCCTCCTTGAGGAGCGACTCGGCGCGCTTGACCGCGGCGATACGGACCTTGCTCGCCTCCGAATTGGCGTCCGACAGCAGTTCCTTGGCCTTGGCCTCGGCCTCGGCCCGCTGCTCCGTCGCCGCCTTCATCAGCTTGTCGACGCGCTCGCCGGCCGTCTTCATCTGCTCGGAGGTCTCGCGCCGGGCGCGCTCGTGCAGTTCCTCGATCTCGCTCTCGATCCGGGTCCTGAGCTCCTCCGCACGCTCCCGGGTCGCGGTGGAGTCCCGGCGGGCGCCGACGAGGAGCTCGTCCGCGTCCGTACGGGCCCGCTCCACCAGGGAGTTGCCCTTGACCGTGGCCTCGGACGTGATCCGGACGGCCTCGTTGCGGGCGGCTCCGACCATCCGGTCGGCCTGTTCCTCGGCCTCGGTGGCGGCGCGCAGTGCCTCCTCCTGGGCCTTCTCGACGAGCTGGTCGGCCTGTTCGGCGGCGTCCGCACGACGCTTCGCCGCGGCCTCCCGCGCCTCGTCCAGCAGCCGGTCGGCCTCCTGGCGGGCCTCCGCGCGAAGTTGCTCCGCCGCCGACTCGGCGTCGGCGCGCAGCCGCTCGGACTCCTCGCGGGTACGGGCCGCGTGCTCCTGGGCCGAAGCGACGGTCTGCGCCGCCTCCGCGCGCAGCCTCTCCGCCTCGTCGGTCGCCTCACCGACGAAGCGTTCCGACTGCTCGGCGGCCTCGGTGCGGACCCGCTCGCTCTCGCTCGTGGCCTCCGCCATGAGCCGGTCGGCCTGGGCGGCCGCCTCGGAACGGATGCGGTTGGCGTCCTCACGGCCGTCGGCACGGGCGCGCGAGGCGTCCTGCTCCGCCGCCGCGAGGGCGTCGGAGGCCTCCGTACGGACCCGCTGGCTGTACTCGGACGTGTCCGAACGCAGCTTCTCCGACTCGGTGATGGCCTCGGAGACGGTCCGCTCGGCCAGTGTCTTCGCGGCCTCCGACTCCTCGTGCGCGACCTGGCGGATGCGGTTGGCGTCCTCGCTCGCCCGCTCGCGCTCGGCGTAGGCGTCGGACCTGACCCGGTCCGCCTCCTCCTGGGCCTCGCTCTTCGTCCGTTCCGCCACGTGCTCGGCGGCGGACCGCAGACCGGTGATCTCCTCCTCGGCCTGCTCCTGCAGTCCGGCGACCGAGTCCCGCACCTGCTGGGCGGTCTGCTCGGCGGCGGAGACCAGCTCGGCGGCCCGGCTCTCCGCCTCCTGGACCAGACGCTGGGCCTCGGCCTGTGCCTCCTCGACCCGCTTCCGGGCCGACGCGAGGAGCTCCTCGCTCTGTTCGCGGGCGCGCTCGCGCTCCTGCTCCGCCTCGGCGCGCGCGGAGTCGAGTGCCTCCTCGGCGGCGCGGCGCCGACGGTTGGCCTCCTCCTGCGCGGCGGCCAGGGCCTCGGCGGCCTCCGTGCCGACGCGCTCGGCGGCGGCCGCGGCCTCGGAGCGAACCCGGTCGGCCTTCTCCTGCGCCTCGGTCTTCAGCCGCTCCGCCTCGGCGGCGGCCTCGCCGCGCAGCCGTACGGCCACGGACTCGCCTTCGGCGCGGGACCGCGCCGCGTCCGCGGCGGCCTCGGTCCGCACGCGTTCGGCCTCCGTGGCGGCCTGCTCCTGGAGCGTCCGCACGCGTTCGGCGGCCTCGGCGCGCAGCCGCTCGGACTCCTCGCCCGTCTCGCGGCGGATCCGTTCCGCCTCCGTGCGCGCCTCGCCCAGGGCCTCCTCGGCGGCGGCGACCCGGGACTCGGCCTCGGTGTGCAGCCGGGCCAGCTCCTCGGCCGCCTCGGCCTTGCGTGCCTCGACCCCGCGCTCGGTCTCCTCGCGCAGTTCCCCGGCCGCCTTCTCCGCCGCGGCGGTCAGGGCGGCGGCCTGCTCCTCCGCCTCGGCGCGCAGCTTCTCGGCCTCGGCGCGGCTGCGTTCCAGCGCTTCCTCGGCCTGCTTGCGCAGGGTGGCGGCACGCTCGGCCGCCTCGGTCCTGACGCGCTCGCTCTCGGTGCCGGCCGAGGTGCGCAGCTCCTCGGCGTCGGACTTGGCCTTGGTGAGCAGCTCCTCGGCGGTGCGGGCACCCTCCTCGAGCTGCTGCACGGCCTCGCGGCGGGCCTCGCCGCGGATCCGCTCGCCCTCGGCCACGGCCTCGGAGCGGAGCTGCTCGGCCTCGCCGCGGAGGCGGCGCGCCTCCTCCTGCAGCTCGACGGTCTTGGCCCGGTACTCCTTGGTGTCGTCCTTGGCGGCGCCCTTGAGCTGGTCGGCCTGCTCGGCGGCCTCGCCGCGCAGCCGGTCCGCCTCGGCCTCGGCCTCACGGCGGATCCGGTCGGCCTCCTCGCCGGCCGCCTTGGTGGTCGACCTGGCGTCCTCGGAGGCCTTGGTCAGGACCTCCTCGGCGCTGCGGGCCGCCTTCGCGAGCTGGGCGGCGGCGTCCTCCGCGGCGAGGGTGCGGGCCTTCTCGGCGGCCTCGGCGACCACGCGCTCGGCCTCCGCGCGGGCGTCGACCAGGGCCTGCTCGGCCTCCTCCTTGAGCGTCTCGGCCTGCTTGGTGGCCTCGCCGACCAGCCGGGCGATCTCGGACTTGGCCGTACGGGTGCGCTGCTCGTTCTGCGACTCGGCGCCGGCCAGCCGCTTGACCGCGGCCTCCTTCGCCTCGGCGAGGACCTTCTCGGCCTCCAGCCTGGCCTCGCGCAGCCGGGTCTCGGCCTCCTGCGTGCGCTGCTCCGCGGTGCGGTTCAGCTCAGCGGTCTGCTGACGTGTCTGCTGGGTCTCGGCGGTGGCCGTCGAGCGGAGCTGCTCGGCGTGGCTGGTGGCCTCCTGCGCCTGGGAGGAGGCGGCCTCCAGCAGTCGCTCGGCGTCCCTGCGGGCCCGCAGCAGCGTGGCCTCGGCCTCGCCACGCGCCGCCTCGGCCTCGGAGTTGAGGCGCCGGCGGGTCTCGTCCGCCAGCCGGGCCGCCTCGGCGCGGGCGGCCGCCAGCGACTGCTCGGCCTCCGTGCGCGACTCGTCCAGCAGCCGGCGGGCCTGGGACTCGGTCCTGGCCCGCAACTGCTCGGCCCAGGCGACGTTCTCGTTGACGTGGGACTCGACGGTCTGCCGGCGCTCGGCCAGCTCCTGGTCGAGCCGCTGCCGCCGCTGGACCGCCTCGGCGTGCAACTCGGCCTGCAGACGGGCCTGGTGCTCCGCGTGCTCCTGCAGGATCCGCTGCGTCTGCGCCCTGGCCTCGCGGAGCTCGCGCTCGGCGTCGGTGCGCAGCTGGTCGGCCTGGATCTGCGCGTTGCGGAGCATCTGTTCGGCCTGGTAGCCGATGTCCGCGCCGTCGTGCGCGGGACGGGTCGCCAGACTGCGCCGTGCCTCGTGCAGCTTGGCGCGCAAGACCTCGACCTGGTAGCCGAGGTCCTCGGCGTGCTGGACGGCCTTCTCCCGGTCGGTCTTCAGCCGGTCCATCTCGGCTTCGAACCGCGAGAGATGGTCGTCGTCAGCTCGGTGGCTCTGCTGGCTCTCGTAGCCCCGCACTGCGCGGTCCCATCCTTCCCCGAGCTCTCAACTTCTTCCCCGCTCCAACTTCGTTCGAGCGGGGAATGCTTCACTGAGCAGGGAAGACCCCAACCCTGGTCGCAATTCTCCATACGAGAACCGCTCGCCGGCGAGCGGTCCCCCCGGGGAATGGTGACAGATCAACGGCGAGGACGCGGCACGGCCCCGACCCGGCTCCGGCCCGGAACCGCCCACTCTACCGGGCCGGGTATCGGTCGGGTCAGTGCTCTTCGGCCGAGGTGACCAGTTCGGTCAGCACACCGTGGCAGTCCTTGGGGTGGAGGAAGGTGATCCGGGAGCCCATCGATCCGGTCCTGGGCTCGTCGTACAGCACCCGGACGCCCTTGTCGCGGATGCCGGCGGCGTCCCCGTCGACGTCCGCCGTCCCGAAGGCGATGTGGTGCACGCCCTCGCCGTTCTTGGCCAGCCACTTGCCGACGGCCGAGTCCTCCCGGGTCGGTTCGAGCAGCTGGAGGTAGGAAGACCCGCCGTCAGAGGTGTCGTTGATCTTCAGCATGGCCTCCCGGACGCCCTGCTCCTCGTTGATCTCGGTGTGGTGCACTTCGAAGCCGTAGGTCGCGCGGTAGAACTCCACCGTCCTGTCGAGGTCGAAGCAGGCGATTCCGATGTGGTCGATTCGCGTCAGCATGGAACCAGTGCAGCGCCCCGGGGATGGTTACGCAACGTGCGCGCGATCACACCGACAGCCGGATGACGGGCGCCGTACCGCTCAGTACATTCAGGTAAACCCTCGTTCACAACCAATCCAAGGGGCTGTGCCTCATGTCTGGAACGACCGGAACCACCTCAGTGATCGTCGCGGGCGCGCGTACGCCCATGGGCCGGCTCCTCGGCTCGCTGAAGAGCTTCTCCGGGGCCGACCTCGGAGGCTTCGCCATCAAGGCGGCGCTGGACCGCGCCGGGATCGGCGGCGACCAGGTCGACTACGTGATCATGGGCCAGGTGCTCACTGCCGGGGCCGGGCAGATCCCGGCGCGCCAGGCCGCCGTCAAGGCCGGGATCCCGCTGAACGTCCCCGCGCTCACCGTCAACAAGGTGTGCCTCTCGGGTCTCGACGCGATCGCCCTCGCGGACCAGCTGATCCGGGCCGGCGAGTTCGACGTCGTGGTGGCCGGCGGCCAGGAGTCCATGACCAACGCCCCGCACCTGCTGCCGAAGTCCCGCGAGGGATACAAGTACGGCGCGATCCAGATGCTCGACTCGATGGCCCACGACGGTCTGACCGACGCCTACGAGAACATCCCGATGGGCGAGTCCACCGAGAGGCACAACACCCGGCTGGGCCTGACCCGCGCCGACCAGGACGAGATCGGCGCCCTATCCCACCAGCGCGCCGCCGCCGCCCAGAAGAACGGCGTCTTCGAGGCCGAGATCACCCCGGTCGAGATCCCGCAGCGCAAGGGGGACCCGGTCCTCGTCTCGAAGGACGAGGGCATCCGCCCCGAGACGACCACCGAGTCGCTCGGCAAGCTGCGCCCCGCCTTCTCCAAGGACGGCACCATCACCGCCGGCACCGCGTCGCAGATCTCCGACGGGGCCGCCGCGGTCGTCGTCATGAGCAAGGCGAAGGCGGAGGAGCTGGGCCTGGAGTGGATCGCCGAGATCGGTGCCCACGGCAATGTGGCGGGCCCGGACACCTCGCTCCAGTCGCAGCCGTCCAACGCCATCCGGCACGCGCTGAAGAAGGAGGGCATCGGCGTCGAGGACCTCGACCTCATCGAGATCAACGAGGCCTTCGGGGCCGTCGCGGTCCAGTCGATGAAGGACCTCGGCGTCACCTCCGACAAGGTGAACGTGAACGGCGGCGCGATCGCGCTCGGCCACCCCATCGGCATGTCCGGCGCCCGTGTGGTGCTGCACCTCGCGCTGGAGCTGAAGCGGCGCGGCGGCGGCACCGGGGCGGCGGCGCTGTGCGGCGGCGGCGGTCAGGGCGACGCGTTGATCATCCGCGTACCGGGCAAGTAGTCACCGTACGAGCGAGCGAGGAGGCCGCGTGAAGGTGGACGTCCCCACCCTGGTCGAGCAGGCACGTGAGGGCAGGCCGCGTGCGGTGGCCCGGCTCATCTCCCTGGTGGAGGGTGCCTCGCCGCAGCTGCGGGAGGTGATGGCGGCGCTGGCACCGCTCGCGGGCCACGCCTACGTCGTCGGCCTGACCGGATCGCCGGGTGTCGGCAAGTCCACCTCGACCTCGGCGCTCGTCTCCGCCTACCGGAAGGCGGGGAAACGCGTCGGGGTCCTGGCGGTCGACCCGTCGTCGCCGTTCTCCGGGGGCGCGCTCCTCGGCGACCGGGTCCGGATGTCGGAGCACGCCTCCGACCCGGGCGTCTACATCCGCTCCATGGCCACCCGGGGCCATCTGGGGGGCCTCGCGTGGTCGGCGCCGCAGGCGATCCGGGTGCTGGACGCGGCGGGCTGCGACGTGATCCTCGTGGAGACGGTGGGAGTCGGCCAGTCGGAGGTGGAGATCGCCTCCCAGGCCGACACTTCCGTGGTGCTCCTCGCGCCCGGAATGGGCGACGGGATCCAGGCGGCCAAGGCCGGGATCCTGGAGATCGGCGACGTGTACGTGGTCAACAAGGCCGACCGGGACGGGGCGGACGCCACCGCCCGCGAGCTCAACCACATGCTGGGCCTGGGGGAGTCCCGGGGGCCCGGCGACTGGCGGCCGCCGATCGTGAAGACGGTCGCCGCCCGGGGCGAGGGCGTCGACGAGGTCGTCGAGGCGCTCGAGAAGCACCGGGCGTGGATGGAGGAGCACGGCGTCCTGGACGGGCGGCGCACCGCGCGTGCGGCCCGCGAGGTCGAGACGATCGCCGTCACCGCGCTGCGCGAGAGGATCGCCGATCTGCACGGCGACCGCCGGCTGGACGCGCTCGCGGAACGGATCGTGGCCGGCGGCCTCGACCCGTACGCGGCGGCGGACGAACTGGTAGCGGGACTCACCGGCAGGCACTGACGGGCTCCCGGGCGGCGTGCGGGCCGTCCGGGAGACCTGACCGGCCGGCGCCGGACGGGACGTGCCCGACGGGACGGATCAGTCGTCGTCGCCGTCGTTGTCGTCGTCCCGGTCCGCGGTGACCTTGCCGCTCCCCGCGTCGACGTGCAGTTCGTACTGCTTTCCGTCGTTGCCCGTCACGTCGACGTCCCAGTGCGGCGCCCGCTCACCGCGGTCGTCGTCGCCGTCGTCGTCCAGGTCCACGGACGTCACCGTGCCGGGCCGCGCGCCGAGCGCCGCCTTCACCGCCGCGTCCAGGGAGACCGCCGCGGAGCGGGGCGCGCGCCCGTCGCGGTCGTCGCCGTCGTCCTTCCGGTCGGACAGCACCTTGCCGCTCGACGCGTCCACCGTGACGTCGTGCCAGGCATTGTCCGAGCCGTACACGTCGAGCTCCCAGACGGCACGGGCGTGGTCGTCGTCGTCATCGTCCCGCTCGGCCTCGGTGACCGTGCCCGGTACGGCCTTCAGCGCGGCGCCCACGGCCTCGTCGACGCCGACGCGCCCGGTCGTCGCCGCGTTCCCGGCGGGTACGGAGCCCCCGTCCGCCCGGTCGGCCGACGCCGTCCGGTCGTCCCGGACGCCGCTGTCGGAGTCGGCGAAGGCGGCGGTCGTGACGAGCCCGCCGCCGACGAGTACGGCCGCGGTGAGGGTGGCGATGGCGATGTTGCGCTTCATGACGGGTCCTCCCCGATGGGATGTGTGGTGCGACGGGAACCACACTGGCCGGGCGATGCTGAACACAGCCTGAAGCCGCCTGAAGCCGCCTTCAGGTTCGGTTTGGGAAGCTTTCCCCATGCGCCTGTTGATCGTGGAGGACGAGAAGCGCCTCGCGACGTCCCTCGCCAGGGGACTCACCGCCGAGGGCTTCGCCGTCGACGTCGTGCACGACGGACTGGAGGGCCTCCACCTGGCCGGCCAGGGGGTCCACGACCTCGTGGTCCTCGACATCATGCTGCCAGGGATGAACGGCTACCGGATCTGTGCCGCCCTGCGTGCCGCCGGGCACGAGACGCCGATCCTGATGCTGACCGCGAAGGACGGGGAGTACGACGAGGCGGAGGGCCTGGACACGGGCGCCGACGACTACCTGACCAAGCCGTTCTCCTACGTCGTGCTCGTCGCCCGGGTCCGGGCGCTGCTGCGCCGCCGCGGCGGATCCGCCTCGCCGGTGCTGACCGCGGGGACGCTGCGGATGGACACGGCCGCCCGGCGGGTCCACCGCGGTGAGGACGAAGTCGCCCTCACCGCGAAGGAGTTCGCCGTCCTTGAGCAACTCGTGCTGCGGGCGGGCGAGGTGGTGAGCAAGGCGGACATCCTGGAGCACGTCTGGGACTTCGCCTACGACGGCGACCCGAACATCGTCGAGGTCTACATCAGCACCCTGCGCCGCAAGCTGGGCGCCGCCTCGATCCGTACGGTACGGGGCGCGGGCTACCGGTTGGAGACGCTGTGAGGTCCGTGCGGGCCAGGGCCGCGCTCGGAGCCACCCTGGTCGTGGCCGTCGCCCTGACGGCCGCGGGACTGGCCGTACTCCTGGTGCTGCGGGGCAATCTGACGGACCGGGCGGGGCTGGAGGCCGAGGTGGCGGCACGGGAGGTGGCCGGGCAGCTGGCCCTCGGATCGACGTACGCGGAGCTGGAGCTGGGCGACGAGGAGATCCACCCCGTCCAGGTGGCCGACGAGGAGGGGCGCGTGGTGGCCGTCTCCAAGGACCTGGAGGCGATCTCGGGGACGGGCGCGGCAGGGGTCGAACCGGTGCCGTCGGCCCCGGCCCCCAGCCCGGGGGACGATGACGACGACGATGACGGCGGGGGCGTCCCGGCCCGCGGTGAGGTGTCCTCCGACCAGCCGGACTACGCGAACGGCACCGCCACCGTCGACGGCGACACGGCCGACTACCGTTTCGCCGCCGTCGAGCTGACCACGGACAAGGACGTCACCCTGACCGTCCACGCCGGCGCCCCGCTCGCGGCCGAACAGGAGGCCGTGGACACCGTGCGCGACTCCATGCTGACCGGGCTGCCCCTCATGCTGCTCGTCGTCGCCGGAGTGACCTGGCTGGTCACCCGGCGCGCACTGCGGCCGGTCGAGGGCATCCGGCGGGAGCTGGCCGCGATCACCGCGTCCGAGGATCTGGGCCGCCGTGTTCCCGAGCCGGACTCACGGGACGAGATCGCGCGGCTGGCCCGCACCACCAACGAGACCCTGACCGTGCTGGAGGCGTCGGTCGACCGCCAGCGGCGTTTCGTCGCCGACGCCTCGCACGAACTGCGCAGCCCGATCGCCTCGCTCCGCACCCAGTTGGAGGTGGGGGCGGCCCACCCCGAGCTGCTGGACGTCCCCGGCGCGGTCGCCGACACGGTGCGGCTGCAGGGGCTGGCCGCGGACCTGCTGCTGCTCGCCCGGCTGGACGCGGGGGAGCGGCCGGGGCGCGCGGCGGTCGACCTGGGCGCGCTGGTCCGCGAGGAGGTCTCCCAGCGGACGGGCGACCGGATCCCGCCGGAGGTGTCCGTGGCGGGTGCGGTGCCGCTCGAAGCGACCGGATCGCGTGGGCAGTTGGCCCGGGTGGTGGGCAACCTCCTGGACAACGCCGAGCGCCACGCGGAGCGTGCGGTGGCGGTCTCGGTGCGGGCCGGCCGGGGTGAGGTGGTCGTCGAGGTCACCGACGACGGCGCGGGCGTGCCGGAGGCGGAGCGGGACCGCATCTTCGAGCGCTTCGTACGTCTGGACGACGCGCGCAGCCGCGACGACGGCGGGGCCGGGCTCGGTCTGGCCATCGCCCGTGACGTGGCCTCCCGGCACGGGGGCACCCTCTCGGTGGGTGCGGCGCCGGGAGGCGGGGCGCGGTTCACCCTGCGGCTGCCGGCGGCCGGGCCGGAGCCGGCGGCCGACAGCGGCCGGGAAGGGTGAGGGTTACGGCTTGCCGCGCCGGCCGCGCAGGTGCTCCGCGATCGGGGTCAGCGCCGCGTGCAGTTCGGAGAGCTCGTCGGGGGAGAGCAGGTCCATGAAGTGCCGGCGCACCGACTCGACGTGGTGCGGCGCGACCTTCCGCATCGTGTCACCGCCGACGTCGGTGAGGACCGCGAACAGTCCGCGCCGGTCCGACTCGCAGTGCTCGCGCCGGACCAGGCCGGCGTTCTCCATGCGGGTGACCTGGTGCGACAGCCTGCTCTTGGACTGCAGGGTGGCGGCGGCGAGATCGCTCATCCGCATCCGCTGGTCGTCGGACTCGGAGAGATTGACCAGGATCTCGTAGTCGTTCATGGTCAGGCCGAACGGCTGGAGGTCCCTCTCCAGCTGATGTGTCAGCAGCCTGCTGACGTCGAGGTGGGTGCGCCAGGCGCACTGCTCCGCATCGGTCAGCCAGCGCGTGGCTGTCTCCGTCATCTCCATGTATGAATTCTACCTAAGATGTTGAAAGTCGGACGAATTCTGGGAGTGTGAGTCAGCGCACGTGCCCCCCTGGACATCACCCTCCGCAGACTACCGTTCACAGCCCGAAGCGACGCTGAAGGTCCCCCAGCTGACCGGGCATGCGGGGTGTGGAGCCGTGTTGACCCGCCCCCGGTCCGCCGCCCGGTACGCCCGGCTCGTGCGGAACGCCACCGGTCGCCTGCTCGGGCATCAGCACCTCGGTCGACTGGAGCAGTACCGTGCCCGCCCCGACGAACTCGAACTGATGCTCCTCGCCCGACGTTCCGCCGATCCCGGTCAGCGAGCGCAGTCCGCCCATCACGCCCGTCATGTAGCCGTGGTCGTAGTGGTGGCACGGCGAGGGGCAGTCGGCCCACCCCACCAGTGCCTGCGGGTCCACCCGCAGCGGCGGTTCCATGAAGACGACCGGTCCGTTGGACGCGGCGACGAACTTGCCCGTGCCGATCAGGGTCAGGAAGCCGGGGACGATCGACTGCTTCAGCGCGAGGGTCGGCTGGTACGCCAGCAGATTGCCGGACCGGATCGTCAGGTTGCCGTCCGCCAGGTCGAACGAGTTCACGTCGAAGGCCCGGTCGGCGAGCAGCATCTTGCCGCTGCCCTCGGCCACCACCCAGTCGCTCGCGTGCAGCGGGGAGTGGAAGCTCGTGCGGATCAGCCGGTCGAAGCGTCCGTGTCCGATGCCGTCGAACTCGATCTGCCCGTAGTAGGCGATCATCTTGCCCTTCTGCAGGAACCACTGGCTCCCCTTGAGCTCCACGCAGAAGGTGTACGCGTTGACGTTGTCGTCCGACGGCAGCGTCATCGGGTCGAAAACCACCGGTGTGCTCACAGCTTCTCCTCCGACGCCTGGACGTACACCGCTCCGCTGCCGCTGAGCTCCAGCTGGAAGGCCTCGCCGGAACCGCGACCCACCATGTCGCGCCAGCCGAGCGCGGTGGACAGCTTGTTGGTCACGTCCCCGTGGTGGGCGACGTACGCCTGCGGGTCCACGTGCACCGGCCGTCCCGGCGTGATCGGCAGCTCGACGACCCCGCCGTGCGCCATCACGGCCACCGAGCCGTGGCCCCCCAGCGTCGTCGTGAACAGGCCCTGTCCGGTCACCTGGCCGCGCACCATGCCCATCACCCCGCCCTGCGACCCCATGAACATGGTGCCCTGCCGGAGCGTCCCGTCGAAGGCGAGCAGCCGGTCGGCCTCCACGTAGAGGGTGTCGCCCGCCAGCTCGATCACCTGGATGTGGTGTCCGCCGTGGCCGAACATCACCGTGCCGCTGCCCTCGACCGTCATCAGGGGGGTCGCCTCGTTGGCCACCCGCCGGCCGATCATCGACGCCAGGCCGCCCTGACCGCCCTGGATGTTCGGGGTGAAGGAGACGTCGCCGCGGTAGGCGAGCATCGCGCCGCGCTGGCTGTACATCTTCTGGCCGGGCTCCACCTGGGCCTCGACCATCTTCGAGTTGATCTCACGGAACGGCATCAGACATCGCCCCCGACGGTGTTCCGCTCGCTGGGCTGCACGTAGACGAGACCGTCGCCCTCGAAGCGGATCTGGAAGGACTCGCCGGAGCCCTCACCCATGAGCGTCCGGAAGTTCACCCCGGACTGGAAGTGCTGCTGGAGCCGGCCCTGGTGGGCGATGTAGGCGCCGGGGTCGACGTTCAGCGGGTACTGGGGCGTCACCCGCAGCACCACGGCGGAACCGTCCGACATGATCGCCGCCTGGCCGGTTCCCTCGACGGTCGTGGTGAACAGGCCGTTGCCGCTCGCCCCGCCGCGTAGGCCCGTGAAGGAGGTGCCCGTGCGCAGCCCGGCGTCCGTGGCCAGCAGATTGCTCGCCTCGACGTACAGGGTGTCGCCGCGGAGCGAGACGAGGTTGATCTCGCTCGCCCGGTCGGCGAAATAGCAGGTGCCCTGCCCCTTCACCTCCATCACTTCCATCTGCTCGCCGGTCAGCCGGCGGGTCACCATGCCTCGGAGCCCCTCACCGCCGCCCGACATCTTCTTGAACGCCATCCGGCCGTCGTACGCGACCATCGAGCCGTTCTTCGCCTTGACGGCGTCGCCTGTCAGGTCGACGGCGAGCGTCTTGCTGCCTTGGAGTCGGAACATCGCCACGGTGCGACGTTAGCCGCCGGGGACTCCGGCGGACAGGGCCCGACGGCGGATCCCGACCCCGAGACGACCCTGATATGCGCCGATACGTGCCGCACGGACCGGACCCGGACCCCCCGCTCCCGGGGGCCGGGAGCGATGCCACAATGGCTGTGCTTGTGCCTGCGTTCACAAGCCGACACGCCCCTCCCACCGAAGGTGCCCTCGTGGACATCAAGACCGCTTCCGCCCTGCACCGGCTGCGCCTCATCTCGCTTCCCGAGGCGCTCTCCTTCCCGGCGCTGCTCATCTTCGGCTCGCTGCTCATGCGGGTCTCGGACATCGACTTCCTGATGCCGCCCCTCGGAGCGCTGCACGGCCTCCTCTTCACGATCTACGTGGTGTTCCTCCTGGACGTGTGGGTCAAGGCGAAGTGGCCGCTCAAGCGCGTCGCGCTGTTCTTCCTGCTCGCGGTCGTGCCCTTCGGTGGCCTCTACGGCGAGAAGCTGCTCAAGAAGTACGAGGCCGACGGGGTCATCGCCGCGCGCGCCCGCGCCGAGGGCACGGTGAACGCATGATCGTCGCCTTCTCCGTCAGTCCGCTGGGTGTCGGCGAGGACGTCGGTGAGTACGTCGCCGACGCCGTCCGTGTCGTCCGCGAGTCCGGGCTGCCCAACCGCACGGACGCCATGTTCACGTCGATCGAGGGGGAGTGGGACGAGGTCATGGACGTCGTCAAGCGCGCCGTCGCCGCCGTCGAGGCCCGCGCGGGCCGTGTCTCCCTGGTGCTGAAGGCCGACATCCGGCCGGGCGTCACCGACGGCCTGACCTCGAAGGTCGAGACGGTGGAACGGCACCTCGCGGGCTGACGGCCCGTCCATGCCCGACACGCGCACGAAGAGCCCCCGGTGCGCCGGGGGCTCTTCCTCTTCCCGTTCGGGCGAACTGATCCCCTCATCGGACCTGTCGGGTCGACATGCTGTCATATCTCCCCTTCTGTGGGGATACCGGCACAGTCCGACCATGGGAGGCGTGATGCCGTCGGAGGGTCACGATCACGACAGCGGCCCCGCGGGGCCGCCCGCGACGGGGTACCGGGTGCGCTACCGCCGTCCGGCCCGCACCGGGAGGCGCCGGGCAGGCGCCGCCCTGCTGATGCCGGCCGTCCCCGCGGTCACCGGGCTGCTGCTGCTCCACGTGCTGTGGCCCACGCACTGGACCCAGGGCGGGAGCGGCCGGAGACTGCTGGTGCTCGCCGACTCCCTGACGCTGGTGTCCGTCGGTCTGGTCGAGCTGTTCCTGCTGGCCCACGTGGCCGTCGTGGCCTACGCCGTGTCGGTGGCAAGGGAGCCGGTCCCCGCGACGCCGGAGCCCGGCACGGGGCTCGCCCTCCTCACCACGTATGCCCCGGGCACGGAGCCGCTCTCCGCGGTACGGGCCACGCTGGAGGCCGCCGTACACATGCGGCACCCCGGACCGCTGGACGTCTGGCTGCTGGACGAGGGTGACGACCCCGAGGCCCGGATGCTCTGCGCCGAACTGGGTGTACACCACTTCACCCGGCTCGGGGTGCCCGAATGGAACCGGGGGACAGGTCCGCACCAGGCCGGGACGAAGCGCGGGAACGTCAACGCCTGGCTGGCCAAGCACGGCGACGCCTACGACCTCGTCGTGTCCGCCGACGCGGGCCACGTCCCGCGGCCTGGCTCCCTGGAGCTGACGACCGGCTGGTTCCGTGACCCTGACATCGCCTTCGTCGTGGGGCCGCGGGGTGACGGGGGCGAGGCTCCCCCGTCGCCCCGGCCGCTCTTCGGCACGCTGGTCCAGCAGGCGGGCAACCGGTACGGTGCGCCCCTGCTCGACGGTGCCTGCCCGGTCGTACGCGTGGCGGCACTGCGCCAGGCCGGCGGCTTCCACGACTCCGTCACGGACGCCACGGCCACCGGCTTCGAGATCCACCGGCTGCGCAACCCGCTGACCGGACGGTACTGGCGCTCCGTCCACACCGCGGATCCCCTCGGCGCGGGGGAGGCGCCCGTCTCCTGGGCGGACCTGGGCGACCGCCGGCCGTGCCGGGCCCGCGGGGCGTACGGAACGCTGCTGCGGCAGTACGGCAAGGCGCTGTTCCGGGTGCCGCCCGGACGGCTCGTCGCCTACACGCTGACCCTCGCCCGCGGCCCCGTGGAGGCCGTCACCTGTCTGTTCGCCGCCGTGAGCTGCCTGCTCGTCCTCACCCACGCGCAGCTGCGCCTCTGGGCGGTGACCGCCCTGGTGAGTGCTCTCGTGCCCTTTGCGCTGTGGTCCCTCGCCCTGCTGCGCGAACGCACGGCCCGCACCGTGCCCCGCGCCGCGCGTCCCGCCCAGGAGTCGGAGTCCGCGCTGACGACGACCGCCGCCGCGAGCACCCCGACGGGCGGGAGCTGACGCACACGCCCGGCCGCGGCGTGGCCTCAGGCCCCCCGCGCCGACGGAGTGATGCCGAGCGGCGTGCGCTCGTACAGCATCTGGTGCCGCTCCTGCTGGTCGTGGAGGTGCGTAGAACGCGTGTCCGGTACCGAAGTGCGAGACAGGGCTGACCACCAAGTGACCAGTGGGTAAGGTCGTGCCGTGCCGAAGCCGCTCAGCCTCCCCTTCGATCCCATCGCCCGCGCCGAGGAACTCTGGCACCGGCGGTGGGGGCCGGTGCCCTCCATGGGGGCGATCACCTCGATCATGCGTGCGCAGCAGATCCTGCTCGCCGAGGTGGACGCGGTGGTCAAACCGTACGGACTGACCTTCGCGCGCTACGAGGCCCTCGTCCTGCTGACCTTCTCCCAGGCGGGCGAGCTGCCGATGTCCAAGATCGGTGAGCGTCTGATGGTGCACCCGACCTCGGTGACGAACACCGTCGACCGGCTGGTGCGCTCCGGCTTGGTCGACAAGCGCCCCAACCCCAACGACGGCCGCGGAACCCTGGCCTCCATCACCGACAAGGGCCGTGAGGTCGTCGAGGCGGCCAGCCAGGACCTGATGGCGATGGACTTCGGGCTCGGTGTCTACGACGAAGAGGAATGCGCCGAGATCTTCGCGATGCTCCGGCCGCTGCGGGTGGCCGCGCAGGACTTCGACGACGCCTGAGCGCACCGCGCGTGAGGGCCGGGGCGCCCGAAGATCGCCCCGGCCGTCCGGTTACGCTCGATGCCATGAAACGCAGTGTGCTGACCCGCTATCGGGTGATGGCCTACGTCACCGCCGTCATGCTGTTGATCCTGTGCGTCTGCATGATCTTCAAGTACGGCTTCGACACCGGTGAGGGTCTGACGCTCGTCGTCTCGCAGGTCCACGGTGTCCTCTACATCATCTACCTGATCTTCGCCTTCGACCTCGGCTCCAAGGCGAAGTGGCCGTTCGGCAAGCTGCTCTGGGTGCTGATCTCCGGCACGATCCCGACCGCCGCGTTCTTCGTCGAGCGCAAGGTGGTCCAGGAGGTCGAGCCGCTGATCGCCGACGGATCCGCGCAGGCCGTCAAGGCCTGACGGGCGCCACCGAACCGCCCCGCGCGAAAGCGCCGGGCGGTTTGCCGTCGACATTTACTAGGACGTCCTAGTAAATTTGAACCATGGACGCATCTGCGATCGAGGAAGGCCGCCGCCGCTGGCAGGCCCGTTACGACAAGGCCCGCAAGCGCGACGCGGACTTCACCACGCTCTCCGGTGACCCCGTGGAGCCCGTGTACGGGCCCCGCCCCGGTGACACGTACGAGGGTTTCGAGCGGATCGGCTGGCCCGGCGAGTACCCCTTCACCCGGGGGCTCCACGCCACCGGCTACCGGGGCCGCACCTGGACGATCCGCCAGTTCGCCGGCTTCGGCAACGCCGAGCAGACGAATGAGCGGTACAAGTCCATCCTGGCCAACGGCGGCGGCGGACTCAGCGTCGCCTTCGACATGCCGACCCTGATGGGCCGGGACTCCGACGACGCCCGCTCGCTCGGCGAGGTCGGCCACTGCGGTGTCGCCATCGACTCCGCCGCCGACATGGAGGTCCTCTTCCAGGACATCCCGCTCGGCGACGTCACCACCTCGATGACGATCAGCGGGCCCGCCGTCCCCGTCTTCTGCATGTACCTCGTCGCCGCGGAGCGCCAGGGCGTCGACCCCGCCGTGCTCAACGGCACGCTCCAGACGGACATCTTCAAGGAGTACATCGCTCAGAAGGAGTGGCTCTTCCAGCCCGAGCCCCATCTGCGCCTCATCGGCGACCTGATGGAGCACTGCGCCCGCGACATCCCCGCCTACAAGCCGCTCTCCGTCTCCGGCTACCACATCCGCGAGGCGGGGGCCACGGCCGCGCAGGAACTCGCCTACACCCTCGCCGACGGCTTCGGGTACGTCGAGCTCGGCCTCTCCCGCGGTCTGGACGTCGACGTCTTCGCGCCGGGGCTCTCCTTCTTCTTCGACGCGCACCTCGACTTCTTCGAGGAGATCGCGAAGTTCCGCGCCGCCCGCCGGATCTGGGCCCGCTGGATGAAGGAGACCTACGGCGCGAAGACCGACAAGGCGCAGTGGCTCCGCTTCCACACCCAGACCGCGGGTGTCTCGCTCACCGCCCAGCAGCCGTACAACAACGTCGTGCGCACCGCGGTGGAGGCGCTGTCCGCCGTTCTCGGCGGCACCAACTCCCTCCACACCAACGCCCTGGACGAGACGCTCGCCCTGCCGTCCGAGCAGGCGGCCGAGATCGCGCTGCGGACCCAGCAGGTCCTCATGGAGGAGACCGGCGTCGCCAACGTCGCCGACCCGTTGGGCGGTTCCTGGTACGTCGAGCAGCTCACCGACCGCATCGAGGCCGACGCCGAGAAGATCTTCGAGCAGATCAGGGAGCGGGGCACCCGGGCGCACCCCGACGGCAAGCACCCCGTCGGGCCGATGACCTCCGGCATCCTGCGCGGCATCGAGGACGGCTGGTTCACCGGTGAGACCGCGGAATCCGCCTTCCGCTACCAGCAGTCGCTGGAGAAGGGCGAGAAGAAGGTCGTCGGCGTCAACGTCCACCACGGATCCGTCACCGGCGACCTGGAGATCCTGCGGGTCAGCCACGAGGTCGAGCGCGAGCAGGTGCGGGTGCTCGCCGGGCGCAAGGAGGGCCGTCAGGACGCGAGGGTCCGCGAGGCGCTGGACGCCATGCTGGCCGCCGCGCGCGACGGCTCGAACATGATCGGACCGATGCTGGAGGCCGTACGGGCGGAGGCGACCCTCGGAGAGATCTGCGGGGTCCTGCGCGACGAGTGGGGCGTCTACACGGAGCCGCCGGGCTTCTGATTCGCCCAGCGGCCGCGGGCCCGGCCCCTCAGACCCCCGGCTGCGGCTCGGCCGCCGCGGCGCCCAGTCCGGAGAGCAGCAGCATCGTGAAGCGCCGGGCCCAGTCGTGGTCGACGGGCTCGGCGCTCACCAGCGTGCGGTGCACCACGGCGCCCGCGATCACGTCGAAGATCAGGTCGGCGGTCCTGGCCGCCGTCACCGCGTCCGGCTGGGCGGGCAGTTCACCGCGGTGCTGCGCCCGCTCCCGCCCCTGCAGGACGAGGTGCTTCTGCCGGGCGACGATCGAGTTCCGTATACGGTCCCGCAGTGCCTCGTCGCGCGTCGACTCGGCGACCACCGCCATCAGCGACGTCTTGGTCTCCGGCCTTTCCAGCAGGGCCGCGAACTGGAGGACGACGGCCTCCACGTCGGCCGGGAGGCTCCCGAGGTCGGGCAGCTCCAGCTCGTCGAAGAGGACGGCGACCGCGTCCACGACGAGCTCGTTCTTGCCGGCCCAGCGGCGGTAGAGAGTCGTCTTGGCGACCCCCGCGCGCGTCGCCACATCGCCCATCGTCAGTTTCGACCAGCCGAGGTCGACCAGTGACGCACGGGTCGCCTCCAGGATCGCGGCATCCGCCTCGGCACTGCGGGGACGGCCGGACCGGGCGGGTCCGGCGGGGCTGCGGCTCGGCATGCGGCGAACCATACCGGCCGGTAAGTACTGCTGACCGGCCCCGGAGCCCGTGAGACAGATCACCGTGCGCTCTTGCCTCGCAGGGGGGCCGGGCAGTTACGCTACGGCTCGTAGCGTAAGGACCGACGGTCCGTCCGTCGTTGCGCCACGACCGATCGACAGCCACAGGCGCCGGGTGGGGACCCGGCACCGAACACGGGGTTTTTCAGGGCCTCGGGGCCGTTTCCGTCCCCGTGCCACGCACACCGGCGTGGCCGCGGACGGAAGCGGTTCGCGGATCGCTTTCCGGAACAGTGCGCACAGGGGGGAGGATGTACGTATGCAGCCTAGGAACATGTCCATGAGCGGCGTCGTCGACCTCGCCGCTGTGAAGGCGGCCGGCGACGCCAAGGCGAAGGCCGAACAGGCCCGCGCGGAGTCCGCCCGGCAGGGGGGTGGCGGTGCCGTGGCACCCGCCTCCCTGGTGATCGACGTCGACGAGGCGGGCTTCGAGACCGACGTCCTCCAGCGCTCCACCGAGGTGCCCGTCGTCATCGACTTCTGGGCCGAGTGGTGCGAGCCGTGCAAGCAGCTCAGCCCGCTCCTGGAGCGTCTCGCCGTCGAGTACAACGGCCGCTTCCTGCTGGCCAAGGTCGATGTCGACGCCAACCAGATGCTGATGCAGCAGTTCGGTGTCCAGGGCATCCCCGCGGTCTTCGCGGTGGTGGCCGGGCAGGCCCTCCCGCTCTTCCAGGGCGCGGCCCCCGAGAGCCAGATCCGGGAGACGCTCGACCAGCTGATCCAGGTCGGCGAGGAGCGCTTCGGTCTCACCGGGATCGTCGTCGACCCGGACGCCGGTGCCGGGGACGCGGACGGTGCCCCGGCCGAGGTGCCCGCCGGACCGTACGACGCGCAGCTGGAGACCGCCGCGCAGGCGCTGGACGCCAACGACTTCGACGGGGCGGTCCGGGCGTACCGGGGCGTCCTGGCCGACGACCCGGTCAACACCGAGGCCAAGCTGGGCCTCGCGCAGGCCGAACTGCTGGGCCGCGTCGCGGGCATGGACCCGCAGCAGGTCCGCAAGGAGGCGGCGGAGAACCCGGCGGCTCCGGTGGCGCAGATGGCCGCCGCCGATCTGGACCTCGTGGGCGGCCACGTCGAGGACGCCTTCGGGCGGCTCGTCGAGACGGTCCGGCGTAATTTCGGTGACGACCGTGACGCCGTCCGCGTGCGGCTCCTCGAACTCTTCGAGGTGATCGGCCCCGACGACCCGCGCGTCTCCGCGGCCCGGACCGCCCTGGCGCGTGTCTTGTTCTGATGTGACAACACGGCCGTGGAGCCCTTCGGGCGCCACGGCCGTTTTCGCGGGTGAACGACAAGGTACGCCTCCGCTTTACCAAAACTTGATAAAAGTACGCACTGTTACTCGCAGTAAATCACCCCTGAGGGTCTGTCCGTTTTAGGGCTGTAATCCCGCGATTCGTACGTCCCTTCGGTGCCACCCTGTGTGGCCGGACGGCACCCCCCTGTCGCGTCCTGGTTATCTGGTCGTTACTAGTCAGTAACGACCCCCCTTGTGTCACGGCCGCGAATGCACCACGATCGGCCACGCTCGGTCCAATACCCGCCGGCCCGACCACCAGTCGGCGCAGGTGGGTCTGTTGGGTCCCCACCGGGTGGTCGGCGGCAGTGGCGCCGATCGCGGACAGGGGGGTTCCTGCCCCTGGGCAGGGCCTGTCCGAACCGGCCGCGCAGACGCGCGGCCAGTGGTTGTCGCTCGGGGGTGATCGCCGGTGATTCGGATGCGGTACGCGCCTCCGGTCCGGGCGCTCTCCTTCCCGAGGACGTAGCACTTCTCCCATCCCAGGGCGGGCACGATGCCCGTACCGGAGATGTACGTCCGAGAAGGAGGAAACATATGAGTTCGCAGGTTCGCGGTGGTACCAGATGGAAGCGTTTCGCTCTGGTCATGGTGCCGAGCGTCGTCGCGACCGCAGCGGTCGGCGTAGGCCTGGCGCAGGGCGCGCTCGCCGCGTCGTTCAGCGTCTCCGGCCAGAGCTTCAAGGTCTCCACCGACAAGCTCGTCGGTGAGGACTTCGTCCAGTACGGCAGCGTCGCTGTCGGCAAGGACATGAAGGGCGGCGACGCCGCGCACCCGGTGGCCGTGTCGGGCTTCAGCAAGGCCACGATCACCAACATGTGCCAGTCGGTGGTCACGCCGGACCTCCCCTTCGGTCTGGGCAGCGTCAGCCTCAACCTGACGGCCGGCACCGACCCGAAGAAGCCCGTCGAGGCGACAAACCTGTACCTCGACGTCGCTCAGCTCGACGCGGACGCGTACTTCGAGAACATCGACATCGGCGTCGCCGCCGGTTCGGTGGGCAAGCCCGGCATCCAGTCCGGCACCGAGAAGGCCGTCAACCCGAACGGCTTCGCGCAGCGCGCCAAGACGGCGACGCTGTCCAACGTGGAGCAGACGGCGTGGGCGACCACCGCCGGCACCTTCAAGCTGAGCAACCTGAGCCTGAAGCTGCACAAGGGCGTCAAGGAGTGCTTCTAAGCACTCGCCCGGGTGGCCGGAGTGTTCCGTGAGGACCTCCGGCTGCCCACCCCTTCTCTTCTCACAGCAGTACCGGTTCCAGGGAGCTGTTTTCCATGAGCCCCGAGTCCACAGGGCAGAACGAGCACTACCTCACCGTCTACCGGCGGGGATTCCGCACCTGGCGGGGTAACCGGCCGTTCTGGGCGGGCCTGTTCACCATCTTGGGTGGTCTACCCATCGCGTACTTCCCGTACGCCAACATGCACCTCGGCAACATGACGATCGCGATGTCCACCACCGCGGGTGCGGGGTCGCTGATCATCGGGGTCCTGCTCGTCACGCTGGGTCTGACGATGTGGTTCCACCACATCGTGCGGGTGTTCGCCGGCGTCGCCGCGATCCTGCTCGCGCTGATCTCCATACCGGTCGCCAACATCGGCGGCTTCATCATCGGCTTCCTGTTCTCGCTCCTCGGCGGAGCCCTCTCCATCTCCTGGGCCCCCGCCGACGCGAAGGACGCCGAGGCGCCCGAGGGCCGCCGGGCGCCGATGACCCGCGACGACACCCAGCAGATTCCGGAGCAGGGCCAGGAAACCCACGACACGGCTGAGGGCCCGCGGGGGCCGATGCTGTTCAAGGCGGCGGCGGAGGCCGACGGCGGGAGGCATCGTGCAGGGTGACGAGAGCCGTACGGACGACTTCGGACCGGAGAGCCCGTCGGAGCGAAGAGGGCCCCGCCACGCGGCGCCCAGGAAGTCGCTCATGACGAAGCTGCACATGCCCGCGGGCAAGAAGGCCTTCGCGCTCGCCGCGATGCCGACGGCGGTCTTCGTGGGCATGGGGCTCACCCCCAAGCTGGCCATGGCCGACGACAGCTCGGACATCCCCTTCGCGCCCGGCCCCTGTGTGACGCGCTCCGACGAGCCGTCCGAGTCGCAGGAGCCCGAGGAGAAGCCGGCCCCGAGCGCCACGCCGTCCGAAGACGCCGGCAAGGACGACACCGGCAAGGACGACGCGGACGCCGGCAAGGACGACGCGGGCAAGGGCGACGAGACCGGTACGCCGAAGCCCTCCGCGAGTCCGAGCGCGGGCGCGTCCGAGGACGACACGCCCACGGAGACGTCCGGGGACGAGGCCGCCACGTCGGCCTCTCCCGCACCCACCGAGTCGAAGAACCCCCTCGACCCGCTGGGCGTCGGCGACGCGCTCAAGGACCTCCTCGACGGCCCGGACAAGGAGACGGCCGAGCCGTCCCCCAGCGCCACGGAGAAGACCCCGGAGCCGTCGGAGAGCACCGCGACCACCAAGCCGGCGGAGAAGGTCACGGAGGCCGCGAAGGACACGGTCGACAAGACCACCGACGCCATCCGCGACGCGGCGGAGAAGGCGGGCGAGGGCGTCGAGGAGCTCGACGACGACGTCAAGGGCCTCGACCCGGTGAAGGACGAGGACATCCCGGACGGCGCCAAGGAGCGCTTCCCCTGCCCGACCGCCGACCCCGAGGCGCTCGCCGCGGCCGACCTCGAGCAGGGCATCCCGCTGCTCCCGGACGACCCGTGGACGCTGGAGACCTCCAAGCTCACGCTCACCGGGCTCGACTACGCGGGCATCGTCGAGGTGAAGACGTACAACGGCAGCATCAAGAAGGTGCTGAAGTTCACCGCCGACACCATCGACATCAAGGACCTGCACCAGCTGACGACGGGTCCCGCCGGCACCACCGGTCACGTCAAGGCGGCGGAGGGCTCGACCTCCACCATCCGCAACGGCACGGTGACCATGTACACGGAAGAGCTGAAGGGCAACCTCTTCGGCCTCATCCCGATCACCTTCAGCCCGGAGACCCCGCCGCCGCTGAACGTGCCGTTCGCCTTCTTCACCGACGCGACGGTGAAGCAGGCGGGTCAGTTCGGTGGATCGCTCAAGGTCCCCGGCCTGCAGAACTACTTCACCGGCGGCAAGAGCTAGTCGGCGCGGAACGGTCCGGGGCCCGCGAAACGACTGTGGCCCGCACCCCCTTGCCGGGGGGTGCGGGCCACGGTCGTACTCACTTCGAGGCGGGCTCCTCGCACTCGTGGAAGATGTGCTGATCGAGGTCCACGTAAGCGCGAGCGGTGGCGAGCCACGAGATCAGTTCGGCGCGGAGGACGATTCCCACCGCCATCTCGTCGTCGAGATCGTCGATGTTCTGGACCAGGACCAGAGCCACCTCCGCCTCGCCGCTGTCGGACAGCCTGCCCAGGGCCCGGGCGAACGGCTCGCCCCAGCCGGTGACGATCCGTTCGAGGTCCTCCGGGCGGGCGCCCGGTTCGGGTACCCGGGCATACCGCACCCAGCGGTTGTGCCGACGTGGCACCGCCTGAGGATGCCTGCGGCTGCCGAGGGCGTACGACTCATCGGCCGGCGTCCCGAGCCGGTCGTCGATCTCGCCCGGCGCGAGCGTCTCGCTGATCACTCGCACGTACATGGTGAACGGGGTCACGAACGGATCCGGAGGTTTGTCGGACACAGGAACTTTCCGCCCTTCCTGACGAAGATCTCCGGCCGGTAGCCGTTCGCCATGCCGCCCTGTTCATCGGCCCGACGCACCCCCTTGCCCCTCACCGAAGACATGGGCGCCACCCCCGGCAAGTGCTGGTCACCGGCGGCACGGGAAGCGGCCGTGGGCCGCACCCCGGCTGTCGCCGTGGTGCGGCCCACGGCCGCCGCGTCACCGCACCGTCGCGTCAGGCGCGCTCGCCGCTCAGGTGGTGCACCCGGACCATGTTGGTGGTGCCGGGGACGCCGGGGGGCGAGCCGGCCGTGATGATCATCGTGTCGCCGTCGCTGTAGCGGTTCAGCTTCAGCAGCTCCGCGTCCACCAGGTCGACCATGGCGTCCGTGTTGTCCACGTGCGGCACGACGTAGGACTCGACGCCCCAGCTCAGCGCGAGCTGGCTGCGGGTCGACTCCTCCGTGGTGAAGGCCAGGATGGGCTGCGCCACGCGGTAGCGGGAGAGGCGGCGGGCGGTGTCACCGGACTTGGTGAAGGCGACGAGCGCCTTGCCGTCCAGGAAGTCCGCGATCTCGCAGGCCGCGCGGGCCACCGAACCACCCTGGGTACGGGGCTTCTTGCCCGGCACCAGCGGCTGGAGGCCCTTGGACAGAAGCTCCTCCTCGGCGGCGACGACGATCTTCGACATCGTCTTGACCGTCTCGATCGGGTACGCGCCGACCGAGGACTCCGCCGACAGCATGACCGCGTCCGCGCCGTCCAGGATCGCGTTGGCGACGTCGGACGCCTCGGCGCGGGTCGGCCGCGAGTTGGTGATCATCGACTCCATCATCTGGGTCGCCACGATCACCGGCTTGGCGTTGCGGCGGCACAGCTCGATGAGGCGCTTCTGCACCATCGGGACCTTCTCGAGCGGATACTCGACGGCGAGGTCACCGCGGGCGACCATCACACCGTCGAAGGCGGCGACGACGCCCTCCATGTGCTCGACGGCCTGCGGCTTCTCGACCTTGGCGATGACGGGGACCCGGCGGCCCTCCTCGTCCATCACCTTGTGCACGTCCTTGACGTCCTCGGCGTCCCGCACGAAGGACAGCGCGACCAGGTCGCAGCCCATCCGCAGGGCGAAGCGCAGGTCCTCGACGTCCTTCTCGGACAGCGCGGGCACGTTGACCGCCGCACCGGGCAGGTTGATGCCCTTGTGGTCGGAGATGACACCGCCCTCGATGACGATGGTGGTGACCCGCGGGCCGTCGACCGAGACGACCTTCAGCTCGACGTTGCCGTCGTTGATGAGGATCGGGTCACCCTTGGTGACGTCGCCGGGCAGCCCCTTGTAGGTGGTGCCGCAGACCGACTTGTCGCCGGGGACGTCCTCGGAGGTGATGACGAACTCGTCCCCGCGGACCAGCTCGACGGGGCCCTCGGCGAACTTCCCGAGACGGATCTTCGGGCCCTGGAGGTCGGCGAGCACGCCGACGGCACGGCCGGTCTCGGAGGCGGCCTTGCGGACGCGGTCGTAACGGCCTTGGTGCTCCTCGTGAGTACCGTGACTGAAGTTGAAACGGGCCACGCTCATGCCGGCCTCGATCAGAGCGACGAGCTGCTCATGGGAGTCGACGGCGGGACCGAGGGTGCAGACGATTTTGGAACGGCGCATGAGGCGGATCCTATCGGTTTGTTTCACTGCGGAATATTCCGTCTGGTGGAAGATACAAAAGGGCGCGGGCCCGCTCAGTTGTGGACCAGGGCGAAGGTCTGACCTGCGATCTCCAGCTCCTCGTCCGTAGGCACGACGGCGACCGCCACCCGCGCGTCCTCGGGCGAGATCAGCCTCGGTTCGCCGGACCGCACGGCGTTGCGGTCCGCGTCGACGGCCAGGCCGAATCCCTCCAGCCCCGCGAGCGCAGCCTCCCGCACCGGGGCCGAGTTCTCCCCGACCCCCGCCGTGAAGACCACGGCGTCCACCCGGCCGAGGACCGCCGAATAGGCGCCGATGTACTTCTTCAGCCGGTGGATGTAGATGTCGAAGGCGAGCGCGGCGCGCTCGTCCCCCTCGTCCACCCGGCGCCGGATCTCCCGCATGTCGTTGTCGCCGCAGAGGCCGACCAGGCCGCTCCGCTTGTTCAGCAGGACGTCGATCTCGTCCGCCGACATCCCCGCCACCCGCTTCAGGTGGAAGGTGACGGCCGGGTCGATGTCTCCCGAACGCGTACCCATGACCAGCCCCTCCAAGGGGGTCAGTCCCATGGACGTCTCCACGCAGCGGCCGCCCGCCACCGCGGAGGCCGAGGCGCCGTTGCCGAGGTGCAGCACGATCACGTTCACCTCGGCCAAGGGCCGGCCCAGCAGCTCGGCCGTCCTGCGCGACACGTAGGCGTGCGAGGTGCCGTGGAAGCCGTAGCGGCGGATGCGGTGCGCGTCGGCCGTCTCGACGTCGATCGCGTACCGCGCCGCGTGCTCCGGCATCGTCGTGTGGAACGCCGTGTCGAAGACCGCGACCTGGGGGAGGTCCGGGCGCAGCGCCTGCGCCGTACGGATCCCGGTGATGTTCGCCGGATTGTGCAGCGGGGCCACCGGGACGAGCCGCTCGATCTCCTTCAGCACCTCGTCGGTGATCACGGTGGGCTCGCTGAACTTCAGCCCGCCGTGCACCACCCGGTGGCCGATCGCCGCGAGCTCGGGGGAGTCGAGGCCGAGCCCGTCGGCCGCCAGCTCGTCCGCCGCGGCCTTCAGCGCCTCCTCGTGGTCGGCGATCCTGCCCGTGCGCTCGCGGGGCTCCCCGCCCTTCAGCGGGGTGTGCACCAGCCGGGACGACGACTCGCCGATCCGCTCGACCAGACCGGTGGCCAGCCTGGAGCGGTCGCGCATGTCCAGCAACTGGTACTTCACCGACGAGGAGCCGGAATTGAGCACGAGCACGCGGTGGGCGTCATTCATGGAGCGGGAACCTCCGCTGGTCGGGTCGGTGGTCATGGCGGTCATGCCTCGCTCTGCGCCTGGATCGCCGTGATGGCCACCGTGTTGACGATGTCCTGGACCAGCGCGCCGCGGGACAGGTCGTTGACCGGCTTGCGCAGCCCCTGCAGCACCGGGCCGACCGCGACCGCGCCCGCCGAACGCTGGACCGCCTTGTAGGTGTTGTTGCCGGTGTTGAGGTCGGGGAAGATCAGCACGGTCGCCCGGCCCGCCACCTCCGACGACGGCAGCTTGGTCGCGGCGACGGACGGTTCGACCGCGGCGTCGTACTGGATCGGGCCCTCGATCCTCAGGTCCGGCCGTGAGGCGCGTACCCGCTCGGTGGCCTCCCGCACCTTGTCGACGTCCGCGCCCGTGCCCGAGGTCCCCGTCGAGTACGAGAGCATCGCGATCCGGGGGTCCACGCCGAAGCGGGACGCGGTGACCGCCGACTGCACCGCGATGTCCGCCAGCTGCTCCGCGTCCGGATCCGGGTTGACCGCGCAGTCGCCGTAGACCAGCACCTTGTCGGCGAGGCACATGAAGAACACCGACGAGACGATCGAGGCCTCGGGCTTCGTCTTGATGATCTCGAACGCCGGCCGGATCGTGGCCGCGGTGGAGTGCACCGAACCGGACACCATGCCGTCGGCCAGGCCCTCCTGGACCATCAGGGTGCCGAAGTAGTTGACGTCCGAGACGACGTCGTACGCCAGCTCCACCGTCACCCCGCGGTGCGCGCGCAGTGCGGCGTACCGCTCGGCGAAGCCCTGGCGCAGCTCTGAGGTCTGCGGGTCGACGACATGGGTCCCGGCGAGGTCGATGCCGAGGTCGGCCGCCTTCTTCCGGATGACGTCGGTGTCCCCGAGCAGGGTCAGGTCGCAGACGTCGCGGCGGAGCAGCACGTCCGCGGCGCGCAGGACGCGCTCCTCGGTGCCCTCGGGCAGGACGACCCGGCGCCGGTCGGAGCGGGCCTGCTCCAGCAGTTCGTGCTCGAACATCATCGGGGTGACCCGGCCGCTGCGGGCCACCGAGATCCGCTCCAGCAGGGCGCCGGTGTCCACGTGGCGCTCGAAGAGGCCGAGGGCGGTCTCCGCCTTGCGGGGTGTCGCCGCGTTCAACTTGCCTTCCAGCGCGAAGAGTTCACCTGCGGTGGGGAAGGACCCGCCGGCCACCGCGATGACCGGGGTGCCCGGTGCGAGGCGGGCCGCCAGCCGGAGTATCTCCTCGCCGGGGCGCTCGTTCAGGGTCAGCAGGACGCCGGCGATGGGCGGGGTGCCGGCGCTGTGCGCGGCCAGCGAGCCGATGACGAGGTCCGCGCGGTCGCCCGGGGTGACGACCATGCAGCCCGGGGTCAGGGCCTTCAGGAGGTTCGGCAGCATGGCCCCGCCGAACACGAAGTCCAGCGCGTCCCGTGCCAGCCCGGAGTCGTCGCCGAGCAGAACCGTTCCGCCCAGTGCGGTGGTGATCTGGGCGACGGTGGGCGCGGAGAGCGCGGGATCGTCCGGCAGCACCGAACAGGGGACGGGGAGCTGCGTCCGCAGCCGCTCCGCGATCTCCGAGCGGTCCTCGGACGCCACCCGGTTCACGACCACGGCCAGGACGTCGCAGCCGAGGCCGGCGTACGCCCGGTACGCGTTGCGCGTCTCGGCGTGCACGGATCCGGCGTCCTGGTCCTTGCCCCCGACCACCGTGATCACCGAGGACCCGAACTCGTTGGCCAGCCTCGCGTTCAGGGCCAGCTCGTCGGGGAGCTGGGTGGCGGCGAAGTCGCTGCCGAGCACGAGGACGACCTCGTAGTCGCGCGCCACCCGGTGGAAGCGCTCGACGAGCAGGGAGACCAACTCGTCGGTGCCCTTCTCCGCCTGGACCGCGGAGGCTTCCTGATAGTCGAGACCGAAGACGGTCTCCGCGCTCTGCGACAGCCGGTAGCGGGCCCGCAGCAGTTCGAACAACCGGTCGGGTCCGTCGTGGACCAGTGGGCGGAAGACTCCGACCCGGTCGACCTGACGCGTCAGTAGCTCCATGACTCCCAGATCGACGACCTGACGGCCGTCTCCCCGGTCGATCCCGGTCACGTACACGCTGCGCGTCACGCGTGGTCTCCCGTCCTGTTCGGCTGCCCTTGTCCTCTTGACGATACCCAGCAGGGCAGGTATGCCGCCCGCCGGGCCGAGGGGCCGGGGCGGGCCGTTCCCGGCCCCTGGAGGGCCCCCGCCCGATGAGCCGGAAGAGCGAGTGCCCGGCCGGGCGTGGGACAATCGTCATGGCTCACGGTACGGGGGTTTCTCGACGGTCCCCGGAACGCATGGCACTAGCGAGCAGGAGACAGAGCAGGATGCGCATCGGAATTCTCACCGCAGGCGGCGACTGCCCAGGTCTGAACGCTGTGATCCGGTCGGTCGTGCACCGCGCCGTGGTGGGCCACGGCGACGAGGTCATCGGCTTCGAGGACGGCTTCAAGGGGCTGCTCGACGGCCACTTCCGGCCCCTCGACCTGAACGCGGTCAGCGGCATCCTGGCCCGCGGCGGCACGATCCTCGGCTCGGCGCGACTGGAGCGCGACCGGCTGCGCGAGGCCGCCGAGCACTGCGCGGAACTGTCCCTCCGCTACGGCATCGACGCGCTCATCCCGATCGGCGGCGAGGGCACGCTCACCGCGGCCCGGATGCTGTCCGACGCGGGGATGCCCGTCGTCGGCGTCCCGAAGACCATCGACAACGACATCTCCGCCACCGACCGGACCTTCGGCTTCGACACGGCCGTCGGCGTCGCGACCGAGGCCATAGACCGTCTCAAGACCACCGCGGAGTCGCACCAGCGCGTGATGGTCGTGGAGGTCATGGGCCGTCACGCGGGCTGGATCGCCCTGGAGTCCGGCATGGCCGGCGGCGCCCACGGCATCTGCCTGCCGGAGCGTCCCTTCCAGGTCGACGACCTGGTCAAGATGGTCGAGGAACGCTTCGCGCGCGGCAAGAAGTTCGCCGTCATCTGCGTCGCCGAGGGAGCGCACCCGGCCGAGGGCTCCATGCCGTACGCCAAGGGCGAGATCGACCAGTTCGGTCACGAGCGCTTCCAGGGCATCGGCAACCGCCTCGCCGCCGAGCTGGAGATGCGCCTCGGCAAGGAGGCCCGGCCGGTGATCCTGGGCCATGTCCAGCGCGGCGGAACGCCGACCGCGTACGACCGTGTGCTCGCGACCCGCTTCGGGTGGAACGCCGTGGAGGCGGTGCACCGCGGCGACTTCGGCCGGATGACGGCGCTGCGTGGCACCGAGATCGTGATGGCCCCGCTGGCGGACGCCGTGACGCGTCTCAAGACCGTCCCCAGCGACCGGATGTACGAGGCCGAGTCGGTCTTCTGAGTCCCGGGCAGACCGCTCGTGCGGCCCCGGCCGTCCCCGGTGGACGACCGGGGCCGCCGCCGTTCCGTCCGCCCGTGCTGGGCGAGGGGCTCGTGCCGGCTCAGATGCCCGCCGTCCGCCAGAACTCCTCGACCACCCGGTCCAGGAACTCCCGGCCCTCGTCGCCCGCCGCCCCCGCACGGTCCCGGCCCGTGGTGTTCCAGCTCAGTGTGGACACCATCAGGGCCTGGTAGTCGGTGTGCAGCTGCTCCAGCACGTCCTGGACCAGGATCCGGTCCAGCGGGACCAGCTTGTCCACCGGCCGTACGTACGCCTGCCAGCGGGTCGTGACCGCCCGTGTCAGCAGGCCCTCCAGCTCCTCGTTGCGGCCCGTCGCCGTCAGGAACTGCGCCGCTGACATGTCCAGCGCGTCGCAGAGCGCCACGGCCTGGCGCTCGTTGCCGCGCCAGCGGCCCGACTCCTCGATCCGCTGGTAGGCGGACGCCGTGATGCCCAGGGCCCGTGCCAGGTCGTCCACCGCGAGGTCCCGGGCGACGCGGTGCTCGCGCAAGGTGCTCGCGGCGGCCAGCAGTTCGCCCGGCGCGCACCACAGCACACCGGCCAGCGCCATGAGTTCGCGTTCACCGGGAAGGGAGGTACCACGCTCCCAGGCCATCACGGTCTCGGCCGTGACACGCATGCCGTACTGGGCGCCGAGCCCGTACGCAACATGTCCGGGAGCCATTCCCAGAGCCTCGCGGAGACGGCGCGCGGCGGGAGCGTTGAAGGGCGGGGTGGGGTGCACGGCCCCACCGTAGAAGGCCGGGAACCGCCTGGCTACAGGCTGTTCCTATCAGTTCACCCTTCGTATGATCCTCCTAGGGTGCGCCGCCGCGGCGGCGCACGCGTATCAGCGGGTTTCGGCCACCCAGTGGTAGTGCAGCTCGGGCCGGCCCACCTGGCCGTAGCTCGGGCGGCGCGCGGCCCGGCCGGCCGTCACCAGGTGCTCCAGATAGCGCCGGGCGGTGATCCGGGAGATCCCCAGCCCCTCCCCGGCGGCCGCCGCGGTCACTCCGTCCGGGGCCTCCCGCAGAGCTCGTGTCACCGCCTCCAGCGTCGGACCGCTCAGCCCCTTGGGCAGCGTGGCCGGATCGGCGACCCGCAGCGCGCCCAGCGCCCGGTCCACCTCCTCCTGGCCGCTCGCCTCGCCCGCCGCCGCCCGGAACTCCGCGTATCGCGTGAGCCGGTCCCTCAGTGTGGGATACGTGAACGGCTTCAGGACGTACTGCACGACGCCGAGCGACACGCCCTCCCGCACCACCGCCAGGTCGCGCGCCGACGTCACCGCGATGACGTCGGCACCGTGCCCGGCCGCCCTCAGCGAGCGCAGCAGCTGCAGACCGTGCCCGTCGGGCAGGTAGAGGTCGAGCAGCAGGAGGTCGACCTCCGTCCGGTCCAGGGCCCGTACCGCCTCCGCCCGGGAGTGGGCGACGGCGGCCACCTCGAAGCCCGGCACCCGGCCCACGTACAGCTGGTGGGCGTCTGCCGCCACCGGGTCGTCCTCCACGACCAGCACCCGGATCACGGTGCCACCACCTCTCTCACCGCCGTACGGCCGGCGAGCGGCAGCCGCACCGTGAACTCCGCGCCGCCGCCCGGAGCCCGGTCCAGCGTCACCACCCCGCCGTTGCGGTGGACCGCCTGCCGCACCAGCGCCAGGCCGAGGCCGCGACCCGTGCCGTGGGTGGTCCAGCCACGCCGGAAGACCTCGTCCGCGTCGTCCGGACCGATCCCGGCGCCGGTGTCCGTCACCCGCAGCAGCAGCTCACCGGACCCGGTCCGCGCCGTCACGGTGACCAGTGCCCGTGTGGCGGTGCGCTGCGTGGGCACCGACTCGCCGGCGTCGCCGGTCGCCGTCTCGGACGCGGCGTCCACCGCGTTGTCGATCAAATTGCCGAGGATCGTCACCAGGTCACGCGGTGCCAGTGAGTGCGGCAGGGCGCCGTCGTCGATCAGGCTGTCCTCGGCGAGCACCAGCTCCACACCGCGCTCGTGGGCCTGCGCCGCCTTGCCGAGCAGCAGGGCCGCGAGCACCGGCTCGGCGACCGCGTCCACGACCCGGTCGGTGAGGACCTGGGCGAGTTCCAGCTCGGCCGTCGCGAAGTCCACGGCCTCCTCGACGCGGCCCAGCTCGATCAGCGAGACCACCGTGTGCAGCCGGTTCGCCGCCTCGTGCGCCTGCGAACGCAGCGCCTGGGTGAAGCCGCGCTCCGAGTCGAGCTCGCCCGACAGCGCCTGCAGCTCCGTGTGGTCCCGCAGCGTCACGACCGTGCCGCGCCGCTCGCCGCCGACCACCGGACTGGTGTTGACGACGATCACCCGGTCCGCCGTCAGGTGGACCTCGTCCACGCGTGGCTCCGAGGCCAGGAGCGCCCCGGTCAGCGGCGCCGGCAGCGCGAGCTGGTCGACCCCGAGCCCGACCGAACCGGGCGCCAGCCCCAGCAGCTCCCGGCCCGCGTCGTTGATCAGGGCGACCCGGCGCTGTCCGTCCAGCATCAGCAGCCCCTCGCGCACCGCGTGCAGGGTCGCCTCGTGGTAGGTGTGCATCCGGCTCAGCTCCCGTGCGTTCATCCCGTGCGTGTGCCGCCGCAGCCGGGCGTTGACCACGTACGTACCGAGCGCACCGAGCGCCAGGGCGGCACCCGCGGCCGTCCCCAGGGCGCCGAGCTGCTCGCGCACCTGTGTGGACACCCTCTCGACGGTGATGCCCGCGCTGACCAGGCCGACGATCCGGCCCCCGTCACGGACGGGCGTGACGACGCGTATCGAAGGGCCGAGCGTGCCGGTGTAGGTCTCCTCGAACGTCTCGCCGAGCAGGGCGCGCTCGGTGTGCCCGATGAAGCGCCTGCCGATCTGGGAGGTGTCGGGATGGGTCCAGCGGACCCCTTCGGGATTCATGATCGTCACGAAGGCGATCCCGGTGTCCTCGCGGACCTGCTCCGCGTACGGCTGGAGTACGGCGGACGGATCCGGGGTACGGATCGCCTCCCGTACCGACGGAGATCCGGCCATGGCGAGGGCGGCCGCCCGCACCTGGCGGGCCGCGGTCTCCTCCGCCTGGGACCGGCCGGAGGCATAGGCGAAGACGGCGCACCCGGCCACGACCGCGGCCACGAGCAGGGCCTGCATCGCGAACAGCTGGCCGGCCAGGCTGCGGGGGAGGGTACGGGGCAGGCGCATGCACCCCAGTCTGCCTGGCGGCGCCCTGCGGCCCAAGGTGGCTGATAAGCATCTGTGAACTATATGAACGCAAGGGTGACGGCCGTCACAGGGAAGTGAATAGTCACCGGGGCCCCCAGGGACGGGGAGCCGCCGCATACCCGAGGAGACCCCCGTGGCAGAGAAAGCCGCACGACGGGACCGCACCCACTATCTGTACATCGCCGTGATCGCCGCCGTGGTGCTGGGCATCACGGTGGGCCTGGTGGTTCCGGACTTCGCCGTGGAGCTGAAGCCGATCGGTACAGGCTTCGTCAACCTCATCAAGATGATGATCTCGCCGATCATCTTCTGCACGATCGTGCTCGGGGTCGGCTCCGTACGGAAGGCCGCCAAGGTCGGCGCCGTCGGCGGTCTGGCCCTCGGCTACTTCCTGGTGATGTCGACCGTCGCCCTGGCCATCGGCCTGGTCGTCGGCAACCTCCTGGAGCCGGGTTCCAGCCTCCACCTCACCGAGGCGGCCCGCGCCGCCGGTGAGAAGCAGGCCTCGGGTGCCAGCGAGTCCACCGTCGACTTCCTGCTCGGCATCATCCCCACCACCATGGTGTCCGCCTTCACCGAGGGCGAGGTCCTGCAGACCCTGCTCATCGCCCTGCTCGCGGGCTTCGCGCTCCAGGCCATGGGCTCGGCCGGTGAGCCGGTCCTGCGCGGCATCGGGCACATCCAGCGCCTCGTCTTCCGCATCCTCGCCATGATCATGTGGGCGGCCCCGGTCGGCGCCTTCGGCGCGATGGCGGCGGTGGTCGGCGAGACCGGCGTGGACGCGCTCAAGTCACTCGCGATCATCATGATCGGCTTCTACGTCACCTGTGCGCTCTTCGTCTTCGTGATCCTGGGCGCGATCCTGCGCCTGGTCGCCGGGGTCAACATCTTCACCCTGCTGAAGTACCTGGGCCGTGAGTTCCTGCTGATCCTCTCCACCTCCTCCTCCGAGTCGGCCCTTCCGCGGCTGATCGCGAAGATGGAGCACATGGGCGTCAGCAAGCCCGTCGTCGGCATCACCGTGCCGACCGGCTACTCCTTCAACCTCGACGGCACCGCGATCTACCTCACGATGGCCTCGCTCTTCATCGCCAACGCGACGGGCGACCCGCTGACCATCGGTGAGCAGATCTCGCTGCTGGTCTTCATGGTGATCGCCTCCAAGGGTGCGGCGGGCGTCACCGGCGCCGGCCTCGCCACCCTCGCCGGCGGCCTCCAGTCGCACCGCCCCGAGCTCGTCGACGGGGTCGGCCTGATCGTCGGCATCGACCGCTTCATGAGCGAGGCCCGCGCCCTGACGAACTTCGCGGGCAACGCGGTCGCCACGGTGCTGGTCGGCACCTGGACCAAGGAGATCGACCGGGAGCGGGTGGACCAGGTCCTCTCCGGCGCCCTTCCGTTCGACGAGAAGACGATGACGGACGACCACGCCCCCGCGGACGCCGAGGTCCCCGAGGCCAGGGACGGCGGCGAGGAGAAGCCCTCGCTCGCCAAGGTGTAACTGTGTGACGATGCGGCCGGTACGGGGACTCCCGTACCGGCCGCATCCGCGTGTCCGGGACCTCAGGCCGGGGCACGCGCTCACCGGCCGCCCGGCACGGGCCGGAACGCGGCTCCCGTCCCGCGCCCGCGGACGGCGCTGCCTCAGCCGTACGGGATGTGGACCACCGACTGGTTGCCGACGCCCACGGAACTCGTACCGTTGCCGATGGCGTTCCAGATCTCGACCCTCACCGTGCCGTTGGACAGATTGCCGTGGCTCCCGGTGGAGGCCTTGAGGCCCTTGGCCTGGGTGTAGTGCTCGAACCCGTTGACGGGATCGGTGGCGAAGTAGTCGTACGTCTCCGTGCGGTCCCAGGTCCCGTCGCCCGTACGGTCGTAACTAACCCGTACCTGCTGCCCGTTCGCGATGCTGGTGCCCGAGTCGGCGAACACGTCGAACTGGGTCGAGCCGCCGTCGTACGCCCGGGTGACGCCCGTCGCCGTGAAGGTCTGCGGGTTGTGCGGGGTGCCGTCGTAGTTGCCGCCGCCGGCCGAGGCGACCGTCACCGAGGAGGCGGTGGACTGCGCCGCGCCGAGGCCGCCGGCGCTACGCAGGACGAGGGTGGAGGAGCCGGTCGGCGGATCCGTGGGCGGTTCGGTGGTCCCGCCGCCCTTGGTCCAGACGCCCACGTAGTCGACCAGCATGGGCCGCCCCGGCACCGTCTCGGCGGTCGGGGTGGAGCCGCCGAGCGCGTTCGGGAAGGCCCCGCCGACGGCGAGGTTCAGCAGGAGGAAGTATCCGGCGTGGTCCGTCATGTTCGCCCAGGTCGCGGCGGGCAGCTGGCTCTGGGTGACGCTGTGGAAGAGCTGGTCGTCGACGTACCAGCGCAGGGCGTTGGGGGTGACGGCGCGGTCCCACTCGAACCGGTAGGTGTGGAAGGCGGACTGGCAGCTCGCGCCGGGGCAGGTGCGGCTGTTGCCGAGGCCGGTGGTCTCGTTGCACGGGCCGCCGGGGTTGACCCCGCAGTGCAGGACGCCCCAGACGGAGTTGATGCCGTTGACGTTCTCCATGATGTCGAACTCGCCGATGCCCGGCCAGTTCCAGTAGTTGCCCCGGTACGGCGATCCGAGTGCCCAGAAGGCCGGCCAGTAGCCGAGGGCCGCGTTGCCGGTCACGTTCGGCATCTGGACGCGGCCCTCGATGCGCAGGGTGCCGCCGGCCGGGGCCTTGAAGTCGGCCCGCTTGGTCTCGATGCGGCCGGAGGTCCAGTTGCCCGCACCGTCGCGCAGCGGGGTGATGCGGAGGTTGCCGCTGCCGTCGAGGCTGACGTTGTCGGGGCTGGCGGTGTAGTTCTGGATCCCAGTTGCCCGGGCCTCCGGGATAGCCGTGCCCCGTGTCGATCTGCCAGTTCGCCGAGGACGGCAGGGTGCGGTTCGCGCCGTTGAAGTCGTCGCTCCACTGCAGGTTCCAGCCGGGCGTCGTCGGCACGTCACCGCGGGCGGACCCGGAACCGGCGACGGTGAGCACGGCGGCGAAGGTGAGGGCCAGGGCGGTGAGGGAGGCGAGCAACGTCGTGCGTCTGTGGGGGATGGTGCGGCTCGTACGCAAGGGAACCTCCGGTGGGGGACGTGCCGGGAAGGTCATTGATGAGAGCGCTCTCAGACTTGTCTAGATGCACCCGGGGCGGCCGTCAATGGCCCCGGCGCCTCTACTTCCCGAAGGAGCCGAGCGGCTTGCCTTGACGCCGACGTCAAGGAATACGGTCGCGGTATGCGAATCGGGGAGCTGGCCGAACGCGCCGGGACGACGACACGGACGCTGCGGTACTACGAGTCGCGGGGCCTGCTGCACGCGCGCCGCGCGGAGAACGGCTACCGCACGTACGACGAGGGCGACCTGCGGATGGTCCAGCAGATCCGGACCCTTCAGGACTTCGGGTTCGACCTGGAGGAGACCCGCCCCTTCGTCGACTGCCTGCGCGCCGGCCACCCGGCGGGCGACTCCTGCCCGGCCTCGCTGGCCGTCTACCGGCGCAAGCTCGGGGAACTGGACGCGCTCATCGGCCAGTTGCAGGGCGTCCGGGCGGAGGTGGGCGCACAGCTGACCCGCGCCGAACTGGAGGCCTCGGCCGAGGTGCCGGGAGGCCCCGAACCACGGTGCGAACTGAACTGGGAGGACGAGAAACGATGATCCACGCAGAAGGTGTGGCCGAGGTGACCGACGCCACGTTCGACGAGAAGGTCCTGGGAGCCGGGATCCCGGTGCTGGTCGAATTCACCGCCGACTGGTGCGGCCCGTGCCGTCAGCTGGCCCCGGTACTCGGCGCGATCGCGAAGGAGGAGGCCGGCCGGCTCGAGGTCGTACAGATCGACGTGGACCACAACCCGGGGATCACCAGCCGCTACGCGGTGCTGTCGATGCCGACCCTGATGGTCTTCCGGGACGGCGAACCGGTGAAGTCGATGGTCGGCGCCCGGCCCAAGCGCCGGTTGCTCCAGGAGCTGGAGGACGTACTGCCCGCGGCGGTCTGACCTTCCGCCTCCTCAACATCGCGGAAACATTGATGTACGGTCCACTCGCATGCGGAGCCGACCAGTTCTCGCGTGGACCTCAACCGTGGCCGCCACCCTCGCGCTCACGGCCGCAGCCAGCCCGGTGGCCGCCGCGCCGGCGGCCGCCCGCGTGAGCCACGGCGCCCTTGCCGCCCGTCAGGGCAACGTGCTCATCGTGTACTCGTCACAGGGCGAGACGCTCCCGCTGGGACGGCTCAAGCGGGACGCACTCGCCGTGCTGGGCCCCGGGGCCCTCGTCGAGAGTGTGGGACAGGGGTGGATAGGAGGGGCTGTCCTGCTCTCCTCTCAACTGCGCTGGGTGACTGTCCTCGGTGTTGCGGGGGTGGGACTGGTGGCGCTGGCAGCCGCGTTGAACTGCCTCGCCGAAGTTGTGCGCTTCGCCCGTTCCATCGCACCGGTGTCCGTGGTGACCGGGAGACGTCGGGTGTACGTGACGGTGGCCGCCTGGACTCTTGCCGCGCCCCTGTGCGCCGCAGCCGTACTGGGTGCGGTTAGCGCGGTCTGGGTGACCCTCCCCTACACGACACCGCCGAGGAACGGGGAGCTGCCGCCCCAGATGCTGAGCGCCTCGGTGGCCGTGCTGTGTCTGCTGGCGGTGCTCGTGGCCGGTCTGGCCGCCCTGAGTGCCGTACGGGAATCTAGGCGCTGGCGCCCCCGGCACGACTGAGCGGCACACCGGCACCGAAGAGGGGCGGCACACCTGGACCTCCAGGTGTGCCGCCCCTCTTCGATGTCCCGTCCCGTCAGGCCGGCCGCAGCCACACCGTCGCCAGCGGAGGCAGCGTCAGCGTCACGCTCGTCCCCCTGCCGTGCGCCGGTACCGCCTCAGGCTTCAGTGGCTCCTCGTTGCGCACGTCGCTGCCGCCGTACCGTGCCGCGTCCGTGTTGAGGACCTCCACCCAGGCCTCGGGCCCGTCCGGGACGCCGATGCGGTAGCCGTCGCGCACCACCGGGGAGAAGTGGGAGACGGCGATCAGCGGCGATCCGTCCGCGTCGTACCGGACGAACGCGAAGGCGTTGTCCTCCGCCGCGCCGCCGTCGATCCAGCTGAAGCCCTCCGGAGACGTGTCCCGCTGCCAGAGTGCGGGCAGCGCGTTGTAGACCGCGTTGAGGTCCGTGACCAGGGTGCGAACGCCCCGGTGGTCACCGGAGGCCTCGTAGGTCTCGTCGAGCAGCCACCAGTCCGGGCCATGCCCCTCGGACCACTCCGCTCCCTGTGCGAACTCCTGCCCCATGAAGAGCAGTTGCTTGCCGGGGTGGGCCCACATGTAGCCGAGGTAGGCGCGATGGTTCGCGCGCCGCTGCCACCAGTCCCCGGGCATCTTGCTCACCAGGGCCTGCTTGCCGTGCACCACCTCGTCGTGCGAGACCGGCAGCACGTAGTTCTCGCTGTACGCGTACACCATCGAGAAGGTCATCTCGTCGTGGTGGTACTTGCGGTGGACGGGCTCCTTGGACATGTAGACGAGGGAGTCGTGCATCCAGCCCATGTTCCACTTCAGGCCGAAGCCCAGGCCGCCGTGGTCCGTGGCGCGGGTGACGCCGTCCCAGGCGGTGGACTCCTCGGCCATCGTGACGACACCGGGGTTGCGGCGGTAGACCGTCGCGTTCATCTCCTGGAGGAAGGCGACCGCGTCCAGGTTCTCCCGGCCCCCGAACTCGTTCGGCGACCACTGGCCGTCCTCGCGGGAGTAGTCGAGGTAGAGCATCGAGGCGACCGCGTCGACCCGCAGCCCGTCGATGTGGAACTCCTCGCACCAGTACGTGGCGTTGGAGACCAGGAAGTTGCGCACCTCCTTGCGGCCGTAGTCGAACTCCAGGGTGCCCCAGTCCGGGTGCGCGGCCCGGTTGGGGTCGGAGTGCTCGTACAGCGGGCGGCCGTCGAACTCGGCGAGCGCCCAGTCGTCGCGGGGGAAGTGGGCCGGCACCCAGTCCATGAGGACCCCGATGCCCGCCGCGTGCAGCGCGTCGACCAGGAAGCGGAAGTCGTCGGGGGTGCCCATGCGGGACGTCGGGGCGAAGAAGCCGGTGACCTGGTAGCCCCAGGAGCCGCCGAACGGATGCTCCGAGACGGGCATCAGCTCCACGTGCGTGAAGCCGAGTTCCCTTACATAGGAGGGCAGTTGGGCGGCGAGCTGGCGGTAGGTGAGGCCCGGCCGCCAGGAGGGGAGGTGGATCTCGTAGACGGAGAACGGGGACTCGTGGACCGGGCGGTCACCCCGGTGCGCCATCCAGTCGGTGTCCTGCCACTCGTGGTGCGAGGCGGTGACCACCGAGGCGGTGGCGGGCGGCACTTCGGTGTGACGGGCCATCGGGTCGGCGCGCTGCGTGTGCGAGCCGTCGGGCCGGCAGATGTCGTACTTGTACACGGCGCCCTCGCCGACGCCGGGGAGGAAGAGCTCCCACACGCCGGTGGACCCGAGGGAGCGCATGGGGAAGGCCGTACCGTCCCAGTAGTTGAAGTCGCCGGCGACGCGGACCCCTCGCGCGTTCGGCGCCCAGACGGTGAACCGGGTGCCCGCCACGCCCTGGTGCTCCATCGGCTGTGCCCCGAGCGCCTTCCAGAGCTCCTCGTGCCTGCCCTCGCCGATGAGGTGCAGGTCGAGTTCGCCGATGGCGGGCAGGAAGCGGTACGGGTCGTCCACCTCGATCGTGTTGTCGTCGTAGGCGACCTTCAGGCGGTACCCGTCGGGCACGGCCGGCAGCGCCAGGACGCCGGAGAAGAAGCCGTCGCCGTCGCTCTGCAGCTCGGCCCGTTTGTCCCCGGCCAGCACGGTCACCGAGCGTGCGTAGGGGCGCAGCGCCCGGAAGAGCACTCCGCCCGAGGTCGGGTGCGCGCCCAGGACTCCGTGCGGGTCGTGGTGCTCACCGGCGAGCAGGCGGCCCCGGTCGGCGTCGTCCAGGACGTTGGCGGGCAGCACGTTCTTGCTGCCCCCGCCGCGGCGCGGGCGGGGCGGGGTTCCGGAGGCCGCGGCCGTCGTCCTCCTGGCGCGGGGCCGTTTGGCGGGAGCCGCCGGGGTGGGCTCCGCGGGCGTGTCCGCGCCTGGCCGGGCGGAGGTGGCCGGAGGCGCGGCCGGACCGGTGACCTCGGCGGTCACCGGCTTGGGCGTGGGCGGGGTCTCGATGGGATCGGACGGCTTGCGGGACGGCTTGCGGGCGGTCACAGGGACTGCCTCCTCGGAAGGCTCGGGGGATCGGAACGCTCGGGGGACTCGGGGGACTCGGGCACTCCGAGGGGCGGGGGCCGGAAGGTCCGGGCCCCCGGAACTCGGAGGGAGTGGTGGGAGACGGAGGGGGAGGGGGCGGAGGTCACGCCGGTGCGGCGGCGAGACGCTGGATCGCGGCCATGGGGACCGGCAGCCAGTCGGGGCGGTGGCGGGCCTCGTAGAGCACCTCGTACACCGCCTTGTCGGTCTCGTGGGCGCGGAGAAGCTCCGGTTCGCCACGTGGATCGGAGCCCGCCGCTTCGGCGTAGCCCTCGCAGTACGCGGTGCGGCAGCGAGCCGCCCACTCCGGGTTCCACGGATGGTGCGAGCGGGCCGCGTAGTCGAAGGACCGGAGCATCCCCGCCACGTCACGCACCGTCGGCTGAGGGCTCCGGCGCTCCGGCAGCGGCCTGGCCGGCTCGCCCTCGAAGTCGATCAGAGACCAGAAACCGTCGTCCCCGCACAGGGTCTGGCCGAGGTGCAGATCCCCGTGGACCCGCTGCGCGTCCCAGCCGCGTCCGGTCTCCCCGAGCGCGGCGACGGCGTCGAAGGCGGTCCGCAGGGCCGGTACGTACGGGACGAGCGCCGGGACCGCCTGGGCGGCGGCCTCCAGCCGTTCCACCATCCCGGCCACCAGGTGCTTCGTCCGGTCGTGGGGCAGGGGCGGTGTCGGGAGCGCGGCGGCGAGCGCCGTGTGCACCTCGGCGGTGGCCCGCCCGAGCGCGTGCGCCTCGGGCAGGAAGTCCCGCCCGGCGGCCAGGGCGGCCAGCGCGAGCTGCCAGCCGTCCCGCGCGCCGCTCAGGAACGGCTGCAGTACGCCGAGCGTGAGCGGCTCCGGGCCGGAGGCCGCCTCGAACCAGGCCACCGGGGCGGGTACCCGTCCGCAGCCCTCACGGCTGAGCGCCAACGGCAGTTCGAGGTCGGGGTTGGTGCCAGGGAAGACCCTGCGGAAGATCTTCAGGATGAAGGCGTCCCCGTAGACGAGCGAGGAGTTGGACTGCTCGGTGTCCAGGACGCGCGGGGTGAGGCCCGGGGGGATGGGCTCGGCACGGTCGAAGCGGAGGGGTCCGAGTGACCCGGGGTTACGGAATCGTTCCAGCAGAAGGTCGGCGACGCGCGGGTCGTGCAGTCCCTCGTACAGCGTGCGCCCGGCCAGCGGCCCATCGGCGACCTGGCCGATGCGTGCCCCGGCGAGCCGCTGGGGCAGCGCGGTGCGTACGCCGAGGAGGAGCTGGTAGCAGTCACCCTGGGGATGTGCCTGCCTGCTGTCCGGCTGGTGGACGCGGACGAGCAGGTGGAGCAGCCCGGGTCCCGTGGCCGTGGCGTCCAGGGGCAGTATCTCCGTCGCCGCCACCAACGAGAAACCGGTGACGGGCCGGCCCTTGCCCGCGAACCACCGCTGGCGGGGTACCCACTCGTGGAGCAGTGGGGCGAGTGACGGCAGCAGCGCCGTGGTGCCCGTGGTGCTCGTCGAGTGTCTTCTTGTCGTCTTTCTGGATGTTGTGCTCTTCGCCAGGGCGACTCGAGTGGATGCAGCCTCCGACATGGCATCGCGTCCTTTCCCCGGGCACACCACAGGATGCGAAGAGTGTCCCGGATTGCGGCAATGGCTGTCCGGCTGTGCGGGACGTGTCGGGTGAGGAAAGTCCGTACGGACTTGATCAATAGGCCCGAAGGGCCCGATGGAGCACGGAAGGGCTCGATATGGGGGAGAGTGCCCCGTGCGGGGCGGCGGAAACCGCCCCGCGGGTGGCGCCTCGGCGGTGAGGCGCCGTCAGCCGTCCGTCACCGGCGGTCAGCTGACCGGAGCGTCCTTCCGCAGCCTGAACCAGTAGAAACCGTGGCCCGCGAGAGTCAGCAGGTAGGGCCACTGACCCACGGCGGGGAAGCGGACCCCGCCGATCAGCTCCACCGGATGACGCCCGTCGAAGTCCCGCAGATCGAGCTCCGTGGGCTGCGCGAACCGCGAGAAGTTGTGGACGCAGAGCACGAGGTCGTCCTTGTACTCACGGGTGAACGCGATCACCGCCGGGTTCGAGGACGGCAGTTCGCTGTACGAGCCGAGGCCGAACGCGGGGTTCTGCTTGCGGATCTCGATCATCCGCCGCGTCCAGTGGAGCAGCGACGACGGCGAGGCCATGGACGCCTCGACGTTGGTGACCTGGTAGCCGTAGACCGGGTCCATGATCGTGGGCAGGTAGAGCCGTCCCGGGTCACTGGACGAGAAACCGGCGTTGCGGTCGGGTGTCCACTGCATCGGGGTGCGCACGGCGTCGCGGTCGCCCAGCCAGATGTTGTCGCCCATCCCGATCTCGTCCCCGTAGTAGAGGATCGGGGAGCCGGGCAGGGACAGCAGCAGCGCCGTGAACAGCTCGATCTGGTTGCGGTCGTTGTCCAGGAGCGGCGCCAGGCGCCGGCGGATGCCGATGTTGGCCCGCATCCGCGGATCCTTGGCGTACTCCGCGTACATGTAGTCCCGCTCCTCGTCCGTCACCATCTCGAGCGTGAGCTCGTCGTGGTTGCGGAGGAAGATGCCCCACTGGCAGCCGGACGGGATCGCCGGGGTCTTCGCCAGGATCTCCGAGACCGGGTAGCGGCTCTCGCGCCGTACGGCCATGAAGATCCGGGGCATCACGGGGAAGTGGAACGCCATGTGGCACTCGTCGCCGCCGGCGGTGTAGTCGCCGAAGTAGTCGACGACGTCCTCCGGCCACTGGTTGGCCTCGGCCAGCAGGACCGTGTCCGGGTAGTTGGCGTCGATCTCCTTGCGGACGCGCTTGAGGAAGTCGTGGGTCTCGGGGAGGTTCTCGCAGTTGGTGCCCTCGCGCTGGTAGAGGTAGGGCACCGCGTCGACCCGGAAGCCGTCGATGCCGAGGTCCAGCCAGAAGCGCAGGGCCGAGACGATCTCCTCCTGCACCGCCGGGTTCTCGTAGTTGAGATCCGGCTGGTGCGAGAAGAACCGGTGCCAGTAGTACTGCTTGCGGACCGGGTCGAAGGTCCAGTTGGACGTCTCCGTGTCGACGAAGATGATCCGCGCGTCCGGGAACTGCTTGTCGTCGTCGGCCCAGACGTAGTAGTCGCCGTACGGCCCGTCGGGGTCGGTGCGGGACTGCTGGAACCAGTCGTGCTGGTCGCTCGTGTGGTTCATGACGAAGTCGATGATCACGCGCATGCCGCGCTGGTGCGCGGCGTCGACGAACTCCACGAAGTCGGCGAGGTCGCCGAACTCGGGCAGCACGGCGGTGTAGTCGGAGACGTCGTAACCACCGTCGCGCAGCGGTGACTTGAAGAACGGCGGCAGCCAGAGGCAGTCGACGCCCAGCCACTGCAGGTAGTCGAGCTTGGCGGTGAGGCCCTTGAGGTCGCCCACGCCGTCCCCGTTGGAGTCCTGGAAGGACCGGACGAGTACCTCGTAGAAGACGGCGCGCTTGAACCAGTCGGGATCGCGGTCCTTGGCGGGAGTGTCCTCGAACAGGTCGTGGACAGGCTCATTGACGATCATGGTGTGGGTGACCCTCCGGTCGGCGGGGACGGTCGCAGGACCGCGATGTGCGCCGGTGTCACACCCGGCTCGAGACGCACGTAGAAGGTCCTGCCCCAGTGATAGGTGTCGCCGGTGAGCTCGTCGCGCACCGGCACGCTCTCGTGCCGGTCGAGGCCGAGACGCGGCATGTCCAACGAGACCGTGGCCTCCTGGGTGTGGTGAGGATCGAGGTTGACGACCACCAGAACGATGTCCGAACCGGAGCGCTTGCTGTAGGCGATCAGCGCCTCGTTGTCGACCGAGTGGAAGTGCACGTTGCGCAGTTGCTGGAGTGCCGGATGGCGACGGCGGATCCGGTTGAGGGAGGTGATCAGGGGAGCGAGCGAGCGGCCCTCACGTTCCGCCGACTCCCAGTCCCTGGGCCTGAGTTGGTACTTCTCGGAGTCCTGGTACTCCTCGCTCCCGGGATGCACCGGGGTGTTCTCGCACAGCTCGAAGCCCGCGTACACGCCCCAGGACGGGGACAGCGTCGCGGCCAGCACGGCCCGGGTCTCGAAGGCGGGACGGCCGCCCTCCTGGAGGTAACCCGGAAGAATGTCGGGCGTGTTCACGAAGAAGTTGGGCCGCATGTACGAGGAACTCTCGCCCGAAAGCTCGGTCACGTACTCGGTGAGTTCCCGCTTCGTGTTACGCCAGGTGAAGTAGGTGTACGACTGCTGGAAGCCGACGGCGGCCAGTGTGCGCATCATCGCGGGACGGGTGAAGGCCTCCGCCAGGAAGATCACGTCCGGGTCGGTGCGGTTGACGTCTGCGATCACCTTCTCCCAGAAGACCACCGGCTTGGTGTGCGGATTGTCGACGCGGAAGATCCGCACGCCGCGCTCCATCCAGAACCGCAGGATGCGGACCGTCTCGCGGACGATCCCGGCGAGATCCGCGTCGAACGCGATCGGATAGATGTCCTGGTACTTCTTGGGCGGGTTCTCGGCGTACGCGATCGACCCGTCGGCGCGGTGGTGGAACCACTCAGGATGCTCCGTCACCCAGGGGTGGTCCGGGGAGCACTGCAGGGCGAAGTCCAGCGCGATCTCCATCCGCAGGGTGCGGGCGGCCGCGACGAAGTGGTCGAAGTCCTCCAGCGTGCCGAGGTCCGGATGGACGGTGTCGTGGCCGCCCTCGGCCGACCCGATCGCCCAGGGGACGCCCGGGTCGTCGGCTCCGGGGGACAGGCTGTTGTTGGGGCCCTTGCGGTGGGTGGTGCCGATGGGGTGGATCGGCGGCAGATAGACGACGTCGAACCCCATCGCGGCGACGGCGGGAAGCCGCTCGGCGGCGGTGCGGAAGGTTCCGCCGACCGTCCGGGTGGCCGCCGGCCGCGGGATCTCCGCCGTGACCGCGGGGGTCTTCCTCCGCGTGGCGGCGGCTGATGTCTTGGCGGTCTTGGCGGTCTTCGTGGCCCTCGGCTTCCGGGCGGGCTTCGGGGGAGCCACCGGCTCCTGCCGCACACCCTCCGAGCGAGGGAACAGCTCGTACCAGGAGCCGTACAGGGCACGCCGTCGCTCGACGGTCAGCGGCAGCGGCCGGGACGCGGTGACCAGTTCGCGCAGGGGGTGGCGGCCGAGGGCCTCGTCCACCTCCGCGGTCAGCGCGGCCGCCAGCCGGGAGGCCGCCGGGAGGGACGCGTCGCGCAGTGCGTCGACGGCGGCGAGCACGGCCTCGCGCCCGTCCTTCTTGGGGACTCCCTCGGCGGCGCGGGCGTACAGCTCGGCCCCCTCGTCCAGGACGAGCGCGGTGTCGATGCCTGCGGGGATCTTGATCTGCGCGTGTGCGCGCCAGGTGGTGACGGGGTCGCTCCACGCCTCGACGGTGTACGTCCAGACGCCCTCGGAGCCGGGGGTGACGTCGGCGCCCCAGCGGTCCGTGCCGGGGGCGAGCTCGCGCATCGGCGTCCAGGGGCCGGGCCGTCCGTTCGCGTCGCACAGGACGACGTTGGCGGCCACGGCGTCGTGGCCCTCGCGGAACACGGTGGCGCTGACCTCGAAGGTCTCGCCCGCGACGGCTTTGGCGGGCCGTCTGCCGCAGTCGACGAGCGGACGGACGTCCAGGACGGGAATGCGACCGATCATGGAATCACCTGGGGGTCGGAGCTCGGCATGCACGGCGCGCGACGTGGGCGTGAAGGGCTGACCGCGCGCGCCGCGATGGTGGGGTTGCGTCCTTTGTAGCTGCTCGGTCGTCGGCTGGCGGGCTGTGGGCATGGCCGCTCCTGTCCGCATTCACTCGAATGGCACTCGAATGGCAGGTGCGCGGGCGGTTCGGGCTCGGACCGGGGCACCTGGGATGTGCAGCGCGGGAGTGTTACCGGGGGAGCCTTCCCACCGCTTGCGGGCTGCCGACCCGGCGGTGTGTCAACTCCGCGATGCAACCGGTGCACGCACCGTGGGCCGCGCGCCGGTCCCCCGGCCGCCACGCGGGCACCTCCGCAGCCTTCCCTGTGGTGCGGGGTGCCACAAGTCCGCGAGGGGAGGGGAAATCAGCCATATCGCCCGTGACAGACGGGTACGTAACTGGCGCATCTGGCCCATGGGGCGCCCGGGACCGAAGGTACTGGTGCGGCCCCGGAGACAGGGGTGTTCCAGGAGGCGGCAGGGAGAGGGCGCACACCGTGCAGCGCCCGGGGCGTGGGCGGTCGGCCCGCACCGGGCCGGACCCGGTGACGACGCCCGCGCCGGTCGCGCGCCGTGGCCGAGTGCGACGGCCCGCCGCTGACGTCGAGGGTGACGGAGAGGGCGCCCACCGTCGTGCGTCCCCTCGGATCCGTACGTCCCCTGTAAAGGTGGGATACGTGAAGGCCATTCGTCGATTCACCGTGCGTCCCGTCCTCCCCGAACCCCTGCGACCGCTCAGCGACCTCGCCCGTAACCTGCGCTGGTCCTGGCACACCGAGACCCAAGAGCTCTTCCGTGCGGCCGACCCGGAGGGCCGGCGCCCCTCCGACACCGACCCCGTGCGCCTGCTCGGCACCGTCCCCGCGGCGCGCCTCGCCGAGCTGGCCGGGGACCAGCACTTCATGCGCAGGCTCGCCGAGGTGTCCGAGGACCTGCGGGAGTACCTCGGCGGACCGAGGTGGTACCAGAACCAGCTCGCCCAGGGCGCGGAGCTCCCCGCCGCCATCGCCTACTTCTCACCCGAATTCGGTGTCACCGCCGCCCTGCCCCAGTACTCGGGGGGCCTGGGCATCCTGGCCGGTGACCATCTGAAGGCCGCCAGCGACCTGGGCGTGCCGCTCATCGGGGTCGGCCTGCTCTACCGGCACGGCTACTTCCGCCAGAGCCTGTCCCGGGACGGCTGGCAGCAGGAGCACTACCCCGTCCTCGACCCCAACGAGCTGCCGCTCACCCTCCTGCGGGAGGCCGACGGCACACCCAGCCGGGTGGTGCTCGCCCTGCCCGGCGGCCGCTCGCTGTACGCGTCGATCTGGCAGGCCCAGGTCGGGCGCGTCCCGCTGCTGCTCCTCGACTCCGACGTCGAGGAGAACGCGCCCGGCGAACGCGACGTCACCGACCGGCTCTACGGCGGCGGCAGCGACCACCGGCTCCTGCAGGAGATGCTCCTCGGCATCGGCGGCGTGCGCGCCGTGCGCACCTACTGCAGGCTGACCGGGCACGCGGACCCCGAGGTGTTCCACACCAACGAGGGGCACGCCGGATTCCTCGGCCTGGAGAGGATCAGGGAACTCTCGGAGAAGGGCCTGGACTTCGACGCCGCCCTGGAGGTCGTGCGGGCCGGCGCTGTCTTCACCACCCACACCCCGGTCCCCGCCGGGATAGACCGTTTCGACCGCCAGCTCGTGGCCCGTCACTTCGGCGACGACGGCGAGCTGCCGGGCGTCGGGGCCGAGAAGATCCTGCGCCTCGGCATGGAGACCTACGACGGCGGTGAGCCCGGCCTCTTCAACATGGCGGTGATGGGACTGCGGCTCGCCCAGCGGGCCAACGGGGTCTCCACCCTGCACGGAGCCGTGAGCCGGGAGATGTTCTCCGGGCTGTGGCCGGGATTCGACCCCTCCGAGGTGCCGATCACCTCGGTGACGAACGGGGTGCACGCCCCGACCTGGGTCGCGCCCGAGGTCCTGCGCCTCGGAGCCGGCGCGAGGGACACCACCGGGGACGGGCCGGCCGGGCACCTGGACGCCGTCCCCGACCGCGAGATCTGGGACCTCCGCAGGGGACTGCGTGAGCAGCTCGTCGCCGAGGTGCGCAGACGCCTCCACGCCTCCTGGCGCGGCCGGGGCGCGGGCACCGCCGAACTCGGCTGGATCGACGGCGTGCTCGACCCGGACGTCCTGACCATCGGCTTCGCCCGCCGGGTGCCCTCGTACAAGCGGCTGACGCTCATGCTGCACGACCGCGACCGGCTCCGGGAGCTGCTGCTCCACCCGACGCACCCGATCCAGATCGTCGTCGCCGGCAAGGCCCACCCGGCAGACGACGGCGGCAAGCGGCTCATCCAGGAGCTCGTGCGGTTCGCGGACGATCCCCGGGTGCGCCACCGCATCGTCTTCCTGCCGGACTACGGCATGGGGATGGCCCGGAAGCTCTACCCGGGCTGCGACGTCTGGCTCAACAACCCGCTGCGCCCCCTGGAGGCCTGCGGCACCAGTGGAATGAAGGCCGCGCTCAACGGCTGCCTCAACCTCTCCGTGCGCGACGGCTGGTGGGACGAATGGTTCGGGCCCGACTTCGGCTGGGCGATCCCCACCGCCGACGGGTCCGCCACCGACGAGGAACGGCGCGACGAGCTGGAGGCCAACGCCCTCTACGCGCTCATCGAGGACCGGGTCGCCCCCCGCTTCTACGACCGCAACGCCGAGGACCTGCCCGAGCGGTGGATCGAGATGGTCCGCAGCACCCTGGCCGACCTCGGCCCCAAGGTCCTCGCGGGCCGCATGGTGCGTGAGTACGTCGAAAGGCTCTACGCACCCGCGGCACGCTCCCGCCGGGCGCTGGAGCCCGCGGCCGCCCGCGACCTCGCCGCGTGGAAGACCAGGGTCCGCGCGGCCTGGCCGCAGGTGACCGTCGATCACGTGGAGGCCACCGCCGACACGGTCGTCGGCGGCTCCGCCGAGTTGGGGTCCACCCTCGCGCTCCGCGTCCGGATCGCCCTGGGCGGTCTCGACCCGGAGGACGTCGAGGTGCAGGTGGTCGCCGGGCGGGTCGACTCCGGGGACGCCATCGCGGAGGCCCGGACGTTCCCGTTGAAACCGGCGGGCGGTCACGACCTGGAGGACCGCTGGCTGTACGAGGGGCCGCTCGCCCTCGACCGTACGGGCCCCTACGGCTACACCGTGCGCGTCCTGCCCGCCCATCCGCTGCTCGCCTCGGGCGCGGAACTGGGCCTCGTCGCGGTGCCGAACGCGTCCACGGCCGACGGCGGCGGGATGCTGCTGCGCTGACTCCCTGTGCCCGTGGTGGGCCCGGCGCGTGTCCCGGCGCCGGGCCCACCGGCGTGCCCGGATTCCGTACCGGTCGTCCGGCAGGGGTGTTTTCGCCGCTATCTCGCTAACATGACAGCCTTGATGGCGCTGTCCAGCAGCCACCGACGTGACGAGCGAGGCGTCCGGCAGGACGCGAGTGGAGGTCAGCACGGTGAACGGCGGCGGAGGCCGAGCGAGACGCCTGACCCGTCGGCTGGCCGTGCGGAGCGGCAGCTCCCGCCGACTGCGCAGCCGCCGGACGGAACCCGCACCGCCCCGGGGTGACCGCTTCACCACAGCGTCCCGGATGCGCTGGCTCAACGAGGCGAGCACCCGTATCGGCACGACGCTGGACCTGGAGCGCACGGCCGAGGAACTGGCGGCGTTCAGCGTCCCGAGGCTGGCCGACGCCGCCGCCGTCGACCTGCTGGAGTCCGTACTCCACGGCGAGGAGGGCGAGCGCGTCACCGGCGCCGCCGTGCCCGTCACCCGTGCCATGGCGGTCCGGGCCATCGACGCCCTCGGAGAGCTCGAACCCGCCCCGGTGGGCGAGGTGGTGAACCGGTCGGAGCGCCGCGAGACGCTGCTGACCACCGAGTGCCTCCGCAACGCCAGGCCCGTACTGGTCGGCCGGATGACACCCGGGGACTACAGACGCGTCGCGCCGACGGACAGCGCGGAAGCGGCGATGCGGCGCCAGGGCGTGCACAGCTACATGGCGGTGCCGCTGATCGCCCGCGGTGTCCTGCTGGGCTCCGCGGACTTCGTACGCGCCGGTGACAGCCCGCCCTTCAACCGTGCCGACCTGGAGCTGGCGGGGCAGCTCGCCTCCATGGCCGCCGTGTTCATGGACAACGCCCGGCTCTACGGACGCGAACGCGAGCATGTCGTCTCGCTCCAGCGCTCGCTGCTCCCGCGCGCCACACCGCACACGCCCGGCCTGCGGGTGCACGCCCACTACGCGCCGGCCGTCGACGCGCACGGGGTGGGCGGTGACTGGTACGACGTCGTGGCGCTCCCCAGCGGGCGTACGGCGCTGGTCGTCGGCGACGTCACCGGTCACGGTCTGCCCGCCGCCGCCACGATGGGCCGGCTGCGGACCGTCGCCCGGACGCTCATGATGCTGGACATCGCCCCCGACCGGCTGCTCGCCCGGCTCGACCTGGCCACCCGCGACCTGGAGGACGACCAGGTCGCCACCTGCCTGTGCGCCGTGTACGACCCGGCGGACTCCAGCTACACGATCGCCAGCGCGGGGCACCCGCCGCCGCTGCTGGTGGACGAGGGCGGGACCGCCCGCTATCTCGACGTGCCGGTCGGGGCGCCGCTGGGCGCCGGGGTGATCCCGTACGACCCGCTGCGGGTGCGCGGCCCGGTGGGCGGGCGGCTCGTGCTCTACACCGACGGCCTGATCAAGACGCGCACCGACGACGTGGACGTGCAGCTGGAAGTCCTGCGCGCGTCCGTGGCCGCGATGGCACCCGAGCAGCTGGACAGCGGCGGCCCGCTCACCTCGCCCAGGCGTGACGACGGCCGGTTCGACGAGGCGGTGCTGCTGGTCGCGGGGGGCCACGAGCTGACCCCCGGCGTGCTGTTGCGGGAGTGGGACCTGCCCACGGAGGGCAACCCCGCCTCCACCGCACGCAAACTGGTCACCGAGCAGCTCGCCCGCTGGGAGCTGGCCGAACTGGCCGACGTGACGGAACTGGTGGTCAGCGAGCTGGTCGGCAACGCCCTGCGCTACGGCGGCGGTCCCGGCCGGCTCCGGCTGCTGCTGGACGAGCGCCTCCAGGTCGAACTGGCCGACACCGGGCCGGACCTGCCCCAGATCCAGCACGCCGACGTCAGTGACGAGGGTGGCCGGGGGCTCCAGCTCATCAACCTGCTGTGCCGCAGGTGGGGTTCGTGCCGTACGGAGAACGGGAAGATCGTCTGGGCCGAGCAGAACGTACCCGGCCGGGCCGGGGGCCTGTCCTCCTGACGGCCTTCCTCCGGACACGGGCGCACGGAACGGCCCCGGGGAGCATGCTCCCCGGGGCCGTCCCGTCGTGCCGGTGCGCGATGCGGGCCGACGCCCGTTCAGCGTTGCCGGAGACCGCTCAGAAGGTGAGCTTGACGCTGTTGAAGGTGCCGGTGTCGCCCGAGTAGACGTCCTGGACCTTCAGGTTCCAGGTGCCGTTGGCCACCTCGGACGAGGCGTTGACCGTGTAGGTCGCCACCACGTTGTCCGCGGAGTCGCTCGACGAGGAGTTCTTCAGCCGGTACGCCGTACCGTCCGGGGCGACCAGGTCGAGGACGAGGTCACCGCGGTAGGTGTGCGTGATGTTCACCGCGACCGACAGGGTGCTGGGCGCGTTGCCGGTGACGCCGCTGACGACGACCGGGAAGTTGCTGGTGCTGTTGTCGGCGATCGCCTTGACGGTCGTGTTCTGGAAGACCTTGCCGCCCGGGTCGGTGCCGCCGCCGGGGCGGGAGCCCACGGCGATGGCTGCCCAGGCGTTGGCGACGCCGGCGTACTCGGCGCTCGACGTGCCGTACAGCTCACCGGCCACGGCCAGGGTGCCGGTGCGGGCCGCGGCGTAGTTCGTGGTGGAGGTGAACTTCGTGGTGAGCGCCTTGAACCAGATCTGCAGCGCCTTGTCCCGGCCGATGCCGGTCACCGGAAGGCCGTCGGACGTCGGGGAGTTGTAGGACACCCCGTTGACGGTCTTGGCCCCGCTGCCCTCCGACAGGAGGTAGAAGAAGTGGTTGGCCGGGCCCGAGGAGTAGTGGACGTCGACCGAGCCGAGGCCCGAGTACCACGAGTCCTTGGACGCGCCGTCCTTGCTCGGCTTGTCCATGTAACGGAGCGGGGTGCCGTCGCCGTTGATGTCGATCTTCTCGCCGACGAGGTAGTCGCCCGGGTCGGTGGTGGTGTTGGAGTAGAACTCCACGCCCGCCGCGAAGATGTCCGAGGTGGCCTCGTTGAGACCGCCCGACTCGCCGCTGTAGTTGAGACCGGCCGTGTTGGAGGTGACGCCGTGCGTCATCTCGTGGGCCGCCACGTCGAGCGAGGTGAGGGGCGCGAGGTTGCCGCTGCCGTCGCCGTACGTCATGCAGAAGCAGCTGTCCGACCAGAAGGCGTTGACGTAGCTGTTGCCGTAGTGGACGCGGGAGTACGCTCCGGCCCCGTCACCCTTGATGCCGGTGCGGCCCATGACGTTCTTGTAGAAGTCCCAGGTCTCCGCGGCGCCGTAGTGGGCGTCGGCCGCGGCGGTCTCGGTGTTCGACGCGCTGCCGTTGCCCCAGACGTCGTCGGTGCCGGAGAACAGGGTTCCGGTGCCGGACGTACCGCGGTTCAGGTTGTACGTCTTGTGGTTGCCGCGCGCGGTGTCGGTCAGGTTGTACGAGCTGCCGGAGCCCGAGGTCCCCAGCGTCACCGTGCCGCTGTACTGGGTGTTGCCGGTGCCGGTCTCGATGGCCTGCCACTCGAAGAGCTTGGCGCCGGAGGAGGCGTCCGTGATGACGTGCAGCTCGTTCGGGGTGCCGTCGTGCTGGAGGCCGCCGACCACGGTCTCGTAGGCGAGCTGCGGGGTCCCGTTCGCCGCCCACACGACCTTGCGCGGTGCCTTGCTCGCCTCGGTGCTCTTCGAGCCGTCCGCCTTCGCCGCGGTGAGCGCCTGCTTCTCGGCCGCGGCCGGCGCGACGTCCGCCTTCGTGCCGACGGCCTTCAGCTGGGCGCCGGTCGCCTTCGACGCCTTGGTGACGCCCTGCGTCGCCCCGGACTTCGAGGCGGCCACGACCAGATCGCCGCCGAGGACGGGGAGACCGTCGAGCGTGCGCTCGTAGCGGGTGTGGGTGGTGCCGTCGACGTCCTTGACGACATCGCGGACCACCAGCTCCTCCGTGGCGCCGAGCCCGAGCTCCTCGGCGGTGGCCGCCTTGGTGGAGTTGGCCTCGCGGAGCAGTTCGGCACGCTGGGCGGGGGAGAGCTTCGCGGGGAGCGCGCCGGGATCGGCGCCCTTCACCGCGGCGGCGGGGGCCGCCGTCGCGCCTTCGGGCGCGGCCGATGCGGCGCCGCCCTGCATTCCGACGGCGAGGAGTGCTGCTGTGGCTATCAGAGCGCCGGTCGCGGTGGCACGACGGCTGTGCGTGAATCTCACGCGGACTCCTTCTGCGAAGGGGGCTACGGCCGACTGGGTGAGTCGGCCGGGCAGAGCAGGCGATGCGTGGAACGGGGGAAGAGTGCCAGCCGGAGCGTGCGCATGTCAGGACCGCGTCAACATATTGGCCGGAAGTCGTCCGTTGCCGGAAATGCCGTGTTCGTTAACCGGACGTTTCGCCGTGTGTCGGCCGGGTGCCGTAGTGGGGGTGCGGAGGGCCTGAAAGGCCTTATGTCCCAGGGTGAGTTGAGATTCCGTTCGAATGCGCGATGTTCGAACGGGAAGGCGGGCCGCGCGTGGTGCCCACGTGCTGAGACGGCGCGGAACTGTGGCCAGTTCCGCGCCGTCCCGTGCGACCCGCCGGCTCCTTCCCGGATCAGGGTGATGTGGAGCCGGCCGACGAGGACGCCGATGACCGGTGGTGGGCGCGCGGCGAGTCCCCCGCCGGTGATCGGGTGGAGGGCTTGTCCGAGGGCCGCCGTCCTCAGGCCAGGCTCTCCCGCCACGCCTTGTGCAGCCCCGCGAACCTGCCCGTACCACCGATGAGGTCGGCCGGGGTGCCGTCCTCCACGATCCGGCCGTGCTCCATCACCAGCACCCGGTCAGCGATCTCCACCGTCGACAGACGGTGCGCGATCACCACCGCCGTCCGGCCGTGCAGCACCGTGTCCATCGCCCGCTGCACCGCCCGCTCGCCGGGCACGTCCAGTGAACTCGTGGCCTCGTCGAGGATCAGCACGGCGGGATCCGCGAGCAAGGCCCGTGCGAACGCCACGAGTTGCCGCTGCCCGGCGGAGATACGGCCACCGCGCTTCCGGACGTCCGTGTCGTACCCGTCGGGCAGGGAGCTGATGAAGTCGTGCGCCCCGATCGCCTTCGCCGCGTGCTCGATCTCCTCGGGCGTCGCCTCCGGACGCCCGATCGCGATGTTCTCGGCGATCGTCCCGGAGAACAGGAACGCCTCCTGGGTCACCATCACCACGCCCCGCCGCAATTCGGCCGTCGCCAGGTCGCGCAGATCGGTGCCGTCCAGCAGGACCCGGCCCTCGGTCGGGTCGTAGAAGCGCGCCAGCAGCTTGGCCAGCGTCGACTTGCCCGCACCCGTCGAACCGACCACGGCCACGGTCTGGCCGGCCGGGATCGTCAGGCCGAAGCGGGGCAGGACCTCGCCCCCCGTGCGGTACGCGAACCGCACTCCGTCGAACGTGACCTCGCGGCCGGGGTGCTCACCGGCGACGGACGGCAGCACCTTCGGCGCCGCGGGCTCGGGGACCGCGGGCTCCTGAGCCAGCAGGCCCGCGATCTTCTCCAGCGAAGCGGCGGCCGACTGGTAGGAGTTGAGGAACATCGCGAGCCGGTCGATCGGGTCGTACAGCCGCCGCAGATACAGCACCGCCGCCGCCAGCACACCGAGCGCCAGCGTGTCCGACGCCACCCGGTAGGCACCCCAGAGGACCATCGCCGCCACCGCCGTGTTCGCGACCAGCCGGGAGCCGACGACGTAGCGGGCCATCTCCAGCAGGGCGTCGCCGTTCCTCCGCTCGTGGTCGTGGTTGGACACGGCGAAGTCCTTCTCGTTGGCCCGTTCCCTGCGGAAGGCCTGCACGGGACGGATCCCGTTCATCGTCTCGGCGAACTTCACGATGACCGCGGCGATCGCCGTCGAGCGTGCCGTGTACGCCTTGGCCGCCCGCTGCCGGTATCCACGCACCAGCAGATACAGGGGGACGAAGGAGGCCACCGCGATGGCCCCGATGCCGAGGTCCAGCCAGAGCAGCATCAGGGAGATCGAGACGAACGACAGGATCACCCCGACGAGTTCCTGGAGCCCCTCGCTCAGCAGTTCGCGCAGGGACTCGACATCGGTGGTCGACCGGGAGATCAGCCGGCCCGAGGTGTAGCGCTCGTGGAAGTCGACGCTCAGCGCCTGCGCGTGGCGGAAGATCCGTCCCCGCAGATCGAGCAGCACGTCCTGGTTGATCCGGGCGGCCGCCCGGATGAAGGCGTACTGGAGCACTCCCGCACCCACCGAGCAGACGGCGTACCCGATGCCCACGGCCGCCAGCGGACCGTAGTCGTGGTCCCGGAACGCGGGCACCCCGCTGTCGATGGCGTACGCGACCAGCAGCGGCCCCGCCTGCACGGCGGCCTGCTGGAGGAGCAGCAGCAGGGACGTCACGACGACCCTGGCGCGCAGCGGCGTCAGCAGGGAGACCAGCAGCTCCCGGGTGGCACCCCGGGGAGCGGGCAGCGTGTCCGCGCCGAACGGGTCGCCTTCCTCCCGGGCCGGACCGGAGCCCTTCCCGGGCAGGTCCTCGTCGGCGACCGCGGGCCCGTCGGCAGTCGTACTGGTCATCGGGAGCTGCCCTCCTCGGGGACGAGGACACCGGTGGCGGTGTCATGGGCGCCGGACATCAGCCAGGCGTACTCGGGGCTGGTGCGCAGGAGTTCCTGATGGGTGCCGACCGCGCTGATCCGCCCGTCGGACAACAGGGCCACCCGGTCCGCCAGCATCACCGTCGACGGCCGGTGGGCGACGACCACGGCCGTCGTCCCCTCCAGCACGCGCCGCAGCGCGGCCTCCACCAGTGCCTCGGTGTGCACGTCCAGGGCGGAGAGCGGGTCGTCGAGCACCAGGAACCGCGGGCCACCGACGACGGCGCGGGCCAGTGCGAGGCGCTGCCGCTGTCCGCCGGAGAGGCTCAGTCCCTGCTCCCCGACCTGGGTGCCGATGCCCTGCGGCAGGTCGTGCACGAAGTCGGCCTGGGCGACGGACAGGGCCTGGCGCAACTCCTGTTCGCCGGCCCCCTCCGCCCCCATCAGCACGTTCTCCCCGACGGTCGCCGAGAAGAGGGTGGGTTCCTCGAAGGCGACGGAGACGAGCTCGCGCAGCCGCGGCCGGGCCATGGTGGCGATGTCCTCGCCGTCCAGCAGGATCCGGCCGGACGTGACGTCGTGCAGCCGGGGCACGAGAGCCGTCAGCGTCGTCTTGCCGGAACCCGTGGCGCCCACCAGCGCCATCGTCTCGCCGGGCCGGATCCGCAGGTCGATCCGGCCGAGGACGGGCGGTGAGCCCGGTTCGGCGTCGGGATACCTGAACTCCACCCCTTCGAAGACGATGCCCCGTTCCGGTGTCCCGGCGGTCACTCCCGGCGCCTCGGGCTCCGGCTCCTCCTCGACGTCCATCACCTCGAAGAAGCGGTCGGCGGCCGTCGCCGCCTCCTGGCTCATCGCGAGCAGGAAGCCGATCGAGTCGACCGGCCAGCGCAACGCCAGCGCCGTCGAGAGGAACGCCACGAGCGTGCCCGCCGACAGGGTGCCGTCCGCGACCTCGATCGTGCCGAGCACCAACGCGGCCCCGATCGCCAGCTCCGGGATGGCGGTGACCAGCGCCCAGATCCCCGCGAGCAGCCGGGCCTTGCCCAGCTCCGTTCCGCGCAGCCGCTGCGCGAGTGCCCGGAAGGCGAGCGCCTGGCTGCGGTTGCGGCCGAATCCCTTGACGACACGGATGCCCAGCACGCTCTCCTCGACGACCGTCGTCAGATCGCCGACCTGGTCCTGGGCCCTGCGCGCCACCAGCGAGTACTTCGTCTCGAAGAGGGAGCACAGGACCATCAGCGGGACGGCGGGTGCGAGCAGCACCAGTCCCAGTGACCACTCCTGCGCGAACAGGATGACGAAGCCGACCAGAATCGTCGTGCCGTTGACCAGCAGGAACGTCAGCGGGAAGGCGAGGAACATCCGCAGCAGCATCAGATCCGTGGTACCGCGAGAGAGCAACTGCCCCGAGGGCCAGCGGTCGTGGAAGGCCACCGGCAGCCGCTGCAGATGGCGGTAGAGGTCGGCGCGCATCGACGCCTCCACACCCGCCAGCGGCCGGGCCACCAGCCATCGGCGCAGGCCGAACAGCCCGGCCTCGGCGATCCCCAGCAACAGCAGCCAGAGCGCACCCAGCCACACCCCGCCCGGATCGCGGTCCGCCACGGGGCCGTCGACCATCCACTTCAGTACCAGCGGGATCACCAGGGCGAGGCTGGACGCGAGAACCGCCACGAGGGCGGCGCTGATCCAGCGCGCACGCACCGGTCTGACATAGGGCCACAGACGCAGGAGGGAGCGCACGGCGGACCGGTCCGTGGGCTCTGCAGGTTTTTCGGGCATCAGGACCGAGCCTATGGTTCACCACTGACATCGCTCATGTGGTTTTCCGGGCACACCCCGTGGGTCGCACAGCCCTGTCAACCGATCGGACGATGCCGGTCCGAGCGGGACGGCGGATACCGGAGCCCGCCCCGGGGCGGAATCCTCGAAGGCATGGCAATCATCGAAGTACGCGGGGTGCGCAAGGCCTACGGCGGCCGCCCCGCGGTCGACGGGGTGAGCTTCACCGTCGACGAGGGGGAGATCTTCGGAATCCTCGGCCCCAACGGAGCCGGCAAGACCACCACCGTCGAATGCGTCGAAGGGCTGCGGATCCCCGACGCCGGCACCGTCCGGGTCGCCGGGCTCGATCCCGCCGCCGACCGCCACCAGGTCACGCAACTCCTGGGTGCCCAGCTCCAGGAGAGCGAGCTCCAGCCCAAGCTGACCGTGCGCGAGGCACTGGAGCTCTACAGCGCCTTCTACCCACACCCCGCCGACCGGTGTGCGCTCGCCGAACGGCTCGGGCTGGACGGTCACCTCGACCGCCGCTTCGCCCAGCTGTCCGGCGGCCAGAAGCAGCGCCTCTTCATCGCGCTCGCGCTGATCGGCAATCCGCGAGTGGTCGTGCTGGACGAACTCACCACCGGTCTCGACCCGCGGGCCCGCCGCGACACCTGGCGGCTCATCGAGGAGATCCGGGACAGCGGGGTGACCGTCCTGCTGGTCACCCACTTCATGGAGGAGGCCCAGCGGCTCTGCGACCGGATCGCGGTGATCGACAAGGGCCGGATCGTCGCACTCGACACCCCCGGCGGACTGATCGGCGGGGCGCCGGGACCGACGGCCATCTCCTTCACCCCCTCCGAGCCGCTCGCGCACGCGGAACTCGGTGCACTGCCCGGCGCGGTCTCCGTCGAGGTGGGCGGACCCGGCGGCCGGGTGGTCATCCAGGGCACCGACGAGACCGCGAACGCCGTGATCACACTCCTCGCCCGCCACCACATCACCGCCCGGCAGCTGCGCGTCACCGAGGCCGGCCTGGACGACGTCTTCCTCGATCTCACGGAGCAGACCTCATGACCACGACCACCACCACGGCCCCGTCCCGGCCGGCTCCGCTCGCCGCCGTCCTCAGGACGGAGACCCGGCTGTTCCTGAGGGAACCCGGCAGCCTGTTCTGGGTCCTCGTCTTCCCGACCGCCCTGATGACGATCCTCGGTCTGATCCCGTCCTTCCGGAAGGCCGACGACGCCCTCGGCGGCCGCAGCGTCATCGACCTGTACGTCCCGGTGGCCGTCCTGCTGGCCATGATCATGGCCGGGCTCCAGGCCATGCCGCCGGTCCTCACCGGGTACCGCGAACGCGGCATCCTGCGCCGGATGTCGGCTACGCCGGTGCGTCCCTCGGCCCTGCTCGCCGCGCAGATCGTGCTGCACGGCGCGGCCTCCCTGGGATCCGCGGTACTCGTCGTCGCGATCGGCAGGGCCGCCTTCGGCGTGCGGCTGCCGGAACAGGCCGCCGGGTACCTGCTGGCCCTCCTCCTCGCCATGGCCTGCGTCCTCGCCCTCGGCGCCACCATCTGCGCCCTGTCCCGGACGTCCAAGGTCGCGACCGCCCTCGGATCGGTGGCGTACCTCCTGATGATGTTCACCGCCGGCGTCTGGGTGCCCGTCCAGACCATGCCCGGCCTGCTCCGCCGTATCGTCGAGTTCACCCCCTTCGGCGCGGCCTCCCAGGCCCTCGACCAGGCGGCCTCGGGCCACTGGCCGGGCGCCGCGCACCTCGCGGTCGTGCTGGTGTGGACCGCCGTGCTGGGGACTGCCTCGACCCGGCTCTTCCGCTGGGAGTGACCCGCGCGCCACGCCGGGGGAGACTGGAGCACGGGCGGAGCGGGGGAGCGGCGGCATGAGCAGCGGTATGACGGTGGAGCAGCGCTGGGCACAGTTCTTCCGGTACGGCCCGTACACGCTGCTCGGCATCGCCGTCCTGATGGCGGCGCTGTCCTCGGGCGTCATCGGGATGTCCCGCGGCGAGACGTACGTGACGGGGCTCCTGGTCCTCGCGGCCCTCGCGCTCCAGCTGTGGTGGGGCCGGAGAGAGCCCGGCGCCCCCGCGGGATCGCGCCCGGCCCAGGGCTACTACGTCCTGCGGACGCTGATCGCCTTCGCCCTCTGCTGGTACAACCCGTTCTTTTCCGTCTACGCCATCGTGGGCTACTTCGACGTCGGACACCTGCTCCCTCGACGACTCGTGCGCCCCGGCCTGCTGTGCACCGCTGTGATCATGGCCGGTTCGCAGAGCGGCAGCGGGATGCCGCCCGCCTCTCCCGCCAACTGGGTGGCCTTCGGAGCGCTGTTCCTCCTGCACGCCTTCCTCACCCTCCTCTTCGGCAGCCTCAGCGCCCGCGAGGAGGAGAGGACGCGACGGCAGACCGAGACCATCTCCGAGCTGGAACTCGCCAACTCCCGTCTGGAACAGGCCCTGGCCGAGAACGCCACCCTGCACGCCCAGCTGCTCCTCCACGCCCGGGAGGCCGGGATCGCCGACGAGCGCCGCCGGCTGGCCGCCGAGATCCACGACACCATCGCCCAGGGCCTGACCGGGATCATCGCCCAGCTCCAGGCCGCCACCTCGACCGCCGACCCGGCGCTGGCCCGTGAGCACCTCGACCGCGCGGCGGGGCTGGCCCGGCACAGTCTGGGCGAGGCGCGCCGGTCGGTGCGCAACCTGGTGCCCGCCGCCCTGGAACACGACGACCTGCCCGGGGCGCTCGGCAAGACGGTCACCGGCTGGGCGGAACGCACCGGCGTACGCGCGGACCTCACCGTGACCGGGACGGTCGAACCGCTCCACGACGAGGTCGGGGCCACGCTGCTCCGGATCGCCGAGGAGTCCCTGTCCAACGCGGCCCGGCACGCCGGCGCGAGCCGGGCGGGCGTCACGCTCTCCTACATGGGCGACGAGATCACCCTGGACGTACGTGACGACGGCTGCGGCTTCGACCCGGCCGGGCTCCCGCCGTACAGCGGCAGGGGCGGCTTCGGACTGGGCGGGATGCGGGCACGCGCGGAACGGATCGCCGGTACGGTCACCGTGGAGACGGGCCCGGGACTGGGCACCGCGGTCTCGGCCCGGGTACCCCTGGTCCGCCTCGGATGACGGACGCTAGCGTGAGGCACGACATGACCCATGCACCGGACGCCGCGCGCGTCATCACCCTCGTCCTCGTCGACGACCATCCCGTCGTACGCGACGGTCTGCGCGGCATGTTCGCCTCGGCGCCCGGCTTCATGGTGCTCGGGGAGGCGGCGGACGGGGTGGCCGCCGTGGAGCTGACGGCCGATCTGGACCCCGACGTCGTCCTGATGGACCTTCGCATGCCCGGCGGCGGGGGCGTGGCCGCGATCGCCGAACTGACCCGGCGCGGCTCCCGCTCCCAGGTGCTGGTCCTCACCACCTACGACACCGACTCCGACACCCTGCCCGCAATCGAGGCGGGCGCGACGGGCTATCTGCTCAAGGACGCGCCGCGCGACGAGCTCTTCACCGCCGTGCGCGCCGCCGCCGACGGACGGACCGTGCTGTCGCCCGCCGTCGCCTCCCGTCTCGTCTCCCGGGTACGCACCCCGGCCGCACCCGGCCACGAGTCGCTGTCCGCCCGCGAGTGCGAGGTGCTCCGGCTCGTCGCCCGCGGCACGTCGAACCGTGAGATCGCCGCCGAGCTGTTCATCAGCGAGGCGACCGTGAAGACGCACCTCACCCATGTCTTCGCCAAGCTGGGTGCGAAGGACCGCGCCGCGGCCGTCGCCGTCGCCTACGAGCGCGGCATCCTCGGCTGAGCCGGTCCCTCACTCCGCCACGCGCAGCAGCAGCACCGCCCTGCCCTCCACGGTCAGTGCCGTGCCGCCCCGGTGGAGGGAGCCGGGAGCCGTCGACTGGTCCTCGCGCGAGGTGTCCAGCACCAGTTCGTAGGACCGGGCCCAGGGCGGGCCCGGGAGCCGGAAGTCGCAGGACCGGTGGTCCGCGTGCAGGACCGCGAGGAAGCTGTCGTCGGTGATCTGCCCGCCCCGCGCGTCCCTGCCGGGGATGTCGCGCCCGGACAGGTAGAGACCGAGCGTCGCCGCCGGCGCGTACCAGTCGCCCTCCGTCATCTCCGTACCCTGCGCGGTGAACCACGCCAGGTCCCGCAGGCCGTCCGGGGCCTGCGGCGTCCCGGCGAAGAAGGCGCGGCGGCGCAGCACCGGGTGACGGTGGCGCAGGGCCAGCACCCGGGCGGTCAGCTCCGTCAGTTCCCGCCACCCGGGATCCTCCAGCAGCGACCAGTCCAGCCAGCTGACCTCGTTGTCCTGGCAGTACGCGTTGTTGTTGCCGCCCTGCGTGCGCCCCATCTCGTCGCCCGCCACCAGCATCGGCACCCCCGTCGACAGGAGCAGGGTGGTCAGCAGGTTGCGCAGCTGCCTGCGGCGCAGGGCGTTGACGTCCGGATCGTCGGTCTCGCCCTCGGCGCCGCCGTTCCAGGCGCGGTTGTCGTTCGTGCCGTCACGGTTGCCCTCACCGTTGGCCTCGTTGTGCTTGTTCTCGTAGCTCACCAGGTCGCGCAGGGTGAAACCGTCGTGCGCGGTGACGAAGTTGACCGACGCGTACGGCCGCCGGCCACCCCAGGCGTACAGGTCGCTCGACCCGGTGAGCCGGTAGCCGATGTCGCGTACGTCGGGCAGGGCGCCGCGCCAGAAGTCGCGTACGGCGTCCCGGTAGCGGTCGTTCCACTCGGTCCACAGCGGCGGGAACGCGCCGACCTGGTAACCGCCGTTGCCGACGTCCCACGGTTCGGCGATCAGCTTCACGCGGCGCAGTACGGGGTCCTGGGCGATCACCGCGAGGAAGGGGGAGAGCATGTCCACGTCGTGCATCGACCGGGCGAGCGCCGCCGCCAGGTCGAAACGGAAGCCGTCGACCCCCATCTCCGTCACCCAGTAGCGCAGGGAGTCCGTGATCAGCCGCAGGACCTGCGGCTGCACCACGTGCAGGGTGTTGCCGCAGCCGGTGTAGTCCGCGTAACGGCGCGCGTCCTGCTGCAGCCGGTAGTACCCCCGGTTGTCGATGCCGCGCAGGGACAGCATCGGGCCGAGCTCGCCGGCCTCCGCCGTGTGGTTGTAGACCACGTCGAGGATGACCTCGATCCCGGCGTCGTGCAGGGCGCGCACCATCTGCTTGAACTCGCCGACCTGCCCGCCGGCCGTGCCGCTCGCCGCGTAGTCCGCGTGCGGGGCGAAGTAACCGATCGAGTTGTAGCCCCAGTAGTTGTGCAGCCCGCGCCGCAGCAGATGGTCCTCGTGGGCGAACTGGTGGACCGGGAGCAGCTCGACGGCGGTCACGCCGAGACGGCGGAGGTGGCCGATCGCGGCGGGGTGGGCGAGTCCGGCGTAGGTGCCGCGCAGCTCGGGCGGGATGTCCGGGTGGAGCTTGGTGAAGCCGCGCACGTGCAGTTCGTAGATGACCGAGTCCGCCCACGGGGTCTTGGGCCTGCGGTCCTCCGCCCAGTCGTCGTCGTCGTGCACGACGACCGCCTTGGGGACGTACGGCGCCGAGTCCCGGTCGTCCCGCACGGTGTCGGCGACGTGCTGCTCGGGCCAGTCCCTCACATGGCCGTACACCTCGGGCGGCAGGGTGAAGGAGCCGTCCACCGCACGGGCGTAGGGGTCGAGGAGCAGCTTCGCGGAGTTCCAGCGGGCGCCGGTCCAGGGGTCCCAGCGGCCGTGCACGCGGTAGCCGTAGCGCTGCCCCGCCCCCACCCCGGGGACGAAGCCGTGCCAGATCTCATGGGTCAGCTCGGTCAGCGGGAGCTGGGTCTCGGCACCCCGCTCGTCGAAGAGGCAGAGCTCGACGGCCTCGGCCCCGCCCGCCCAGAGGGCGAAGTTGGTGCCCGCCACACCGTCCGGTCCGACCCGGAAGCGGGCTCCCAACGGCATCGGGGCACCCGGCCATACGGGTGGTCTGTCCGCTTCGGTCCCGGGGACCGCTCGGACCTTCGCCACCCTCCCCGTCGTGGGCGGCGTTTCCTCCTGCTCGGCTGTGCTCGACACCTCTCAGCCTCCTGCGGCTCGTAGGAGCGGCCACCCGCAGAAGGAGTGCGCGGCGTCCCGGCCGCGCCCTTCCTGGCGGTGTCCTCCCCTCTGTTCTGCCCACCGGCGGCCCCGCACTCACGTTTCCCCCGGGCGGCGGCGTCGTTGGGGGGAGCGTGAACCACGTAGCGAAGAGAGCACGCGCCGGTTCGACCGCCGTGCTGACATGGGCAGGACTGTTCACCGTGCTGGCCGTACTGACGGGCTGCAGCGGCGGGACGCCGTTCTTCGGGGACGACCGCTCGCCCGGGGACGCGATCCGGATCGTTCCCAGGGACGGGGCCGAGGACGTCGGCGCGGACAGCCGGCTCGAGGTGACCGTCCCCGACGGGCGGCTCGAGCGGGTGAAGGTGATCAGGACTCAGGACGCGGAACACCGGGAGGTGCCGGGCCGGATCGCCGAGGACGGCCGTTCGTGGGCACCCCGGGAGGAGGGATACCGGCTCGGGCTGGCCGGCAAGTACACCGTGGACGCCGTCGCGGTCGACGGTGACGGCCACCGCTCCGCACGCAGCACCTCGTTCACCACCCTGGTCCCCGAGGACCGCTTCATCGGCTACTTCAAACCGGAGAACCGGTCCACCGTCGGCACCGGGATGATCGTCTCCTTCGACTTCAACCGGCCCGTCACCCATCGCGCGGCGGTGGAGAAGGCCATCAGGATCACCACGGACCCCGAGGTCGAGGTGGCCGGTCACTGGTTCGGCAAGGACCGGCTCGACTTCCGGCCCGCCTCCTACTGGGAGCCGGGCACCCGGGTCACGGTCGACGTGGGCCTGCGTGACGTGGAGGGCGCGCCGGGGGTGTACGGCAGCCAGCGGAAGAAGGTGACCTTCACGGTCGGCCGCTCCCAGACGTCCGTCGTGGACGCCCGGGAGCACACCATGGAGGTACGCCGCGACGGCGAGGTCGTCAGCACGGTGCCGATCACCGCGGGCGCCGCGAGGACGACCTCCTACAACGGGAAGATGGTGGTGTCCGAGCTGCACGAGGTGACCCGGATGAACGGCGACACGGTCGGATTCGGCGGTGAGTACGACATCAAGGACGTGCCCCACGCCATCCGGCTGACCAAGTCGGGCACCTTCCTGCACGGCAACTACTGGGAGGACCCGGAGATCTTCGGCTCCGAGAACACCAGCCACGGCTGCATCGGGCTGCGCGACGTGAAGGGCGGCAGCTCGGACACCCCGGCCGGCTGGTTCTTCGAGCGGACGCTCGTGGGTGACGTGGTCGAGGTGGTCAACTCCACCGACCGGACCGTCGCCCCCGACAACGGCCTCGGCGGATGGAACCTCGGCTGGCCCCGGTGGAAGGCGGGCTCGGCCCTGCGTTGACCCCCGTGTGACCTGGGAAGGCCCCGGAAGCATGTGCTCCGGGGCCACTCGGCGGGCACGCGGGGCGAGTTGGGACGGAACGGTGACATTCCGGGGAAGTTCTCCCCACGCGCGGTGTGATTGTCTTGCGCCGAGCGTGCATGTACGGCGCGGGGGTGCGGGCCATGGCGGGGCCAGGCCGTGCGAGGGGAGACGACCACTTTGAACGGGCAGCCGATATCGGGGGCATTGGCCGGAGCGGGCGGGGAACGGCGTGGGCGGGGAGCCCATGGCCTCCTCGCACTCGTACTGGGCGCGCTGCTGTTGCTGGTGACCGCCTGCGGCGGTAGCGGAGCCGCCGCCGAGAAGGACGGGAAGCAGGCGGACGCGAAGGCCGACGACACCACCGCCTCGCAGGCGGTGGTGACCATCGCGCCCAAGGACGGCGCCGACGACGTCGCGACCAGCGGGGCGCTGAAGGTCTCGGCGGCCCAGGGCAAGCTGAGCACGGTGAAGGTCGCCGACCCCAAGGGCAAGGAGGTCGAGGGCAAGATAGCCGGGGACGGCCTCAGCTGGGTCCCGGACCGGCACCTGGCCGCCGCGACCAAGTACGCCGTCCACGCGGTCGCCAAGGACGCCGAGGGCCGCGAGTCCGCGAAGGACACCACCTTCACGACGCTGGTCCCGGAGAACACCTTCATCGGCCAGTACACGCCCGAGGACGGTTCGACCGTCGGCGTGGGCATGCCGGTGTCGATCCACTTCACCCGGGGCATCACCGACCCGGGCGCCGTGGAGAAGGCGATCAGCGTGACGGCGGAGCCCGCCGTGCGGATCGAGCCCCACTGGTTCGGCAACGACCGCCTCGACTTCCGCCCCGAGGACTACTGGGCCGCGGGCACGAAGGTGACCCTGCGCCTCGACCTCGACGGTGTCGAGGGGCGGCCCGGGGTCTACGGCAAGCAGGCCAAGACCGTGAAGTTCACCATCGGCCGCAGCCAGGTCTCCACCGTCGACGCGAGCTCCCACCGGATGAAGGTGGTCCGGGACGGCAAGCAGATCAAGGACATACCGATCTCCGCGGGCGCCCCGGCCACGACCACGTACAACGGCAAGATGGTCATCAGCGAGAAGCTCAAGGTGACCCGGATGAACGGCGACACGGTCGGTTTCGGCGGTGAGTACGACATCAAGGACGTGCCGCACGCGATGCGCCTGTCCACCTCGGGCACCTTCATCCACGGCAACTACTGGGGCGGCTCGGGCATCTTCGGCACGACCAACACCAGCCACGGCTGCGTCGGCCTGCGGGACGTGCGCGGCGGCTGGGACGGCAAGACGCCCGCCGCCTGGCTCTTCGACAACTCGCTGATCGGCGACGTCGTCGTCGTGAAGAACTCCAAGGACAAGGTGATCCAGCCGGACAACGGCCTCAACGGCTGGAACATGGACTGGTCGGAGTGGACCGCCTGAGGTCCCCGTCCGCAGGTGTCGCGCGGGCCCGGTGCTGTGACCAACGGCACCGGGCCCGCCCGCGTTAGCGGCGGTTAACCTGCTCCCCATGACCGTAACCCTCGAAGTAAGCGACAACGTCGGCACGATCCGGCTGGACCGCCCGCCGATGAACGCCCTGGACGTCGCGGTCCAGGACCGGCTGCGCGAGCTCGCCGAGGAGGCGGGCCGGCGCGACGACGTGCGGGCGGTGATCCTCTACGGCGGCGAGAAGGTGTTCGCCGCCGGCGCGGACATCAAGGAGATGCAGGCCATGGATCACACGGCGATGGTCGTGCGTTCCAGGGCCCTGCAGGAGTCCTTCACCGCGGTGGCGCGCATCCCCAAGCCCGTGGTCGCCGCCGTCACCGGCTACGCCCTGGGCGGCGGCTGCGAACTGGCGCTCTGCGCCGACTTCAGGATCGCCGCCGACAACGCGAAGCTCGGCCAGCCGGAGATCCTGCTGGGCCTGATCCCCGGCGCCGGCGGCACCCAGCGACTCGCCAGGCTGGTGGGCCCGTCCAGGGCCAAGGACCTGATCTTCACGGGCCGTCAGGTGAAGGCCGAGGAGGCCCTGGCGATCGGACTCGTGGACCGTGTGGTGCCCGCCGCCGAGGTGTACGAGCAGGCACACGCCTGGGCCGCCCGGCTGGCCCGGGGCCCGGCACTGGCGCTGCGGGCCGCCAAGGAGTCGGTGGACGCGGGGCTGGAGACGGACATCGACACCGGGCTCACGATCGAGCGGAACTGGTTCGCGGGCCTGTTCGCCACCGAGGACCGCGAGCGCGGCATGCGCAGCTTCGTGGAGGAGGGCCCCGGAAAGGCCGAATTCCTCTGACCGAGGGTGAGTTGCGTACACAGACACGCGTGTTCATCCGTGCGGGCGGATCCGCCGGACCTTAAGAGAACCTTAAGGTCCGGCGTCCGCCATGCCCGTGCAATTACCCGGACCTTCCACGTCGCCGCAGGTGGGCATGGCTGAAGGACCCTCCGTTCTGCCTCTGGCATATGCCGGAGAACCGGCGCGGAATGACTGGTTCCGGGGGAGGGATTCTGCTGGAACGGTCACGGAGCGCGTTCTGTGCGGCCATGATGGGGGGCATGGCGGGCCTGGAGGGTGTGGAACAGCCGCGACCGCGCAGCACTGCTGCCGCGGCACGCTTGGCGTCTGTCGTGGAAGACGAACAGGCGTACAAGGCGCTGGAGTTGTTCGGGAACCCGACGGAGGGGGAGGTCCGGCTGCCCTCCCGTCCGGAGTCCGCCGCCACGGCCCGGCGCATCACCTCGTGCGTGATGCTGCGGCAGTGGCAACTGCCCCCGCAGACCGCCGAATACGGAGTGCTCCTGGTCTCCGAACTCGTGGGCAACGCGGTGCGGCACACCGGGGCGCGGATATTCGGTCTGCGGATGCTGCGCCGCCGTGGCTGGGTCCGTGTCGAGGTGCGTGATCCCTCGCGCGGGCTGCCGTGTCTGATGCCTGTCCGTGAGACGGACGTCAGCGGGCGCGGTCTGTTTCTGGTCGACAAGCTCTCCGACCGGTGGGGCGTGGACCTCTTGCCCCGCGGCAAGACCACCTGGTTCGAGATGCGCACCACCGACCGCTGACACGCAGAAGCCCCCGGTCGGCCTGGGTGTGGCGCGTCGGGGGCTTCTGAGGGGGCCGTGGAATGGGGGGTGTGTCCACGGCCGCACGGGGGACCTGGCTCGGGTCGGAGGAGGTCGTGCCACCGACTATGGCAGACGGGCGACCTCGGAGCCAAAGCCGCAAAATGGATATGTAACGCAAAAGCGTGCATATGGCTTATGGATCGCAGGTGTGTTGGGTCACTCGCCTGGCATTCTTTGCGCATTCTTCAGATTCACCGGGTGATTCATCGATCGCCTGTCGGAAGCGGCCATGCCCGGCAACGCCCGGATTTCCGCTCCTCCCGCCTTACTGTGTCTCGGGTCTCGGGGAAACAGCACCCGAATCGACCCGCGAGGTGGACGGCCATGGACGGTCGCAGGACACCGGTGCCCCGCCGCGGCGCCCTGCGCACGGCGGCCGGAGCACTCCTGGCCGGCGCTTCGACCGCGGGCTGCGCACGGGACGCGCCCCCGCAGGCGCCCCGGAGGGCGAAGGACGCCGAGCGCTCGCCGGACGGCCCGCGTGCCCAGAAGGCCCACGGGGCGGTGGCCCCGGCAGCCGTCGCCCGCCGCTTCCCCGGGCAGCCGGTGCAGATCGAGCACGGCCCCCGCGGCCGTCCCCGCGTCGCCCTCACCTTCCACGGCCAGGGCGACCCCACCCTCGCCCGCGCCGTCCTCGGCGAGGCCGAGCGGGCCGGCGCCCGGCTCACCGTGCTGGCCGTCGGCAGCTGGCTCGACCAGCACCCCGGCATGGCCCGCCGGATCCTGGACGGCGGCCACGACCTCGGCAACCACACCCAGAGCCACCTCGACATCAACGCGATGGACGAGGAGCGGGCCTACGCGGAGATCACCGGCTGCGCCCGGCGCCTGCGCCGGCTCACCGGTTCCATCGGCACCTGGTTCAGGCCCTCACGCGCCCGGTCCGCCACCCCACTCGTCCAGGACCTCGCCCGCCGGGCCGGGTATCCGCACGTCCTGTCCTACGACGTGGACTCCCTCGACTTCACCTCGCCCGGCGTCGCCGCCGTCACCCGGAAGGTCGCCGGCGAGCTCCGCAACGGCTCGGTGGTCAGCCTGCACTTCGGCTACCGGGACACCATCGCCGCGCTGCCCCTCCTCCTCACCGAAATCGACCGGCGCCGACTGCGCGCGGTGACCACCACGGAGCTGTTCACCTGATGCCTCCCTCCCCGCGCGCCCTGACCGCCGCCGCCCTGCTCGTCGCCGCGCTCGCCGCCTGCGCCGCTCCCGCGGACCACGCGCGGCCCGAGCCCTCCCGCACCGAGGCCGCCGCCCCGCCCGACCGGCAGGCGTCCCCGCCCGGGCTGCCCGGGATGCCTCCCGTGCTCGACCCGGAGGACGTCTACGCGGCGGACCGGCCCGGCAAACTGGCCCCGGCCGTCAAGGACTTCCCGTCCCGCGTCTACGTCCCCAACACCAACTCCAACACGGTGTCGGTGATCGACCCGGCGACGTACAAGGTCATCGAGACCATTCCCGTCGGCAACCAGCCGCAGCACGTCGTGCCCTCCTGGGACCTGAAGACGCTCTGGGTCAACAACGACCTCGGCGACAGCCTCACCGCGATCGACCCGGCCACGGGGAAGGCGGGCCGGACGGTCGACGTGTCCGACCCCTACAACCTCTACTTCACCCCGAACGGCAGGTACGCCGTCGTCATGGCCTCGATGGACCGCGAGCTGGTCTTCCGCGACCCGCGGACCATGAAGGTCGCGAAGACGCTGCCCGTGGACTGCGCCGGCGTCAACCACGCCGACTTCTCGGCGGACGGCCGGTACTTCATCGTCTCCTGCGAGTTCTCCGGCGAACTCCTCAAGGTCGACACGGAGAAGATGAGGATCGTGGGACAGCAGAGGCTGCCGAAACAGGGAGCGATGCCCCAGGACGTCAAGCTCTCGCCGGACGGGAGCACCTTCTACATCGCCGACATGATGGCGCACGGGATGTGGGTGCTCGACGGCGAGAAGTTCACGACACCCGAACTGCTGCCCACGGGCAAGGGCGCCCACGGCCTCTACGTCAGCCGGGACTCGAAGCAGATGTACGTCACCAACCGGGGCGAGGGATCCGTCTCCGTCTTCGACTTCGCCAGGAACCGGCTCACCGCGAAGTGGCACCTCCCCGACGGCGGGAGCCCGGACATGGGCGGTGTCTCCGCCGACGGCAAGGTGCTCTGGCTCTCCGGGAGGTACGACGCCGAGGTCTACGCGATCGACACCGCCACCGGCAAGCAGCTCGCCAGGATCCCCGTCGGCAGCGGTCCGCACGGACTGGCCGTCTATCCGCAGCCCGGCCGCTACTCCCTCGGCCACACCGGCGTCTTCCGCTGACGGGCGCGGAGGCCCCGCCGCACCCCGTCGCCCGCCGGTTCCGCCGCCCGGACCGCCGGATAATCTGACCTCCGTCAACAACGCTTAACGAAGGGGCGGAACAGTGGCGGACATCGAGTCGGCACGCACGGCATTCGAGCGCTTCGACCAGAACGGCGACGGTCGCATCACGGCCACCGAGTACAAGAGCGCCATGGCGCAGCTCGGTGACCCCTACGTCACCGAGACGGTCGCCCAGGCCGTCATCAACGCCCACGACGGCAACGGCGACGGCGAGCTCACGTTCGACGAGTTCTGGGCCTCGCAGAACAAGGCCTGAACCGCACCGGGCCGGCAGGTGCCGGCCCGGCGCGGCGGGCGGCCCGGCTACTTGAGGTGGACGAGGCCGTCGGTGGTGAGGGTGGGCCGGCCCTTGGTGCCCACCACCACGACCTTGACGGTGTGCTTCGCGGAGGCCGACCACGACTTCGTCCAGACCGCCTGGCGGTAGGCGGTGGTGGAGGACTTGAGGTCCACCGTCGCGGCCTTGACGCCGTCCACGTAGACGTACGCCTGTCCGGACGTCGAGGCCCGGGACACCACCCAGGCGACCGAGCGGCCGGTGAACGTCCACGTCAGGGAGGCGTTCTTGGTGCCGCTGGTGTACGACTTGCCGCCGAGGTAGCTGGAGGACGACTTCGTCGTCCAGGTGCCGCTCCTCGTCGCCGAGGACTCCTGGAGGATCACCGGCGTACCGGCGACCGAGGCGGCCCCGATGTTGCCCGCGCGGTCGTACGCCGTCATCTTCCAGCTCGTCGCCACGCCGGACTTCGCCGTGTGCGACGCACTGGTGGTCGTCGGGCCGTAGGTCCTGGCCACCGGCGCGGTCAGGCGCACGTCCGCGAGCAGTACCGCGTCGGACGCCTTCCACTTGAGGGTGAGCGGAACCGCTGCCGCGTTCACCGTGCCGCCGCGCAGAGACAGGGCGGGCTTCGTGGAGAAGACCGGGGCGGTCCGGTCGGCGACCACGGTCGCCGCGGCCGACACGGAGGTCTTCCCCGACAGGTGCGTGGCACGCACCTGGACCGTGTGACTGCCGACCGCCAGGGTGGCCCTGGCCGACGAGGCGCTGCCGGCCGTGGAGGCCACGGACTTCCCGTCCACCAGCAGCTCGTACTTGTTGACGAACACGGCGGGAGTGGTCGCGGACCAGCCGACGGTGATGTCGGCCTTCGTGTAGTACCTGGTGCCCGACAGCGCGGCACCGGCCACCGACTTGACGGTCACCCCCGCGACGGGGCCGGCCGCGTAACCGCGGATCGTGGGCAGCTGGTTGTACAGCCCGGTGCCGGGGCACTGGGTGTTGAAGCCGTCACGGTGCCCGGAGACCGTGTCGAACGAGTACGCGGTCCCGGCGGTGAACGTCTTGCCCGCGTAGTTGTTGCCTGTCGCGCCCGCGGTCAGCATGGTCGTCGCCGAGGGGCTGACGCCGTACTGGCCGAGCTTCCACGCGGCGATCCTGGCCACCGCGGTCGTCGCCGCGGTCGCGGCGGACGTGTCGGTGTACATGCCGATCACGGCGATGCCCGCCGTCTCCCGGTTGAAACCGTAGGTGTGCGCGCCCATCACGGCGCGGTCCACACCGCCCTTGCGGCCCTCGAAGATCGTGCCGCACTTGTCGACGATGAAGTTGTAGCCGAGGTCCTTCCAGCCGTTCGACTGCACGTGGTAGGCGTGCAGCCCCCGTACGATCGCCGCGGAGTCGGCGCAGGAGTACGCGTTCGTCTGCGCCGTGTGGTGCACGAAGACGGCCTTCACCGTGTCCATGTAGTCGGGCGACTCGTCGTTGAGGGACTCGTCCGCGTTCCAGTCCGCCCGTGTGACGATCGGCGGTCTCGGTGCCGTGGAGGGCAGCGGCGGCGGCAGGGTCGCGGTCGGGTCGGCGGTGGGTGACGGGGACTCGGACGGGACCGGCGGCGAGGTGCTGGCGCCGGGCTCCGTGGTCGGGGACGGGTCGTCCGTCGGGCCTGTCGTGGGCTCCGCGGTCGCCGGTTCGCTCGTCTCGCCGGTGGCCGGGCCCGTGGGCTCCTCGGACGGGGTGACCGTCGGGCCGGTCGGGCCGTCCGTGGGGTCGCCCGACGGCTCGTCGGTGGCGTCGATCGCGTACGCGGCCGGTTCCGCGGCGGAGCCCGACACCTTGCCGGGGTCCACCGTGTCGAGCCGCAGCCCGGCGGGGAGTCCGGCGGACGCGCCCTTCCCGGCGGACACCCGGACCTCGACGCCGTCGGAGGGGCCCACCCAGCGGGGCTCGGTGGTGCCGCGGGCCCCGGGCCGGTCTGCCTCCGTACGCCCGTCGACCTCGGTGTCGACGGGCAGCCACGCCGACCAGCCGCCGGTCGCGACGGACCGCGTACGTGCCTCGACGGTGCCCCGCACCTCGGCCGACGGGTCGGTCCAGGTGACACCGAGCATGCTGAACGGCTCGGTGCTGTCGCGGCGCAGGGACGCCGTCGCCCCGTCGCCCGACACCTTCAGGGCGTCGTGGTGCACCTCGGTCCGCGCCGGACCGGACGTGGCGCCGATGCCGTCGGGCACGTCCGAGGTACCGGTCACCCCCTCGAACACCAGGACACCCGCCACGGCTGTCGTCGCGACGGCAGCCGTGGCCCATATTCTTCGTTTCACTCGCACGTGGGCCCCCGAGGATGAATGACTGCCGTGGCGGCAGTGAGGATGTGACCGGCCGTCGGCCGGTTCTCCGGATGATCCTCGCGCATTCCTGACACCCTGTCGCCGCGCCCAGGGATCGACCTGGTCACGATCGGACCCGCCGCGCGGCCCGGGCGCTCAGGTCTCCGGGGCGGCCGGGTCGTCGGCGGGCACGGACGTCGGGCACGAGCGGCGCGGGACGAGGACCGTGGGCGCTCCCGGCGCCCGGCGCACCCGCCGTCACGCGGTGAAACGGCCCCTGGTGCGGCCGTCCACGGCGCTCAGGTGGTTGGTGTGGGGAGCGCTGATCGCGATGATCGCCATGTCGTCGTGGGGGCCGCCTCTCAGCCACTGCGAGGCGAGCATCTGGATCCGCTCGACGACGGCTTCCGCGGGCATTCCGGCGCACTCCGACAGTGCCTGTGCCAGGCGCTCCTCGCCGAACTGTTCATCGCCGAAGGGCCCGCCGCGCGCCTCGGTGAAGCCGTCGGTGTAGAGCAGGCAGGTCTCGCCCGGTTGCAGGACCGCCTCGACGGAGTCGACCGCGATCGTCTCCAGGACCCCTATCAGGGTGCCCCGGGTGGCGATCTCCTCGACCGTGCCGTCACCGCGGACCACGAGGGGGGAGGGGTGGCCGGCCGAGGTGAGGCGCAGCCGGACCAGGTTGCCGGTCCGCTTGACCGAGGCCATCACCAGGGTCGCGAAGCGCGTGTGGTGGGAGGTCAGAAGCGCGCCGTTGAGGAGCCGCAGCATCCGCCCGTGATCGTCCGCCATCGGCATCAGGGCCTGCAGGGTGTTGCGGATCTTGCCGGTCAGGACCGCCGCCTCGAGTCCCTTTCCGCAGACATCCCCCAGCACCACCAACGACGCGTCCTCCTCCGTGCTGCCGGGGTGGACGTCGTAGAAGTCGCCGCCCACCCGGTCGCCGGTCTCCGCGGGCCGGTAGCCCCCGGCGATCTCCACCCCGTCGAGGCGCCGCAGCCGAGGAGGGAGCAGATCACGCATCAGCGTCCGGGTGATGGCGCTCTGCTCGCTGTAGAGGCGGGCCGCGGACAGGGAGGCCCCCGCCCGTGCGGCGAAGAGCCGGGCGAAGACCTCCTCGCTCTCGTCGAAGCGCGCGTGCGCCGTGCTGCGGAACAGGATCAGGGCTCCGGCGGGTACGCCGTGGCCGGGCAGCGGGGTCACGACGACGGAGCCGATCGTCCCGTCGAAACCCTGCGGAACGATCCACGCCGGCAGGGTCGCCGGATCGATCCATCGCGAGGCCACCGGCGGGTAGCCCTGCAGCGCCTCGCCGAGGCCCGGCAAACCGGAAGGATCGACCGCGACGAGATCGAGTTCGGTCGCCCGGCCCGTGACGGCGCGTGCGACGGGCAGCCTGCCACCGGACGGCGGGGTGACGACGACCGCCGCGTCGGCGAGGTACTCGGCGGCCAGCCGGGCGGTGGTGGCCATGCACCTTTCGGTGTTCAGCGAGGCCAGCAGGGCGTTGGACGCTTCCGTGAGGAACTCGGTGTGTGCCCGCTCCGTGGCGAGCGCCTCCTCGGCGAGCCGCCGGCCGGTCTCGTCGGCCAGCCACCACACCAGGCTCCCGTCCCGGCCGCGGGTGGGGTGCGCCTCGAAGCTGTGCGCCGCGATCCGCCCCGACACCGGAGCGAGCGCCCCGTCGTCCTGGTCCGGAAGCGCTGAGCGGACGACCGCCGCCTCATGGGCCTCCGCCAGCCAGCCCGGCAGCGCGTCGCGCACGCTCACCCCCGGTGCTGCCCCCGCCATGAGGAGGAGGGCCGCCGGGTTCACCTCCAGGACGGTGCCGGCCTCGTCGGCCCTGATCACGGGACAGGGGGCCGGAGCCCACGGATCGGGACCCGACCGGCACTGCTCGGGTCCCACGACGGATACGCCTTCGGTAGAGGCCATGAAAAGGCCCGCCTCAGGCGAACCGCACCACCCTTCCCCACTCGACGAAAAACACTTAACCGACGGCAAGTGTTGTCCACGGTGTCCCGATTGGCAACCTGCCCCCGCGCGTCGCCGATCGAGGGGGGCGCGTCAGGCGGTTCCTTCACGAAAAGGGTGCAGGACCTGCACATGCGAGCCCGTGCGGCCGGGCTCGCGGTGTCATCCGGACGGGGCGTCCCCGTGCGTTCGGTCCGCGGCGGGCCTGCCGTGCCAGTCCAGGCACATCACCAGGGAATCGTCCGCGGCGGGGCCGGAGCCGCGATGGCCCAGCAGCTCCTGCAGCATCGCCCGGGGCACCTGCGGTGCGGGCAGCAGACGTGTGCTGGTGATCGATCCGGCCAGCGCGCGAAGGCTGTACTTCTCGCCGCCGGGTGACAGTGCGTCGTAGACGCCGTCGCTGATGAAGAGCAGGCGGTCCCCGGGTTCCACGGTGAAGTGCTGGGGGACGTAGTTGGTGTCCTCGAACATGCCCAGAGGCATCTGCGCCTCCAGTTCGATCGGCTCGACCACCCCCGCCCGCACCCTCCACACGCGGGGTGAACCGGCGTCGATGATCTCCACGTCACCGGTCGGGAGGTGGAACCGGAGCAGCAGGGTCGACGTGTAGCGGTCCCCGCCGTACTGCCCGTAGATCGCCTGGTCGGCGAGGTACGCCTGATCGCTGAGGCTGAGGCCGGCGCGCCGGGCGTTGCGCAGGGCGTTGATCGCGAGATTGGTCAGCAGGGCTGCGTCGATGCCCTCGCCCATGCCGTTGCTGACGGTCAGGAACAGGTCGTCGGCCGAGCCCGACCAGTCGAAGCTGTCCCCGAAGATGGCGTACGCGGGTTCCAGCTGGGCGCCGAGGCTGTACTCGGGCCGGGAGCAGGAGCGTCCCGGGAGCAGCTGCCACTGCATCTCGGCGGCCAGGGTCAGCCGCTCGGCCCGGCGCGCCTGCAGGAAGAGATCGGTGTCCCGTTCCGCGACGACCACTTCGTGCGCCAGACCGTCGGCGCACTGCTGGAGCTCCTCGACGACGTTCTTCGCCAGTCCGTCCTCGCCGGCCTCCAGGGTGACGCTCAGGACCCCGAGCCGGTCTCCCCGGACGCTGAGCGGCACGTGCACCGTCACCTCGGACGCCGCGTCGTCGTAGACGCAGTGGGGCTCCTGGGAGCCGAACGCACGGCCCGGAGCGCTCTCGTGCACCGATACCGGTGGGCGGGTGTGCGGCAGCGTGCCGACGGGCTGCAGTTTCGTCATGGCGTAGTCGACCATCAGCAACTCCACCGCCCTGGCGTGATGGCGCCGCTCGATCTGGGAACGGATCACGTCGAAAATCTCATGAGGCGCGGCCTCCCGCAGAGAACGTTCCATCGCTCCGGGTCTCTCCATCGGTAACGATCCCTCTCCCCTTCACATATCTTCATCTGAGCCACTACTCACCACGACTACTCGTCACGACCAGCCGGAACGGGCGCGAAGGCCCCCTCGGGAGTGTCACATGCACAAGGTCCCCACCACCGCTCATCAGCACGTCTCCCCCGTCGTGCCCGAGATCGGAGAGGTCCTGGAACTCCTGGAAATTGCCTGGGAACGCGGCCGGGACGCCCTCGGCACCGCGCCGCTCTCCGCCGCCCAGACCCGTGTGATGTACATCATCGAACGCGAACCCGGCATCAACCTGAGCGCGCTGGGCCGCCGCCTCTCCGCGGCCGCGCCGTCCGTGACCCGCCTCTGCGACCGCCTGCAGGCCGCCGGCTTCCTCCGCCGGTTCCCGCACCCCCACAACCGCCGCGAGGTCCAGGTGGAACTCACCGACGCCGGCGTGACGCACCTGCGCGCCATCAGGCACCGCCGGGAGGAAGCGCTCCGCCAGGCGATGAGCCGCATGCCCCTCGATACCCAGCTGGCACTCGCCACCGGCCTCCGGGCACTGTGCGACGTGGCCGGCGAACCCGAACCCGTCGGGACCCGTCTTCGCCGGGAGACCGCCTGAGCCGCATGACTCCGCCGTGCGGCCGGGGCGAAGCCCCCCACCGCACGGCGGAGTCATGAACACCCGGGGGGCCCGGGTGCGTCACCTCAGCACTCGATGATGTTCACCGCGAGCCCGCCGCGGGCGGTCTCCTTGTACTTCACGCTCATGTCGGCGCCCGTGTCCTTCATGGTCTTGATGACCTTGTCGAGGGAGACCTTGTGGCTGCCGTCGCCGCGCAGCGCCATCCGGGCCGCCGTGACGGCCTTGACCGCCGCCATCCCGTTGCGCTCGATGCAGGGGATCTGGACGAGGCCGCCGACCGGGTCGCAGGTCAGGCCCAGGTTGTGCTCCATGCCGATCTCGGCTGCGTTCTCCACCTGCTCGGGGGAGCCGCCCAGGACCTCGGCGAGGGCGCCCGCGGCCATCGAGCAGGCGGAGCCGACCTCGCCCTGGCAGCCGACCTCGGCGCCGGAGATGGAGGCGTTCTCCTTGAACAGCATGCCGATGGCGCCGGCGGCCAGCAGGAAGCGCACGACGCCGTCCTCCTTCTCGGCCGCGGTGCAGCCGCCCGCCGCGAAGTTCATCCAGTAGTGCAGGACGGCGGGGATGATGCCCGCCGCGCCGTTCGTGGGGGCGGTGACGACGCGGCCTCCGGCGGCGTTCTCCTCGTTGACGGCCATCGCGTAGAGGGTGATCCACTCCATCGCGTGCGTCTGGGGGGCGCCCTCGGCGCGCAGCTGCCTGGCCGAGTTCGCGGCGCGGCGGCGGACCTTCAGGCCGCCGGGCAGGATGCCCTCCCGGGACATGCCGCGTGAGATGCAGGCCTGCATGACGCGCCAGATCTCCAGCAGGCCGGCCCGGATCTCGTCCTCGGTCCGCCAGGCCTTCTCGTTCTCCAGCATGAGGGAGGAGATGGACAGACCGGTCTCCCGGGCGAGCCGCAGCAGCTCGTCGCCGGTGCGGAAGGGATGCTTCAGGACCGTGTCGTCCGGGACGATCGGGTTCTCGCCGGCCACGGCGTCCTCGTCCACGACGAAGCCGCCGCCCACCGAGTAGTAGGTCTTCTCCAGCAGCGGGGCGCCGTCACGGTCGTACGCGCCGACGGTCATCCCGTTGGCGTGGTACGGCAGCGCCTTGCGCCGGTGCAGGACCAGCTGCTCGTCGGCGTCGAACGGTATGTCGTGCACGCCCAGGAGGCTGATGCGGCCCGAGGCGCGGATCTCCTCGACACGGGCGTCGGCGCCCTCGACGTCGACCGTTCGGGGCGACTCGCCCTCCAGACCGAGCAGGACGGCCTTGGGCGTGCCGTGTCCGTGGCCCGTCGCGCCGAGCGAGCCGTACAGCTCGGCGCGGACCGACGCGGTGTGGACCAGCAGGCCCTCGTTCTTGAGCCGGCGGGCGAACATGCGGGCCGCGCGCATCGGGCCGACCGTGTGGGAACTGGACGGGCCGATGCCGACCGAGAAGAGGTCGAAGACCGAGAGGGCCACGGGGGTACTCCTAAGGCGTTGGTGGACGTCGTTGTCCGCCCGGGTGGTGCGGGCCGGGCCGGGTGGGCCCGGGAGCGCGGGGCAAAGGGGTGGGGGCACCGCGCTCACTGTGTTCAGTGTGCGCGGTGCCCCCACCCTGTGTGCAAACTGCGGGTGACTACTTGAGGCCGGGGTACAGCGGGAACTTCTCCGCAAGCGCGGTCACACGGGCCTTGAGGGCGTCCGCGTCGTACGCGGGCTTCAGCGCGGCCGCGATGATCTCGGCGACCTCGGCGAAGTCCTCGGCCTGGAAGCCGCGGGTGGCCAGCGCCGGCGTGCCGATGCGCAGGCCGGAGGTGACCATCGGGGGCCGCGGGTCGTTCGGGACGGCGTTCCGGTTGACCGTGATGCCCAGCTCGTGGAGCCGGTCCTCGGCCTGCTGGCCGTCCAGCTCGGAGTTGCGCAGGTCGACCAGGACCAGGTGGACGTCCGTACCGCCGGAGAGCACGGAGACGCCCACCTCGGTGACGTCCGGCTGCACCAGGCGCTCGGCCAGGATGCGGGCACCGTCCAGGGTGCGCTGCTGGCGCTCCTTGAACTCCTCGCCCGCCGCGACCTTGAAGGAGACCGCCTTGGCCGCGATCACGTGCTCCAGCGGGCCGCCCTGCTGACCGGGGAAGACCGCCGAGTTGATCTTCTTGGCGAGCTCCTGCGTCGACAGGATCACGCCACCGCGCGGACCGCCCAGCGTCTTGTGCGTGGTGGTCGTGACGACGTGGGCGTGCGGCACCGGGTTGGGGTGCAGACCGGCGGCGACCAGGCCCGCGAAGTGCGCCATGTCGACCATCAGGTACGCGCCGACCTCGTCCGCGATGCGGCGGAAGGCGGCGAAGTCCAGCTGGCGCGGGTAGGCGGACCAGCCGGCCACGATGAGCTTCGGCTTCGACTCCTTGGCGAGGCGCTCGACCTCGGCCATGTCCACGACGCCGGTGTCGTCGACGTGGTACGGGACCACGTCGTAGAGCTTGCCGGAGAAGTTGATCTTCATGCCGTGGGTCAGGTGACCGCCGTGGGCCAGGTTGAGACCCATGATCGTGTCGCCCGGCTTCAGCAGCGCGAACATCGCGGCGGCGTTGGCCTGCGCACCCGAGTGCGGCTGGACGTTCGCGGCCTCGGCGCCGAAGAGCGCCTTGATGCGGTCGATCGCGATCTGCTCGACCACGTCGACGTGCTCGCAGCCACCGTAGTAGCGGCGGCCGGGGTAGCCCTCGGCGTACTTGTTCGTGAGGACGGAGCCCTGCGCCTCCATGACCGCGACCGGAGCGAAGTTCTCCGAGGCGATCATCTCGAGGGTGGACTGCTGGCGGTGGAGCTCGGCGTCGACGGCTGCGGCGACGTCCGGGTCCAGCTCGTGGAGGGAGGAGTTGAGAAGCGACATCAGTGGGTCCCTAAGGTCTCAGTTGCCGGAGAACGCGGTGTACTCGTCGGCGGAGAGAAGGTCGTTCGGCTCCTCCGCGACGCGCACCTTGAACAGCCAGCCGCCCTCGAAGGGAGCGGAGTTCACCAGCGACGGGTCGTCCACGACGTCCTGGTTGGCCGCGGTCACCTCGCCGGTCACCGGCGAGTACAGGTCGCTGACCGACTTGGTCGACTCCAGCTCACCGCAGGTCTCGCCCGCGGTCACCGTGTCGCCGACCTCCGGGAGCTGGGCGAAGACGACGTCACCGAGCGCGTTGGCCGCGAACTCGGTGATACCGACCGTGGCCACACCGTCCTCGAGGGCCGACAGCCACTCGTGCTCCTTGCTGTACCGCAGCTGCTGGGGGTTGCTCATGACCTGAATTCTCCTGTACGCGGGGGAGTGCTGATGAACGGTGGTCTTACGGTGTGAGACACGAATGCGTCACGTGCGCGGCGCGCCGTGTCACGTACGGCGTCACTTACGGCGCTTGTAGAAGGGCAGCGCCACGACCTCGTACGGCTCGTGCGTGCCCCGGATGTCGACGCCGACACCCTCGGTGCCGGGCGCGGCGTGCGCCGCGTCCACGTAGGCCATGGCGATCGGCTTGCCCAGGGTGGGCGACGGGGCACCCGAGGTGACCTCGCCGACGACCTTCCCGTCGGCCACGACGGGGTAACCGGCGCGCGGCACCCGGCGGCCCTCGGCGATCAGGCCGACGAGCTTGCGCGGCGGGGCGGCCTCCGCGCGGTCCGCGGCGGCGGACAGCGCCTCGCGGCCGACGAAGTCGCCCTCCTTCTCGAACTTCACGACTCGCCCCAGACCCGCGTCGAAGGGCGTCAGCGCGGTGGTCAGCTCGTGCCCGTAGAGCGGCATGCCCGCCTCCAGGCGGAGCGTGTCACGGCAGGAGAGCCCGCACGGGATCAGGCCGTACGGCGCGCCGGCCTCCGTCAGGGCCTTCCACAGCTGCTCGGCGTGCTCGGGGGCCACGAAGAGCTCGAAGCCGTCCTCACCCGTGTAGCCGGTCCGGGCGATGAGCGCGGGGACGCCGGCGACCGTCCCGGGGAGCCCGGCGTAGTACTTCAGTCCGTCCAGGTCGGCGTCCGTGACCGCCTTGAGCACGGCGGGCGAGTCCGGGCCCTGGACGGCGAGCAGCGCGTACGCGTCGCGGTCGTCCCGCACCTCGGCGTCGAAGCCCTCGGCGCGTGCGGTCAGGGTGTCCAGGACCAGCTGGGCGTTGCCCGCGTTGGCGACGACCATGAACTCGGTGCCGGCCAGGCGGTAGACGATCAGGTCGTCCAGGATCCCGCCGTCCTCCGCGACGATCATCGTGTAGCGGGCCCTGCCCTCGCCGACGGTGGCGATGTTGCCGACCAGCGCGTAGTTGAGGAAGGCGGCCGCCTGCGGGCCGGTGACGGCGATCTCGCCCATGTGCGACAGGTCGAACAGTCCGGCCCGGGTACGCACGGCGTTGTGCTCGTCGCGCTCGCTGGCGTACCGCAGCGGCATGTCCCAGCCGGCGAAGTCGGTCATGGTCGCGCCCAGGGACCGATGCAGGGCATCCAGGGCGGTGAGACGGGGGGCAGTGCTCATGGACATGGCTCCAGGGCATGACGACAGGGGGTTGTTCCCTCCCCATCTGTCATCGGAACCTGAGAGGTTCGCCGAGAGCCCCTGAAAGGGTCCTGACGGATTCGTCCCCGTCAGGGTCGGCTTGCACCTTGGGTGGGACCGCGCAGCGGCCCGCTTTTCAGATCTGCCTCATCCACGCGGTACGGGGCCTGAGAGATTCAAGGGAGGAACTTGCTCCTTCGGCGCCCGGCGCACACGGTGACCGGGACTCTCCCGCGCGGATTCAAACGGCCGGTATGCAGTTGGCGGGGTCATCATCGCACGCATTGCGGGAGAGTGGGGCGTTCCGGTCCGCACGGGTACCGATCCCGACACGTGCGGCCGGAAGCGGTTGTGCCGCATTACCTTTTCTTTACACTTCTTGGGCAGGTCAGTGGGTGACTCGGCAGGGGGAAGGCGATGACGTTGCAGCGCTACGCGACCACCGCGGGGGCGGCGAGCGGTGCGATGCCCCAGCAGTCCGGCGTGCCCGCGCGGGAGCTGTCGGACGGGCAGGCGCCGGTGGTGCGTGATCTGCGGGGCGTGGGCGGTCCGGGACCGCGCGGCCTGGACTTCGCGCCGGGGGACGTGGTGGTGGTCTCCGGGCTGCCCGGCAGCGGGAAGTCCACGCTGATCCGGCGCACGGCCCGGGAGCACGCGATCGACTCCCAGGACACCAGGGACCGCTGGGAGGCGGCCCTGCCCGCCTTACTCCCGTACGCCCTCTACCGTCCCCTGGTGCGCGCCGCGCACTACGCGGGGCTGTTGCGCACCCTGCGCTCGGGCGGACCGGTCGTCGTGCACGACTGCGGCACGCAGGCCTGGGTGCGGCGCTGGCTGGCGCGTGAGGCCCGGCGCAGGGGCAGTGCCCTCCACCTCGTGCTGCTCGACGTCACCCCCCAGGTCGCAAGACAGGGGCAGCGGGAGCGTGGCCGTGGGGTGTCCGGCTACGCCTTCGCCCGGCACCGGCGGGCGGTCGGCCGGCTGCTGCGCGACACCGAGAGCGGGCTGCTGCCACCGGGATGCGCCTCGGCGGTGCTGCTCGACCGGGAGACGGCGGCGGCGATCGTCCTGATCTCGTTCGCGGAGCCGCCGGCCCCTCCGGCCTAGACCTGGCCCGGAGGGGGTGCCGGACGCGTGGCCACTGGTGTCACCGTTCGCACACGCACAGTTCGCGCCCCTCCGGTGGGCCGTCCGGAATCTGGACGGCCCCTCGGGTCCCGTCACGGCTCCCGCCTGCGGCACCGCACCAGCGGCGCGAGCCGGTCTAAGGTTTCAGCCGCACAGCATGGCGAGAAAGGGACACAGACACCGTGGACATTCCGGCTCAGGGCCAGACCCCGTCGTATCCGTCGCAGGGGTGGCCCGCCAACGAGTTCGAGGAGACGCTCAGCGCCTCGCTCGGCGTGCCCGGGGCAGGCGGGCGGCTGGTCGAGGTCCTCGGCCGCAGCCACGTCTGGGTACCCCTGCCGAACGGCGGCGGGCCCGACAGCACCGGCCTCGACCTTCCGACGGTCGACATCGAGGGCGGCGCCTACGTCCCCGTGTTCAGCTCCGAGGCGCAGTTCCTCCAGTGCGTCGGCTCCCACCTCTCCTTCACCGTCGCGCCCGCGCGAGAGTTCGCCCGCGGGCTGCCCCCGCAGCTCGGCATAGCGGTCAATCCGGGCGGCGCCGTCGGGGTACCCCTGCCGCCCTCCGCCGTCGCCGAGCTCTGCCGGGCCGGGCGCACCCCGCTGGACGGCCCCGCGAGCGGCGGCCGTGTCCGGCTGTACGAGCCGGACTGGAAAGAGGATCCAGTCGACTTCCTCTCCGCGGTGTCCGCGGAGTTCCAGGCGACCGGAGTGGTGAGCACCGCGCGCCGGGTCCTGGCCAGCGTCGAGGGCGACAGCCCCGCCCTGTTCGTCGGTGTCGAGTTCGCCGTGCGCGAGGCCGCGGAGCAGAGCGTTCCGCTGGACGCCCTGGGGCGCGCGCTGGGCCGGGCCGAGGTGCCCTGGCCGGTCAACCTGGTCCTGCTCGACGTGGCGCAGGACCCGGTCGGGGACTGGATGCTGGAGAAGGTCCGCCCGTTCTACCGGCGCGACGGGCACTGAGAGCCGGGGCCCGGGCCGCCACGTGGCGTCGAGCCGGTGTCGGGGGCGGCGCATAAGCTGGTTGGATGACGAGGCCGCCCCGTGGGCCCGGGAGTGGCGCCACAGCACCGTGAAGCGTGCGGAACAGCGGATCGAAGAGGGGCGGGACCCAGAGTGAGTGCGTCAGGCATGGGGGCGGCCGATGGGGTATCCCCTGCTCATGGGGGTCCCCCCGCTCAAGCGCAGCCGAGAGCGGGGGAGGGGCCGAGAGCTCCGGGAGCGGTCGAGCACACACTTCGTCAAGTGACCCCCGGGCGCCTCGACACGTACGAGGCACTGCTGGGGTCCCTGGCGGAGGGCCAGGTCTGGATGCTGCTCTGGCACGGAACGGCGGGCTCCCCCGACGCCCAGTACGGCAACATGGAGGTCGCCGGCCTGGGCTACGCCCCCTGCGTGACCTCCGCCCAGGAGCTCTCGGCCAGCGGCTGGAACAGGGCCCACGAGGTGACCACCGGCCGTGACATCGCCCGCTCCCTCTTCCCCGACCGCTGGGGCATCTGGCTCAACCCGCACGCCCCCGGCGGCGGCGTCGGCATCCCCTGGCTGGACCTGCGCCGCATCGCCACAGGCCTCGACCGGATGCCCGCGGGGCCGCTGCGGCTGAGCGAACCCGCCGTCGAGATCCCGCAGTTCTACGCCCTGCTGTCGCAGAACGCCCACCGCACCCCCGCCGTCCGCGCCCTGCGCCGCGCCTGGGTGCAGCCCGCGCTCGGCGCCCCGTACCTCGCGATCGGGCTCGACCTCTACGACAGCGGACGGCCGTCCGTCGACGCGGTCCGCGCGATGATGCAGCAGTCGATCGGCGTCGTTCCCGACGGACTGCCCGTCTCCACCGTCTCGCTGTCCGACGAGTACGACCCCGTCGCGATGTGGCTGAAGGCCAACTCCCGGCCGTTCTACGACCGTGAGGCGCACGCCCAGGCACCCCCCGCACCCGGTTACGGCTATCCGCCGGCCACCGGCACCGCGCCGCACGTCTACTGAGGACGCGTCAGCGGTCTGGGCCGCCGAGGGTAGTTGATGACTGGTTCGGGGCAGTTGGCCGCCTTGTCCGTTATCGCGGATTAGTGACCGAGAGGTCCGCTCACCAAGCACGGCTGTCCGGATAACGGAAGCCCCTTGGCAGCATCACGTTTATGCAAACATTCCCCGTCAGGTCTGGCGGGTGATCGCAAAGTGGTTGAAGACTCCTGGCAGCAGGTGGTCCATGCCCGGAGCAGCCCTCGTTCAAACAGGGTTACTTCGGCCGCACATCACCACTTGTGTCACATTTCGTAAGAGCCGCTACAGCGGCGGTTCACAGGCCGGCCACCGTCGGCCGAGAGGGGTCTCCAACGCAATGACGGCACCGATCGAGACCACCCGGGCGGACGCACAGCCCGAGACGGTGCTGGAAGGCGCCGGACGTAAGGAGATCGAAGGCCGTTCGCTCGGCCGCATCGCCTGGACGCGCTTCAAGCGGGACAAGGCCGCGATGGCCGGTGGCATCGTTGTCGTGCTGCTGATCCTCACCGCGATGCTGTCCAAGCCGCTGCAGTCGCTCCTCGGACTCGACCCCAACGCGTTCAACCAGAGCCTGGTCGACCCCGTCATGCTGGCCCCCAAGGGTGCCCTCGGCGGTATCAGCTGGGACCACCCCCTCGGAGTCGAACCGCAGACCGGGCGCGACATCCTGGCGCGCATCCTCGAAGGCTCCTGGGTCTCCCTCGTGGTGGCCGTCGGCTCCACGCTGCTCTCCGTCGTCATCGGCGTCGTCATGGGCGTCGTGGCCGGGTTCTACGGCGGCTGGGTGGACAGCTTCATCAGCCGGCTGATGGACACGTTCCTCGCCTTCCCGCTGCTCCTCTTCGCGATCTCCATCTCCGCCTCCCTGCAGGGCAACGCCTTCGGGCTGGAAGGGCTGACGCTGCGGATCGCGGTCCTGATCTTCGTGATCGGCTTCTTCAGCTGGCCCTACATCGGCCGCATCGTCCGCGCGCAGACCCTGTCGCTGCGCGAGCGCGAGTTCGTCGAGGCCGCCAGGTCACTGGGCGCACGCGGCCCGTTCATCCTCTTCCGCGAGCTGCTGCCGAACCTGATCGCGCCGATCCTCGTGTACGCGACGCTGCTGATCCCCACGAACATCCTCTTCGAGGCATCCCTTTCCTTCCTCGGCGTCGGCATCGCACCGCCGCAGGCGTCCTGGGGCGGCATGCTCACGCAGGCGGTCGACCTCTACGAGGTGGACCCGATGTTCATGGTCATCCCCGGCATGGCGATCTTCATCACCGTGCTGGCCTTCAATCTGCTGGGGGACGGGCTGCGTGACGCACTCGACCCTCGTGGCAAGTAATCGCGGCAGTGCCGCACCGGACTAGCGAGGGGGCTTTCCTCAGCATGCAGAACAGAAAGACAGCAGCGGCCATAGCCGTGGCCGTAGCGGTTTCGCTCGGCGCATCGGCCTGCAGCGGCAGCGACTCGGACGGTGACGGCAACGGCGGTGGGGGCAACGTCAAGGCCGACGCGGGTCTGACGAGCATCGTCAACGCGACCGACAAGAAGGGGGGAACGGTCACCCTGGAGCACGCGAGTGGCCCGGACTCCCTCGACCCCGGCAACACGTACTACGGCTGGGTGCAGAACTTCTCCCGCCTGTACGGCCGTTCGCTGGTGACCTTCAAGCCGGCCGCCGGCAAGGAGAGCCTGCAGGTCGTCCCCGACCTCGCCACCGGCCTCGGCAAGGCCAGCGACGACGCCAAGACCTGGACTTACACGCTCCGCAAGGGCGTGAAGTACGAGGACGGCACCGAGGTCACCTCGAAGGACGTCAAGTACGCCGTCGAGCGCTCCAACTTCGCGCCGGAGGCCCTGTCCAACGGCCCGACGTACTTCAAGGCGTACCTCGAGGGCGGCGACAAGTACAAGGGTCCGTACAAGGACAAGTCGGGCGAGGGCCTCAAGTCCATCGAGACGCCGGACGACTACACGATCGTCTTCAAGCTCAACAAGCCGTTCGCGGACATGGACTACCTCGCCGCCTTCTCGCAGACCGCTCCGGTCCCGCAGAAGGCCGACACGGGCGCCAGCTACGTCCAGAAGATGGTCTCCTCGGGCCCGTACAAGTTCTCGGCGTACGACGAGAGCAAGGGCGCGACGCTGGTCCGCAACCCGGAGTGGGACCCGAAGACGGACCCGATCCGCAAGGCGCTGGCCGACAAGGTCGAGCTCAAGTTCAACGTCAACGCCACGACGATCGACGACCACCTGCTCAACGACGCCATCACCGTGGGCGCCGAGGGCACGGGTCTGCAGTCCAAGACCCAGCCCAAGGTCCTGGTCAAGGCCTCGGAGAAGGCGAAGACGGACAACCCGTACGCCGGCGCCCTGCAGTACCTGGCGCTGAACGTCAACGTGAAGCCGTTCGACAACGTCGAGTGCCGCAAGGCCGTCCAGTACGCGGTCGACAAGCAGAGCATGGTCGACTCGATCGGCGGCTCGGTCAAGGGCGACCCGGCCACCACGGTCATCCCGCCGACCGTCGCCGGGTACAAGAAGTTCGACCTGTACCCGTCCGAGGGCAACAAGGGTGACGTCGCCAAGGCGAAGGAGCACCTGACCAAGTGCGGTCAGCCCAAGGGCTTCAAGACCACGCTGACGGCGCGCTCCGACCGTCCTGACGAGATCACCGCCGCGACGCAGCTCCAGGGCAGCCTGAAGGCGATCGGCGTCACCGCCGAGATCAAGCAGTTCCCGGCGGACAAGTACTTCACGGACTTCGCGGGTGTCCCGGACTGGGTCCACAAGAACAACGCGGGCATGATGATGATGGCCTGGGGCGCCGACTGGCCGACCGGCTTCGGCTTCCTCGACCAGATCGTGAACGGATCGGCCATCAAGCCGTCCGGTGGCACGAACCTGATGGAGCTCAACGACAAGGCGATCAACGACCTCCTCGTCAAGGGCATCGGGACCGTCGACACCACGGCGCGCAACGCGACGTGGGGCGAGGTCGACCAGAAGGTCATGGAGAACGCCTCGGTCGTTCCGCTCTTCTACCGCAAGAACCTGCTCTACCGCCCGGATTCCGCGGCGAACGTCACGGTCACGGACGCGTACCTCGGCATGTACGACTACGTGCTGATGACGTCCGCCAAGTAACACCTGTTCATCGACAGCATCCCCTGAAAGGCAGGTGAAGGCGCCGGGCCGGCGGGCGTACCCCGTCCGCCCGCCCGGCGCCGCACGGCTGTGGCTGCGTACATCATTCGACGCGTATTCGCCGCGGTGTTGCTGCTGCTGGTGGTCAGCGCAGTCACATTCGCGATCTTCTTCCTGGTGCCCCGTCTCGGCGGTCAGACCCTCGACTCGATGGCCGCCCAGTACGTCGGGAAGAGCCCCGACCCCGACGTCATCGCCGCGGTCAAGAAGAACCTGGGGCTCGACCAGCCCCTCTACCTGCAGTACTGGAACTTCGTCAAGGGCATCGTCGTCGGCGCCGACTACCAGTTCGGTCCCGACCCGGTCACCTGCAACGCCCCGTGCTTCGGCTACTCCTTCAAGACCCACACCGAGATCTGGCCCCAGATCGTCGACCGTGTCCCGGTCACGCTGTCGCTGGCCGTCGGTGCCGCGGTCATCTGGGTCGTCTCCGGTGTCGCGATCGGTGTCGTCTCCGCGCTCAAGCGGGGATCGGTCTTCGACCGCATGTCCATGGGCGTCGCCCTCGCCGGTGTCTCGCTGCCGATGTTCTTCACCGGTCTCGTCGTGCTGGCGCTGTTCGGCAACGGGGAGTACGTACCCTTCGCCGACAGTCCCGTCGAGTGGGCCGGCAGTCTGGTCCTGCCCTGGTGCACACTCGCCCTCCTCTACTCCGCGCTCTACGCCCGGCTCACCCGGGCGGGGATGCTGGAGACGATGGGCGAGGACTACATCAGAACCGCGCGGGCCAAGGGCCTCAAGGAACGCAAGGTGGTCGTCAAGCACGGCCTGCGCTCCGCGCTCACGCCGCTCGTCACCATCTTCGGCATGGACTTCGCGCTGCTGCTCGGTGGTGCGGTCATCACCGAGCGGGTCTTCTCCTTCCAGGGGCTGGGTGCCTTCGCCATCCAGGGCGTCACCACCGCCGACCTGCCCAAGGTGATGGGCGTGACCCTGGTCGCCGCCTTCTTCATCGTCATCTGCAACCTGCTGGTGGACCTCGTGTACGCCGCGATCGACCCCCGGGTGAGGCTCTCATGAGCGACGCAATCAAGAAGGACTCCCCGGCGGCGGACACCGTTCCGGCGCAGAGGGCCGGCGACGACAAGGAATTCCTGTCCGTACGCAACCTCAGCGTGCACTTCGACACCGACGACGGTCTGGTCAAGTCCGTCGACGGCGTCAGCTTCGACCTGAAGGCCGGTCAGACCCTCGGCATCGTCGGTGAGTCCGGCTCCGGCAAGTCTGTGACCTCCCTCGGGATCATGGGGCTCCACACCTCGGAGCGTGCCCGGATCGGCGGCGAGATCTGGCTCGACGGCGAGGAGCTCATCGGCGCCGGGCCCGAGCGTGTGCGCAGGCTCCGCGGCCAGAAGATGGCCATGATCTTCCAGGACCCGCTGTCCGCCCTGCACCCGTACTACAGCATCGGCGCGCAGATCGTGGAGGCCCACCGGGTCCACAACAAGGTCGACAAGAAGGCCGCGAAGAAGCGCGCCATCGAAATGCTCGACCGCGTGGGCATCCCCGAGCCGCACCGGCGGTACGAGGACTACCCGCACCAGTTCTCCGGCGGTATGCGCCAGCGCGCGATGATCGCGATGGCCCTGGTCAACAACCCGCAGCTGCTCATCGCCGACGAGCCGACGACCGCCCTCGACGTCACCGTCCAGGCGCAGATCCTCGACCTGATCCGCGACCTGCAGAAGGAGTTCGGCTCCGCGGTCGTCATGATCACCCACGACCTCGGCGTCGTCGCCGAGATCGCGGACAACCTGCTCGTGATGTACGCGGGACGCTGCATCGAGCGCGGCAGCTCCGAGAAGGTGTTCTACGAGCCCCAGCACCCCTACACGTGGGGCCTGCTCGGCTCGATGCCGCGCATCGACCGCGAGCAGACCGAGCGGCTGATCCCGGTCAAGGGCTCGCCGCCCAGCCTCATCAACGTCCCGTCGGGCTGCGCCTTCCACCCGCGCTGCCCGTACGCCGACGTCCCGCCGGACAACATCACCCGCACCGAGCGTCCGGAGCTGCAGCAGGTCAGCGACGGGCACTACTCCGCGTGCCACATGTCGCGTGAGCAGCGCGACCGTATCTGGACCGAAGAGATTGCGCCGAAGCTGTGACTGATCCGAACAAGAAGACTCCCGTGTCTTCCGAGGCCAGGCCCGACGGGTCCGAGCCGCTCCTCAAGGTCGACGGCCTCGTCAAGCACTTCCCGATCACCAAGGGCGTGCTGAAGCGCAAGGTCGGCGCGGTCCAGGCCGTGGACGGGCTCACCTTCGACGTACGCCCGGGCGAGACCCTGGGTGTCGTCGGCGAGTCGGGCTGCGGCAAGTCGACCATGGGCCGGCTGGTGACCCGTCTGCTGGAGCCGACCGGTGGCAAGGTCGAGTTCCAGGGCCGCGACATCACCCACATGTCGGCCGGGAAGCTGCGCCCGATGCGCCGCGACATCCAGATGATCTTCCAGGACCCGTACGGCTCGCTGAACCCGCGCCACACGGTCGGCGGCATCGTCGGCACCCCCTTCCGGCTCCAGGGCGTCAAGCCCGAGGGCGGCGTGAAGGCGGAGGTCCAGCGGCTCCTGGAGCTGGTGGGGCTCAACCCCGAGCACTACAACCGCTACCCGCACGAGTTCTCGGGCGGCCAGCGCCAGCGCATCGGCATCGCGCGGGCGCTCGCCCTGAAGCCGAAGCTGGTCGTCGCGGACGAGCCGGTCTCGGCGCTGGACGTGTCGATCCAGGCGCAGGTCGTGAACCTGCTGGACGACCTCCAGGACGAGCTCGGGCTCACGTACATGATCATCGCGCACGACCTGTCGGTCATCCGCCACGTCTCGGACCGGATCGCGGTCATGTACCTCGGCAAGATCGTGGAGCTCGCGGACCGTACGTCGCTGTACGAGGCGCCGATGCACCCGTACACCACGGCGCTCATGTCGGCGGTCCCGGTCCCGGACCCGCGCAGGCGCGGAGCCAAGAGCGACCGCATCCTGCTCAAGGGCGACGTGCCGTCGCCGATCTCACCGCCGTCCGGCTGCCGCTTCCACACCCGGTGCTGGAAGGCCACGCAGGTCTGCAAGACGACCGAGCCGCCGCTGCTCCAGCTGAAGACCGGGCACCAGGTGGCGTGCCACCACCCGGAGAACGGCGAGGACCAGGCACCGGGGGACGCGCCGCTCGTCGCGGACGTCATCACCGTGAAGCCGGCGGTCGCGGCGGAGCCGGCCGTGGCGGAAGAGCCGGCCGTGGTGGCGGAGGCGGAAGAGCCCGAGGCGGAAACGCCTCTGGCGGAGACGGACGAGTCGGAGAAGGCGGAGTCAAAGAAGGCGGAGGCGAGCGCACCGGCCGAGGCCGAGGCCGAGGACGCATCGTCCGTCGAGCCCGACGCACCGTCGGTCGAGCCCGACGCACCGTCGGTCGAGCCCGACGCACCGTCGGTCGAGCCCGACGCACCGTCGGTCGAGCCCGCCGCGTCGGTCGAGCCCGCCGCGTCGGACGAGCCCGCCGCGTCGGAGGTACCCGCGAATCCCGAGAAGCCCGCCGAGCCCGCCGCGTCGAAGGGCCCGGAGAAGTCCGCCGAGCCTGACGCCGAGCCCGACGCCGCTCCGTCCACCGATGCGGAGGACGACCCGAAGAAGTAGTGCGGGCACAATTGCCCGGTGCTCAACGAACTCTTCACCCCCTCCGTCCAGCATGCGCTCGACATCGTCGGAATCTTCGTCTTCGCGATCTCGGGAGCCCTGCTCGCCGTACGCAAGAACTTCGATGTCTTCGGCATCGCGGTCCTCGCCGAGGTGACAGCGCTGGGCGGAGGGATCTTCCGTGACGTGATGATCGGTGCCATCCCCCCGGCTGCCTTCACGGACCTCGGCTACTTCCTGACTCCGCTGATCGCCGCCGGTCTGGTGTTCTTCCTGCATCCGCACGTCGAACGCATCCAGGTCGGCGTCAACGTCTTCGACGCGGCGGGACTGGGGCTCTTCTGCGTGGCCGGCACGGTCAAGGCGTACGAGTACGGACTCGGTCTCACCTCGTCCGCCGCCCTCGGACTGGCCACCGCGGTCGGCGGCGGTGTGCTGCGTGACGTCCTGGCCAACGAGGTGCCCTCGCTGCTGCGCTGGGACCGCGACCTGTACGCCGTCCCCGCGATCGTCGGCGCGGTCATGGTGGTCCTCTGCATCCGGTTCGAGACGCTCAACGCGTACACCAGCGGTGCCGCCGCGCTCGCCGCGTTCGTCCTGCGGCTGCTCGCCATGCGCTACCACTGGAGGGCGCCGCGCGCCTGGAACCGGCGCTCGGCCAGTGCCGAGGAGAACCCGGCCGTCATTTGACGGCAACAAAAAGCTACCGCTCAGTAATACGATCGGTGTACCGTGCATGCCATGGCACAGGCAGCAGCGCAGGAGTCGCGCCCGGTACAGGCGACCATCGGTGACAGCGAGTTCGACCGCGACACCGCCGTCACGCTCCGGGAGGAGGGCGTCTACGACGCCGAGCTCTCCGCGGGCTGGACGATCATCCACGCGGTCAACGGTGGCTACCTGCTCGCCATGCTGGGCCGCGCGCTCGGCGAGGCACTGCCGCACCCCGACCCGTTCTCGGTCTCCGCGCACTACCTCACCGCCTCGGTCCCCGGCCCAGCCGTGATCCGTACGCAGGTGGTCCGCACCGGCCGCACGCTCTCCACCGGCGAGGCCTCGCTCTTCCAGTTCGCGGAGGACGGCACGGAGATCGAGCGCATCCGGGTGCTGGCCACCTACGGCGACCTGGACGGCCTCAGCGAGGAGATCCGCACGTCGGCCGAGCCCCCGGCGATCCCACCCCTGGAACAGTGCCTCGGAACGAGCGACGGCGCGTCGGTGATCCCCGGCAGCTCCGCCATCACCGAACGGCTGGACATCAAGCTCGACCCGGCGACCGTCGGCTGGGCCGTCGGCGCACCGTCGGGCAAGGGTGAGATGCGGGGCTGGTTCGGTCTGGCGGACGGCCGCGACGCCGATCCGCTCTCGCTGCTCCTCACCGTGGACGCCCTGCCTCCCACCTCCTTCGAACTCGGGCTGAAGGGCTGGACGCCCACCGTCGAGCTCACCGCCCACATCCGCTGCCGGCCGGCCCCGGGGCCGCTCCGTGTCTCCATCACCACCCGCAATCTCGCGGGCGGCTTCCTGGAGGAGGACGCGGACGTGTGGGACAGCGCCGGCCGCCTCGTCGCACAGTCCCGCCAGCTGGCCCGCGCACCCCGCGGCTGACCCCGCGCCACGACGGTGCGGTGAGGTCCGACCGGCTGCGGGAATCGGCGGGGGAGCGGCCGCCGGCCGAACTCGCCGTGCCGGAGCTCACGCGGGCGCGGTCCCTGCTCTCCTTCGGCCCGAACCCCGAGGTGCTGTCGCCGCCGGAAGCGCGACGCGTGCTCGCCGAGGCCGCGGCGGCCGTCACACGGCTGTACGCAGGAAACGGGTGAGGGCGGCGGTGAGCTCGGCGGGCGCGTCCTCCTGGACGAGGTGCCCCGCCCCCTCGATCAGCCGGAGGCCGGCGCCTGGGACGAGTCCGGCCAGCTCATGGCCGCGGGCGACCGGGATCCAGGTGTCCTCCGTGCCCCAGCAGATCAGTACGGGCAGATCCAGCTCGCCGTAGCGGTGCTGGATCTCGTCGGTGAAGCGCTGGTCGTTCTGGGTGATCTGCCGGTAGAACGCGGGTTGCCCGGCCTCGGTGCACCAGGGGGCGACGAGCCTGTCCAGCACCGTGGGGTGCAGCCCCTGATGGCTCGCCGAGCTCACGTACTCGGTCACCAGCGCCCGGTGCAGCTCCGGGGACAGCGCGCCGAAGACCTCGGCCCGTCCGCCGAGCAGCCGGTAGGCGGGCGAGCCCCACGGGGCCAGAGCCACCGGGTCGACCAGGGCCAGACGCCCGTAGCGGGCCCCGTGCAGGAGATGGGCGCGCAGGGAGACGCAGCCGCCGAAGTCATGGGCGACCACCGACGGTCCTTCGAGCCCCCAGTGGTCGAGGAGTTCGGTGAGCACCCGGGCCTGGGCGCCCAGCGACACGTCCTGCCCGGCGTACTGCGCGGAGGCACCGTATCCCGGCAGGTCCCACACGTGGACGCGGTGGTCCTGGGCGAGCCCCCGCGCGATGCCCCGCCAGACGTACGAGGAGAAGGGCGTGCCGTGGACGAGGACGACGGGAGGGGCCTGTCCGGGACCGAGGGCGGTCCAGCGCACCTCGCCCGAGGAGCTGGTGAAGGTCCGGTCGAGTGTCCAGTCGCTCATGAAGCCGACCCTACGGCGTGTCCAGCCAGTGGACCCGGCCCAGCGTGACCAGGCGGAGCCGGCGCCGCGCCACCCGGACGACCTCCCGCTCGCCCTCCGGTCCGGCGTCCAGCAGTGCCGACGCCGTGAGCACCATGTGGTCGACGTACAGCCCGCCCAGCATCAGCAGGTCCTCCCGGTCCCAGCCCGCCGACTCGGTCTCCGCACCCAGGACTTCGGCGACCTCGTCGGCGAAACCGCGCAGCTGGGCGGCGATGGCTTCGCGCACCCGCCCGACGCCGCCGTGCTGCTCGCGGGCGATGAAGCGGAAGTGGGCCGGCTGTGCCGTGACATGACGGGCTATCAGTTCGACGCTGCGGTCGAGCCGTTCCTCGCTGTCCCCGGTGTCGGCGAGGATCGCGCCGATCATGCCGTGCAGGCTCCCCAGGGTCTCCTCGACCAGGGCGACGCCCAACGCCGCCGTGTCGTCGAAGTGGCGGTAGAAGGCGGTCGGGGTCACGCCGACGGCCCGCGTCACCTCGCGCAGGCCCAGGCTGCTCAGGCTCTGGTGCTCCAGCAGCTCCAACGACGCGTCGAGCAGTGCCTGACGTGTCTTCAGCTTCTGGGCCTGGCGGATGCCGATGGTGTGACTCATGCCATTCAGTAAACAACCGTTCTCCGAGTCCTGGAAGGGCGGGAGGGTCTAGACTTCTAATTCAGTGAACAGTCGTACTCTCAAAGCTCGCAGAAAGGCCGGACATGATCGTCCTCGTCGCCGCCCTGCTCCTGCTGGGGGTTGTCCTCGGAGCGGTCGCGCACCTTCCGCTCCCCGTGGCACTGACCGCCGCGGCCGTGATCGGTCTCTGGCTGGCGGTCTTCGGCGTCCGTGAACGCCTCGCCCGCCGCACCCGCTGACGCGAAGGAGCCCCACCCCATGGCACTCACCACCGCACGCACCGCGCCGCGCGCCACCCGTCCCGCCGACGCGCCCTCCGCCGACAGCCGTCCGGCCGGGACCCGTCCCGCCGGTCGCGAGGCCGACGGGCTCGCCGTCGCCTCGTTCGTCCTCGGGCTGCTCGGTCTCCTGGTGATGAACATCCTGCTCGGGCCGGTCGCCGTCGTGATGGCGGTCATCGCGCTCGCCCGCTCCACCACCCGCCGTGGCCGTGCCCTGCTCGGACTGGCACTCGGCGTCGCCGACCTGGTGGTCCTCGCCGTCCTGGTCACGGTCAACGGCACCGTCTCCTGGGGCCTCGCCGGCTGATCGCCCGCCCCCGGAGCGGCACCCCACGCGGCCCCGCCGGCTGATCCCGCCGCCCCGGCGTGCTTCTACGCCCGGACCGACCGCCAGATCCGCTCCGGCAGGAGGCGTGCGGCCTCGTCGAGATCGACGTCGTCGATGCCCGACAGCGACCGACGGGCGACGGCGACGACAGGGCCCATGATCAAGGACTCGATCAGCGGCAGGGGGAGCGGGGCCAGTTCCCCGGAATCCACGCCCTGCCGGACCCAGAGAGCCACTTCGGAGACCCTTGCCTCCTGGGCGTCGCGGAACTCCCTGCCCCGCGCCATGCTCTTGCGGTCGGCGAGCGGGGAATGCAGGAGCAGGGCGGGCCCCTGGTGTTCCCGTACGAAGGCCAGGTAGGCCTCCACGGCACCGGCGATGCCCGCACGCACGGTGCCGGCCTCCCGCAGGGCCGTGGTCAGTTCGCCCAGCAGCCGGTCGAGCCAGCGGTGACTGAGGGTGCCTATCAGGCCGTCGAGGCTGCCGAAGTGGTGGTAGAGGCTGCCCAGGCTGACACCGCTGGTCCGTACGACCGCGCTGACCGTGAGGCCCTGCTCGCCCGACTCGACGAACACGCGCAGCGCCGCGTCCAGGAGCAGATCGGAAGTGACTTCGCCGCGGTGCTGCTTGGGGCTCATCGGGTGGCCGTTCCTGTGGTTCGTGAGGCGGGTCTCTTCCGCGGTGAATTTCTGGAGTGTTTTTCTAGAAAATGCCTCCACTCCCAGTATCCACTGGTCAGACTTCCTCCGGTACGGAAAAGGTGTGTCACGGGGAGTCGGTGTGGGCGTGTTGGACCTGACGGGCAGTGGAGCCAAGCCGCTGGGAGCCGACGATCCACGGCAGATCGGCGGGATCCCGCTCGCGGGCCGGCTCGGCTCCGGCGGCATGGGGCGCGTGTACCTCGGCGTCCACGAAGGCCGGTACGTCGCCGTCAAGCAGGTGCTGCCCTCGATCGCGGGTGAGGACCAGGACTTCGTCCGCCGGTTCGGACACGAGCTGGACAACCTCGCCAAGCTGCCCGCGGAGGCCACCGCCCCGCTGATCGCCAGCGACCGTGACGCGCGGCCCCCCTGGCTCGCGACCGCGTACGTCCCCGGGCTCACGCTCAGCGAGGCCCTCGCGCTGCACAAGGGCCCGCTGCCCGCGGAGACCGTGTGGCTCCTGCTGCGGGAGGCCGCCCAGGGCCTGGTCCCGGTGCACGACCTCGGCATGGTGCACCGCGACCTCAAGCCGTCCAACGTCATGCTGACGGTCGAGGGCGCCACGGTCATCGACTTCGGTGTGGCCCGCGCCACCGAGCAGAGCCGGCTGACCAGGAGCGGCATGGTGGTCGGCACCCCGGCGTACATGGCTCCCGAACAGGCCACGACGCAGCGCGACCTGACCGGTGCCGCGGATGTCTTCGCGCTGGGTTCGGTCATCGCCTACGCGGCCTGCGGCAGCCCGCCCTTCGGTGAGGAGTCCGGCCCGGCGGTGCTCTACCGCATCGTGCACGAGAAGCCCGGCCTCGAAGCGGTGAGGTCGCTCGACCCCGCACTCGCCGAGGTCGTCGTCGCCTGCCTCGACAAGGACACCGGGGCCCGTCCCACAGCGTCCGAGCTGGTACGGATCGCCACGGAGCACGGGCCGTCCGCCGCTCCGCTGTGGCCGGAATCCATCAGCGGGAACCTCGCGGAGAAGGCGGCCTTCGCGGCACACGTCCAGGAGATCGAACTGCCGCCGCCCGTCTCCGTGGAGACCCTGGGGCTGGGGCAGAAGGCCCGCCCGGAGCGTGAGCGCCGGCGGCGCACACGCGTGTTCTTCGCCGTCGTGCCGGTGGTCGTGGCCGCGGGCGGCGCGACACTCGCCGTCCAGCTCCTTCCCTTCGTCTCGGCGCCGGACGACCGGAAGGCCGCCGGGCCGTCCGTCTCCGCCACGGCCCCGGCCGTGCCCGGGGCCTCCTCCGCGTCCGCGAGCCCTTCGGGCTCGGCGTCACCGGGGAAGCCGCCGAAGGACAAGGAGAAGGACGGGGGAGGCGAGAAGGGGGATGAGACAGTGGACGGGAGTTCTGCCCCCGCCCCGGCAGGCGGAGACGCGGGCGGCGGTGCCCAGGACGGCTCCGGGGGATCCGGCGCGTCGGGTGGCTCCAGCACCTCGGGTGGCTCCAGCACCTCCGGTGGGTCCAGTGCGTCAGAGGGGTCCAGCTCCGGCGAACCCGTGTCCTCCGGGAACCGCCGCTATCGCAACGCCGAGAACGGCAAGTGTCTCTACGTCGCGTTCAACGGCTACCCGGGCACCGGCGAATGCGGCGGGTCGGGTGCCGTCTGGGGTGTCCGGGCGGCGTCCGGCGGATCCTTCCAGCTCGTTCCCGAGTCGGGCAGGACATGCCTCACCGCGGGCCCCGGGGGGATCCTGCTGCTCTCGTGCAACGAGGACGCGTCACGCCGCTGGCGCGCGGGGGCGGGAGGCGCCCTCGTGAACGTCGGCACGGGGACCTGTCTCAGCATCATGGGCAACGGCGCCCTCAAGCCCAGCAGCTGCTCGGGAGCGGCGTCCCAGCGCTGGACGGCCCTCTGAGGAGCGCTGCCGGCGCTTCGAGGGCGCCCGAGCCGGCCCGTCACGAGCCGGGGCCGGGGGCGCCGGGCGCCGCCCTCGGCACGCCGCGCGCCACGGACTCGTAGAATCGTCACCACCATGGCTTACCTCGACCACGCCGCGACCACCCCGATGCTGCCGGAGGCGATCGCGGCGATGACCGCGCAGCTCGCCGTCACCGGTAACGCGTCCTCCCTGCACGCCGCCGGGCGCCGGGCCCGCCGTACCGTCGAGGAGTCCAGAGAGACCCTCGCCGAATCGCTCGGCGCCCGCCCCAGTGAGGTGGTCCTCACCTCCGGCGGCACCGAGGCCGACAACCTCGCCGTTAAGGGCCTCTACTGGTCCCGGCGCGACGCCGACCCCCGGCGCACCCGGGTCCTGGCCAGCCCCGTCGAGCACCATGCCGTCCTGGACGCCGTGGACTGGCTCGCGGAGCACGAGGGCGCCACCGTCGAATACCTCCCGGTCGACGCCTACGGGCGCGTGCATCCGGAGGCGCTGCGCGAGGCGCTCGTCCGCGACCCGGACGATGTCGCGCTCATTACCGTGATGTGGGCCAACAACGAGATCGGCACCATCATGCCGATACGTGAACTCGCCGATGTCGCGGACGAGTTCGGGGTCCCCATGCACGCCGACGCGGTGCAGGCGTTCGGGCAGCTGGAGGTCGACTTCGCCCGTTCCGGGCTGGCCGCGATGACGGTCAGCGCACACAAGATCGGCGGCCCGGTCGGCATCGGCGCGCTGCTGCTCGGGCGCGACCAGACACCCGTACCCGTCCTGCACGGCGGCGGGCAGGAGCGGCATGTGCGCTCCGGCACGCTCGACGTACCCGCCGTGGCCGCGTTCGCCGTCGCCGGACGGCACGCCGCCGACGGACGCGAGGACTTCGCACGTGAGGTCGGCGCACTCCGGGACGAGCTGGCCGCGGCCGTACTGAAGACCGTCCCCGACGCCCTCCTCGGCGGCGACCCCGCCCCCGGCGGCCGGCTTCCCGCCAACGCCCACTTCACCTTCCCCGGCTGCGAGGGCGACTCCCTCCTGCTGCTGCTCGACGCCCAGGGCATCGCCTGCTCCACGGGATCCGCGTGCACCGCGGGCATCGCCCAGCCCAGCCATGTCCTGCTGGCCACCGGCACCGATCCGGCGCTGGCGCGCGGCACACTGCGCTTCTCGCTCGGTCACACCTCGACCGCGCAGGACGTGGAGGACCTCGCGCGGGCGATCGGGCCCGCCGTCGAGCGGGCGAGGACGGCAGGGCTCAGCTAGCCCGCGCCCCGCCCGTGGAGGCCGCGCGCACCAGCTTCATGTAGCGGGGCCAGTCCCAGTGCGGCCCGGGATCGGTGTGGTCCGTGCCGGGGACCTCGACGTGCCCGATGATGTGCTCACGGTCGACAGGGATCGCGTACCGCTCGCATATCGCCGCCGTCAGCTTCGCGGAGGACGCGTACATCTCCGCCGTGAAGTCCTGCGGGCGGTCCACGAAGCCCTCGTGCTCGATACCGACGCTCCGCTCGTTGAACGAGCGGTTGCCCGCGTGGTACGCGACGTCCAGCTCGCGGATCATCTGGGTCACGCGGCCGTTCTGCCCGACGATGTAGTGCGTCGCCGCCTGGTGTGCCGGGTCCTGGAAGACCTTGACCGCGCTGGCGTAGCTGCCCTGCGTGACATGGACGATCACGCGGTCCACGCCGTAGTCGTCGGGGCGGTCGGCCCGACGCCAGTTCGCTTCGGAGGCCGCGATCCAGCGCGCGGGGGTGTAGTCCAGCTCACCCTCCTTGCGCGGCTTCTCGACACCCGGCACCCGCCACCAGACGCGCCGGATCTCCTCCGCGGCCAGTGCGGCCGTGCCGGCTGCCGCGACGGCCCCTCCGCCGATCAGCAGTGTGCGCCGGCTGATGCCCTGACCGGGGCTTTTGCCCGCTGATCCGGCACTCCCGTTGTTCCCCATGTGCTCCACAACGCTTATCCGAGAGGATTCGGTTCCCGGGGCCCCGTACTCTGGACGGGCTATGACTGAGACCTCCCAGCGCCCCCTCCGTGTGCTCGCCGCCATGTCGGGCGGAGTCGACTCCGCCGTCGCGGCGGCCCGAGCCGCCGAGGCAGGCCACGACGTGACCGGTGTGCACCTCGCCCTCTCCGCGAACCCGCAGTCCTTCCGTACGGGCGCGCGCGGCTGTTGCACCATCGAGGACTCCCGGGACGCCCGCCGCGCCGCGGACGTCATCGGTATCCCGTTCTACGTCTGGGATCTGGCGGAACGCTTCCGTGAGGACGTCGTGGACGACTTCGTCGCGGAGTACGAGGCGGGGCGCACGCCCAACCCCTGCCTGCGCTGCAACGAGAAGATCAAGTTCGCCGCGCTGCTCGACAAGGCCCTGGCCCTCGGCTTCGACGCGGTGTGCACCGGCCACTACGCCACGGTCGTGGTGAAGGACGACGGCACCCGCGAGATGCACCGCGCCTCGGACATGGCCAAGGACCAGAGCTACGTCCTCGGCGTCCTGGACGAGAAGCAGCTCGCCCACGCGATGTTCCCGCTCGGTGACACCCTCACCACCAAGGACGAGATCCGCGCCGAGGCCGAGCGCCGCGGCCTGGCGGTCGCCAAGAAGCCCGACAGCCACGACATCTGCTTCATCGCGGACGGCGACACCCAGGGCTTCCTGGCCGGCCGTCTCGGCGGCCCGGCGGAGGGCGACATCCTCGACGAGTCCGGCGCGAAGGTGGGCACCCACGAGGGCGCCTTCGGCTTCACCATCGGTCAGCGCAAGGGCCTGCGCATCGGCCACCCGGCCCCCGACGGCAAGCCCCGCTACGTCCTGGACATCTCCCCGGTGAACAACACGGTGACGGTCGGCCCGGCCGAGGCCCTGGACGTCACGGCACTGACGGCGATCAAGCCCCGCTGGTGCGGCACGGCCCCCTCCGGCCCGGGCACGTACACCGCCCAGCTCCGCGCCCACGGCGGCGAGACCGAGGTGACGGCGGAGCTCGTCGACGGCACCCTGTCGGTCACCTTCACCGAGCCGGTCCGGGGTGTCGCACCGGGCCAGGCTGTCGTGCTCTACGACGGGACGCGGGTCGTCGGCTCGGCGACGATCGCGACGACGGTGCGGCGTGAGAAGGCGGCGGCGGCCGGCTGACGGCCGCGCGGGTCACGTCCGACCCCTGTACGGACGTGACCCGCACGACGACGTCACGACACCCGGCCGGCGAACACCTCCCGGGCGAAGAACTCCGCCAGCACCGGCGCGATCGCATGCGGTGCCAGCTCGCGCGTCTGGCCGGTCAGAGTGCGCTGCCTGGCGCGCGGGACCGCCGCCGCGAGGGCCAGGCTCGTCCGCCGCGCCCCCTCGGTGCTGAAGCCGCCCGTCAGGACGAGGGTGCGCGCGGTGACCGAGCCGAACCTCTCGACGGGCACCGAGCCGTCGCCCAGCAGGGCGTCGTCGTACGCGAGGGTGTGGGCCACCGCTTCGAGACCGGACCACAGCGGGGTGCGGCGCATGCGGGCGACCGTCTCCTCCGGGATCCCGGTCCGGGACAGGTACAGCTCGACGGCCCCGGCCCGGTCGCCCTTCGCCAGCAGCCGGTGCAGCAGCGCCGTGCAGCGGGACTTGTACAGCAGGCCGGAGGGGCCCGGGGTGTACGGCGGCTGGTAGACCGCGAGCAGGTCCACGGGCAGCCCCGCAGCCTGCGCCTCCAGGGCCAGCGCCCCGCCCGACAGCATGCCGAACAGCGAGACGCGCCCGCCCGCCGCGGCCGCGACCGCCGCCAGGTCCTCGATCTCGCGGCGGAGCGCGTACGGGCCGCCGTCCCCGCTCGCCCCGCGCCCCCGCCGGTCGTACGTGACAACCGTGAGGCGTGGGGCCAGCAGGGCGGCCAGCGGCGCCTCGTCGGCCGCGGTGCTCAACGCCCCGCCGACCAGGATCACCGGTGGCCCGTCACCGCGGCGGCGGAACGCGATCGACGTGCCGTCACGGGAGAGAGTCTTGTCCATGTGAGGGTGGACCGCCGGGGCGCGCGGAACTCATCGCCCGTGCGGAAAATATCTTGTGACGGTCAGTCGGGCACCACGTCCGTGGCGTAGAAGCAGTAGTGGTCCCTGATCGCGGCGACGTCCCCCTTGGGCTCCGGATAGGCCCAGACGAGGTCCGCGGCACCGGGCAGCGACCAGTACGACGCGTCCCCCTTGAACGGACAGTGCGTACGGGTGTCCGAGGGTGACAACAACTCCGTACGGACGTCCTCGGGCGGCAGGTAGTAACGGTCCGGACAGCCCGTCTCGCGCAGCACCAGCGGGCGGCGGCTCTCGGCGAGCACCTGCCCGTCGTGCACGGCGCGCACGTGCGTGGCGGAGGGTTCGACGGTGATGGTGTGTCCTGTGATGGAGGCCATACCGGGTTCAGCCCCGTGGAACGCGGGTTTCTTCCCGCACCGGGGGGCGGTCGTACGGTGTTCGCATGAACATCTGTGTCTTCCTCTCCGCAGCCGACCTCGACGACCGCTACACCGTGCCCGCCCGCGAGTTCGCGGAACTGCTGGGCAGGGGTGGACACACCCTGGTCTGGGGCGGGTCGGAGAGCGGGCTGATGAAGGTCGTCGCCGACGGGGTCCAGGAGTCCGGCGGCCGGCTCGTCGGGGTGTCGGTGGACTTCCTGGCGGCCAAGGCGCGGACGGACGCCGACGAGATGGTGATCGCCAAGGACCTGGCCGAGCGCAAGGCGCTGCTCCTGGAGAAGTCCGACGCCATCGTGATCATGGTCGGCGGCACGGGGACCCTCGACGAGGCCACGGAGATCCTGGAACTGAAGAAGCACGGCAAGCACACCAAGCCCGTCGTCCTGCTGAACACCGCCGGGTTCTACGACGGCCTGCGCCAGCAGTTCCAGCGCATGGAGGACGAGGGCTTCCTGCCGCTGCCCCTCACCGAGCTGGTCTTCTTCGCCAAGGACGGCGTCGGCGCGCTGGCCTACCTGGAGGAGTCGGCAGGCTTGCTCTGATGCGGGCACGCCCTGGTGCGAGCATGGGGGCATGCCTACTCATCTCATCACCGGCGCCGGTTCCGGCATCGGCGCCGCAGTCGCCCGACGTCTCCTGGAACGCGGCGACGAACTCGTGCTGCTGGCCCGGGACGCCGGACGCGCCAAGGAACTCGCCGCCCTCCACCCCGGGGCCCGCACGCTCGTCGGCGACCTCGGCAATCCCGACCGTCTCTCCTGGGCGTTCGGCCACCAGCCGATGCCCGAGCGCCTCGACTCGCTGCTGCACGTCGCGGGCGTCGTCGAGCTCGGCAAGATCGGCGATCTGACCCCCAAGGCCTGGCACCACCAGCTCAACACCAACCTGGTCTCCCCGGCCGAGCTGACGCGTCTGATGCTGCCGCAGCTCCGCGTCGCTCAGGGCCACGTCGTCCTCGTGAACTCCGGGGCGGGACTCGCGGCCCACGCCGAGTGGGGCGCGTACGCGGCGAGCAAGCACGGGCTCAAGGCGCTCGCCGACTCGCTGCGCCACGAGGAGCACGGCAACGGCGTGAGGGTCACCTCCGTCTACCCGGGCCGCACCGCCAGCCCCATGCAGGCCAAGGTCCACCAGCAGGAGGGCAAGGAGTACGACGCCTCGCGCTGGATCGACCCGGAGTCCGTGGCCACCACGATCCTGCTGGCCCTCGATCTTCCGCGCGACGCCGAGATCAACGACCTGACGGTCCGCCCCGGCCGCTGAGAGGCCGTGCCTCCGGGCCCGTAGGCTTTCCGCGTGAGCGAGAAGAGCGGGTTCAGCGCGAGTGCAGCCACCGGGATCGGGTCCATGCCGGGGGGAGACGCCAGGGAAGCGGCCAAGACCGTCACCGGGTCCTTCGCCGACGGCCAGGGCATGCCCTACCTGGCGGAGCTGCCCGCACGGGGCCCCGGTGCGGACATGACCGGGCGGACCGTCGGTCTGCTCGTCGAGATGTACGGCCACGTCGAGCCCAGCGGCTGGCGGATCAGCGACCGCCCCGGCCGCGACACCCGTCGGGCCCGCTCCTGGCTGGGCGAGGACCTCGACGCGCTGGAGGAGTTCACCCAGGGCTACGAGGGGCCGCTGAAGGTCCAGGCCGTCGGCCCCTGGACCCTCGCAGCCGGGCTGGAACTGCGGGGCGGCGAGGCCATGCTGGGTGACCCGGGGGCCTGCCGTGACCTGGCGGGTTCGCTGGCCGAGGGCCTGCGCTCCCACCTGGCCGAGGTACGGCGCAGGGTCCCCGGCGCCGAGGTCGTGCTCCAGCTCGACGAACCCTCCCTGACCGCGGTTCTGCGGGGCCGGATCAGGTCGGCGAGCGGCTACCGCACCTACCGTGCCGTGGACCGCCAGGTCGTCGAGGCGACGCTGCGCGACGTGCTCGCGGTGAACGGCGAGGGACTCACCGCGGTCCACTCCTGCGCGCCGGAGGTGCCGTTCGCGCTGCTCCGCCGGGCGGGGGCGGACGCCGTGTCCTTCGACTTCTCCCTGCTCACCGAGCGTGAGGAGGAAGCGATCGGGGAGGCCGTCGAAGGCGGTACCCAGCTTTTCCTCGGCGTGGTTCCCGGCGTGGACGCCGCCTCGACCGCATTGTCGGACCCGGGCGGTAGCGTCAAGGAGGTCAGGACGTTGTGGAGCAGGCTGGGTCTGAATCCGGGGACTCTCAGCGAGTCCGTCGTGATCACCCCGTCCTGCGGTCTGGCGGGGGCGTCGCCCGCGTACGCGCGCGCCGCGCTCGCCCACTGCGCCCGGGCCGCGAGGTCGCTCGCGGACAACCCTGAGTAACGCGGGTCGTGGAGTCAACGGGGCAACGGGAGGAACAGGCGATGGCCGGCGAACAGCAGGCGGGGCAGCTGACCGGTGTGCCGGCGGAGGTGCGCGAACAGCACGCACTTCTGGCCGAGCAGATCGAGGAGCACCGCTTCCGGTACTACGTGAAGGACCAGCCGGTCGTCGACGACGCCGAGTTCGACCGGCAGATGCGCGCGCTGGAGGCCATCGAGGACGAACATCCCGAGCTGCGCACACCGGACTCGCCGACCCAGAAGGTCGCGGGTCCCTACACCACGGACTTCACCTCCGTCGAACACCGTGAGCGTCTGCTCTCCCTGGACAACGCCTTCGACGACGGGGAGCTCGCCGCCTGGGCCGAGCGCGTGGCCAAGGACGTGGGCAGGGGCGGATACCACTTCCTGTGCGAGCTCAAGGTGGACGGCCTCGCCGTCAACCTCACCTACGAGCACGGCAGGCTGACCCGCGCGGCGACCCGCGGCGACGGGCGGACGGGGGAGGACATCACCCCCAACGTCCGCACGATCGCGGAGATCCCGCTCCGCCTCGAGGGCGACGACATCCCCGCGCTCGTCGAGATCCGCGGCGAGGTCTTCTTCCCGATGGAGGCCTTCGAAGGGCTCAACGCCCGGCTGGTCGAGGCCGGCGACAAGCCCTTCGCCAACCCGCGCAACGCGGCGGCCGGATCACTGCGGCAGAAGGACCCGAAGGTCACCGCCACCCGCCCGCTGCACATGGTGGTCCACGGCATCGGCGCCCGCGAGGGCCTCGACATCGACCGGCTCTCCCAGGCGTACGACCTGCTCAGGGAGTGGGGTCTGCCGACCGCCAGGCACAACAAGGTCGTGGAGTCCCTCGACGAGGTCCGGGAGTTCATCGCCTGGTTCGGTGAGAACCGTCAGTCCGTCGAGCACGAGATCGACGGCGTGGTCGTCAAGCTCGACGAGATCCCGCTGCAGGGCAGGCTGGGCTCCACCTCGCGCGCGCCGCGCTGGGCGATCGCCTGGAAGTACGCCCCGCAGGAGGTCAACACCAAGCTGGTCAACATCCGCGTCGGCGTCGGACGCACCGGACGGGTCACGCCGTACGCCCAGGTCGAGCCGGTCGAGGTGGCGGGATCGGAGGTCGAGTTCGCCACCCTGCACAACCAGAACGTGGTGAAGGCCAAGGGTGTCCTCATCGGGGACACGGTGGTGCTCCGCAAGGCGGGCGACGTCATCCCGGAGATCCTCGGACCGGTCGTCGACCTGCGGGACGGCAGCGAGCGTGAGTTCGTCATGCCGTCCGAGTGCCCGGAGTGCGGGACGCCGCTGCGCCCGATGAAGGAGGCAGACATCGACCTCCGCTGCCCCAACGCACGATCCTGTCCCGCCCAGTTGAGGGAGCGCCTGGCCTATCTCGCGGGTCGCAAGTGCCTGGACATCGACCACTTCGGCTATGTGGCCGCCGCGGCCCTGACCAAGCCGCTGGAGCCCGAGGAGCCGCCCCTGCTGGACGAGGGGGACCTCTTCGGTCTGACGGTGGACCAGCTGCTGCCCATCCGGGCGTACGTCCTGGACCCGGACAGCGGACTGCCCAAGCGCGACCCGAAGACGGGCGAGGAGAAGATCGCCACGGTCTTCGCCAACCAGCAGGGCGAGCCGAAGAAGAACGCCCTCGGCATGCTGGAGGGCATCGCGGCGGCCAGGCAGGCCCCGCTCGCCCGGATCCTCACCGGGCTCTCGATCCGGCACGTGGGGCCGGTGGCCGCCGTCGAACTCGCCCGGCAGTTCCGGTCCGTCGACCGGATCGACGAGGCGTCGGAGGAGGAACTCGCCGCGGCGGACGGGGTGGGGCCCATCATCGCCGCCTCGGTCAAACAGTGGTTCGCCGAGGACTGGCACCGCGAGATCCTGCGCAAGTGGCGCGAGGCCGGGGTCCGGATGGAGGACGAGGGCGCGGGCGAGGACGAGGGGCCGCGCCCCCTGGAGGGCCTCACCGTCGTGGTCACCGGCACGCTGACCACGCACACCAGGGACGGCGCCAAGGACGCGCTCCAGGCCCTGGGGGCGAAGGTCACCGGTTCCGTCTCGAAGAAGACCTCCTTCGTGGTGGTCGGCGACAACCCCGGGTCGAAGTACGACAAGGCGATGCAGCTGAAGGTGCCCGTCCTCGACGAGGAGGGCTTCGCCGTGCTCCTCGAACAGGGGCCGGACGCGGCCCGGGAGGCCGCCGTACCCGCCGAGGCGTGATCGAGGCGCGATCGAGACACGTCGGATCGCGTGGTCGGGAGCGAGGGGGGAAGTATGCCGACGAGGCGGGCGGGAGAGGGCCGGTGCGGCCCGCCCGCATCACCTGTTCGGCGCTTACCAGACAGCCGGGGGTGCCAGGACCGCATTCGGGCAAGACCTGCAGAGCGCTGCCCGCGGCGGCCGTCGTCGGCCTACTGTTGAACGAGCACCTGCCGTGCCCGGCCGCGTGGTGGGATTCGGTTCGTGGTGGCATGGGGGCGGGGCCACCGCGGGACATCGGCACCGCCGGCTGTGAGAGGGACGGAATGAAACCGACCGAGAGCGCCGCACCGGTGTCGCGGCTGCAAGGTTTCGCGGGCCTCACGTCCGGAGTGGGCGCCGTCGTCGTGGCGGTCGCCGCGCTGCAGCTCGCGACCGGGTTCTACCGGACGGTCGACGACGGACACGCGCTCTTCCCGTCCGGCCCCGCGGGCTGGTCGCTCGCCGTTCTCACCGGGATCATCGTGGGTCATCTGGTCGCCCTCGGCCGCGACCGCTGGTGGGGCGGCACCGGTTCCGGCGCGGCCCTCACCCTCGCCGTCCTGCTGCTCTACGGCTGGGTGGCCGCCGGACTGGTCAGCCTCGTCGTCGTGGTGCTCGTCGGTGCGGCCAGACGGCACCGGTGGTGGCAGGGGTTGTTGCACGGCGCCGTGGACATCCTCGGCATCGGGGCGGCCGCGCTCGTCCTGGCCGCCTTCGGTGAGGTGCCGAGCGTCGAGACGCCCCGGCAGCCACTCCACTGGGGCATCGAGGCCGTACCGGAAGTGCTCCTCGCCGCCGGCACGTACCTGCTCGTCACCCGTGTCCTGCTCTGGTACGCCAGGGCCTCGCAGACCGGCGGGCTGCCGGCCGTCGCCCGTACGGCACTGCTGCGCCAGGGACTCGTCGCGGTCGCCCTGATCGGCATCGCTCCGCTGATCTGCGTGGTGGCATCGGCCACGCCGGTGCTGCTACCGCTCTTCGCCGTCCCGCTGATCGCCCTGGACTCCACGCTCTGGATAGCCCGCGCGCGGGCCGAGGAGCAGCTGAGGGACCCGCTCACCGGCCTGCCCAACCGTCAGTGGCTCCTGGAGAGGACGTGGACGGCGCTGGAGGAGGCGGACGGCACCGGCGTGCGGTCCGCCCTCGTCCTCATCGACCTCGACCGGTTCCGGGCCGTGAACGACACCCTCGGCCACCTCGCCGGCGACCGGCTCCTGCTCCAGATCGCGGAGCGCCTGCGGCTCGCGCTGCCGCGCGGAGCGGAGGCCGCGCGGCTCGGTGGCGACGAGTTCGCCGTGCTGCTGCCGACGGCCGACTCGATCACCAGCGCCCAGCGCATCGCGCGCCATCTGGTCGCCGAGCTCTCCTCGCCCCTCGACCTCGACGGACTCACCCTGGTGCTGGAGGCCAGCGCGGGGGTCGCCGTCCATCCCGACCACGCGCTGGACGCCGAAGGCTTGCTCAGGCGGGCGGACGTGGCCATGTACCAGGCCAAGCGGGACCGCACGGGTGTGGAGGTCTACGAGTCCAAGCGCGACAGCAACACCCCGGACCGGCTCGGCCTGCTGGGCGACCTGCGCCGTGCCCTGGACGCCCGCGAGGTGGAACTCCACTACCAGCCCAAGGTCCGCTTCGACGGGCAGGTCGCCGGGCTCGAAGCGCTGGTGCGCTGGGTGCACCCGGAACGCGGACGGGTCCCCCCGGACGAGTTCATCGCGATCGCGGAGTCCTCCGGGCTGATGCCCCACCTCACCGAATACGTGCTGGAGACCGCGCTCGCCCAGGTGGCACGGTGGCGGGCGCAGGGTCTGCTCGTCCCCGTCGCCGTCAACGTCTCGCCGCGCGACGTCCACACCCCGGGCTTCGCGGGCAGCGTCGCCGCGCGGCTCGCCCGGCACGGTGTCCCGGCCGGCGCGCTGCAACTGGAGATCACCGAGCACGTCCTGCTGGAGGACCCCCAGCGGGCCGCCGACACCCTGGCGGGACTCACCGGGCACGGGGTGAAGATGTCCCTCGACGACTTCGGCACCGGCTACTCCTCCCTCGTACACCTGCGCAGACTGCCGGTCAGCGAGCTCAAGATCGACCGGTCGTTCGTGGCGCGGCTGGCCGTGGACAACGAGGACGCCGAGATCGTCCGCTGCACCATCGACCTGGCCCACTCGCTGGGGCTGATCGTCGTCGCCGAGGGTGTCGAGGACGACGAGACCTGGGAGCGGCTGCGGGACCTGCGCTGCGACGCGGTGCAGGGGTGGCTCGTCGCGGCGGCCATGCCGCCGCAGGAGGCGACGGCCTGGCTGCGTGCCCGGGGCGAGCACGGATGGCGGAGGCCGTCGGAGCTGGAGGCCGCGGCCGCGCAGGCGGCGGCACCCGAGCCGGCGCCCAGTTCGACGCACGCGTTCAATCCCGGACCGGCCACGGCCTGAGGCCCTCGGCGGTCCGGACGGCACGGCTCCCAGGTCACGGCCGGTGACAGTCCTGCCCTATTTGTCCTCAATCAGCAGCCGGGCTCGATCCGTCCGCCGCAGAGGTGTCCGGAGACCCCATAGGATTGGGCCAAAACCACACACCAACCCCTGAGGATCGCTGCATGCCTGGCATCACGCGCGAGGAGGTCGCCCACCTCGCCCGGCTGGCGCGTCTGGAGCTGAAGGGCGAAGAGCTCGAGCACTTCGCCGGTCAGCTCGACGACATCATCGGCGCGGTCGCCCGCGTCTCCGAGGTCGCCGACCAAGACGTACCGCCGACCTCCCACCCGCTGCCGCTGACCAACGTCATGCGGGCGGACGAGGTCCGTCCGTCGCTCACCCCCGAGCAGGCGCTCTCCGGCGCCCCGGCCCAGGAGCAGCAGCGTTTCAAGGTGCCGCAGATCCTGGGGGAGGACTAACAGCCATGACGGACATCAGCACCATCATCAAGCTCACCGCGGCTGAGATCGCCGCGAAGATCGCCTCCGGCGAGCTGACGGCCGTCGAGGTCACCGAGGCCCACCTGGCCCGGATCGAGGCCATCGACGAGAAGGTCCACGCCTTCCTGCACATCGACCGCGAGGGCGCGCTCGCGCAGGCCCGTGCCGTCGACGCCAAGCGTGAGGCGGGCGAGAAGCTCGGCCCGCTGGCCGGCGTCCCGCTCGCGCTCAAGGACATCTTCACCACGCAGGACATGCCGACCACCGTCGGCTCGAAGATCCTCGAGGGCTGGGTCCCGCCGTACGACGCGACCCTCACGAAGAAGCTGAAGGCGGCCGACGTCGTCATCCTCGGCAAGACCAACATGGACGAGTTCGCCATGGGGTCCTCCACCGAGAACAGCGCGTACGGCCCGACCGGGAACCCCTGGGACCTCACCCGCATCCCGGGCGGCTCCGGCGGCGGTTCCTCCGCCGCGCTGGCCTCCTTCGAGGCGCCGCTCGCCATCGGCACGGACACCGGCGGCTCCATCCGCCAGCCCGCCGCCGTCACCGGCACCGTCGGCGTCAAGCCCACCTACGGCGGGGTCTCCCGCTACGGCATGGTCGCCTTCTCTTCCTCCCTCGACCAGGGCGGCCCCTGTGCCCGCACGGTCCTGGACGCGGCCCTGCTGCACGAGGTCATCGGCGGCCACGACCCGCTCGACTCGACGTCCATCGACGCACCGGTCCCGCCGGTCGTCGAGGCCGCGCGCAACGGCTCCGTCCAGGGCATGCGCGTCGGTGTGGTCAAGCAGTTCGCGGGCGAGGGCTACCAGGCCGGTGTCGTCCAGCGCTTCAACGAGTCCGTGGAACTGCTGAAGTCCCTCGGCGCCACGGTCGTCGAGCTGGACTGCCCGTCCTTCGACCTCGCTCTTTCGGCGTACTACCTGATCGCGCCGTCCGAGTGCTCCTCGAACCTGGCGCGCTTCGACGCCATGCGCTACGGCCTGCGGGTCGGCGACGACGGCACGCGCTCCGCCGAGGACGTCACGGCGCTCACCCGCGAGGCGGGCTTCGGCGACGAGGTCAAGCGCCGCATCATCCTCGGTACGTACGCGCTGAGCTCCGGCTACTACGACGCGTACTACGGCTCGGCGCAGAAGGTCCGCACCCTCATCACCCAGGACTTCGAGAAGGCGTTCGAGCAGGTGGACGTCATCGTCTCGCCGACCACGCCCACCACCGCCTTCCCGATCGGCGAGCGCGCCGACGACCCGATGGCGATGTACCTCGCGGACCTGTGCACCATTCCGACCAACCTGGCCGGCAACTCCGCCATGTCGCTGCCCTGCGGCCTGGCACCGGAGGACGGCCTGCCGGTCGGACTGCAGATCATCGCCCCCGCCATGAAGGACGACCGGCTGTACAAGGTCGGAGCCGCCGTCGAGGCCGCTTTCGTGGAAAAGTGGGGGCACCCGCTGCTTGAGGAGGCTCCGTCACTGTGAGTGCAATGGCAAAGAAGGCCAAGAACTTCAAGAAGTCCAAGTCCGGCGTGTACGTGTCCCTGGGCAGCACCGCCTTCGGTGCGCTCAGCGTCGTCAAGCAGGCGAGGATGGCCCGCCAGGACAAGGACACGCTGCGGCTCATCGACGCCGCCGTATCCGCCGCCGCGATCGTGACCGGACTCGCGATCCTCTACCGCGAGCTCAAGCGTCTCGGCGACGACGACGTCCTGCTGGGCTGAGAGGGAAAGTTTCATCGTGACTGTCATCGACCTGGAGTCGTACGAGGATGCCCTCGCGACGTACGACCCCGTCATGGGCCTCGAGGTCCATGTGGAGCTCGGCACCAGGACCAAGATGTTCTGCGGCTGCTCCACCGAGCTCAAGCAGGACGCGAACTCGCAGACCTGCCCGGTCTGCCTCGGGCTTCCGGGCGCGCTTCCGGTCGTCAACGAGATCGGCGTCGAGTCCGCCATCAAGATCGGGCTCGCGCTGAACTGCGAGATCGCCGAGTGGTGCCGCTTCGCCCGGAAGAACTACTTCTATCCGGACATGCCGAAGAACTTCCAGACCTCCCAGTACGACGAGCCGATCGCCTTCGACGGTTATCTGGACGTCCAGCTGGAGGACGGTGAGATCTTCCGCGTGCAGATCGAGCGCGCCCACATGGAGGAGGACACCGGCAAGTCGACGCACGTCGGCGGTGCCACCGGCCGTATCCACGGCGCCTCCCACTCGCTGCTCGACTACAACCGCGCGGGTATCCCGCTCATCGAGATCGTCACCAAGCCGATCGAGGGAGCCGGAGCACGCGCCCCCGAGGTCGCCAAGGCGTACGTCGCCGAACTCCGTGAGCTCATCAAGGCCCTCGGCGTCTCGGAGGCCCGGATGGAGATGGGCCAGATGCGCTGCGACGTGAACCTGTCGCTGCGTCCGCACGGCCGCGAGACGTTCGGCACGCGCTCCGAGACGAAGAACGTCAACTCGCTGCGCTCCGTCGAGCGTGCCGCCCGCTTCGAGATCCAGCGCCACGCCGCGGTGCTGAACTCCGGCGGGACGATCGTGCAGGAGACCCGGCACTTCCACGAGGAGGACGGCTCCACCACGGCCGGCCGCATCAAGGACAACGCCGAGGACTACCGCTACTTCCCCGAGCCGGACCTGGTTCCGGTCGCCCCTTCCCGCGACTGGGTCGAGGAGCTCCGCAAGGAACTGCCCGAGCTGCCCCGGCTGCGTCGCAAGCGGCTGAAGGAGGAGTGGGGTGTCAACGAGCACGACATGCAGTCCATCCTCAACGCCGGCGCGGTCGACCTGATCGTCGCCACGACGGACGCGGGCGCGCCCTCCGACCAGGCCCGCAAGTGGTGGATGGGTGAGCTCGCCCGTAACGCCAACGAGACCGGCCGCAGCCTGGACGAGCTGCCGGTCACCCCGGCGCAGGTCGCCCGGGTGGCCCAGCTCGTGGCCTCCGGGGACCTCAACGACAAGCTGGCGCGCCAGGTCCTCGAGGGTGTCCTCGCGGGCGAGGGCGACCCGGACACCGTCGTCGAGAAGCGCGGTCTGAAGGTCGTCTCCGACGAGGGCGCCCTGGGCACCGCCGTCGACGAGGCGATCGCGGCCAACGCGGCGATCGCCGACAAGATCCGCGGCGGCAAGGTCGCGGCGGCCGGCGCGCTCGTGGGCGCGGTCATGAAGGCCACCCGCGGCCAGGCGGACGCGGCGCGTGTGCGTGAGCTGATCCTGGAGAAGCTCGGCGTCGAGGGCTGATTGCCGGCACGCCCTGGGGGCGGTGCACCCGTTGACCGGGGGCACCGCCCCTTCGCGTTGCCCGGTGGGCCCTCCCCGTGCCCGCTCCGGAAGCCGCCGCCGTCGTCGTCGCCGCGAATCCCCGGAGGATCCGCTCGACGGCTCGCGCAGACGTTCACCGCCAGGCCCTGCGGCGGTCTTCCCGTCGCCACCCGGCGTGACTAGCTTCCCAGGCGTAGACACGGAACCGGGAGGCTCACTTGACGACGGACATGTCACGGCGGCGGCTCTTCGCGCTCGGGGGCGGCGCGCTCGGCGCCGCGGCGGCGGGATCGTTCCTGCCACCGTCGCTCCAGGCGGCGATCGCCGCGGGGCCCGCGGCCGGGCGGCCCGGCCGCGCGGGGCTGGACGCCATCGAGCACGTGGTGATCCTGATGCAGGAGAACCGTTCCTTCGACCATTACTTCGGGACGCTGCGCGGGGTGCGCGGCTTCGGAGACCGGAACGCGATCGAACTCCCGTCCGGCAGAACGGTCTTCGAGCAGCCGGGGCCGTCGGGCACCACCGTCCTGCCGTTCCCCGTGCGCGGGGCGGCGCAGGCGCAGAAGGAGGACCTGCAGTACATCGGCGCCCTCGACCACTCGTGGAGCGGCGGCGCCAAGGCGTGGTCCGAAGGCTGGATGGACGGCTGGGTCACCGCGAAGACCGCCGCGACCATGGCGTACTACGACCGCGGCGACATCCCGCTGCACCACGAACTCGCCGACACCTTCACGGTCTGCGACGCCTACCACTCCTCGATCCACAGCTCCACCAGCCCGAACCGCAACCACCTGTGGAGCGGCAGGACGGGTGACGAGGCCGACGGCAGGCGTGCCGTGGGCAACGACGCGTACGACGAGGGCACCCACCCCGGATACGACTGGGGCACGTACGCCGAGCGGCTCGAGAAGGCCGGGCGGAGCTGGAAGACCTACACGGAGTGGGAGAACTTCACCGACAACCAGATCGAGTTCTTCGCCACCTTCAAGGCCGTCGCCCGCAAGGCGCTGGCCAGGACCGGCGGGCACACGTACATGGAGTCCTTCTACGCCACCGTGCGGGACGCGGACGGTGAGGGCGAGCGCGAGCGGCTGCTCGGTCTGCTCGACGAGGGCGTCGCCGCACTGACCCCCGCCGAGCGCAGCTTGTTCGAGCGCGGGCTGCGCCGGGTCCCCACGGGCACGCTCGCCGACGAGTTCGCCCGGGACGTGGCGGCGGGGACGCTGCCCGAGGTCTCCTACCTGGTCCCCTCCGCGGTGGACTCCGAGCACCCGAGCGTCTCCTCGCCGGTGCACAGCGCGACCATCGTCTACAAGGTCCTGGACGCGCTCGGCAGGCACCCCGACGTATGGCGCCGGACCGTCGTCCTCATCAACTACGACGAGAACGACGGCTTCTTCGACCACGTGCCGCCGCCGGTCGCCCCTCCCGAGGTGACCGAGGAGCACTGGGAGGGCCGCCCCACAGGGCTGGGCGTGCGGGTGCCGCTGCTGGTCGTCTCCCCCTGGTCGGTCGGCGGGTACGTCTGCTCCGAGGTCTTCGACCACACCTCCGTGATCCGTCTCCTGGAGCGGTGGACGGGGGTGGAGGAACCCAACATCGGGACCTGGCGGCGCCAGGTCACCGGCGACCTCACCTCGGCCTTCGACTTCACCCGTGCGCGGAGGCAGCCTGAGACCGGACTCCCCGCCGCGATACCCACGTTCGGCGGACGCTGGCAGCCGAAGCCGCCGGCTGTCCAGCACATGCCCGTCCAGGAGCCGGGCACCCGCCCGGCCCGGCCCCTGCCGTACCAGCCCGACGCCAGGGCGACGCACGTGGACGGAGGACTGCGGGTCGACCTCAGCAACACCGGCCGGTCCTCGGCGCACTTCGCCCTCTACCCCTACGCCGATGAGTTCCCCGCTCCGCGGCATCTGGACGTCAGGCGCACGGGACGGTGGACGGTGCCGCTGAGCGGTGAGGGGTACCGCTTCACGGTCACCGGGCCGAACGGCTTCCGGCGGGAGTTCGAAGGTGCGGCCGACGGCGGCGCCGAGGTCTCCTCCCGCATCGACGCCCATGAGCGCGACCTGCACCTCACCCTGCGCAACAACGGCAGGCGGACGCTGACCTTCACCGTGCGGCCCCTCGGATACGTCGACGAGGACGACCTGCGGGACTGGAGCCGGACCGTCAAGGTCAAGCCGGGCCGCAGCCGCACGGTCGCGCACTCGGCGGCCGACGCCCACGGCTGGTACGACCTCGTGGTGACGGCGGACGAGGCGGGCTCCTTCCGGCGCCGGCTGACGGGCCACATCGAGAACGGCAGGACGAGCGTCTCCGGCTGACGCGGGGACGGGGGTGGGGGAGCAGCGAGGCCGGGTGGGCGGTGAGGCCGGATCCGCGGACGGGGCGGAAGTCAAGCCATGTGACCATGCACACGAAAGCGGCAAAAGCTCACGAACGGCTGACAGAGTGAGGCTCTCAGGTCATGCGACTTCGCGGGATGTCCACGCATATCCCCCTACGGTCCACGAACCCCAGGAGCACGTCCGTTGGCCGCCATCGCCCGCTGGTGCCTCACGCACCGCCTCGCCGCCGTCCTCATCTGGCTGGTCGCCCTCGGGGGCGTGGCCACAGCCGCGGGGTTCGCGGGGCCCGCGTACTCCGACGACTACGAGGTGCCGGGCACCGAGTCGGGCCGCGCCGGCGAGCTCCTGCAGGCCGGGTTCAAGGACCTCGGCGGTGACACCGCCACCGTCGTCTGGCACACCGCCGACTCCACCGTCCGCGACGGGGACGTCGAGCGGACGATGACCAGGACCCTGCAGGCGATCGGCACGCTGCCCGGAGTCGGCGACGTCACCGGTCCCTACGGAGAGACGCCGTCAGGGCAGATCAGCGGCGACGGACGCACCGCCTACGCGACGGTCACCTTCGACCACAGAGCGGGAGAGATACCGCCGGGGCAGGCCCAGGCCGTCGCCGACACCGCTCAGGAAGCCGCCGGGGAGGGGCTCCAGGTCGAGCTCGGCGGCACCGCCGTCGCCGCGACCGAGGCGCCCGCCCTGCACCTGAGCGAGGCCGTCGGGGTAGCCGTCGCCGCGGTCGTCCTCTTCCTCGCCTTCGGGTCGCTCGCGGCCAGCCTGCTGCCCATCGCCACCGCCCTCGTCTCCGTCGGCACGGCCTACGCGGGCATCGTGCTGCTCGGCCACGTCATGACCGTCGCCGACTTCGCGCCGATGCTCGGCATGCTCATCGGGCTCGGCGTCGGGATCGACTACGCCCTCTTCATCGTCACCCGGCACCGGCGGGGGCTGCGGCGGGGTCTGCCCGTGCACGAAGCGGCGCGGAACGCCGTCGCGACCACGGGCCGCGCAGTCGTGTTCGCCGGAGCCACCGTCTGCGTCGCGCTGCTGGGCATGCTGGTCCTGCGCCTGGGCTTCCTGAACGGGGTCGCGATCGCCGCCTCCCTCACGGTGGTGCTCACCGTCGCGGCCTCCGTGACGCTGCTGCCCGCACTGCTCTCCCTCATAGGCATGCGCGCCCTGAGCCGGCGTGAGCGAGCGCGGCTCGCCGAACACGGCCCGCTGAGCGAACGGGCCACCGGCTTCGCCGCCCGGTGGTCGGCCTTCGTCGAGCGGCGGCCCCGGCTGCTGGGAGCGGCCGCCGCCGCCGTCATGGCGGTCCTCGCGGTGCCCACCCTCTTCCTGCACCTGGGCACCTCCGACCAGGGCAACAACCCGGCCACGGCCACCACCCGCCAGGCGTACGACCTGCTGGCCGACGGGTTCGGCCCCGGCGTCAACGGGCCGCTGACCGTAGCTGCGCACCTCGACGGAGCGGACGACAGGCTCGCCCTCGACGGCCTGCCGGCGGTGCTGAGGGGCACCGACGGAGTCGCCTCGGTGAGTCCGCTCACGTTCAACGGCAGCGGCGACACCGCGTTCCTCACCGTCGTACCCGAGACCGCGCCTCAGTCCCAGCGGACCAGCGAACTCGTCGACCGGCTGCGTGACGACGTCCTGCCGCCCGTCGGCGACACGACCTCGCTCCGGACGCACGTGGGCGGGGTGACCGCCGGCTACGACGACTTCGCGGAGATCATCATCGGCAAGCTGCCGCTCTTCGTCGGGGTGGTCGTCGGGCTGGGCTGTCTGCTCCTGCTGCTGGCGTTCCGGTCGCTCGCCGTGCCCCTCAAGGCCGCCGTGATGAACGTGGCGGCCGTGGCCGCCTCCTTCGGCGTCGTCGTCGCCGTCTTCCAGTGGGGGTGGGGGAGCGAACTGCTCGGGCTCGGCAGCGCGGGCCCCATCGAGCCCTTCCTCCCCGTGATCATGGTCTCGGTGCTCTTCGGGCTGTCGATGGACTACCAGGTCTTCCTCGTCGGCCGCATGTACGAGGAGTGGCTCGAGACCGGGGACAACCGCAGGTCGGTGCGGGTCGGACTGGCCGAGACCGGGCGCGTCATCAACTCCGCCGCGGTGATCATGATCTCGGTCTTCCTCGCCTTCGTCCTCAGCGGCGACCGCGTCATCGCCATGTTCGGCATCGCGCTGGCCGCCGCCGTCGCACTCGACGCCTTCGTCCTGCGCACCCTGCTGGTACCCGCGCTGATGCACCTGCTCGGAGGCGCGAACTGGTGGCTGCCCGCCCGGCTCGACCGGCTCCTTCCGCGCATCAGCATCGAGCCGCCGGACCGCACGGTGCCGCGTGCGACAATCCCGGCAGGGCGCACCGACGAGGCCGGCCGACCCGTCCAGCGCGTTCACTGAGCCGCGCGAGAACGAGGAGTACCACGGTGTTCACAGTGTCACTGGGGGACGACGGGGCGGAACTCCGTCCGCTCGAGCCCTGGCAGGCGGAGGAGTTCCTGGCCCACATGGACCGGGCGCGGGCGCTGGTCGACCCCTGGATCCCGTTCGCCTCGGCCGCCACGGACCACACCTCCGCGAGGGCGCTGCTCCAGCGGTACGCGGACAAGCAGGCGGCAGACACCGGACGGCTCTACGGCATCTGGCTCGACGGCACCCTGGTCGGCGGCGTCCTCTTCCGCATGTTCGAGGCGGAGAACGGCAACTGTGAGATCGGATGCTGGCTGGAGGCCGCCGCGGAGGGCCGGGGCCTCGTCACCCGTGCGTCCAGGGCGCTGATCGACTGGGCCGTCGACGTGCGGGGCATGCACCGGGTGGAGTGGGTCGCCTCCTCCGCCAACAGGCGCAGCGTCGCGGTGGCCGAGCGGCTCGGTATGACCCGTGAAGGTGTGCTCCGTGAGGCGTATCCGTACCGCGGTAAGCGTCACGACGAGGAGATCTGGGCCGTTCTCGCACCCGAATGGCGTAAGGGACGGGGCTGAGGGGCCCAGTGTTAAGGAGGTTCTCATGGAGGACCCCTAGCGTGCGGCGCATGAACACCTCCCCCTCCACTTCGACCACCGACGACACCGAGGAGAAGAAGGCGGCGAACGGGACCGCCACCGCACCGGACGCGCCCACCGCACCGAGCGTGACGAAGCAGGCCGGCTCCCCGGAGGACGCTGTTCCGGACGGCGTCGCACCGGGCGTGACCGCATCCGACGTGACCGCCATGGACGTGGACGCGACGGACGCGGCCGCGGAGGACGGCCTGGAGGTCGATCTGACGCCCGACCCGCACGCCGACGCCGAAGCCGCCGCGGCCACCGGAGTCGGAACCGGCGCGGCGGCCGTGGTGGCCGCCGGACTCGGCATCGTCTCGCTGTCGGGCGCGTGGACCGGCCGCGTGGCGGCCGAGCGCGAGACCCTGATGGGCCAGATCAAGACCTCCGGCGGTGGCAGCGCCGCCCAACAGATCTCCGAGATCTACGGCGACGCCTGGCACAGCACCGCTCTCGTCAACGGGATCTTCGCGCTGCTCGCGCTGCTCGTCGGCGTCTTCGTCCTGGTCCGGCCCGCCTTCGGCACTCCGTCCCTCCTCCCGCAGGCCGGCTGGGTACGCTCCGTCGCCGTGGCCGGCATCTCGCTCGGGGCGCTCGGACTGCTGATCTCCGTAGGCATGTTCTTCGACCTCTTCGTCGCCCTGCCGTCCGCCGCCGGGGGCTGAGGCCCCCGACGCGACCGGACTAAGGCATCCGTCGCACGGGACTAAGGCACACCGCCCGCGGAGATGCGGCACTCGCCCGATGCGACGGCATCCCTCGGCGTACGAGAGTGGGGGCACGGCACGAAGCCGTGCCCCCACTCTCGTCACGCACCAGGGAGACGACCATGTACGAGTACGAACTGCACCAGCTCAACGTCGCCGAGCTGATCCGCAGGGCCGAGCAGCAGCGCACCGCCCGCCGCGCGGCGCTCGCCCTCCGCGCCGCCCGACGCGCAGAACGCCACGACGGTGAAGGGCGGGTGGGCAAGAACCGGAGTCGGTTCGTCCGTGCCGCGTGACGACGGACGGCGGCGTAAATCGGTAGCCGGGGTGTCGCACGCCTATGCGATGCTCGGCGACGTGGAGACCAACACCGTCAGTCCCGTCTTCGTCGGCCGGGCCGGAGAGTTCGCCGCGCTCACCGATTCGCTCGCCCGCGCCGCCGCCGGAGAGCCACAGGCCCTGCTCCTCGGCGGTGAAGCGGGCGTCGGCAAGACGCGCCTGGTCGAGGAGTTCCTCGCGGCGGCGTGCCGCCGCGAGGCCGTCGTGGCCGTCGGCGGATGCGTGGAGATCGGGGCTGACGGTCTGCCCTACGCCCCGTTCGCCACGGCGCTGCGGTCCCTGCGCCGAGCGCTGCCCGACGAACTGACCGAGGCGCTGGCCGGACAGGAGGGCGAACTCGCCCGGCTGCTGCCCGAACTGGGCGAGGCCGACCGCTCGCCGAACGACGAGCACGGCACCGCCCGGCTCTTCGAACTCGCCGCCCGCCTGCTGGAACGCATCTCCACGGACCGCACGGTCGTTCTCGTGCTCGAGGACCTGCACTGGGCGGACACCTCCACACGCCATCTGCTCGCCTATCTCTTCCGCACCCTGCGCAACGGCCGCCTCGTCGTCGTCGCCACGTACCGTGCCGACGACGTCCACCGCCGCCACCCCCTGCGGCCGCTCATCGCGGAACTCGACCGGCTCCGTACGGTCCGCCGCATCGAACTCGACCGCTTCAGCCGCGCGGAGGTCGGCCGGCAGCTCACCGGCATCCTCGCGATGGTCCCCGACGCGGCACTGGTCGACGACATCTTCGACCGCTCCGACGGCAACGCCTTCTTCGTGGAGGAACTCGCCCGCAGCGTGGAGTGCTGCGGTGACAGCTCCGGGCTCTCCGACTCCCTGCGCGACCTGCTCCTGGTCCGCGTCGAGGCACTGCCCGAGAACGCGCAGCGGATCGCCCGGATCGTCGCCGAGGGCGGCTCCACGGTCGAGCACCCGCTCCTCGCCGCCGTCGCCGGCCTCACCGAGGACGACCTCGACGAAGCACTGCGCGCGGCGGTCGGCGCCAACCTCCTGCTGCCGTCCCCCGACACCGACGGCTACCGCTTCCGGCACTCCCTGGTCCGCGAGGCCGTCAGCGACGACCTGCTGCCCGGCGAACGCACCCGTCTCAACCGCCGTTACGCGGAAGCGCTGGAGGGGGACCCGTCGCTCGTGCGCACCGACGAGCGCGCCGCACGCCTCGCCAGCTACTGGTACGCGGCCCACGACGCGGTCAAGGCGCTGCCCGCCGTGCTCCAGGCAGCGGTGGAGGCCAGGAGCCGCTACGCGTACAGCGAGCAACTCCGCCTGCTGGAGCGCGCCATGGAGCTCTGGGACGACGTCCCCGACGCGGTACGCGCGACCCTGCGACCCCTGGACCACGCCGAGGCGTACCCCGGGTGCGGATGCGAGCCGTCCGAGGACCCGCTCCGCTATCTCGACCTGATGGCGGAGGCGACCGTGGCCGCGCGCTTCGGCGGAGACCGTGAACGGGCCCTGACCCTGGCGAAGAAGGCCCTGCGGCTCCTGGACGGCGGCGGGGACCCGCTGCGCGCCGCGTGGTTCTGGGTGCAGCGTTCCCTGATGATGCAGAGCCTCTCCCGCGGCGACGGCCGGCAGGAACTGGCCACCGCCGAGGACCTGGTACGAGGGCTGCGGCCGTCCGCCGTGCACGCCGACGTCCTGGCGAACGTCGCGAGCTGGGGCGCCCTCCACCGGCCCGGGGCCGAGACCCTGGTCGCGGCCGACCGGGCGGTGGAGTACGCCCGGCTCGTCGGTCAGGAGTCCATCGAGCTGCACGCCCGGCTCACCCGCGGCTGGCTCACGATCGACGCCGGCGACGTCGAGGAGGGCCTGGCCGAGATGTACGCCGTCCGGGAGCGCGCCGAGGAACTGAACCTGGTGAGCGTCACGAGCCGAGCCGCCATCAACCTGCCGTCGTCACTCGAGTCCACCGGCCGCTCCCTGGAGGCGGTGGCGGCCGCCGACCACGGCATCGAGATCTGCCACCGCCACGGACTCCCCGAGTCCGAGGCCTGGGTACGGGCCAACCAGGCGCAGTCGCTCTTCTCCCTGGGGCACTGGGACGAGAGCCTGGCGGCGGCCGAGGCCGCGGCGCCGCTCGCCCGGTCCCGCAAGTCGAACGGGCTCGTAGCGGCCCGGCGTGCCGATCTGGCCCTCGCGCGCGGCGACTTCGACGTGGCCGCGGAGCAACTGGCTCTGAACCGGCGTCACCTCGGTCTCCACGATCCTCAGCCGCAGCACCTGATCTGCCCGGTCCGGCACGCCATGACCCTCGCTGCCCACCAGGGAAGGCTCCTCGAGGCAAGGGCCGCGTTCGAGGCGCAGTCCGACACCCGCCTGCCACCGGGCACCCAGCGGTACGCCCTGCCGCTGCTCCGCGCCGCCGCCGCGATCGAGTCCGACGCACGCGGGCTGCCCGCCACGGACCCCGGACGGCCCGCGATCCTCGAGCGGATCCGGGGCCACCTCGGACGGCTGCCGATGCTGGTGCCCGTCTGGGCCGCCTACGGTGTGCTGATCGAGGCCGAACTGGCCCGCGCTGAAGGGACGGACACACCCGGCCACTGGCACAGGGCCGCCAGGGCCTTCGCCACGCTCCAGCGCCCCTACGAGCTGGCGCAGGTCCGCTACCGCTGGGCGGAGGCGGAACTGGCCGCCACCGGCGACCGGACGCCCGCGGCGGCCCTCCTGCGCGAAGCGCACGCGGTGGCGCTGCGGCTCGGCGCACGACCGCTCGTGGAGAACATCGAGCTGCTGGCCGGCCGGGGCCGCATCGCGCTCGCCGGGCGGGACGGCACCGTCGTGGACGAGGCCGCTCAGCCCGCCGAGCCCGGCCCCGCGGTGGACGTCGTCGAATCCTTCGGGCTGACCTCGCGGGAGCAGGAGGTGCACCGGCTGGTCGCGGCGGGATACACCAACCGCCGGATCGCGGAGGAGCTGTACATCTCACCCAAGACGGCCAGCGTGCACGTCTCCAACATCCTGGCCAAGCTGAGCGTCTCCAGCCGTGGGGAAGCGGCCGCACTGGCGCACCGGTTCCGGCTGTACACGGTGGGGTGAGGCCGGGACAGGGACACTGACCCGTCGGACCCGTCGGACCCGTCGGACCCGTCGGACCCGTCGGACCCGTCGGACCCGTCGGACCCGTCGGACCCGTCGGACCCGTCGGACCCGTCGGACCCGTCGGACCCGTCGGACCCGGCCGCCGACCGCAGGCCGACCCGGACCCGGCCGTGCCCGACAGCGCTCGGACCGCCCCCGCTACGTCACCTTCAGCAGCAGGATCCGGTCGTCGCCCGGCTTCACGGTGCCACGGCCGTCCGTGTTGCTCGTGACCAGCCAGAGCTTGTCGCCGCCCGCGGCGAGCACCGTGCGGAGCCGGCCGTACTTCCCCTCCAGGAAGGCCTGGGGATCGGCGAGGGGTTCGCCGCCGGCCTTCCCCGACAGCGGGATCCGCCAGAGCCGCTCGCCCCGCAGTCCCGCCATCCAGATCGATCCCTCGGCGTACGCGATGCCGCTCGGCGAGGCCTCCGAGGTCTTCCACTGGGCCACCGGATCGACGAACCCGGGCGTGCCTTCCTTCCCCTCGGCGTCGGGCCAGCCGTAGTTCTTGCCCGGCTCGATCAGATTCAGCTCGTCCCAGGTGTTCTGGCCGAATTCGGAGGCCCAGAGCCGCTTCCCGCTGTCCCAGGCCAGCCCCTGAACATTGCGGTGTCCGTAGGAATAGACCACCGAGTCGCCCTCGGGATTGCCGTGCACTGGCTCGCCGTCGGGCGTCATACGCAGGATCTTGCCCGAGGGGGACGACTTGTCCTGGGCGAGACCCGTGTCCCCCGTCTCGCCCGTGCCCGCGTACAGCATGCGGTCGGGTCCGAACGCGATCCGCCCGCCGTTGTGGATGGAGCCCTTCGGGATGCCACGCAGGATGGTGTCCGGGGCACCCAGTTGCTGGCCGGGAGGCTTCTTCTCGTCGTACTGGAGGCGGGCGATCCGGTTGTCCGACTCAGTGGTGAAGTACGCGTAGACGAGATGGTCCGCGCCGAAGGTAGGGGCGACCGCGAGACCGAGCAGTCCGCCCTCGCCCGCCGGTGCGACCCCCGGGACCGAGCCCAGCAGGGTCTTCTCGCCGCTCTCCGCGTCGATGCGGGTGATCGTCGCCTCGTCCCGCGAGCCGACCAGCAGGTCGCCCCCGGGCAGCGCGGCGACGCCCCACGGGGACGCGAGGCCGTCCGTGAGGGTCTTCACCACCTCGACCGAGCCCTTGGCCGGAGGGAGGTCCGCCGACTGGCTCGCGGAGGCCGGGGCGGACGTGGTGCCCGCCCGGGGCGAGGACGCGTCCTCACCGGCCGCCGGCCCGTCGGCGGACGAGCAGGCGGACAGCAGGAGGGAGGCCGAGGCGAGCAGGGCCACCGCCCCCTTGCGCAGCACGGGAGTTTGCACAGCACCGATCCTTTCGACGGTCGCACGACTACTGTTCTTACACCGCGGCTCCGTCACGGGTTCCCGATCTCCGGCGATTCTCCCGGCACTCCCTCACCGCGAGGCCGGTCCCACGGTCCCGGGAGCACCGACCGCCGTCCCGGCAGTCGCCCCGGGCAGCCGCACCACGGGGGTCAGTCCCACGACCCGCGGGCCCGCGGCAGCCCGGCCATCTCGGCCAGGTCCCGGTCCGTGAGCACCAGCCCCGCCGCCCCCGCGTTCTCCACGGCCCACCGCTCCCTCTTCGCGCCGGGCACGGGCACCACGTACCTGCCCTGCCTCAGGACCCAGGCCAGAGCCACCTGCGCCGGAGTGGCGCCGTGCCGCTCCGCGATCCTGCGCAGCCCCGCCACCACGGGCTGGTTGGCCGCCATCATCTCCGCGGTGAAGCGGGGGTGCCTGGCCCGCGGGTCGTCCGGCTCGAAGCCCTGGCCGGGTTTGAGCGTGCCCGTGAGGTAGCCGCTGCCCAGCGGCATCGCCGCCAGTACACCCACCCCCCGGGCCGCGCACCACGGCAGCAGGTCCTCCAGCGCCTGTGGCGACCACACGGAGAGCTCGGCCTGGACCGCGCTGACGGGAAAGACCTGTTGGATCCGCTCCAGCTGCCGGATGGTCCCGTCGTGCATCCGCGCCCCCGGCCGGCGGCCGGCCCTCGCACCCACCGCGCACAGCCCCAGCGCCCGCACCTTGCCGGCGGTCACCAGGTCCGCCATGGCCCCCCAGGTCTCCTCGACCGGTACCTCGGGGTCGGCCCGGTGCAGCTGGTAGAGATCGATCACATCGGTCTGGAGCCGTCGCAGCGAGGCGTCACACGCCCGGCGCACATAGCCGGGACGGCCGTTGGCCACGATGTGCTGATCGCCCACGAGCAGACCGCACTTCGTGGAGAGGAAGGCCTCGGACCGGCGTCCCCTGAGTGCCCGGCCGATGAGCAGCTCGTTGGTGAAGGGCCCGTACATGTCGGCGGTGTCGAGCAGTTGGACACCCGCGTCCAGTGCGGCGTGCACCGTCCGCACCGAGCGGTCGCCACGCTGCTGCGACGTGTCGTAGGCCCAGCTCATCGGCATGCAGCCCAGCCCGACCGCACCCACGGCGAGCGCCGTCGCACCGATAGTCCTGCGCTCCAACTCCCCGAACCCTCCCTCGGTCCCGTGATCACGGGGCCCACCAGCACCCCAAAGTAACCTCTGCGGCTCCGCGGCCTTCGCATAGCCTCGTGACCATGACTGCTGCAACCGCCACCGACGTATGGCTGCCCTTCGCCGCCGAGGAGATCGACGGCCTCCCCGAGGGTCTCAACTACCGTTTCTGGGACGGCGGCCGGGACTACCCTGCGGATCCCGCCGACTGCGCGTTCTACGTCGTCCCGTACATGAAGGGCTCCGAGGTCGCGGTCCGCCCCCTCGGGGAGATGAAGGCGGTCCAGGTCGTACAGACGCTCTCCGCGGGCATGGACCACGTGGAGCCGGGGCTCGGCCTGCTGCCTGCCGGAGTCCGGCTGTGCAACGCCAAGGGTGTGCACGAGGCATCGACGGCCGAGCTCGCACTCGCGCTGGTCCTCGCCTCGCTCCGCGGGTTCCCGGGCTTCGTGCACGGCCAGGACGAGGAGGAGTGGAGGTCCGGTTTCTACCCGGCCCTCGCCGACAAGTCCGTGCTCGTGGTGGGGTACGGATCGATCGGCGCGGCCATCGAGGACCGGCTCGAACCCTTCGAGTGCGCGCGGGTGGTGCGCGTCGCGCGCTCCGCACGGACGACCGCACGCGGCCCCGTACACGCGATCGAAGACCTTCCGGCGCTGCTCCCCGAAGCCGACGTCGTCATCCTGTCCACGCCGCTGAACCCTTCCACACAAGGGCTGGTGGGGCCCCGCTTCCTCGCAGCGATGCGGGACGGCGCACTGCTCGTGAACGTCGCACGCGGCGCCGTCGTCGACACCGACGCCCTGCTGGCCGAACTCGAGTCCGGCCGGCTGCGTGCCGCCCTCGACGTGACCGACCCCGAACCCCTGCCCGCGGGGCACCCTCTCTGGCATGCTCCCCACACACTGATCACCCCTCATGTGGGCGGCAGCACCTCGGCGTTCCTTCCCCGGGCCAAGCGTCTGCTGGCCGGACAGCTGACCCGGTTCGCGGCGGGGGAGCCGGTCGGCAACCTCGTCCTGACGACCGGCTGACCACGCTCCGCAGTGGCCCGACCGCTCCGCGTCCCGTCAACACCCCATGTCGTTACGGAGAGTAGGGCGACTATGTCCCTGAGTGACGACTCTGGTGTATCGTCCGCAAGAGGGCAGCGCCGTGGAAGGGGCGGCGCCGGGGAGGAAGCGGATCGCGAGGGGGCGATGAGCGATGTTCGGCCAGTGGAGATACGAACCGACGCGGCGGGACGAGCGGGAGAAGCCGACGGCGGCGAGGGCGCCGGGGCAGGCCCGAGGGGCTCTCCGGTGAGCGCCCTCGGGGCCCTGCTCTCCAGGCAGCCGGCAGCCGGACGGTCCTCCGGGCTGCGCGCCCAGCTCGTTCTCGCCGTCGTCTGCGGCGGATACGCCCTGGGTGCCGCGTTCGGCTGGGGGTCGCCCGAAGTCGCTCTCCTCATGGGTGACTTCGGTCTCAGCGTCGCCGCCCTGATCGCCGCTGTCTCCTGCTTCCTCTACGCCCGCGTCGGCGGCGGCCGTTTCCGGCCCGCCTGGCTCCTCTTCGCACTGTCCTCGGCCATGGCCGCCGGAGGCAACGCGATCTGGGGGTGGTACGAGGTGGTGCTGGGGCGTGAAGTGCCTTCTCCGTCCCTCGCGGACCTCTTCTTCCTCTGCTTCGCCCCGCCGGCCGTCGTCGGGCTGCTGGTCCTGGCCAAACGGCCCGTCACGCGGGCGGGCTGGGTCTGCCTGGTGCTGGACGCCTGGCTGATCGGCGGATCCCTGCTGACGCTCTCCTGGAGCCTCGCCCTGGCCCACACCGCCCAGGTCGCGAACGCCGAGGGGGAGAGCGTGGCCAGGGCGGCCCTCTCGCTCGCCTACCCCCTGCTCGACATCGTGCTGGTCTCCATGGTCCTCGCACTGCACTTCCGGCGGGTCAACATGAACAGGCCGGCAGTGAACACGGCCATCGCCGGCCTCGCCCTGACCGTGCTGTGCGACGCCCTGTTCACCGCTCCGCTGATGCGCTCGTCCTACCACTCGGGCCAGTTGCTGGACGCGGGCTGGTTCGCCGGTTCCATGCTTCTCGCCTACGCGCCCTGGGGTGCCCATCGCGGCAAGGACAACGCTGTCGAGGCCCCCTCACCCGAGCCGCGTGCCGCGAGCCGCCCGATCGCCGGGTCCCTCGCCGCGCTCACGCCCTATCTGGCCGCGGCGGTCTGCACCCTCGGCATCCTGTACAACGTCGTGGAGGGCCGGAGGGTCGACAGGGTGGTGGTGCTCACCGGCTGCACGGTCGTGCTCGCCCTCGTCCTGCGCCAGGCGATCATGCTCCTCGACAACATCGCGCTCAACCAGGAACTGGCCCAGAAGGAGAACCACTTCCGCTCCCTGGTCCAGGGCTCCAGCGACGTCATCATGATCGCCGAGCCGAGCGGGGTGCTCCGCTACGTGAGTCCCGCGGCTGCCGGGGTCTACCGGCGTGACGCCGAGGACCTCGTCGGTGCGGAGCTGTCGTCGATCATCCACCCCGACGACCTCGGGGGAGTGGTCCACGAGCTGCGGCGCTTCCTCGCCGCGCCGGCCCGCGAGGAGCCCACCACCCGCATCGAGTGCCGCTTCGGATCGGGCACCGGCGACTGGCTCCACGTCGAGTCCACCGTCAACCGCCACCAGGGCGGTCTGCTGCTCAACAGCCGCGACGTGACCGAGCGGGTCCGACTGCAGGCGCAGCTCCAGCACAACGCCGAACACGACCCGCTCACCGACCTGCCCAACCGCTCCCTCTTCACCACCCGGGTCGGCCAGGCGCTCGGGGGCCGCCGGGCCGGGGATCCCGGTACCGCCGTGCTCTTCATCGACCTCGACGGCTTCAAGGCGGTCAACGACTCCATAGGCCACCAGGCGGGCGACGAACTCCTCGTCCAGGCCGCGCGCCGCCTCCAGGAGTCGGTGCGCGCCTCGGACACCGCGGCACGCCTCGGGGGCGACGAGTTCGCCGCGCTGATCGTCGGCGACGGAACCCGTGACCAGGCGGCCAGGGAGTACCAGGTCCACGAGATCGCCGACCGGCTGCGGCTCAGGCTGTCCCAGCCGTACCGGATCGGCACCGGCGAGGTGCGGGTGGCCGCCTCCATCGGGGTCGCCTTCGCGGAGCCCTCCATCACGCCCAAGGACCTCATGCGCAACGCCGACCTCGCCATGTACCGCGCCAAGGCGAACGGCAAGGGCAGGGTCGAGCTGTACGCCCCCCAGATGCAGGCCGACGTCGTGCGCCGGTCCGAGCTGGCCGCGCGGCTGCGCACGGCCCTGCGCGAGGGTGAATTCGCCCTGCTGCACCAGCCCGTCGTCCACCTGGCCAGCGGCACGGTCGCGGCCGTCGCCGCCCAGGCACGCTGGCGCTCCGCGCAGGGCATCCTGTTCACCCCCGCAGAGTTCCTCCGCGTGTCCGAAGGCAGCGAACGCGCGGCCGAGCTCGGCAGCTGGCTGCTGGAGGAGGCGGTCGAGCAGGCCGCCGACCGCTTCCGGGCCGGGCATTCCGTCTCCCTCTCCGTGCGCGTCTCGGCCGCCCGGCTCCTGGACAGTGCCCTGCCGCCGGGCTCCGTCGAGGCGCTCCTGACGCGGCACGGGCTGCCCTCCGGAGCCCTCATGATCGAAGTGGGGGACAACGACCCCCGGATCTCCTTCGACGAGCTGGAACAGCGCCTGGTCGCGCTGCGCCGCCTCGGGGTCCGGATCGCACTCGACGGCTTCGGCAGCGGGTACGCCGCGGTCAACGCCCTGCGCCGGCTCCCCATCGACGTCCTGAAGCTGGACCGGTGCCTGGTGGAGGGCGTCGTCGAATCGGCGAGGCTGCACAAGATCACCAGCGGGCTGCTGCGCATCGCGGGAGACCTCGGCATGCAGTCCGTGGCCGAAGGCGTGGACGTGCCCGAACAGGTGCGCACCCTGCGCGCCATGGGGTGCACCCACGGCCAGGGGATGGCCTTCGCCGGCCCGCTGGACGAGTACCGGCTGCGGCGCACCCTGATCCGGGGGAAGTACCCCGTCCCGGGCGTCGTCGCCGCCGCTCAGCCGGTGCTCGCGGGTGGCGTCATCCCGCTCCAGGGTCGCTCACATGATGAGACGCCCGTCCCACCCACTTGACACCGTGTGCGTGCCGGAGAGAGGGTCAATGCCATGCGCACCCGAATTCTCGTACTTGGAAAGCGCGTCGGCTGAAGCAGGGTCACTCATGGACACCCTGCAGACCGCACCGGCGCGCTCCCCTCGCTTGCCTCACGGCGCGAGGGGTTTTTTGTTGCACCGGGACCTTGCAAAACACCACAAAAACACCGCATAAACCCTCAGCTTCGAGAAGAGAAGGCCGATGACCGAGCAGGCAACCGGGGCCCAGCACCCGCAGCCGCGGGCCCGTAACGGCGGACCGTCCTCCGCCTCCGTCGAGCACCTCACGGGCGCGCAGTCCCTCATCCGTTCTCTCGAGGAAGTCGGCGCCGACACCGTATTCGGGCTCCCCGGCGGTTGCATCCTTCCCGCGTACGACCCGCTGATGGACTCCACCCGGGTCCGTCACGTCCTGGTCCGCCACGAACAGGGTGCCGGTCACGCGGCCACCGGTTACGCGCAGGCCACGGGCAAGGTCGGTGTCTGCATGGTCACCTCGGGGCCCGGTGCCACCAACCTGGTCACGCCGATCGCCGACGCCGCCATGGACTCCGTGCCGCTGGTCGCGATCACCGGCCAGGTCGCCTCCGCCGCCATCGGCACGGACGCCTTCCAGGAAGCCGACATCTGCGGCATCACCATGCCGATCACCAAGCACAACTTTCTGGTCACCCGCGCCGAGGACATCGCGCACACGATCGCCGAGGCCTTCCACATCGCCTCCACCGGCCGCCCGGGGCCGGTGCTCGTCGACATCGCCAAGGACGCGCTGCAGGCGAAGACCAACTTCAGCTGGCCGCCGACGATGGACCTGCCCGGCTACCGTCCGGTCACCAAGCCGCACGCCAAGCAGATCCGCGAGGCCGCCAAGCTCATCGCCCAGTCGAAGCGCCCCGTGTTCTACGTCGGCGGCGGCGTCATGAAGGCCGGCGCCACCGCCGAGCTGAAGGTCCTGGCAGAGCTCACCGGAGCGCCCGTCACCACCACCCTGATGGCGCTCGGCTCCTTCCCCGACAGCCACCCGCTGCACGTGGGAATGCCCGGCATGCACGGTTCGGTCACCGCCGTCACCGCGCTGCAGAAGGCCGACCTGATCGTCGCGCTCGGGGCCAGGTTCGACGACCGCGTCACCGGCAAGCTGGACAGCTTCGCCCCGTACGCCAAGATCGTCCACGCGGACATCGACCCGGCCGAGATCGGCAAGAACCGTGCCGCCGACGTCCCGATCGTCGGTGACGCCCGCGAGGTCATCGCCGACCTCGTCCAGGCGGTCCAGGCCGAGCACACCGAGGGCAACACCGGCGACTACGAAGCCTGGTGGAAGGACCTCAACCGCTGGCGCGAGACCTACCCGGTCGGTTACGACCTGCCGGAGGACGGCAGCCTCTCGCCGCAGCAGGTCATCCAGCGCATCGGCGAACTCGCCCCCGAGGGCACGATCTTCGCGGCGGGTGTCGGCCAGCACCAGATGTGGGCCTCGCACTTCATCCAGTACGAGCGGCCCGCCACCTGGCTCAACTCCGGCGGCGCCGGGACGATGGGCTACGCGGTCCCGGCCGCCATGGGCGCCAAGGCGGGCATGCCCGACCGCGCGGTCTGGGCGATCGACGGCGACGGCTGCTTCCAGATGACCAACCAGGAACTCACCACCTGCGCGCTCAACAACATCCCGATCAAGGTCGCGATCATCAACAACGGCGCCCTCGGGATGGTCCGCCAGTGGCAGACCCTGTTCTACAACCAGCGCTACTCCAACACCGTGCTGCACTCCGGCGCGGACAGCGACGGCGTCCCCGCCAAGGGCACGCGCGTCCCGGACTTCGTCAAGCTGTCCGAGGCCATGGGCTGCTACGCGATCCGCTGCGAGGACCCGGCCGACCTGGACAAGGTCATCGCCGAGGCCAACGCGATCAACGACCGCCCGGTCGTCATCGACTTCATCGTCCACGAGGACGCCATGGTGTGGCCGATGGTCGCCGCCGGCACCTCCAACGACGAGGTCATGGCAGCGCGCGGAGTCCGCCCCGACTTCGGCGACAACGAAGACGACTGAGAGACAGAGAGAGACACGACTCCATGTCCAGCAAGCACACGCTCTCCGTCCTGGTCGAGAACAAGCCCGGTGTCCTCGCCCGGATCACGGCTCTGTTCTCCCGGCGCGGCTTCAACATCGACTCGCTCGCGGTCGGGACCACCGAACATCCCGACATCTCACGCATCACCATTGTCGTGAACGTCGAGGGCCTGCCCCTGGAGCAGGTGACCAAGCAGCTCAACAAGCTGGTCAACGTCCTGAAGATCGTCGAACTCGAGCCCACCGCAGCGATCCAGCGGGAGCTCGTCCTGGTGAAGGTCCGCGCCGACAACGAGACCCGCTCCCAGATCGTCGAGATCGTCCAGCTGTTCCGCGCCAAGACCGTGGACGTCTCCCCGGAGGCCGTCACGATCGAGGCGACCGGGGGCGCCGACAAGCTGGAGGCCATGCTCAAGATGCTCGAGCAGTTCGGCATCAAGGAGCTCGTCCAGTCCGGCACCATCGCCATAGGGCGTGGCGCGCGCTCGATCACCGACCGTTCCCTGCGCGCACTCGACCGTACGGCGTAAGACCTCACGGGCCACCTCGCCGCTCGCATGGCGAGACCCGGCAACGTATCCGACGCACCCCGCCGTACGGTGGGACGCAACACCTGCACACCAAGGAGAAGACCCAGTGGCCGAGCTGTTCTACGACGACGATGCCGACCTGTCCATCATCCAGGGCCGCAAGGTCGCGGTCCTCGGCTACGGCAGCCAGGGCCACGCCCACGCGCTGTCGCTGCGTGACTCGGGTGTCGACGTCCGTGTCGGTCTGCACGAGGGCTCGAAGTCCAAGGCCAAGGCCGAGGAGCAGGGCCTCCGCGTGGTGACGCCCTCCGAGGCCGCGGCCGAGGCCGACGTCATCATGATCCTCGTCCCGGACCCGATCCAGGCCCAGGTCTACGAGGAGTCCGTCAAGGACAACCTCAAGGACGGCGACGCGCTGTTCTTCGGCCACGGCCTGAACATCCGCTTCGACTTCATCAAGCCGCCGGCCAACGTCGACGTCTGCATGGTCGCCCCGAAGGGCCCGGGTCACCTGGTCCGCCGCCAGTACGAGGAGGGCCGCGGCGTCCCGTGCATCGTGGCCGTCGAGCAGGACCCCTCGGGCAAGGGCCTGGAGCTCGCCCTCAGCTACGCGAAGGGCATCGGCGGCACGCGCGCCGGCGTCATCAAGACGACCTTCACCGAGGAGACCGAGACCGACCTGTTCGGTGAGCAGGCCGTCCTCTGCGGTGGCACCGCCGCACTGGTCAAGGCAGGTTTCGAGACCCTGACCGAGGCCGGCTACCAGCCGGAGATCGCGTACTTCGAGTGCCTCCACGAGCTGAAGCTCATCGTGGACCTCATGTACGAGGGCGGCCTGGAGAAGATGCGCTGGTCCATCTCGGAGACCGCCGAGTGGGGCGACTACGTCACCGGCCCGCGCATCATCACGGACGCCACCAAGGCCGAGATGAAGAAGGTCCTCGCCGAGATCCAGGACGGCACCTTCGCCAAGAACTGGATGGCCGAGTACCACAACGGTCTGCCCAAGTACAACGAGTACAAGAAGGCCGACAGCGAGTCCCTGCTGGAGACCACCGGCAAGGAGCTCCGCAAGCTCATGAGCTGGGTCGACGACGAGGAAGCCTGAGTTCTCGCCGGGGGCAGGTCCGACGGGCCTGCCCCCGGCACACGGCCGGCCTCACACCCCGTGTCACTGCGGGGAGAGGCGGGTGGCAGGGAGGCGGTTCCGTACGTCTGTACAGACCGTTCACCCCGTGCGGGTGATCCTTCCACCGGGGCGCGGTCCGCGCCCGGCCGCATGACTACACTGCTCAACACATACACGCGTCAGGGCCCACAGTGTCGTGCGTCTTCCACGCGGCTAGCCCCTCCACCGCCTGCGGCCGTCGGGACGGCCGTCCGCACTGGACTTGTGAGGACTCACGTGAGCTCGAAACCTGTCGTACTCATCGCCGAAGAGCTGTCGCCCGCCACGGTTGACGCCCTGGGTCCGGACTTCGAGATCCGGCACTGCAACGGCGCGGACCGCGCCGCGCTCCTCCCCGCGATCGCCGACGTCGACGCGATCCTGGTGCGCTCCGCCACCAAGGTCGACGCCGAGGCCATCGCCGCCGCGAAGCAGCTCAAGGTCGTCGCCCGTGCCGGCGTCGGTCTGGACAACGTCGACGTCTCCTCGGCCACCAAGGCCGGTGTGATGGTGGTCAACGCGCCGACGTCCAACATCGTCACCGCCGCCGAGCTGGCCTGCGGTCTGCTCGTCGCCACCGCGCGCAACATCCCGCAGGCCAACACCGCCCTGAAGAACGGCGAGTGGAAGCGCTCCAAGTACACGGGTGTCGAGCTCAGCGAGAAGACCCTCGGTGTCGTCGGCCTCGGCCGCATCGGCGTGCTGGTCGCGCAGCGCATGTCCGCCTTCGGCATGAAGATCGTCGCGTACGACCCCTACGTGCAGCCCGCGCGTGCCGCGCAGATGGGCGTCAAGCTCCTCACGCTGGACGAACTGCTCGAGGTCTCCGACTTCATCACGGTGCACCTGCCCAAGACCCCCGAGACGCTCGGCCTGATCGGCGACGAGGCGCTGCACAAGGTCAAGCCCTCGGTGCGCATCGTCAACGCCGCGCGTGGTGGCATCGTCGACGAGGAGGCGCTCGCCTCCGCCCTCAAGGAGGGCCGGGTCGCCGGCGCGGGCCTGGACGTGTACACCAAGGAGCCCTGCACGGACTCCCCGCTGTTCCAGTTCGACCAGGTCGTCTGCACCCCGCACCTCGGTGCCTCGACCGACGAGGCCCAGGAGAAGGCGGGCATCGCCGTCGCCAGGTCCGTCCGGCTCGCCCTCGCCGGTGAGCTCGTGCCCGACGCGGTCAACGTCCAGGGCGGCGTCATCGCCGAGGACGTGCGTCCCGGGCTGCCGCTCGCCGAGAAGCTCGGCCGGATCTTCACCGCGCTCGCGGGTGAGGTCGCGGCCCGCCTCGACGTCGAGGTCTACGGCGAGATCACGCAGCACGACGTGAAGGTGCTCGAACTCTCCGCGCTCAAGGGTGTCTTCGAGGACGTCGTCGACGAGACGGTGTCCTACGTCAACGCCCCGCTCTTCGCGCAGGAGCGCGGTGTCGAGGTCCGCCTCACGACCAGCTCCGAGTCGCCGGACCACCGCAACGTGGTGACCGTCCGCGGCACGCTGTCGAGCGGCGAGGAGGTCGCGGTCTCCGGCACGCTGGCAGGCCCCAAGCACCTCCAGAAGATCGTCGCGATCGGCGAGCACGACGTCGACCTGGCGCTCGCCGACCACATGGTCGTCCTGCGCTACGAGGACCGTCCGGGCGTCGTCGGCGCCGTCGGCAAGATCCTCGGCGAGGCCGGTCTGAACATCGCGGGCATGCAGGTCTCGCGGAAGGACGCGGGTGGCGAGGCGCTGGTCGTCCTCACCGTCGACGACACCATCCCGCAGTCGGTGCTCACCGAGATCGCCGACGAGATCGGTGCCGCCTCGGCCCGTTCGGTGAACCTCACCGACTGATCCACGGCGTACCACGGCCGCGCCCGGCCGACGGATCCTGATCCGTCGGCCGGGCGCGGCCGTTCGCGACCCACGGTGCGCGGCGTCCGTGCGTCAGCCGTCGATGTGTCCCGTGAAGAGCATGACGAGGAACAGGGTCCAGCCCGTGGTGGAGATCAGCACGGGGAACCATGCGGCGATCACACAGCCCGACAGGACGAGACCGTTGCGCCGGCGCCGTCGCGCGGGAGTCCTGGCGAGGAACCAGCTGGGCAGGACCAGCGCGTAGGCGAGCAGTAGACCGCCGGTCAGCAGGAACGTCCTGTCGGCGAAGGTGTTCTCCACCGAAGACACGGCGACGGCCAGCACCGGCGCCAGCACGGTGCCGGTCAACGGGGCCGCCCACCAACGCGGTTCGGGCTCGGTGGGGGCGGTGAGGGGGGTGGACGTCCTGACGTCGTTGCTCATGGACCCAGTTCACCGCGCGTGACGTTCCGCTCACTCCGTCGGTGTACTCAGTCCGCGGCCGTGCCGTACTCATCCCGGGCGTGGTTCACAGCCGTGCCGCCTTCAGCGCCATGTGCAGGAGCAGCCGGTCCTCGCCGTCGTTCAGGTCGAGGCCGGTCAGCTGCTGGACCCGGGCGAGGCGGTAGTAGAGCGTCTGGCGGTGGATGCCCAGCGCGGAGGCCGTGCGGCTCGCCTGGCCCGCGCGGTCGAGGAACACCTCTGCGGTACGGGCGAGTTCCGCGTGGGCGGGGGTCAGCAGCGTGCGGACCGTCCGGTCCGGTGCGGTGCCCGGTGTGCGGGGCAGGGCGGCGAGGAGGCGGTACGGGCCGATGGCCGACCAGTCGGCGACCGGGCCGAAGCGGGGTTCCGCCGAGGCCGCGCGGGCGGCGGACAGCGCCTCCTGCCAGGCGTCGGTCAGCTCCGCCAGGCCCCGGCGGGCCGCAGCGAGGCCGGCGGTCGCGGCGGGCCCGGCCGCCGAACGCAGCCGTTCCGCGGCCGTCGTCGCCGGGTCGAGCGTCTCGGGGGAGCGCAGCCGGACCAGGGCGGCCAGGACCCGGGCACCCGGGCCGGCCACTGCGGCGAGGGCTGCCGCAGAGGGGACCGTACGAGCGGAAGGCGCCTCCCCGTCCCACGGGATGACGCACACCACCGCGTGCAGGCCGTCCGCGTCGGCGCCGAGGGCCTCGCGCAGCGCGGACACCGCCATCTCGCGCTGCCAGCCGCTCACCGCGACGAGCACCGCGCCGAACTCCCGCGAGAGGTCGGTGCCGGCCCGCTCCTCGTCGGCGAGCAGGGCACCGATCCGGGCCGCGACGTCCATCGCCGCCGCCAGCTGCCCGTCGGTCGGCCCCGGGTCGGCGTCCAGCAGCCACACGTAACCGAGGACGACACCCCGATGGCGTACCGGGAGGCAGACGCGGTCCCGGAAGACCCCGGCCTCCGGGGCGGCGGGGATGCGGACCGGGCCCGTCGCCCGGGTGATGCCGAAGCCCTCGAACCAGGCACGGACCGCGGGGGTGGAGCTCCGGGTGAGGATCGAGCGCGTACGGACGGGGTCCATCGCCGTGTCGTCGTCACTGTCGTGGGCCCCGAAGGCGACCAGGCCGAAATCTCGGTTCTCCAGGGTCGCGGGGGCGTTGAGCAGCGCGGAGATCTCGTCGACCAGCTCCTGGTAATCGCCCTTCACCCGGCCATTCTCGCACCCCTTCAGACATATGTCTGAGATCCAGTGCACGGATGCGTGACAGCTGTCGATGGCACGCGATGGCGGGGGTACCTAGATTTCACAGTGGTTCTCCGTGCCGTCCCGGTCCGTTCACTTCCGTACCGGTACGGCCTCGTTCGTACTCCGTGGAGGTGCCCCGTGCTGGGTCCCGTGATTCTCGCCGCGTCACGCAGCGACACAATGCGTCGTTTCATCTCGGCAGCGCCGGGCACCAAGCAGGTCGTCGACCGGTTCATCGCCGGTGAGAGCGTCGACCAGGTCGTCCCTGTCGTCCGGGACGCGGCCGACAAGGGCCTCGAGGTCACCCTGGACGTCGTCGGTGAGGACATCACCACCCCGGAGCAGGCCGCCGCCGCGCGGGACGCCTACCTCGAGCTGATCGGCCGTCTGGAGGAGCTCGGGCTCGGCACCCGTGCCGAGATGTCCGTCAAGCTGTCGATGTTCGGCCAGGCCCTCGAGAACGGCCACGACCTGGCCCTCGCCAACGTCCGCCCGGTCGTCGAGGCCGCCGCCGCGATCGGCACCACGGTCACGCTGGACGCCGAGGACCACACCACCCTCGACTCGATGTTCGCCATCCACGAGGAGCTGCGGAAGGACTTCCCGCAGACCGGCTGCGTGATCCAGTCCTACCTGTTCCGCACCGAGGCCGACGCCCGCCGTCTCGCCGCCGCGGGCAGCCGGGTCCGCCTGGTCAAGGGCGCCTACAAGGAGCCCGCCTCCGTGGCGTACCAGAGCAAGCCGGAGATCGACAAGGCGTACGTCCGCATCCTGAAGACACTGATGCAGGGCGAGGGCTACCCGATGATCGGCTCGCACGATCCCCGTCTCATCGCCATCGGCCAGGAGCTCGCACGCCAGGCCGGGCGCAAACTGGACGAGTACGAGTTCCAGATGCTGTACGGCATCCGCAGCGAGGAGCACGTCCGGCTCGCGGCCGAGGGCCACCGGATGCGCGTCTACACGGCGTACGGCACCGACTGGTACGGCTATTTCATGCGCCGCCTCGCGGAGAAGCCGGCCAACCTGCTGTTCTTCGGCCGCTCCGTCCTCACCAAGGGCTGAACAGGCAGCGAACCGAGGGTTCGGACCACAGGGCCGTACCCAGACTGAACCAGGGCAGACCCGCCCGGCCGACCACCCACCTCAACCAAGGAGACAAGGCACTCATGGACGCCGTCACCCAGGTCCCCGCGCCGGTCAACGAGCCGGTCCACTCCTACGCCCCCGGCACCGCGGAGCGCGCCCGCCTGGAGGCGAAGCTCAAGGAGCTCAGCCAGAACCCGATCGACCTGCCGATGACCATCGGCGGCGAGAAGCGCATGGGCGGCGGCGAGCGTGTCGACGTCGTGCAGCCGCACAACCACAAGGCCGTCATCGGCACCTTCGCCGGTGCCACCGAGCAGGACGCCCAGGACGCCGTCGACGCGGCCCTCGCCGCCGCTCCGGCCTGGCGCGCCATGTCCTTCGACGACCGCGCGGCCATCATCCTGCGCGCCGCCGAGCTGCTGGCCGGTCCCTGGCGTGAGACGCTGGCCGCCTCCACGATGCTCGGCCAGGGCAAGACCGCGCAGCAGGCCGAGATCGACTGCCCCTGCGAGCTCGTCGACTTCTGGCGCTTCAACGTGCACTACGCGCGCCAGATCCTCGCCGAGCAGCCCCCGGCGAACTCCCCGGGCGTCTGGAACCGCATGGACCACCGCCCGCTCGAGGGCTTCGTCTACGCGATCACGCCGTTCAACTTCTCCGCCATCGCTGCCAACCTGCCCACCGCGCCCGCCCTCATGGGCAACGTCGTGGTGTGGAAGCCGTCCCCGACGCAGACCCACGCAGCCGTGCTGCTGATGCAGCTGCTGGAGGAGGCCGGGCTGCCCAAGGGCGTCATCAACCTGGTCACCGGTGACGGCATCGCCGTCTCCGAGGTCGCGCTGAACCACCGCGACCTGGCCGGTGTCCACTTCACCGGCTCGACCCCCACCTTCCAGCACCTGTGGAAGACGGTCGGCAACAACATCGCCAACTACCGCACCTACCCGCGGCTCGTCGGTGAGACCGGTGGCAAGGACTTCGTCGTCGCGCACCCGAGCGCCGACCGCGCCGTGCTGAAGACCGCGCTGACCCGCGGCTCCTTCGAGTACCAGGGCCAGAAGTGCTCCGCGTCCTCCCGCGCCTACGTCCCGGCCTCCATCTGGAACTCCGGTTTCAAGGAGGAGTTCGCGGCCGAGGTCGACGGCATCACCATGGGTGACGTCACCGACCTGTCGCACTTCATGGGCGCCGTCATCGACGCGCGTTCCTTCGCGAAGAACAAGGCCGCGATCGACCGCGCCGCCGCCGACCCGACCTGCACGATCGTCGCCGGCGGTACGTACGACGACTCCGTCGGCTACTTCGTCCGCCCGACCGTCATCGTGTGCGACGACCCGGCCAACGAGGTCTTCACCACCGAGTACTTCGGCCCGATCCTCGCCGTGCACGTCTACGAGGACGAGAAGTACGACGCCATGCTGGAGCAGATGGAGTCGGTCTCCGACTACGCGCTCACCGGCGCCGTCATCTCCAACGACCGTGCGGCGGCCGCGTACACGATGGACAAGCTCCGCTACGCCGCGGGCAACTTCTACATCAACGACAAGTCGACCGGTGCCGTCGTCGGCCAGCAGCCCTTCGGCGGCGGCCGTGGCTCCGGCACCAACGACAAGGCGGGCGCCCCGCAGAACCTGCAGCGCTGGACGCTGACCCGCGCCATCAAGGAGACGCTGGTCCCGCCGACCGAGTACACCTACCCGCACCAGGGCTGACGCCCCCGGGGCGCCCGCACCGGGCGCCCCGCCCCGCACTCCGCCCCCCGACCGGCTCCCCCGCCGGCCGGGGGGCGGTTTCCATGGTCCGGCCGGCGGTCTCAGCCCTTGACGGTGAAACCCGCCCGCAGGAGGGTGTGGTCGTCCGAGGACGGGCCGACCAGCAGCTCGAAGGCGCCGGGCTCGACGATCCGCCGGCCCGCCGCGTCCACGAGGGTGCACTCCGAGACGGGCAGCTCCAGCAGCACCTCGCGCGCCTCGCCCGGGGCGAGCGTCACCTGGCGGTAGGCCTTGAGTTCCTTCTCGGCCCAGGTCACGGACGTCACGGTGTCGCTGACGTACACCTGCACGGTCTCCAGGGCCGGCCGGTCGCCCGTGTTGCGGACGGTGACGCGCGCCCGCAGCGTGTCGCTCTCACCGACGTCCGCCGTGAGCACCTCGAGACCGGAGTACGCGACGGTCGTGTAGCTCAGGCCCTCGCCGAACACGAAGGCCGGACGCTGGGTGAGGTCGGCGTACCGGGAGCCGTGCTGACCGCGGATCTGGTTGTAGTACGTCGGCTGCTGACCCGCGTGCCGGGCGAAGGAGACGGGCAGCCGGCCCGACGGCTCCACGAGACCCAGCAGGACCTCGGCCACCGCCCGGCCGCCCTGCATGCCCGGGTTGAAGGCGTGCACGACCGCGGCCGCGCCGAGGGCGGACGGCGGGAGCACCAGGGGCTTCGAGCTGATGACCACGACGACCAGCGGCTTGCCGGTCGCGGCGAGCGCGTCGAGCAGCGCGATCTGGTCGCCGACGAGCTCCAGGGTGGCGGTGGACTTCCCCTCGCCGATCAGTTCGATGCGGTCGCCGACCACGGCGACGACGTGATCGGCGGCCTCGGCCGCTGCGACGGCCTCGGCGATCAGGGTCTCGGAGGGCTCCGCGGGGACGACGACGTCCGGACGGGGCTGTCCGTCCGGGAAGAACGCCCCCTCGGGGTCGGGCCCCACGGAGAGGATCTCGGCCCCACGGGCGTAGGTGACGTCCCACCCGTCCGGGACGTGCTCGCGGAAGCCGTCGAGCACGGTACGGATCATGGCGCGGGGGTGACCGTCCGGCAGCCAGTCGGCCTGGCCGGAGGAACCCGCCCAGTCGCCCAGCTGGGTCTGCGCGTCGTCGGCGTTGGGTCCGACGACGGCGACCGTGCGCGGGGCCGTCCCCGGACCGGCGACGGCGCGTCCGTCCTGGCCGGCCACGAATCCGCCGGCCAGCGGAAGCGTGCCGTCGTTGGTCAGCAGGACCAGGGAGCGGCGGGCGGCCTCCAGGTTCAGCACGGTGTGTTCCGCGCTGCCGATGACCGCCGCCTGCCGGTCGGTGTCGGGGTGGCGGGGGTCCTCGAACAGTCCGAGCTCGAACTTGAGGGTCAGGACGCGCCGTACGGCCGCGTCGATCTCCGTCTCGTCCAGCGTGCCCTCGGCGACGGCGTTCTGCGCGCCCTCGAAGAACTGGGGGGTCGTCATCACCATGTCGTTGCCCGCCCGGACCGCCGCCGCGGCGGCCTGGGTGTGGTCGGCGTGGATCCGCTGTTCCCACACCATGCGGCCGACGTTGTCCCAGTCGGTGACCAGCGTGCCGGTGTAGCCCCACTCGCCGCGCAGCACCTCGTTGAGCAGCCAGTCGTTGACGGTGATCGGCACCCCATCCATCGACTGGTAGCCGAGCATGAACGTGCGGCAGCCCTCGCGGGCGACCCGTTCGAACGGGGGCAGGAACCAGGACCGCAGCTTGCGCCGGGAGATGTCGGCCTCGCTCGCGTCACGGCCGCCCTGCGTCTCGGAGTAGCCCGCGAAGTGCTTGGCGCACGCCAGCACCGCCGTCGGGTCGCCCAGACCGTCGCCCTGGTAGCCGCGGACCATCGCCGAGGCCAGTTCGCCGATCAGGAAGGGGTCCTCGCCGAACGTCTCGCTGACCCGGCCCCAGCGCAGGTCCCGGGTGATGCAGAGCACCGGCGAGAACGTCCAGTGGACGCCCGTCGCGGCGACCTCGACGGCGGTGGCCCTGGCGACGCGCTCCACGAGCTCCGGGTCCCAGGTCGCGGCCAGGCCGAGCTGCGTGGGGTAGATCGTGGCCCCCTCCCAGAAGGAGTGGCCGTGGATGCAGTCCTCCGCGACGAGCAGAGGGATGCGCAGCCGGGTCCGCTCCGTCAGCGCCGCCGCCTCCAGGACCCGCTCGGGGGAGGCGTGGAGGATCGAACCCGCGTGCAGGTCCTCGATGGCGTGGCGTACCCCGTCCTTCGCGTTCAGCTGGAGCATCTGACCGGTCTTCTCGGCCAGGGTCATGCGGCCGAGGAGGTCGCCGACCCGCTCGGGAACGGGGAGCGTGGGGTCGAGATAGGGCAGGGAGGGGGACACGGGAGGTCCTTTCGCGACACGGTTCGCCTTCACCATAGAGTCAATACCGACCACCTGGTAAGTATCTTCGGGAATTCGGAACGCCCGTGGAAAGGATCCCGGGGCGGAGCGGTCCGGTCCCCGTGGAACCGGTCCTCCGGCGGGCGGAGCCGCCGAGGGCGCCGTCCGTGGGGTCGCATGGGAACCTGACGCACCGAAGTGCCGGCCGGACCACGCCGGCGGACCGGGAGAGTGGCGAGTGACGGCCGAAGTGCCCCGTGGCTACGCGAAGGGCCGCGCCAAGCGGCGGGAGATCCTCGACCAGGCCATGGCCCTGTTCGGTGAGGCGGGCTACCGGGGCGCCTCGCTCAGGGTGATCGCGACCCGGTGCGGCATCTCCCACACCGGCCTGCTGCACCACTTCCCGACCAAGGAGGCGCTCCTGCTCGCGGTGCTCGAACACCGCGACGACGTGGACGACGAGTGGCTCTCCCTCGGCGGCACCACGGGCGTCGGACGGCTGAGACGGTTCGCCGAGCTGGCCGCGCTGAACTCCGCGCGGCGGGGGATCGTCGAACTTTTCTCGGTGGTCTCCGCCGAGGCGACGGCCGCCGACCACCCCGCCCACAAATACTTCGTGCGCCGCTACGAGAACTCGGTGGCGGGCGCCCGGCTCGCCTACGAACAGGCGCGCCTGGAGGGCGCGCTGCGGGCCGGCGTCGTTCCCGACGCCGCCGGCCCGCAGCTGATCGCCCTCATGGACGGGCTCCAGGTGCAGTGGCTGCTCAGCGACTGCACCACGGACATGGCCGGAGTCCTGCGCGCGCACATCGAGGCCCAGCTCACGGTCGGTCTCTGAGGCCCGATACCGGTTCCGCGGCACGGACCGTCCGCTCCGGCCGTCTCAGATAGTAGGAAGTCCGAGTATCTGTAGAGACAGACGGGCCGAGCTGTCCTAGCTTTGTAGGAGCCGAACGAATCGCTGATCCAGCGACCGGCGTGCGTGAGTGTGCCCGATGCAGGCAACCCCTGCGGCATTCGCTCCCCGCCCCTTCGGGCGCTTCGAAATCCCGATCCCGACGTCCACCGTGCGACGTCCTGATCCCGGAATCCACGCGATCTCAAGGAGTTGACCCCCCATGGCCCAGACCACTGTCCGCCGCGTCCGCCACACCCCCCGCTCCGCCGAGTCGGAGCGCAAGAACGCCGCCGCTGCCCTGCAGCGGGCTCTCGACCGCAGGGACAACGGCGGTTCCACGGGCCACTGAGGGTGCGGTCCCGCCTCATGGCGCCCGCCTCGTGCGGGGAGGCGTCCCGTCCGCATCGTGGACGCGGAATGTCATGGGGTGGGACGGAAGGCTAGGGTCCTGGTCATGTCTCGCAGCATCGATCTCGCAGTGATCCCCGGCGACGGTATCGGCCAGGAGGTCGTCACCCAGGGCCTCAAGGTTCTCAACGCTGTTCTCCCGCAGGATGTGAAGCTGGAGACCAAGGAGTACGACCTCGGAGCCCAGCGATGGCACCGCACCGGTGAAACCCTTCCCGACGCGGAGCTCGAGGCCCTCAAGGGGCACGACGCCATCCTGCTCGGCGCCATCGGCGACCCGTCCGTGCCGTCGGGCGTGCTGGAGCGGGGACTCCTGCTGAAGCTGCGTTTCGCCTTCGACCACTTCATCAACCTGCGGCCGTCGAAGCTCTTCCCGAACACCGCGACCCCGCTGGCCGGCCGCCCCGAGATCGACTTCGTCGTCGTCCGGGAGGGTACCGAGGGCCCGTACACGGGCAACGGCGGTTCCCTGCGCACGGGCACCGAGCACGAGGTCGCCACCGAGGTCAGCGTCAACACCGCCTACGGCGTCGAGCGTGTCGTGCGCGACGCCTTCGCGCGTGCCGCCGCCCGCCCGCGCAAGAAGCTGACGCTGGTCCACAAGAACAACGTCCTCGTGTACGCGGGCCACCTGTGGAAGAACACCTTCGACAAGGTCGCGGCCGAGTACCCCGAGGTCACCACCGACTACCTGCACGTCGACGCCGCGACGATCTTCTTCGTCACGCAGCCGGAGCGATTCGACGTCATCGTCACCGACAACCTCTTCGGCGACATCCTCACCGACCTCGCCGCGGCCGTGACCGGCGGCATCGGCCTGGCCGCGTCCGGCAACATCAACCCGACGGGTGCCTTCCCCTCCATGTTCGAGCCGGTGCACGGCACCGCGCCCGACATCGCGGGCCAGGGCAAGGCGGACCCGACCGCCACGATCCTGTCCGTCGCCCTCCTGCTGCGCCACCTCGGCTACGAGGCCGAGGCCGTGCGCATCGAGGAGGCGGTCTCCGCCGACCTCGCGGAGCGTGACGGCAAGCAGGCGCGCACCACCGACGAGATCGGCGACGCGCTCGCGGTACGCGTAGCGAGCTGACCCGACGTCTCCACTTCGAAGCCGCCGGGTCGCAACCGCACCCGGCGGCTTCTTCCTGCGGTCCCCGGGTGCCACCATCGACCTCTGGACCGCGTTCTCGCATCGCGCGAACGTCATCGTGTACGTCGCCGCAAACACGTCATTTCGTGCAGGGCCGCCCCCGGGAGATAATCGAACGCGGGACCGCGGCTCGCGGCGGAGCTCGGACGTCCTACTACCTGCCCGGTGAAGGCCGGGCGGGAGCGGGCGTGAGCGCGGTCCATCACACACAAGACCGGTGAAGGACACGCACTCATGACGACGCCCACGATCGAGCTCAAGCCCTCCTCCAGCCCGCTGTCCGACGCGGAGCGCGAGGCGATCCTGACCAGCCCCGGCTTCGGCCGCCACTTCACCGACCACATGGTGACCATCCGCTGGACCGAGGGCCGCGGCTGGCACGACGCCCAGCTCGTGCCCTACGGGCCGCTGTCGATGGACCCCGCGAACATGACGCTGCACTACGCGCAGGAGATCTTCGAGGGGCTCAAGGCGTACCGGCAGCCCGACGGCACGGTGGCCACCTTCCGTCCCGAGGTCAACGCCGTCCGCTTCCAGCGGTCCGCCGCCCGGCTCGCGATGCCGGCGCTGCCCGTCGAGACCTTCATCGAGGCGTGCGACGTCCTGGTCCAGCAGGACCAGGCCTGGGTCCCGGCCCACGGCGGCGAGGAGTCCCTCTACCTGCGTCCGTTCATGATCGCCGCCGAGGTGGGTCTCGGCGTCCGCCCGGCCAACGAGTACCTGTTCCTCGTCATCGCCTCCCCGGCCGGCGCCTACTTCCCCGGTGGGGTGAAGCCCGTCTCGATCTGGCTCTCCCAGGACCGGGTCCGCGCCGTCCCCGGCGGCATGGGCGACGCCAAGACCGGCGGCAACTACGCGGCCTCCCTCCTGGCCCAGGCCGAGGCCGCCTCACAGGGCTGCGACCAGGTCGCCTACCTCGACGCCGTCGAGCACAAGTGGGTCGAGGAGCTGGGCGGCATGAACCTGTACTTCGTGTACGGGCAGGAGGACGGCGGCAAGCGCATCGTCACGCCCTCCCTCACCGGCTCGCTGCTCGCCGGCGTCACCCGTGACTCCCTCCTCACCGTCGCACGCGACCTCGGTTACACCTCCGAGGAGGGCCGCGTCTCCATCGACCAGTGGCGCGCCGACACCGAGAACGGCACCCTCACCGAGGTCTTCGCCTGCGGCACCGCCGCCGTCATCACGCCCGTCGGCACCGTGAAGTCCGCGGACGGCGAGTGGACCCAGGGCGACGGCACGCCCGGCGAGGTCACGCTCAAGCTGCGTGAGCGCCTGCTGGACATCCAGCGCGGCATCGCCGAGGACACCCACGGCTGGATGCACCGGCTCGGCTAGTCCCGGCCCCCGGCAGTGAAGGCCGCGCCCCTGGACACCGTCGCCGGGGCGCGGTCCTCGTCGTCCCCGGCTCCGGTCCGAGTCCTGAGCACCTCTGCGGCGGTGGGGTGATCCTCTGCGCCTTCGACGACCCGAGGGCCGCGGGGAGCCGGCAGTCGTGTTCGACGACCTGTTCCCGGCCGCACGGTGACACCCGTCGACGCCCGTACGATCTTGCCGGCGGTGGAGGCATCCACTGCATCACGCAGCGACAGCCCAGGATCCGAGACCGTGCCCCGTACACCGCGCCGCCGCAACATCGCCCCGCCGCGGGAGGACGTCCTCGCCGCCGTCATGGCCACCGTCGCCGAGCGCGGACTCGACGGGCTCACGATGGCGGGGCTCGGCCGCGAGGTCGGGATGAGCAGCGGGCACCTCCTCTACTACTTCCGTACCAAGGACGAGCTGCTGCTGCAGACCTGGGAGTGGAGCGAGGCGCGGCTCGGCACCGAGCGCCGGGCCCTGCTCGCCGGGCCCGGCACCGCACGCGAGCGGCTCGACGCCTACATCGCGCTGTACGTCCCCGACGGTCACCACGACCCGCACTGGACGCTCTGGCTCGAGGTCTGGAACCGCTCGCAAGGGGCCGACGACGACGCCCGTGCCCGGCAGGCCGCCATCGAGGACGCCTGGCACCGCGATCTCACGGAGCTGCTGGCCGACGGCATCGCCCGCGGGGAGTTCCGGGCCGTCGAGGCGGGCCGGACCGCGACCCGGCTGCGGGCCCTGATGGACGGGTTCAGCGTGCACGTCACCGTCGGCATCCCCGGCACCGGGCGGGAGCAGGTGCTGGAGCAGCTGCGTACGTACGCGGACGAGACGCTCACGCCTCCCGGGGCCGGCACCCGTGCGACGCACGTCATGCCCGGATTCTGAGACGGGCCGGGACCCGGTGGCGCCGTTGTGCCAGACTGCTCGCGTGTCCTCGTCCGCCATGATTATCGGCAGCAGGCGCGCCGGTCCGCAGTGACCGTCCCGTATCACCACGTACGGAACGGACATCGTGCCCCAGACCCGCGCGCAGACCTCTCGCACCCGCGAGGGGTTTTTTCGTTTTCCGGCCCACACCACGGCCGGAGCGAGGCACGCGAGAGGATGGGGGCAAGTGGAGCCGATTCGTCCGGATCCGCTCACCCGACAGGAGTCAGATCAGCATGACCACCAAGGCCACGGCCCCCGACGACACCTTCCATGTGTTCGACACCACCCTGCGCGACGGTGCGCAGCGTGAAGGCATCAACCTGACGGTCGCGGACAAGCTGACCATTGCCCGGCATCTGGACGACTTCGGCGTGGGCTTCATCGAGGGCGGCTGGCCCGGCGCCAACCCCCGTGACACCGAGTTCTTCGCCCGTGCCCAGCAGGAGATCGACTTCGAGCACGCCCAGCTCGTCGCCTTCGGCGCCACCCGCAGGGCCGGCGGCAAGGCTTCCGAGGACCCGCAGGTCCAGGCGCTCCTGGACTCCGGGGCCCCGGTGATCACCCTGGTCGCCAAGTCGCACGACCGCCACGTCGAACTGGCCCTGCGCACCACCCTGGACGAGAACCTCGAGATGGTCCGCGACACCGTCGCCCACCTCCGGGAGCAGGGCCGCCGGGTCTTCGTCGACTGCGAGCACTTCTTCGACGGCTACCGCGCGAATCCGGAGTACGCCAAGGCGGTCGTGCGCACCGCCCACGAGGCCGGCGCCGACGTGGTCATCCTCTGCGACACCAACGGCGGGATGCTCCCCGCACAGGTGCAGGCCGTCGTCTCCACCGTCCTCGCCGACACCGGCGCCCGGATCGGCATCCACGCCCAGGACGACACGGGCTGCGCCGTCGCCAACACGCTTGCCGCCGTGGACGCGGGCGCCACCCATGTGCAGTGCACCGCCAACGGCTACGGCGAACGGGTCGGGAACGCGAACCTCTTCCCCGTCGTCGCCGCGCTGGAACTCAAGTACGGCAAGACGGTCCTGCACGAGGGCGCGCTCGCCGAGATGACCCGTGTCTCCCACGCCATCGCCGAGGTCGTCAACCTGACGCCGTCCACCCACCAGCCGTACGTCGGCGTCTCCGCCTTCGCCCACAAGGCCGGACTGCACGCCTCCGCGATCAAGGTCGACCCGGACCTCTACCAGCACATCGACCCGGAACGCGTGGGCAACACCATGCGGATGCTGGTGTCCGACATGGCCGGCCGCGCCTCCATCGAGCTCAAGGGCAAGGAGCTCGGCATCGACCTGGGTGACGACCGCGCGCTCGTCGGCCGGGTCGTCGCGCGGGTCAAGGAGCGCGAACTGAAGGGCTACACCTACGAGGCGGCCGACGCCTCCTTCGAACTGCTGCTGCGCGCCGAGGTCGAGGGCAGGCCCCGCCGCTACTTCCGCGTCGAGTCCTGGCGGGCCATCGTCGAGAACCGCCCCGACGGCACCCACGCCAACGAGGCGACCGTGAAGCTCTGGGCCAAGGGCGAGCGGATCGTCGCCACCGCCGAGGGCAACGGACCGGTCAACGCCCTGGACCGGGCCCTGCGCGTCGGTCTGGAGCGGATCTACCCGCAGCTCGCGAAGCTGGAGCTGGTCGACTACAAGGTCCGCATCCTGGAAGGCCGCACCGGTACCGAATCCACCACCCGGGTGCTGATCACCACGGGCGACGGATCCGGTGACTGGGCGACGGTCGGTGTGGCCGAGAACGTCATCGCCGCGTCCTGGCAGGCACTGGAGGACGCGTACACCTACGGCCTGCTGCGGGCCGGAGTCGAGCCCACCGACTGACGCGTGTCCGGCCGCCCACGCGTCCCGGGCCCTGCCGGACGCTTGGGCGGTGGTCCCCTCCCCGGCCGTCCCGAACGAGCCGGACAGGGAACCGTGCCGGCGGCCCGCGTCGAGCGCGGCCGGAGTTCACTCCGAAGCGATCGGTTATCGGTTACCGCAGCTGCCACTTCTGGTTGGCGGCACCGGTGCAGGTCCAGATCTGGACGCGGGCCCCGTCGGCCGTCGACCGGTCGGTCACGTCCAGGCACTTGTCCGCGGCCGTGTTCACGACGTCCCCCGTCGAAGAGTCGTACGTCCAGCGTTGTGCGCCCGAGCCGTTGCAGGTGTACAGCTGGACCTTTGCTCCGTCCGCCGTCGAACCCGATGTCACGTCCAGGCAGGCACCGAGCACCTTGACGGAGCCGTCGCCGGAGACCGTCCACCTCTGGTTGGCCGCGCCGGTGCAGTCCCAGATCTGTACCGGGGTGCCGTCGGAGCCGCTGCCGCCCGTGGCGTCGAGGCACTTGCCGCCGGATCCCACGAGGGCGCCGGTACTGCCCGAGGAGCCGGACTGGGTGCCCGACCAGGTGAACGTCGCCGAGGTGCGGCCCGGCAGCGAGTAGGTGAACCTCTGCCCGCCCCAGTTGACGGTGACCTGCTGGGACGAGGCCGCCCCGTTGTAGGCGATGAGGGCCTTCGAACCGTCGGGGTTGCGCCAGGCCACGTTGGGCACGGTGGAGCTCGCGGTGGAGGCGACGCGGGTGGCGCCCGGCCTGACGTACTTCGTCAGGTGACCCATCGTGTAGTACTCGATCGTGTAGTCGACCTGGCCGTGCCTGCTGTCCCCGTCGTGCACGGTGACCAGCCCGTCGCAGGTGCCGCAACCGCCGTTGTGGGGACCGCGGTTCTGGTCGACGGCGAGCGACCACTTGGTCACCGACTTCGCCCAGTTGCGGGTGTAGTCGATGATGTTCAGCATGTCCTCGCGCTGCTGGTCGGCGATCCACGTGCCGCCCGAGTGCTCGGTCTGGAAGGCGTCCAGCTGCGGGTACCGGTCGTGGACCGCCGTCTGCTTCGCGACGTCGCCGCCGTAGCCGTGCCAGGCGACCCCGCCGAAGTTCGGGTGGTCGCGTACGGCCGCGTCGTCGACGGTGGGGGCGGCGTAGGCGTCGTAGCTGTCCCAGTTCCAGTCGTGCGCCAGCACCTTGGTGGCCAGGCCCGCCGACCGGAGCTTCGGCAGCAGTTCGCTCTTGGTGAAGTAGGCGAGGCCGGAGCCGTTCCAGCTCATCGACGGGTAGCCGGAGCAGCAGGTGGGTTCGTTCTGCGCGGTGACGTAGTCGACCGGGACGCCCTGGTCCTTCCACGCCTGGAGGTACTTCACGAAGTAGTTCGCGTAGGCGCCGTAGTTCTCGGCCTTCAGCCAGCCGCCGTTCAGCTGCCCGCTGTCCTTCATCCAGGCCGGCGCCGTCCACGGGGAGGCGACCGTCGTCAGGGCCGGATTGAGCTGTCGGGCCTGCTTCGTGAGCGGCAGGACGTCCTGCAGATCGTGTGCGATCGAGAAGTTGGCGAGATCCGGATCCGTCTGCCCGGCCGGCATGTCGTCGTAGGTGTAACCGAAGCGCGCGAGGTCCGACCCGCCCATCGGATTGCGTACGAAGGACAGCCCGATGCCCTCCGTCGGCGAGAAGAGCTTCTTCATCGTCGCGTCGCGGGTCGCCTGGCTCAGCGCTCCGCTGCCCTTCATCAGCCAGGCCGCGGTGTCCGTGAACGAGGCGCCGCCGCCGGTGAAGGTCTGGTAGCGGGTGTTCTCGTCGACGGTGATGTTCGTGCCGGAACCGCCGTTGCCGGCCCCGAAGGCGATCGGTGTCTGGGCCTGGAGGCCACGGGTGACATGACGGCCGCCGGAGTCGTCCGTGGTGGTCAGCACGATGTTCACGGGCTCACCGGCGGCTTGCGCGGTGCCGGAGGAGAGCCCGGCCAGTCCCGCGGTCGCGAGCGCCGTCGCGACGAGGACTCTCGCCGTTCTGCTTGTCCGAATCATGGGCTGCTGCCTTTCTCGGCAGGGGCGTGGGGGAAGTGCCGTCGAACGACCCGTGAGTGAACTGCTCTTACGTGCCCACGTCAAGACTTCTGTTCGTTCAAGAGATGTACGAAAGGGCTTCCAGTCGTGCTTCGGTGATGGGTACGGACCAATCTCCGTGTGAAGTATTGACGCCTCTGTTCGGGCGCGGTTAACTCCAGCCGCAACGCCGGTACCGGTTCCGGTACCGGTTGCGGAACCGGTACCGAAGGCCGCCCCCGTCACCCTGTCCCGCCTTGTCCCTGGAGGCCCCGTTGCGTGTCACCATCGCCGATGTCGCCCGTGAGGCCGGCGTCAGCAAGACGACCGTGTCGCGGGTCATCAACTTCAAGGGCGAAGTGGACGGTCTCACGGCCGCCCGCGTTCGTGAAGTGATCGCACACCTCGGTTATGTGCCCAGCTCGGGCGCCGTCGGGCTGGCCCGCGGCAGCAGCCGCACGGTCGGGATGCTGGTGCCCTCGCTGACCTGGCCGTGGATGGGGGAGGTGCTCCAGGGGGTCGTCGACACCGTCGAGGCCGCGGACCACGGCCTGCTGCTCTTCACCTGCAACCGGGGTGCGGAGTCCGTCGAGCGCTTCACCACCCAGGTGTCGGCGCGCGCCTTCGACGGGCTCGTCGTCGTCGAACCGGAGAACACGCTCGACCACCTCACCGCGCTGCACCGGTCCGGTCTGCCGATCGTCCTGATCGACGACCGGGGCCACCACCCGGAGTTCCCCTCCGTCGTGACCACCAACCACGAGGGAGGCGCGTCCGCCGCCCGCCATCTGCGGGCCGCCGGGCGCACCAGACCCCTGGTCGTCACCGGCCCCGAGCACTTCGGCTGCGTGCGCGACCGGCTCGCGGGCTTCCGTTCGGTCCTGCCCACCGAACTGGTCGTGGACGGGGACTTCACCGAACGCGGGGGCCGTCTCGCCGTCGAGCGACTCCTCGCACAGGGGGTGGAGTTCGACTCCGTGTTCGCCCACAACGACATCAGCGCGGCCGGAGTGCTGCGCGCCCTGAGGGCCGCCGGCCGCCGCGTGCCCGACGACGTCGCCGTGGTCGGCTTCGACGACATCCCGATGGCCGAACACACCGAGCCGCCGCTGACCACCGTGCACCAGCCCACGCGCCAGATGGGCGAGGCGGCCGCCCGCCTGCTGCTCTCCCGTCTCGGCGGAACCGCCGTGCCGGACGGACCCCTCGTGCTGCCCACCGAACTGGTCGTGCGCCACTCGGCGCCCTAAGGGACCCGGCCCCGCCGGTCACCCGTCCGCATCCCCGAACCGCCGCACCCGCACCACCCGTACCGCCCGCACCCGGCGCGTCGAGCGCTGCCACCACCGGATCCCCAGACCCGCAGTCCTCCTGGAGTCGCCATGTCCGTACGTCGCCGTCACACTCTGAGAGCGCTCTCAGTCGCCACTGCCGTGGTCGCGCTCGCCGCCGGCTGCTCGTCCGCCAACTCGGGCGCCAACAAGGGGGGAGGCGCGGGCGCCGCAGGCGTGCTGACCCTCGGCAAGCCGGACGGGCCGCAGACGAACAACAGCAACCCGTTCCTCGCGACCTCGGCGGGCGCCACGCTCGGCTACCGCTTCATGATCTACGAGCCGCTGGCGATGACGAACCAGATCCGCCCCACCGACAAGGCGGACCCGTGGCTGGCCACCGCCTGGGACTGGGAGTCCAACTTCACCAAGCTCACCTTCACGCTCGACAAGCGGGCCAAGTGGGCCGACGGCAAGCCGCTGACCGCGGCGGACGTCGCCTTCACCTTCGAACTGCTCAAGAAGCACCCGGCGCTCAACGGCAACGGCATCCCGTACGACGGCATCACGGTCGAGGGCGAGAAGGTCGTCCTGACCTTCAAGGAGTCGCAGTTCGTCAACCAGAACAAGATCATCACGACCTACGTCGTGCCCAAGCACATCTGGGAGAAGGTCGAGAACCCGGAGACCTGGCCCAACCGCACCCCGGTCGGCTCCGGTCCGTACAAGCTGAAGACCTTCACCCCGCAGACGACCACCCTGACCGCCACGCCCACCTACTGGAAGGGCGAGACCAAGGTCAAGGAGCTGCGCTACACCGCGTACAACGACAACAGCGCGGCGACCACGGCCCTGGCGAGCGGGAAGCTCGAGTGGTCGTTCGTCTTCATGCCGAACTACAAGCAGCTGTACATCGCCAAGGACGCCAAGAACCACAAGCTGTGGTTCCCCTCCGGCCTCGGCATCCACGGCCTCTGGTTCAACACCGCCCGCAAGCCGTTCGACAACCCGGCCCTGCGCAAGGCGATGGCCATGGTCGTCGACCGCAAGGCGATCCACGTGCAGGCCCAGGCCACGCTCTACCCGGAGATCAGCAACCCGACCGGCATCCCGCTGCCCGCCGGTGCGCCCTTCCTCGCGCCGGAGTACAAGAACGCCACCACGAAGCCCGATGTGGACGGCGCCAAGGCCCTCCTCATGGACGCCGGGTTCAAGCTCAGCGGCGGCGTCCTCAAGGACCCCAGCGGCAAGCCGGTCGAGCTGACCTTCACCGACCCGGCCGGCTGGAACGACTACATCACCGGACTGTCCATCATCAAGGACAACATCAAGCAGATCGGCATCGCGGCCAAGGTCAAGACGCAGACCGCCGAGGCCTGGGGCACCGACGTGGCCACCGGCAACTTCGACGCCACCCTGCACTGGACCAACAGCGGCGCCACGCCCTACGACATGTACCAGAACATCATGGACGGGGCGATCCTCCAGCCGGTCGGCAAGACCTCCCAGCTCGGCAACTTCGGCCGCTTCAAGAGCCCCGAGGCCACCGCCGCGCTCAAGGAGTACGCCAACGCCACCGACGACGCCGCACGCACCAAGGCGATGAACACGCTTCAGAAGATCATGGTCGAGCAGGCGCCGGTCATCCCGACGGCCGCGGCCCCGATCGGTGCCGAGTACTCCACGAAGAACTGGGTGGGCTGGCCCACCGAGCAGGACCCGTACGCAGCCCCGCAGCACACCCAGCCCGACGCGCTGGAAGTCGTGCTGAACCTCGAGCCCGCCAAGTAAGTACGGGGAAGAACCGGCCATGACCACCGAACCGTCCGCAGACGAGCGCACCGGAACCGATGTGGTGCTCGAAGCACGCGGAGTCACCAAGCACTTCCCCGTGCGGCGCACCGCCGGCGACCTCGTCGCCCGCAGACACCGCACCGTCCACGCCGTCGACGACGTCTCGCTGGAGCTCCGGCGCGGCACCGTCACGGCCCTGGTGGGGGAGTCGGGCTCCGGGAAGTCCACCGTCGCACGGCTGCTCGCCCAGCTGTACCCGCTCACCGCGGGCGAGGTCCGCCTGGGCGGCACGGCGGTGAAGGCCGGACGTGGCCGGTCCTTCCGTACCTACGTCAAGCAGGTCCAGCTGATCTTCCAGGACCCGTTCGCCTCGCTCAACCCGGTGCACACCGTGCGCTACCACCTGACCCGCGCCCTCAAGATCCACGGCCGGGCGGGGAGCGGGGACGCGGAACTGGAGACGAACCTGGCCGCCCTGCTGGAACGCGTCCAGCTGACTCCTCCTCATCAGTTCCTGGACAAGTTCCCGCACGAGCTGTCGGGAGGGCAGCGCCAGCGCGTCGCGATAGCGCGCGCGCTCGGCGCCGACCCCCAGGTCCTGCTGGCCGACGAGCCGGTCTCGATGCTCGACGTGTCGATCCGGCTCGGCGTCCTCAACCTGCTCCGCGACCTCAAGGAGCGGCTGCGCCTCGCGATCCTCTACATCACCCACGACATCGCGTCCGCACGCTACTTCGCCGACACCACCCTGGTGATGTACGCCGGCCGCATCGTCGAGGGCGGGGACAGCGAGACGGTCACGCAGAGCCCCGCGCACCCCTACACCCAGCTGCTCATCGCCTCCGCACCCGACCCGGACCGGGTCGCGGACGAGGCCGACCAGGAGGAGACCGGGAGCGGCGAGCCGCCTTCCCTGATCAGCCCGCCGGCCGGGTGCCGCTTCCACCCCCGCTGTCCCAAGGCCATGGAGCGCTGCCGTACCGAACTCCCGCCGCGCTTCGACCTGGCCGACGGCCAGTGGGCGGCCTGCTGGCTGTACGACGGTGCGACCGCCCCGGCCGCCGCGCCGGCGAAGGAGGCGGCGAAGTGAAGTACGTCCTCCAGCGCCTCGCCTTCTACGCGGTCACCGCGTGGGCCGCGATCACCATCAACTTCCTGATCCCCCGCCTGATGCCGGGCGATCCCGTCGAGGCCCTGATGAGCCGTTACCAGGGCCAGCTCGACACCTCCGCGATCGCCTCCCTGAAGGCGCTGTTCGGGCTCGACGAGAAGCAGTCGCTCTGGTCGCAGTACACCGACTACTGGGGGCACCTGCTCGACGGCGACCTCGGGCTCTCGTTCACCTTCTTCCCGACCCCGGTCGGCGAGGTCATCTCCCAGGCACTGCCCTGGACGCTGGCCCTCGTCGGCATCACCACGCTCATCAGCTTCCTGCTCGGCACCGGCATCGGCGTCTACAGCGGCTGGCGGCGCGGCTCCTGGCTGGACGGGCTGCTGCCCGTCACCACCTTCATCTCGTCCGTCCCCTACTTCTGGCTCGGCCTCATCGCCATCGCCGTGTTCGCGGTGAAGTGGCCGCTGTTCCCCTTCGAGGGCGGCTACGACAACTCCCTCGTCCCGGCCTTCGACTGGCCGTTCATCTCCAGCGCCCTCTACCACGGGGTGCTGCCCGGGGTGACGATCGTGCTCAGCGCCGTCGCCGGCTGGATCCTCGGCATGCGCAACATGATGGTGACCGTCTCCTCCGAGGACTACGTCATGGTGGCGCAGGCCAAGGGGCTCTCCGAGCGGAGGGTGATGTTCGCGTACGCCGCCCGCAACGCGGTCCTGCCCAACATCTCGGCCTTCGCGCTCTCCCTGGGCTTCATCGTGAGCGGCACCCTGCTCGTCGAGATGGTCTTCAACTACCCCGGGATCGGCTTCCAGCTCCTGCAGGCCGTCGGGGCGAAGGACTACCCCCTGATGCAGGGCGTCTTCCTGATCATCACGCTCTCGGTGCTCGCCGCGAACCTGCTGGCCGACATGGCCTACGCCCTCCTCGACCCCCGCACCCGTAAGGAGGCATGACGAGCATGGCCGTCACTGCCACCGACGTAGCCGTACTGGACGACGTCCCCGCCCCCGCCGCGGCCGGCCGGGCCAGGTTCCGCTTCCTGCGCGGCGGGAAGACCCGCGCCGGGCTGCTGATCCTCGCGTTCTTCGCCCTCATCGCCGTCATCGGGCCCTGGATCGCCCCGTACGACCCCGACGCGATGAGCGACCAGCTGCTCCAGCCGCCCTCCGCCGCCCACTGGTTCGGCACCACCCACACCGGGCAGGACGTGCTCTCCCAGATCCTGGTCGGCACCCGGGGCGTGCTCCTGGTCGGCTTCATCGCCGGGTTCCTGGCGACGGTGCTGTCCGTGCTCATCGGGGTCAGCGCCGGATTCCTCGGCGGAGCAGCCGACGAGATCCTGTCGATGTTCTCGAACGTCTTCCTGGTCATCCCCGGGCTGCCGCTGATCATCATCATCGCCAGCTTCGTCGAGAACACCACGGACCTGGTGATCGCCTCCGTCATCGCCCTCACCTCCTGGGCCTGGGGCTCACGCGTCCTGCGCGCCCAGACCCTGTCGCTCAGGCGCCGCGACTACGTGGAGGCCGCCCGTGCCACCGGTGAGTCGACCTGGCGGATCATCCTCTTCGAGGTGATGCCCAACCTCACCGCCGTCATCGCGTCCGGCTTCGTCGGCACCGTCATCTTCGCGATCCTCTCGGAGATCACCCTCGCCTTCATCGGCGTCGCCGACATCTCGCACTGGAACTGGGGCACCGTCCTCTTCTGGGCCCAGTCCAACCAGGCACTGGCCCAGGGCGCCTGGTGGTGGTTCGTCCCCGCCGGCCTGTGCATCGCGCTCCTGGGAACCGCCCTGGCGCTCATCAACTTCGGCATCGACGAGTTCGTCAACCCGAGGCTGCGCACCGCGACCGGCTCCTCGCGGAAGGTCCGGATGCGGGTCGGCTTCACCCCCGTGGCCCGTACGGGCACGCCCACGTCGCCCGCAGACCCCGGCACGCGCAGCAAGGAGCAGTCCGCATGACCGCCGAGCCGATCCTCACCATCAGCGGCCTGAACGTCGACTACGGCACCGGCACGAGCGGCGTCCGCGCGCTGCGGGACGTCGACCTCACCCTGCACCGGGGTGAGGTCCTCGGCCTGGCGGGCGAGTCGGGATCGGGTAAATCCACGCTGGCCTACGCCGTCACCCGGCTGCTCTCCCCGCCCGGGGTGATCACCGGCGGTGACGTCCACTACCACCGGCCGGGTGCCGGGCCCGTCGACATCCTCTCCCTCACCCCGGACGAACTGCGCGCCTTCCGCTGGCAGGAGCTTTCCATCGTGTTCCAGGGGGCCATGAACTCCCTCAACCCGGTGCACACCGTCCACAGCCAGCTCACCGACGTGCTCAGGGCGCACCGCCCCGACATGCGCAAGGCCGCGCGGACGGCCCGTGCCGAGGAACTGCTCGGCCTGGTCGGCATCTCCGCCGACCGGCTCGCCTCCTACCCGCACCAGCTCTCCGGCGGGATGCGCCAGCGGGTGATGATCGCCATGGCGCTCGCGCTGGAGCCCGAGATCGTCATCATGGACGAACCCACCACAGCGCTCGACGTGGTGATGCAACGTCAGATTCTGCGCAAGCTCGTCGAGCTCAGGGAACGGCTCTCCTTCTCGGTCGTGTTCATCACCCACGACATCTCCCTGCTGATCGAGTTCTCCGACCGCATCGCGATCATGTACGGCGGCCGGATCGTGGAGCAGGCGGGCGCGGCCGAGATCTACGACGACCCGCGGCACCCCTACAGCGCCGGGCTGCTGCACTCGTTCCCCGCGCTGCACGGCCCCCGGCGCGAACTCACCGGCATCCCCGGATCACCCCCGCACCTGTCCGCGATGCCCGCCGGCTGCGCCTTCCATCCCCGCTGCGGCAAGGCCTTCGAGCCCTGCTCCGAGCGGATCCCGGTCCTCGCCGCACCGGACGCGGGCCAGGGCCGCGAGGTCGCCTGCTGGCTGCACCACTGACCGGCCGCCGGCCGCCCGTCACACCCCACAGCACACAGGAGTTACGGAGACCCATGAACCTCGTCACGCCCCGCAGCAGCCTGCAGCCCGCCGCCGTCCAGGGACTCCCTGCCGACTTCCGCTGGGGCGTCGCGACCTCCTCCTACCAGATCGAGGGCGCCGCCTCGGAGGACGGCCGTACCCCGTCGATCTGGGACACCTTCTGCCGTGTGCCCGGCGCCGTGCACCACGCCGAGCACGGCGACGTCGCGTGCGACCACTACCACCGGATGCCCGAGGACGTGGAGCTGATCGCGGGCCTCGGAGTGGACACCTACCGCTTCTCGCTCGCCTGGCCGCGCATCCAGCCGGGCGGCCGGGGCCCCGCCAACGCCAAGGGCCTCGACTTCTACAAGCGGCTGGTCGACGAGCTCCAGGGGCGGGGCGTCACTCCCTGGATCACCCTCTACCACTGGGACCTGCCGCAGGAGCTGGAGGACGCGGGCGGCTGGCCGGCCCGGGACACCGCCCTGCGGTTCGCGGAGTACGCCATGCTCGCCTACGAGGCGCTCGGCGACCGCGTCGAGCACTGGACGACCCTCAACGAGCCGTGGTGCTCGGCGATGCTCGGCTACGCCTACGGCGCGCACGCCCCCGGCCGCACCGACATGGGCGACGCGATGGGCGCCGTCCACCACCTGCTCCTGGGCCACGGACTGGCCGCCAGGCGGATGCGCGGGGCGGCGGGGAGCAACCCGCTGGAACTCGGCATCACCCTCAACCTCGGCACCGCCACCCCGGAGACCGGCAGCGAGGCCGACCGGGAGGCCTGCCGACGCGCCGACGGCATGGGCACCCGCCTCTACCTCGACCCGCTCGTCCACGGCCGCTACCCCGAGGACGTCGTCGAGGACCTCGCGGCCCAGGGCATCGAACTGCCCGTCCGGGACGGCGATCTGGAGGCCGTCTCGGCGCCCCTCGACGTCCTCGGCGTCAACTTCTACCGCGGCGCCCTGTTCTCGGGAGTCACCGAGGACGGATCGCCGACCGACGCCGACGGCCTCCCCGTCGTACGCGGCGTGGAGCGCGATCTTCCCCGGACCGCCATGGACTGGGAGATCACCCCCACCGAGCTCACCGACCTGCTGCTTCGGCTCCAGCGCGACTACGCGCTGCCGACCGTGATCACGGAGAACGGGGCCGCCTTCGACGACACCGTCGCCGCCGACGGGTCCGTCCCCGACACCGACCGGACCGCCTATCTCGCCGACCACATCGAGGCCGTGGCCGAGGCCCGCCGGCAGGGAGCCGACGTCCGGGGCTACTTCGCCTGGTCGCTCATGGACAACTTCGAGTGGGCCTACGGCTACGACAAGAGGTTCGGCATCGTCCGCGTCGACTACGACACCCAGCTGCGGACGCTCAAGGACAGCGCCAAGTGGTTCCGCGACACGATCCAGCTCACCCGGAACGCCCGTACCGACTGACGCCCCGCGTCGATCCGTCACCGGAGCAGAGAAGAGCCGCAGATGACCCGTACACCGCACCACCGCTCACGTCACCGCGCGAGACCGGCCACGGCCGCGCTCGCCGCCGCCACCGTCCTCGCGTCGCTGCTCGCCGGGGCCGTCCCCAGCGCTGCGGCCGGCGCGGAGGACCCCGCACCGGTCCTCGTCGACCGCTTCGAGGGCGAGGTCCCCTTCGGCAACCCGCCCGCCGACTCCCTGTTCACCTGGGGCGGTGACGCGGACGACCACCCCGCCCTGACGTTCGAGGAGCGCGCCGACGCCCCCGAGGGCGACAAGGTGCTCCAGGGCACCTACGACATCAGCGCCTGGGGCGGGCTCAGCCATGAGTTCGCCGTCGACCAGCCCCCGAAGGACTGGACCGCCCACAAGGGCATCCGCTTCTGGTGGTACGGGCAGAACACCGCTCCCCTGCCGCCCGGTTCGGGCAAGCGGATCAACTTCGAGATCAAGGACGGCGGAGCCAACGGCGGCGCCTCCGAGCTGTGGACCACCTCCTTCACCGACGACTGGGAGGGCTGGCACCAGATCGAGATCCCCTTCGCGGACTTCGTCTACCGGGCCGACTACCAGCCCGTCGGCGGCATCGACCAGGTCCTCGGCCTGAACGAGATGTGGGGCTACGCCCTCACCCTCCCGACCGGCGCCCCCGGCTCCTTCGCCATGGACGCGGTCGAGCTGTACGGGAAGGCCGACCCGGCCCTGAAGTCGAGCGTCGTCGTCGACTCCGCCGTGCACCCGGTCGAGGAGGGCGGCACGGCGGACATCAGGATCTCCGTCGCCACCACCGGCTCCGTCCCCACCGAGGAGTCCGTCACGGTCGCCTACACGACCAAGGGCGGCACCGCCGCGGCCGGCGAGGACTACACCCCGGTCACCGGCACCCACACCTTCCCCGCGGGCACCGCCTCCGGCACCACGCACACCGTCACCGTGGCCACCACGAAGGACAAGGGCGCCGAGAGCGCGGAGACGATCCCGCTGGAGCTCACCGTCACCGGCGCCAAGGCGCCCAAGGAGAACCCGCAGGTCGTCATCGACGCCCACGGGCTGCCCTACCAGAACGCGAAGCTCCCGGTGAAGAAGCGCGTCGCCGACCTGTTGTCGCGGATGTCCCCGGCCGAGAAGGCCGGCCAGATGACCCAGGCCGAGCGCAACGCGCTGAAGGCACAGGGCGACATCGCCGCCTACGACCTCGGCTCGCTGCTCTCGGGCGGCGGCTCCGTGCCCACCCCGAACACGGCGGCGGCCTGGGCGAAGATGGTCGACGCCTACCAGCTGCGCGCGCAGGCCACCCGCTTCCAGATCCCGCTGATCTACGGCGTGGACGCGGTGCACGGCCACAACAACGTCATCGGCTCGACGATCATGCCGCACAACATCGGCATCGGCGCGGGCCGCGACCCGAAGCTCGCGGAGAGGACCGGCGCCGTCACCGCGAACGAGGTGCGCGCCACCGGCATCCCGTGGGACTTCGCCCCCTGCGTGTGCGTCACCCGCGACGAGCGCTGGGGCCGGTCCTACGAGGCCTACGGCGAGGACCCCGCCCTGGTCGAGGCCATGGAGACGGTCATCACCGGCATGCAGGGCAGCCCGTCGGGCAAGGACCTCGCCCGCAACGACAAGGTGCTGGCCAGCGCCAAGCACTTCGTCGGTGACGGCGGCACGGAGTTCGGCTCCTCCACCACCGGCTCGTACACCATCGACCAGGGCGTCACGAAGGTCACCCGGCAGGAGCTGGAAGCCGTCCACCTCTCGCCGTTCGCCGAGTCGGTGAAGCGGGGCGTCGGCACGGTCATGCCGTCCTACTCCTCGCTGGACATCATCGGCGACGACGCCGGGCCGGTGAAGATGCACGCCAACGCCGAGATGATCAACGGCGTGCTCAAGGACCGGATGGGCTTCGAGGGCTTCGTCATCAGCGACTGGCAGGCCATCGACCAGATCCCCGGTGACTACGCGAGCGACGTCCGCACCTCGGTCAACGCCGGACTGGACATGATCATGGTCCCGACCGCGTACCAGGACTTCACGAGGACGCTCCAGGACGAGGTCGCCGCCGGCCGGATCAGCCAGGCCCGCATCGACGACGCCGTCGCGCGGATCCTCACCCAGAAGTTCCGCCTCGGGCTCTTCGAGAAGCCGTACGCCGACACCTCGAACCTGGACGAGGTCGGCTCGGCGCAGCACCGCGCGGTCGCCCGTGAGGCGGCCGCCAAGTCCCAGGTCCTCCTGAAGAACGACGGCTCGGTGCTCCCGCTGAAGCCGTCGCAGAAGGTCTACGTCGCCGGTTCCAACGCCGACGACCTCGGCAACCAGGCCGGTGGCTGGACCATCAGCTGGCAGGGCGCCTCCGGTGCCACCACCACCGGCACGACGATCCTGAAGGGCATCGAGAAGAACACCTCGTCCGCCACCTTCTCCAAGGACGCCTCCGCCCCGACCGCGGGCTACGACGTCGGAGTCGTGGTCGTCGGTGAGAAGCCGTACGCCGAGGGCATCGGAGACGTCGGCAACGGGCACGACCTGGAGCTCACCGATGCCGACAAGGCGGCCGTCGACACGGTCTGCGCCGCGATGAGGTGCGCGGTCCTCGTCGTCTCCGGCCGTCCCCAGCTCGTCGGGGACCGCCTCGGCGACATCGACGCCCTGGTCGCCTCCTGGCTGCCGGGCACCGAGGGCGACGGCGTCGCCGACGTCCTCTACGGCAAGCGGGCCTTCACCGGGCAGCTCCCGGTGACCTGGCCGAAGTCCGAGTCGCAGCTGCCGGTCAACGTCGGCGACGCGACGTACGACCCGCAGTTCCCCTACGGCTGGGGACTGACCACCCTGCGCAAGGCCCCCACGGGCGGCGAGGCCACGCTCACCGCTCTCGCCGTCGCCGCGCAGCTCGCCGAGCGGGCGGGCCTCGGGAGGACCGCGGCGGGCAAGGAGATCGTGGACCGGGCCAGGCTCCTGGTCCAGCAGCGGACCGGTGGAAAGCTGACCGCGGCGGTGTCCAAGCCGTTCGCCGAGGCCGACCATCTGCTGCTCACCGGTGATCTGACCGGTGCGGTGGCGAAGCTGCGCACGGCGTACCGCGCCGTGTAAATGCGGAAACCGAACCCGGGCGGGCGACGCACTTGTCGCCCGCCCGGGTTACTTTCGGAGTATGCGCAAGAGGCTGTTCGCACCCCTGTGGGCCTGCCTGCTGCTGATACTTTCGGCGGCCGTGCTGGCGATGACCCCCGCTGCCCAGGCCGCCCCCTCGACGATCGGCGACGCGGCGAGCGCCCTGCGACAGGGCCCCGTGTACGTCGACCCGGCGGCGGCCGGCCAGCTCTCGGCGTCCCAGGAGGCCGCCCTGGAGAAGAAGATCAAGGACGCCGACAAACCGGTCTTCGTGGCCGTGCTCCCCGCGACGTCCCAGTACCCGCCGGAGAACCTCCTGCAGAACCTCCGCACCGACACCGGTGTCACCGGCGTCTACGCGGTGCGGCTCGGCGACGGCTTCGACGCGGGCGCCGACCCGCAGGTGATGCCGGTACGGGCCGTCGACAACCTCGTCACCGCCGTGAAGGCGCCCGGCACGGACACGAACGCCGCGACCCAGCTCAACGCCTTCGTCGACCGGGCCGTCGAGCAGGCCAAGGGAAGCGCTCCGGCCTCCTGGTCCGGCGACAGCGGCGGTGCCGGCTCCGCGGGCGGAGCCCCGGTCACCGGTCTGGTCGTCCTCGGAGGCCTGGTCCTGCTGGGCGGAGGCACCGCGTTCGCGGTCGCCCGCCGCAACAGGAGGCGCACGGAGGAGGAGGAACAGGCCGCCCTGGAGAAGCTCCGGGTCGTCGTGGACGAGGACATCACCGCCTACGGCGAGACCCTGGACCGACTGGACTTCCATCCGGGCGAGAAGGGCGCCGACGACGCGATGCGCATCGACTACGAGCGCGCGCTCGACTCCTACGAGGACGCCAAATCGCGCATGGGGAACGCCCATCACCCCTCCGACGTACGCGGGGTCACCCAGGCCCTGGAGGACGGCCGGTTCTCCCTCGCCGTCCTGGAGGCCCGCCGCAGGGGCCGCGCGCTCCCGGCGCGCCGCCCGCCCTGCTTCTTCGACCCTCGCCACGGCCCCTCGGTGGCGGACGTCCGGTGGACGCCGTCCGGCGGGGCGGCCCGTGAGGTCCCCGTCTGCGGCGCCGACGAGGTCCGGCTGCGCGAGGGCGAGGACCCCATGAGCCGCACGGTCGACGTCGGCGACGGGCGACGGCGGCCCTACTGGGAGGCGGGCCCGGCGTACGGCCCCTGGGCCGGCGGTTACTTCGGCGGCGGCCTGCTCCCGGGCCTGCTGGTCGGCACCATGCTCGGCTCGATGCTCTCCACCCCGGCGTACGCCGCGGAGTACGGCGGCGGTGACTTCGGCGGGGGCGGAGGCGGCGACTGGGGCGGCGGTGACGTCTCGGGCTCCGACTTCGACTCCTCCGGCTTCGGCGGAGGCGGGTTCGGCGACGGCGGAGGGTTCGGCGGCGGTGGCTTCGGGGGCGGCGGAGACTTCGGCGGAGGCGGGTTCTAGCCGGTCAGGCCGTCCCCTCCGCGCCCTCCCACCTCTCCGGCGCCCACATCCCCGAGCGCTTGAGCGACGCCGGGCAGTGCAGGTAGATCTCGTCGATGTCCACGACCAGCGCGAGGTCGGGGCGCCGGCCCTTCACCGTCATCTCGTCGAAGACGGGGGCGTCCGTGAGGACACGGGCCCGCCCGTTGATCCGCAGGACGGTCATCGCGCCGGGTATCAGGTACAGCAGGCCGACGTGCGGGTTGGCCAGGATGTTGTGGAAGCTGTCGCCGCGCCGGTTGCCCGGCAGGTCGGGCATCACGAGGGTCCGGGAGTCCAGTACCCGGGTGAAGCCCGGCTCGCCGCCGCGCGGGGAGGTGTCGCAGTTGCCGTCGGCGTCGGACGTGGAGACGGCGCAGAACGGCGCCCGGGCCAGCAGGTCCAGGTCGTCCTCGGTGAGTTCGTCGTGGACCTTGTCGATGACGAGAGGCCACGGCGTTCCGAGGATCTCGCGCAGCTGCTCCGCGTCCCGCAGGGGCACGGCCCCGGCCAGGGGGTCGCCGGCGGGGGAGGGCGCGGCGGCGGGGACTGCCACGGGCGCGGCGTTCGACAAGGGGTTCTCCGTACCTCACGGGGCACTGCAGCGGATCGCTGACCTGGCACTGTTAGGCCAACCTTACTTATCCTCGCCGGTGCGCCCCGTCCCCGGGGGCGACAAGCAGGGGTGGGGAACGGTGCACGGCTCTTCGCGGAGAAGACGGAGAAGGCGGAGTAGGCCGCGCCGCCACCTCATCGAACCCGTGCTCCCGGTTTGCACGGGCCCGATGAGGTGACAGGCTTTGTATGGTGAACCGTGACCGGGTGGAGAAGGAACTCCTGCACGGCCTGACCGTCGACACCAGCAGGCCGGAGCAGCCGATCCTGCTGGACGAAGAAGGCAGGCCGATCAAGACCTGGCGTGAGAACTACCCGTACGACCGCAAGATCCGCCGCAGAGAGTACGAGCGGATCAAGCGCATCCTGCAGATCGAGATGCTGAAACTGCAGCGGTGGACGAAGGACACCGGCGCCCGGATCGTCGTGGTCTGCGAGGGGCGTGACGCGGCCGGCAAGGGCGGCACGATCCAGCGCTTCACCGAGCGCCTCAATCCCCGTGGGGCACGCATCGTGGCCCTGGACAAGCCCACGGACCGTGAGCGGGGCCAGTGGTACTTCCAGCGCTATGTCGCCCATCTGCCGGCACCAGGCGAGATCGTGTTCTTCGACCGGTCCTGGTACAACCGCGCCGGAGTCGAGCGGGTCATGGGCTTCTGCACCCCGCCCGAGTACGAACTGTTCCTGCGGCAGTGCCCGGACTTCGAGCGGATGCTCGTCGACGACGGGATCATCGTGGTCAAGTTCTGGTTCTCCGTCTCCCGCGCCGAACAGCGCACGCGTTTCGCCATACGCCAGGTCGACCCGGTGCGCCAGTGGAAGCTCTCGCCCACGGACATCGACTCCCTCGACCGCTGGGACGACTACACGACGGCGAAGATCCGCATGTTCCGCGCCACCGACACCGGTCACGCGCCCTGGACCGTCGTGAAGAGCAACGACAAGCGCAGGGCCCGCCTCGAGGCGATGCGCAGCCTGCTCGCGGGCATCGAGTACGCGGCGAAGGACACCGATGCCGTCGGTGAACCGGACCGCCTCATCGTGGGCGCCGCCGCCACCCTGCTGGAGCCGGGGGAGGAGGACGCCGCCCTCTCGCCCACCCGCTTCGCGTCGAACCCGGGCGGGCCGGGGGAACACCCGTAGGCCCGTGCGGACTCCCTCAGCCGCGTGTGGCGGTGACGTCGCCGTTGACGCTGCCGAGCCTCATGGTGTGCCGTGCCCCCTCCGCGTCGGTGGGGACGCCGACCGAGGTCCGGCCGTTCCGTGTGGTGGCGGTGACGTCGTAGGCGGGTGCGCCGGGAGGAAGGTCCACACGCACCGAACCGTTCTCGGTCGTGGCGGTCAGGCGCGCGGGTGAGGCCGCGCTGCCCAGTGTCACGTCGCCGTTGACCGTCTCGGCGTGCAACGTCCCGGAACGCAGGCCGTTCGCGCGGACGGAGCCGTTGCGGGTGACGAGCCGGACGGTGGCGTCGTCCCCGCCGGACCGGGCGACCGTGACGTCGCCGGTGACGGTGGTCAGGTCCAGTTCCGCCGGCAGGCCGGTCACCTCGATGCCCGCGTTCCGTGCGGTGACGGCGACGGAGACGCCGGCCGGGACGTCCACCACCGGCATGCGGGGGCACCGCTCGCCGTGGTCCCCGCAGGACAGGTCGAGCGCCCAGGTGTCCTCGCGGTGCGACCAGCGGCTCGTGACCCGCGGATCGACGACGGCCCGGCCGTCGTCGGACGGCCGCAGCCGCACGCCTTCCCCGGTGGTGATCACCAGGTGCTGCCCGCGGGCCATCTCCGGCACTGTCGGACCGAGGCGCCCGCCGGAGTCCCCGCCACCGCACGCCGCGACGAGGGGAGCGGCCAGCAGCAGCGCGACCAGGTGACGTCCGTGCGTGCGGGTTCTGGAACTCATACCTCTTCGCCTTCCCGAAACCGGGCCGTCCATGGACGTCATCTTCAACGCCCCTTCCTCCCGAGCCCGTTGACAAGCCCGGTGCCGCTAGAGTCCTATAGTGCTAGGAACCTAGATGAATAGAGGAGACGGTGATCGAGTTTCACCTGGATGCCCGGTCCGGTGTCGCGCCGTACCTGCAACTGGTCCACCAGGTGCGCCGGGCCATGCGCCTGGGCCTGCTGTTCGAGGGTGACCGTCTGCCCACGGTCAAGGACGTCGCGGCCAGGGTGGCGATCAACCCCAACACCGTGCTCAAGGCGTACCGGGAGCTGGAGTACGAGGGCCTGGTCGCCAAGAAGCCGGGCGTCGGCACCTTCGTGTCCAGCACCCTCAGCGACGCGTCGCTGTCCGAACACGAGCCGCTGCGACAGGAGTTGCGCGGATGGCTCGGCCGGGCACGGGCCGCCGGGCTGGAAGAGGAGAGCATCGAGGCCCTGTTCCTGAGCACCTTCCGCACGTCCACCGAAGAGGAGCGATGACCGCCATTCTGGAAGCGAAAGGCCTGGGCAAGCGGTACGGCCGCCGCCAGGCCCTCTCGGACTGCACGATCAGCGTGCCGCCCGGCCGCGTCGTCGGCCTCGTCGGCCCCAACGGGGCCGGAAAGTCCACCCTGTTACAACTGGCCTGCGGGCTGATCGCCCCGACCTCCGGCACGATCCGGGTCCTCGGCCGGACCCCCGCGGAGGACACCGCGCAGCTCGCCAGGGTCGGGTTCGTCGCCCAGGACACCCCGACCTACTCCGCACTGTCCGTCGCGGACCACCTGCGTCTGGGCGCGCGGCTGAACCCCGCCTGGGACGCGCGGCTCGCGGACGGCCGCATCCAGGACCTCGGTCTCGACCCCGGGCAGCGCGTCGGCAGGCTCTCCGGAGGCCAGCGCGCCCAGGTCGCCCTCACCCTCGCCGTCGCCAAGCGGCCCGAACTGCTCATCCTCGACGAGCCCGTGGCAGCCCTCGACCCCCTGGCCCGCCGCGAGTTCCTCCAGGCGCTCATGGAGTACGTCGCCGAGCACGGCACCACCGTCGTCCTCTCCTCGCACCTGGTCTCCGACCTGGAGCGGGTCTGCGACCACCTGATCTCGCTCGTCGCCTCCCGGGTACAGATCGCCGGGGACGTCGACGACCTCCTGGGCACCCACTTCCGGCTGACCACCGCACGCCGCGAGGCGGACAGCCTCCCGGACGGGATGACGGTCCTGCGGGCCACGCACACCGAACGGCAGAGCACCTTCGTCGTCCGGTCCGCCGCCCCCGTCCACGACCCGGCCTGGGTCCTGGAGCCCCTCGGCCTGGAAGACCTCGTCCTGACGTACATGGCCGAGGGCGAGTCCGGCCCCGCCCGCCGATCCGCCCTGGAGGCACAGCGATGATCTGGCTGACCTGGCGCCAGTACCGCGTCCAGACCCTGGTCGCCCTCGCGGCCCTCGTCGTCGTGACGGCGGCCCTGGTGGTCACCGGGGCCGAGCTCCGGGACACCTACGACAGCACGGTCGCCGTGTGCGGCGGCGACTGCGGCCCCGCCGAGAACGCGTTCGTCACGCGGTACGAGACCCTGGCCGCCTTCGTCACCGGCCTCCTGATCGCCGTGCCGGGCCTCATGGGCGTCTTCTGGGGCGCGCCCCTGATCGCCCGCGAACTGGAGACGGGTACCCACCGGCTGATCTGGAACCAGAGCATCACCCGCACTCACTGGCTCGCCGTCAAGCTGACCACCGTCGGCCTGGCGGCCGTGGCCGTCACCGGGCTGCTCAGCCTGATGGTGACCTGGTGGGCCTCCCCGCTCGACGAGGTGAACAGCGACCGTTTCACCCCGCTCCTCTTCGACGGCCGGGGCATCGTCCCCCTCGCGTACGCGGCCTTCGCGTTCACGGCCGGAGCCTGCGCGGGACTGCTGATCCGCAGGACCGTCCCGGCGATGGCGGCGACCCTCGTCCTGTTCGCCGCGGTCCAGATCCTCGTGCCGTACGTGCTCCGCCCGCACCTCGTGGCACCCGTGCGCACCGACGTCGCGCTCAGCTCCGTCGGCGTACCGGGGGCCGGCGCCGGGAGCGGCTGGAGCGCCCGGCAGATGATGCTGTCGGGCGACGGCGACGACGCCCAGGTGACGGTCGGCCTCGTCAGGGCCGGCGCCTGGGTGGTCTCCGGCGACGCCCCGGTGCTCGACGCGGCCGGCAACGAGGCCCGGGGCGCCGAGGGGTGCGCCGTGCGGGAGACCGACCCGGGGGTGTGCTTCGCGAAGTCCGACCTCCACGTGGAGGTGGCGTACCAACCCGCCGACCGCTACTGGACGTTCCAGTGGATCGAGACGGGCGTCTTCCTGGCCCTGGCGGGTCTGCTCACCGGCTTCTGCGCCTGGTGGCTGCGCCGGCGCCTCGGCTGAGGGACCCGCGAAAGGCGGCCGAAGCCAACGCAACTGGCTTCGGCCACCGACGTGACTCCACGACCCCCGCCCGGACGGCCCGGCCGTCCGGGCGGATCACCCTCACCGGCGGCGGTGCTCCCGAGGCGCCGGCAGGAACGGATTGACGTCCCGGGGGGAGTCCTCCTCCCACTCGGGCTCGTCGGCGTAGCTGACGGGGATCCGGGTGCTGCGGCCACTGTCCGTGATGAACGGCTGGAAGGACGCGGGCTGACGGCTGCGCCCCCGCTGCCGCGGCGGTTCGCGGTCGATCGGTCCGGCCCCGTACACGACGTCGTCGCCGAGGTCGACGTGACGGCTGCTGGACGCGCCGGCAGGTGCCCGGCTCGGCCTGCGCCGGCTGCGCTCCCGCTCCGGCGGCCTCACGTCGACGGACTCACGACGCCCCCTGCGCGGCCGTGCCCCCTCGTCCTCGGAGTCCATGAGGTAACTGGGGGCGACGCTGCCGCGTCGGCGCCGGGGGCCGCTGCTCTCGGGCTGCTGACTGCCGAAGTACTCGTCCTCGTCCTCCACCGCGGCGTAGTTGACCGGAGCACGGCCACGCGTGGTCACGGGCGGCCTGCTCGACCTGCGCCGGGGGGCGGGCGCCGGAGCCTCGCTCACACGGCTCTTGCTCTCGCTGCGGCTCTTGCTCTTGCCGCGCCGCTTGCTGCCGCCGGGCGCCTGGCTCCGGCTGCGGTACGACGGACCCGCTTCCTCCTCCTCGGGGCTGTTGCTGCGCCTGCTCTCGTCACGCTTGCGCTCGAACAGGTACTTCTTCTTGCGGCTCGCGGCGGAGGCACCCTCGTCCTTCGTGGACTGACGGTGGCTGTAACCGGCCGCCTCGAGCCCTTCGTCGTCGGAGTGAGCGCTGACCATTCGCGCGCTCTCCGGCACGGCCCTCCCGCTCTCCAGGCCGTAGATGCTGTTGTGGGTACCCGGCCTCGCGTACTGGCTCGGGTGGGGCGCGGTGATGCTCACCCGCATGTCGTCGCGGCCGGTCCGCTCGGGAATCCGGGTGGTGTCCCTGATGAGCTGCTGGGTGGAGTAGCCGGGGGTTCCGCGCGGAACGCGCGGCATGTTGAAGTTCAGGAGGGGGTCCGGACCGAGGTTGCTGAGACGGCCGGCGGTCTCGGGCCGGCTGATGTCGAAGCTGTTCAGGACGGGGACGCCCTGACGCCGCAGCGCCTCACGGTTCTGCGGGTAGTCCGCGTAGTCGGGCTCCTCCTCGTACGTGGTGACGGCGATCCTGTCCGCCGCCCTGGGATCCATGCGCAACCGCGCCCGTGCGCCCGACGCGTTGGCCTCGGACAGCAGGACCTCGTCCCGGTCCTGCAGATTGTCCTCGGGCGGCCGGACCCGGCCCGCCGGGTGGAGGCCGCCCACCGTGGCCCGGGGGCCCATGATTTGCGTGGGGTACACCCTGATGCGTCCCTGAGGGGTGTCGAAGATCTCCGTGCCGTCGGATCCGGACCTGACGTACCTGCCGATGATCGGACCGTGATCGTCCACGATCTCGAACTCGAGGCCCCGGTCCGCCCTGTGCATCCTCCAGCCGTTGCCGGACACCATGCGGGCCACCGTGATGCCGCCGCCGCTTCCGGCGGTCGTGGCCGCCCCCGCCGAAACGCCGGAGCCCGGGCCCGACAGGTCGGGCATGCCGCCCCGGGCCATCCTCCGGCCGTTCGCCGAGGCCTGGAGCTCGAAGGGATCCTCCTGGCTGGAGACCGCCACGCCCGACCCGTTGTCCGTCCCCGCGACGGGGCCCATGGACTGCTGGCGCACATGGTCCAGCTCGTGGAACATCGTCTCGTCGTCCGCGCCCTGGGGGCCCACGACGATGTCATGGCCGGTGGTGTAGGCGCGGGCGCCGAAGGCCGTCGCCGAGCGCTGCGCGGCCGGATCGCTGTGTACCCGCACGTGGCGGAAGGACATGCCGTAGCCCTGTTCCGCCTTCTCCATGATGCGCGAGTCCAGCGGACGGCCGGGCGAGCGCACGGCGTCGAGCACGGACGACGGCTGTGCCGACGACCTCTCGACGGCGGGTCGTCCGGCGGTCTCGTGGCCGCAGGCGGCGCCGTGCTCGTGCCGTTCCTCCTCGATGGCACGGGCCACGACCGTGTTGCCCGCGGCGCGCTGGAGAGCCAGGACCCGTTGCGTGAACGTGGCCGGCGCCTCCGCCCGGCGGCTGCCCTCCCGGCCACCGGCCTGTCCGGCCTGTGCTCTGTACGCGCGCACGGTACTCCTCGCCACTCAACGCCTGATCAAGCATGGTCACCCTCCCCACGCGGGCGGCGGGAGGTCCGCGAGGGCAGGGTCCCGGGTGCGGGCGGGCCCGGGGGAGGGCCATGAGGGCAACGTCCGGAGCCGGGACGGTTCCGGACGGGCGGGCCCCCGCGCCGCCGGGGCGGTCAGGTGGGCTCCTGCGTATCGCCGTTCAGCACGGCGGGAAGCTCCGCCCTGCGTCGTATGCCGAGCTTCTTGTAGGTGCTGGTCAGGTGCGTCTCCACGGTACGCCGTGCCAGGTGGAGCAGTTCGGAGATCTCGGCGTTCGTCCGCCCGTCGGCGGCCAGTGCGGCGATGCGGCGTTCGCTGGCGGTCAGTGAGCCGCGGCCCGTGAGGGAGGCGTTCCTGCGGCGGGCTCCACTGGAGCGCAGGGCCAGCTCGGCGCGGCCCGACAGCCGGACCGCGCCGAGCCGTTCGGCCGCCGTCGCGGCCTCCCTGAGCAGCGGACGGGCGCTGCGAGGCTGTCCGGCGGCCGTGAGCTGGAGCCCGTGGGTGATGAGCGCGGGGATCAGCTCGACGTCGATCGACGTACCGCGCAGGACGTCGACGGCCTCCGCGGTGAGTTCGAGACCGCGCCGGCCGCCGGTGGCCGCGCCGAGGACGCGCAGCGCGCGGCCCCGGACCCGGGGCGTGTCCCACACGTCGGCGTACCGGCTCTCCTCCCCGGCGAGCGCGAGGGCCTCCGGCGTCTCCCCCAGGGAGAGGTGGCATTCGGCGGCGGCCGAGCGCCACGGTGTGACGACGGGGCTCTCCACGTCGCGATCGGACTGGCGCCTGCCGCACTCCCGGAAGTCGGCCAGCGCTCCCGCGGGATCGCCCACGGACGCCCGCAGCACACCACGCGCGTAGAGGAAACGGTTCTGTTCCCAGCCGCCCTGCGTCTCGCCGACGTCGACACCGGCGACGAGCCGTTCGGCCTCGGCGGGGCGGCCGCACTCGACGAGTGCGATCACGCGCTGGGCCAGGAAGTTGCTCGCGACGGTGCTCGGCGAGCCGTCAGGCGCCCGGGACGTTCCGGCTGTCTCCTCCAGCACCCAGCGGTAACGGCCCCGCGCGGCAGCTGTGTCCACCCGCGCGTCGATCAGCGACCGGTGGACGGGGTGCAGCGGCGACACCGAGTGCGCGGACAGCCCGGTCCTGATGATGCGTTCGGCGTCGTCCGGCGCGTCGGCCCACTGCGCCACGGCGGCTGCCGTACCCAGCAGGTAGGGCACCAGGAGCGGGTCCTCGGCGGCTGTCAGCAGCCGCCTGATCTGCCGCATCGCCGACTCCGCGGACAGCAGACCGGCCGTCGACTCGTACCGGATCAGCAGGGCGCGCAGGGCCGGGCTGATCCACTCCGGGGAGCGCTCGGCGCGCTCGCGCAGCCGGGTGTGGACGGCGCGCCGGATCTCCGGGTCGTGGTCCGAGAAGAACGCCGACGCGGTCTGGACCGTCCGGGCGAGGACGGGGTGCCCGTCCAGCGGGCCCAGATCGCGCATGACGTCGAGTGCGGCGTGCGGCTTGCCCCGGTGGGCCAGGGCGTTGCCCAGGGCGACCGCCGCCAGCACCCGGTCCCCGGGCTCCTCCTGGAGGCGCAGCGCCTCGGCGAGCCGAGGTATCCCGCCCGTCCTCAGGGTGGCGAACTCCAGTTCGCCCAGCTCCGTGAGTACGGCCGCCCGGCGCTCACGCGGCAGCGGTTCGTCCAGCGCGCGGCGCAGGTAGTGCGCGGCGGCGCCGGTCCTGCCGGCCCTGGACGCGTCGGCTGCCGCGTCGAGCAGGGCCTTGGCGACGTGCTGCGTACCGCCGGGGTCGGTACGCAGCAGATGTCCGGCCACCGCCTCGGTCCCGTGGCCACGGCGCTGGCGCAGTTCGGCCGCGCGGAGGTGCAGCGCCTGCCGGTGCGAGCGCGGCCAGCCGTCGAGGACCGCTCCGCGCAGCAGGGGGTGCGCGAAGCGCGGGACACCGGTGCCCGGCGTACGGCGCAGCAGCCCGAGACGGATCATCGCGGTCACCCAGCCGCCGACGCGGTCGGGGTCGGCACGGGTGAGCTCGGCCAGGAAGTCGGTGAACTCGTCGCCGGGTCCACGGCCCGGGCCGGGACCGTCGTGCCCGGCGGGGCCCGGGTGGGTGCCGGACACCCCGCCGTCTCCGGGCAGCCCGTGGTCCCCCTCGTCGTACCGTGCCGAGTCCTCCAGCTCGGCGAGCGCGCGGGCCACCGTGGTGCTTCCGGTGCCCGCGCTCCTCAGCCACCACGAGACCGCCGCCGCGAACGCACCCGGGTACAGCTCGGCGCAGTCCTCGGGCAGTTGCGGTTCGGGGCAGGCCCCGTCCGCCGCGCCCGCCCGGCCGCCGTGCGGGAAGACCGCCCGCAGGTCGTCGAGCAGTGCCCGCAGCAGCAGCGGGTTCCCGGCGCCCGCCCGGACGCAGCCGTCCACCCAGGTGTCGGCGGTGTCCGGTCCCAGCGCACCGCGTACGAGCTCCTCGGCGGCGGGACGGCTCAGCGGGGCCAGCGCGTGCACCCGCACCATGCCGGGTGACAGGGAGTACGCGAGGCCGGGTGCCTGCGGTGCGATGTCGTACTGCCCGCGCTCGGTCATCACCATCAGGACCGGCATCCCCGTCAGCCGCCGGGCTCCCTCGGTCAGCCAGCGCAGGGAGGCCCGGTCGGCCAGGTGCGCGTCGTCGACGGCGACGAGCAGGGGTGACCGGGCCGCGTGCCCGCACAGCAGCTGCCACAGGCGGGACGCGTATCCGAGGTGGTGCGGGGTCTCCGGGGTGTCGTCGTCGAGCCCGCCGAAATCGTGTGGCGGGTCGAGGAGTTGCCGCACGACGGCGAGAGGGACGCGGGAGCTCTCGGCGTAGGCATGGGCACGCAGCACCCGCATACCGAGGCCCGCGCCCAGTTCGGCGGCGGCCTCCAGCAGTGCGCTGCGGCCCGTGCCGGTGGGGGCGCGGAACAGGACCAGCCGCCCCGACCCGGCGACGGCCCGGCCGGCCTCCGCCGCCAGCAGGCCCAGCGCGGCATCCCGTTCGAGCAGTCCTCCGGAGGCGGGGCCGGGGCCGGACGACGGGGCCGGGATCTGAGGACAGGGGCGTGGCTGACTCGATAAGCCTGTCATGAGGACGTGCCGCCGATCTCGTGGTCGATCTCGTGGTGAGCCACGTTGGTCTCGTCCTGCCCGCGGAGGAAGGATGGACGGAGCACGAACGGTTGGCTCTGTCGAGGTAAGACGCGAGGACGTACAGGCATGGCTCTTCGGCCCCCGGTCAGGATTCCCGTGGAGGTCCACGCTTCGGACCCGCTGTCCATGGACGGAGCGGTCAGCCAGCTCCGCCGGCACTCCGAGGTGGAGCTGCTCGAGGAGGGCGCGGGCCGCCCGGGCACGGTCGCGGTCCTGCTCGCCGAGGCTCTGGACGAACCCACGCTGTCGCGGCTGAGGCGGCTGACCCGTGCGGACGGCACCAAGGCCGTCCTCGTCACGAGCCTGATCCGCGAGGCGGAACTGCTCCAGGTGATCGAGTACGGCGTCGGCGCGATCGTCTGGCGGCGTGAGGCCACGGGCCACCGCCTCCTCCGAGCGGTCCTCGCGGCCTCCCGGGGCGACGGGGATCTGCCGTCCGACCTGCTGGGACGTCTGATCGCCCAGGTCGGCACGCTGCAGCGCGGCACGACCGGTACGCCGGGCGTCACGGCGTCCGGACTGGCACCACGCGAGGTCGATGTCCTCCGGCTGGTGGCCGACGGAATGGATACCGGGGAGATTGCCAGCAAACTGTCGTACTCCGAACGCACGGTCAAGAACGTGATGCACGGTCTGACGACTCGGCTGCAGCTCCGCAACCGTGCCCATGCCGTGGCCTATGCCTTGCGGGAAGGCTACATCTGACGGACCGTCCGCCGGTGCAAGGGCCCCGAGGACAGGAGAACGGCGACACGGGGGCAGCGGGGTTGCCCCTTGATCGTCCCCCTGGTGCCTCGCGGGGCGGGCGGCCGGGCGGTGACGATGGGGTGGGGCGCTCCATGCCGGGGTGCCCCTGACCGGCCGGACCACGGACGGTTCGGCCGAGCGCAGTGACAGGCCGATCCGCGACAGGTCGATACATGACAGGTCGTTCCGTGACGGTTCGTTCGGCGACGAGCGTTCCCGGGACGGGCAGCGACCGTGAAGGGCAGAGCCACCGTGATCCACGAGGTGGATGACATCCTGAGAGGGCTGCTCGTCCGCGGCGCCTTCGCCGGGTCCGACGTCGAGGTCACCTTCGACGCACCCACGCGCGACTGGGCGGCCCGGCGCAACGCCCCGACCATCGACGCGTACCTCTACGACATCCGCGAGGACACCAAGCGCCGCCAGCGCGGCAAGGTGTCGGTCCGCGACGAGCAGGGGATCACGCTCAGACAGCACCAGCCGCCACGCTGGTTCCGGCTCTCGTACCTCGTCACGGCCTGGACCAAGCGCCCGCAGGACGAACACCGGATGCTCTCCGCCGTGCTGCACACCCTGCTGCCCAAGGAGATCCTCCCCCCGGAGGACCTGACCGGCACACTCGCCGGGCTCGGCCTCTCCGTCCCGCTGACCGTCGCGGGGCTGCACACCGAGGCCCGGTCGCTCGCGGACATCTGGTCCGCGCTCGGCGGCGAACTCAAGCCCTCGCTCGACGTGGTGATCACCGCGCCCTTCCTGGGATACCCCGAATACAAGGTCGGCCCGCCCGTCACGGAGGGGCTCGGCGTCCAGGTACGCGGTGCGGACGGCCGGCCCGACGACGGTCCCGCGCGTCACCACAGCGCGCAGAGCGTCGAAGAGGCCAAGCAAGCCTTCACGAAGAAGCACGGCACGACGGGAACGCCTCAGGAGCAGCGCACGTGAGCGACTCCTCCTCCCTTCTGCTCGAGCGGCTCGCCGGACTGCGCGAGCGGGTGGCCTTGCTCGTCGAGCACCGCAGCGCCACCGACCCGACGGCCACCGATCCGATGCGCGGGATGTATCTGACGGATGAAGCGGTGCGTCATCTGCTGTCCGGGGGCACGGAACATGCGGAACATCCCCCGGGCCCGGACGGGCCGGACGGGCCCGGGGAACCGGACACGGCCGCGGACCGGGACACCGCGGAGGGTCCCGACGGGACTGCGAGGTCCGAGCCGTCCGAGCTGTCCGAGCCGTCCGAGCCGTCCGAGGAGGACCGCCTTCACTGGCTCGCCCACTGGCTGCGCCTCAGCCCGCTCGACACACACATCCTCCTGATCGCGCTGGCGCCCGACCTGGACCGCACGTTCGAGTCGCTGTACGCCTATCTCAACGACGACGTCACACGCCGCAGGGCGACCGTGGCGCTCGCGCTCGACCTGTGCGGGGTGCCCACGCACTCCGCGGCGGGGCGGTCCAGGTTCCATCCGGCCGCGCGGCTGATCGCACGCGGGCTGGTCGAGGTGGACGAACCCGAACGTCCCTTCCTCAGCCGCTCCCTGCGCGTCCCCGACCGGGTCGTGGCCCATCTGCTCGGTGACGACACACCGGACCCGGCGCTGGACGGGACCGTACGCCTGCTCCCGTACCTGCCCCTCGAGCGCGCGGACGGCGCGGAGGGCGCGGAGGGCAGCGGCGCGGCGCACGGCATCGACCCGTTGGCGCGGAGGCTGGCCGAGCGGCTCTCGGAACGCCCGCTCGCGGTCTATCTGCGGGAGCACCGTGACGGCGACGGGCTGGCCTTCGCCACCGTCGCCCTCGGCGCGGCCGGTATCCCGGCCCTGCATCTCGTCCCGGGGAAGGGCCCGTCGGAGCACCGTACCGAGGAGCACACGCCGGTGGAACGCGCGCCGGCCGAGCACATCCCCTACCGGGAACTGCTCCGCGAGGCACGGCTGACGGGCCGCGCCGTCGTGGTGAGCTCGCTGCCCGAGAGGCCCGGGGCGCTGATCCGGGCGCTCGCGGTGAACGATGTCCCGGTGCTGTTCGCGGACCCGCGCCCGTACGACCCGCAGTGGTGCGACGGGGGACACGACCCGGTCGTGCTGGACGCGCCCCGGCAGCGTGCCGGCGATCTCGACGCCTGGCGGGCCGCGCTCGGCCCCGAGGAGCCGGAGTTCGACCTGGCTCCGGTGGTCGCCGCCTACCGGCTGGGACCCGGCGGCATCGACCGTGCGTCGCGTGCGGCGCTGGACCTCGCCGCGTTCCACGGGACGCGGCTGTCCGCCGCGCACCTGCGGCTCGCGGCCCGGCAGCAGTCCGCGTCGGGCCTCGAGCGGCACGCCCGCCGCATCCGGCCCGACGTCGGCTGGAACGACCTCGTCCTGCCCGAGGGACCGCTGGCGCAGCTGCGGGAACTGGTCCTGCGCGCCCAGCACCGCGACCAGGTCCTGGGGGACTGGCGGCTGAGCGCGGGCGGCGGGCGCGGACGGGGCGTGGTGGGGCTGTTCGCGGGCGACTCCGGCACGGGCAAGACGCTCTCCGCCGAGGTGGTCGCGGGTGAACTCGGCCTCGATCTCTACGTCGTGCAGCTGCCGTCCGTCGTGGACAAGTACGTCGGTGAGACGGAGAAGAACCTGGAGCGGATCTTCACCGAGGCCGACCGCACGGACGCGGTGCTGCTCTTCGACGAGGCGGACGCGGTCTTCGGCAAGCGCTCCGAGGTCAGCAGCTCCAACGACCGCCACGCGAACATGGAGAGCGCCTATCTCCTGCAGCGTCTGGAGTCGTTCGACGGCATCGCCCTGCTGACCACCAACCTGCGCTCGAACATCGACGACGCGTTCACACGCCGGCTGGACCTGGTGGTCGACTTCCCCTTCCCCGACGAGGATCAGCGACTGGCGCTGTGGCGGCACAGCCTCGCCCATGTCCCGTGCGCCGACGACATCGATCCGGCCTCCTGCGCGGCTGACTTCGAGCTGGCGGGCGGCTCGATCCGCAGCGCGGTCGTCACGGCCGCGTACGCGGCGGCGGGCCGCGGTGACGGCGTGTCGACGAAGGACCTGCTGGCGGGCGCCCAGCGCGAATACCGCAAGGCGGGGCGGCTGGTGCTGGACGACGCGTCCTGGTAGGCCGGTCACGCCCGCGGCCCGTGACCCACCGTCCTGGTGGGTCACGGGCCGCGTGCGTGCCGGAGGGGGCCCCTCTACTCCATCGGGGCCGGGAGCCAGTCCTTGGCCACGACCGTGCCGGGCTTGTCCTGGCCGTTGATCCAGCCGAGCTTCGTCTTGTTGAGCGTCGTCTCGTCGAGGACGCCGGTCTTCTCGGCCACGAACAGGCCCTGGTACTCCTTGATCCTGTCGAAGAGGCCCTGTGACGGCTTCTCCTTGAGCTGGACGTGCTTGCGCAGGTAGTCGATGTTGGCCTTCGTGCACGCGACCGTGATCGCCAGGTCGCCGTCGTCGATCTCGGCCTGCGTGCCCCAGAGCAGGACGTTACGCACCCACGGAACCTCCGGGCTGGCCACGTTCGCGTCCAGCGGCACCGTCTTCGCGGCGGCGAAGTGCGATGCCAGGAGCGCCGTCATCGTGGAGCGGCCCAGATTGCCGAGTCCGTCGTTCTCCGCCAGCTGACTGAAGGCGCCGTACTTCGTGTCGTTGGACTGCTGGAAGCACTTCAGCGCCTTCTCGGTCGCCTCGTCCAGCTTGCCCACCGTGTGCGTGGCGGTCAGCTTGCAGCCACCTGCCCCCTGGACCAGCCGCACCTGCGCGAACTGCACGAAGAGGTTCGGCTTGTCCTCCGAGGTGATGGGCAGCGGGCCCCGCTCGACCTTCTCCTCCTCCTTCTCCTTCTCGGGCTTCTCCTCCCCACCGCCGCCGCCCGACGCCTCCGGCTCCTCGGAGGGCTCGGGCTCCTGCGTGGGCTTCGGGGCCGGCTGCTCCGGCGGTTCCTCGGGCAGGGCGGCGGCCGCCGCCTGCTCCATCTTCGGCTGCGCGAGGGTGCGGACCGGCGCCTTGTAGGTGAACCAGAGCACGAGGCCCGTGATGGTGAGAGCGAGCAGCAGGCTCAGCGTGGTCATCATCCAGAGCGGCAGCAGGCTGCGCTGCACGTACGTCCCGTTCACCGCCAGGGGCTCGAACCCCGAGCGGCGCACCGACAGTTCGTAGGGCCGTTCCTGCTTCTGCCCCACCCAGGTGATCTGCCGGGGCTTGAGGGTCGTGTCGACGAAGGCGGCGCGGCCGGGCTGGATCTGGACGTTGGCCGGGACGATCTCGTACGAGAGGTCGTCGCTGGTCTTGTCGCCGCCGCCGATCGACGCCGTGAGGACGGTGTTGCCCAGGTTGTCGACGGCCAGCTTGGGCCGGCCCCTGAAGCGCCCCTTGACGGTCTGCGGGACCAGCTCGGCGCGCACCTCCATGAACGTGGTGAAGGTGACGTTCCCCTCGGCGACCGTGGTGGTCTCGGGGTGCTCGGTGGGCAGGACGCGCACACCGTACGGGTGCGGCCCCGCGGTCGCGTCGGGGGTTCTGGGCGGGGCGAACGTCAGCTCCACGATCCCGGTGGTGCCTGGAAAGAGCCTGATGGACGGCGGTTCCACCGAGACGTACGGTGCGACGTCGCCGACCGCCTCGAAACGGTACTCGTCGACGACGTCGCCGGTGTTGCGCAGACGGAGTCGCACGGTGGTGCTGCTGCCCGGGTCGACCGTGGTCGAGGCGGGCTCCAGGGAGGTCCAGGTGGTCACCGGACGGACGCTACTGCCCGCCGGGGAGGCGACGTCAGAGGCTGTGGGGTAGTGCCACTGCCCGAAAGGCGGCGCGCGCTGCCCTCGGAACCCTTAGCGTGCGACCCCGTCCGGGGGGCGCCGGACCGTGCCCGCGCCCGTATTCCGCGGCGCGGGGACCGGCGGCCTTCCGACGGACCCCGTCAGGAGCCCTGGTGGCGCGGGAGGGCCACGGGGTCTGCCCGCGTTGCCCCTGGGGGCACGTCCGGTGCCCCCGACAAGGCACCGGAGGACGTTTACCCGCGTGTACCCGGGCCGCGAGGGTTGAGTCTGGTCCTGTATCGGTACCCCGAGGAGAGCAGAGCATGCCGTCTTACCTGTCGCCGGGCGTGTACGTGGAAGAGGTGGCGAGCGGCTCTCGTCCGATCGAGGGGGTCGGCACCTCGGTGGCCGCGTTCGTCGGTCTGGCGCCCGACGGTCCTCTGAACGAGCCGACGCTGGTCACCAACTGGACCCAGTACGTCGCCTCCTTCGGCGAGTTCACCGACGGGTACTTCCTGGCCCACTCGGTGTACGGGTTCTTCAACAACGGCGGGTCCGCCGCCTATGTGGTCCGTGTGGGCGGGGCGCCCGGCGGAGTGGCCGGCACGACGGGTGAAGGCGCCGACGCGGTCGGCGGACAGCGCGGCCGGGCGGCTGTCGCCGGCGGTACGGCGCCCGCCGCACTGACGGCCGGGGAGCCCGCGGCTCTGGGCACGTTCAAGGTGTCGGCCGTCGCGCCCGGCGAGAGCGGCACCCTCAGCGTCGAGGTCACGGACGCGGAGGGCGAGGGCCCGGCCGAGCGCTTCCGGCTGGTCGTCAAGGACGGCGCGAAGGCCGTCGAGACCTTCGACGTCTCGGCGAAGAAGAGCGCCCGCAACTACGTGGTCACGCAGGTCAAGGAACGCTCCAAGCTGATCTCCGTGCTGGAAGGGGCCGCGGCCTCGCAGCTCGCCCGCCCCGACAACCAGACGGTCACGCTCGACGTGCCCGCGGCCGCCGCTCAGGCCCCCGCGGTCCCGGACGCGGCGGAGGGCGAGTCGGTCGGCATCGCCGAGTACCTGGGCGACTCCTCGGACCGTACCGGCTTCGGCGGCCTCGAGGCGGTGGACGAGATCTCGATGGTCGCCGTCCCCGACCTGATGGCCGCCTACCAGCGCGGCGCGATCGACCTGGAGGCCGTGAAGGCCGTACAGCTCGGTCTGATCGCCCACTGCGAACTGATGGGTGACCGGCTGGCGATCATCGACCCGCCGCCCGGCCTCAACGCCCGGCAGATCCGCGTGTGGCGCCAGGAGACCTCCAACTACGACTCCAAGTACGCCGCGCTCTACTACCCGTGGATCAAGGTCTTCGACCCGGCCGGCGGCCAGACCCGGCTGATCCCGCCGAGCGGCCACGTCGCCGGCATCTGGGCCCGCAACGACTCCGAGCGCGGCGTGCACAAGGCCCCCGCCAACGAGGTCGTACGCGGCGCCGTGGACCTGGAGATGCAGATCACCCGGGGCGAGCAGGACCTGCTCAACCCGATCGGCGTCAACTGCATCCGCACGTTCCCCGGCCGCGGCATCCGCGTCTGGGGTGCGCGCACCCTCTCCTCCGACCCGGCCTGGCGCTACCTCAACGTCCGCAGGTACTTCAACTACCTGGAGGAGTCGATCCTCAACGGCACGCAGTGGGTGGTGTTCGAGCCCAACGACCAGGCGCTCTGGGCCCGGATCAGGCGGAACATCTCCGCGTTCCTGGTGACGGAGTGGCGCAGCGGCGCACTGTTCGGCGCCACGCCGGAGGACGCCTACTACGTGAAGTGCGACGCCGAGACCAACCCGCCGGAGTCGGTGGACCTGGGACGGGTCATCTGCCAGATCGGTGTCTCGCCGGTCAAGCCCGCCGAGTTCGTGATCTTCCGGCTGGCCCAGTTCTCCGGCGGCAGCGGCGAGTTGGAGGAGTAGACGTCGCAGCCTCCGGCTCCCGCTCGACTTCACGCACAGCCACAGGTCCAGCCTCAGTAGAAGGAACGGCTTTTCATGAGTCTCTCCCAGGGTGACGCCCTCACTACCCACAACTTCGGCCTCCAGATCGACGGAGTCATGGTCGAGTACCTCCACGCCGTGGGCGAGGTGGGGATGGAACAGGACGTCATCGAGTACCAGCAGGTCTCGGCGAACGGCCAGCCGATCACCAAGAAGATGCCCGGTGTGAAGAAGGCCGGCGAGACCACCGTCACGCGCGGCATGGAGCAGTCCACCGCGTTCAACGAGTGGATCAACGCCTCGCTGCGCGGCGACATGGGCTCGGCCCGTAAGAACGCGAGCATCATCTACATGGACTACCAGTACAACCCGGTCCGGCGTCAGCACCTGCGCAACGCCTGGTGCACCAAGGTGATGGGCGCGGCGGCGACGGCCGGCGAGGCCTCGGTGATGACCGAGACCGTCACGATCGTCTACGAAGAGCTGGTCACCGAGTAATGCGCCGCGGACCTGCCAGGCCCGCCACCGACGCCGCTGCCGCCACGTCCGCTCACGCGGACGTGGCGGCCCCGGCCGTCGCCCCGGCGGAAGCACCGCCCGTACGGCAGCAGTTGCGGACCGAGTTCGCGTTCGAGCTGCCGCGCGGGTACGTGGACGACATGGGAACCGTGCACCGCGAGGGCGTCATGCGACTGGCGACCGCCCGGGACGAACTGATCCCGCTGCGGGACATGCGGGTGCAGGAGAACCCCGCGTACCTCTCGGTGGTGCTGCTCGGCCGGGTCATCACCCAGCTGGGCACCGTGGCACACATGCACGACGGGGTGGTGGAGAACATGTTCGCCTCCGACCTCGCCTTCCTCCAGGACTTCTACCGTCAGGTCAACGCCGAGGGCCACACCAGGGCCGGCGTGTCCTGCCCGCACTGCGAGCAGCCCTTCGAGGTCGAGCTCGGCGGGAGCCGCCTGGGGGAATCGTGACGTACGCGACCGACCGTATCCATGAGGAGATCGCGTACATCGCCTACCACTTCCACTGGAACCTCGACGACATTCTGGACCTGGAACACCGTGAGCGGCGGCGATTCGCCGATCAGATCGCCACGTTGGTGACGCGTGCTGCAACGGAGCGGTGATGGGTATCTTCGACCGGCTCAAGGGCCGGGGCCGAGGCGGTAATCAGAGCCAGGGCCCGGAGCGCGGTGCGGGCGGGGACGGTACCGTACCGGGCCCTGCCCCCGAGCCGTCCGCCGGCGACGGCGCGGGCACGGCTTCCGGTGTTCCCGGCAGGGGCCGGGACTGGGCCGGTCTGCCGCCGATCCGGCTCGCCACGCTGGCGCCGGCGAGGCAGACGGTCGCGTCCGCGGAGTTCGCCGGCTCGCTGGCCGCCTGGCAGAACCCGTCCTTCTCCGGGACGCTCTCGCACGCCGTCCTGGCCGATGCTCCGACCGGCCTCATCAAGGACACACAGTCGTTCACCCTGGGATCCGGGGCGGCCCGCCCCGGCGAGACCGGGCTCTCCCCGGCCACGGCTGTCGTCGACGCTGGCGCCGGAGACGCTGAGAGCGGCGGCCCGGGGGGCCGGGGCCACTGGCAGGGGCCGTCGGTCCAGCGCGCCCTGGGGCCGCGGGTCGCGCCCGTACAGCCCCGGCGGGGTCCCGCGCCCTCGCCACTGACACGGGCCTCCGCCCCGAACACGGGCCGGCGCAGGGTGCTTCCCGTGGCGGCGCCGGTGAGGACGACGCCGGGAAAGGCGAGGCCTGCCCAGGCGTCCGCGCCTTCGTCCGCGCCTTCGTCTGTGCCTGCGACCTCACCTTCGGCTTCCGCCCCCTCGTCCCCGGCTCCCGTCCCGCGCTCTCCCCTTTCTCCCCCCGTCCGTTCCTCCGCGGCTCCGCCTCCTGCTGCCGCTGTTCGCGTCCAGCGAGCGGAGGGGGAACGGGGCGGGCCCAGCGGCGGCTCCGCGCGCGTCGAGCCTTCGGCTCCCCGGCGACCGGGCCCGGCAGGCGGGCCCGCGACGGCGTCCCCGCCGGACAGGACCCCTCCCGCTCGCACGTCCTCACTTCCGGTACAGCGACCGGTGCAACGACGTGAGGCGAGCGCTCCCGCCAGGGTGCCCGGACCGGCGGGCACCGTGCCGCCCCGCCGCTCGCCGCTCGGGCCTCCGCTGGCCGGACCGGTCGTTCCGCCGGCCTCCCAGGCCTCGCGGACCTCACCGGAGCAGCGGGGCCGTGGCACCGCCGGCCCTGTCGTGCGGCCGTCCCCGCAGGGGCCGGATTCGCGCGCGGTTCCGCCCCCGGGCCTCTCCGGGGGCGGAGTGACGTCGGGGCGGGCGCCGGCGCCCGGCGGTGGCGGGAACGGTGGAACGCCGCCTGCGCGCAGGACACCTGCGGCCGGGCCGACGCCTGCCGCACGCCCGGCCGGCACTTCGGGAGCGGACACGCCTGGATCCGGTGCACCGGAAACGGGTACGCCCGTATCCCGTGCGCCCCTGTCCCGTGCGCCCGAGTCCCGTCCGGCTGTCCGGCCGAGGCTGGGCGCTCCGTCGAGTCTGCCTGTCGGCGGTGAGGCGGTCCGTCCGGCGACTGCGCCGACGGTGCGTCAGCAGCCTGGGGACCCGGCTCCCGGCCACGCACCCCGCGTACAGCGTCCGCCGGTGGCCGGTGGGCCGCCGAGCGCCTCGGCTCCGCGACCCGCACCGGCACCCGTGGTCCCCGCCGCCCCCGCACTGCCCGTGCAGCGGCGTGCCGCGACTGACGCCGAGTCACCGGGCCTGCCACCGGGCGGGCGCCGGCCTGCGAGTCCCGCGGTCGGCCCGGTGACCGGGACCGGATCCTCCAAGTCCTCGCAGCCCGCCGGCCCTCCCGAGTCCTCCAGTGCTTTCGGCTCTCCCGGTTCCCGCACCGCCGCCGTACAGCCCGTCGTTGCGACGCGTGCGTCCGAAATCGCTGGTGGTTCGGCCACGGGGAGGACCGGCGATCCTACGACGGTGCAGCGGCTCGCCGCTCCGGGGGCGGCCGACGACGTCGCCGTGCCGACGCCGAGCGGTCCGGCCGGTGGGGGAGGGCCGACGGGCCGACCGCCGGTGCGCCGGCTCGGTGCCCCCTCGTCCCGCCCCACGCCCTCGTCCGGCCCGCGTGCCGACGCTCCCACGGTGCCCGCCGCACCTGCTCGGCCGCTGGTCGGCTCCGGCGGGGGCCGGAGCGACAGAGGCGCACCGCCGGTGACGCGGCCCGTGGTGGCAGGCGGCTCCGGAGCCGCCCGCCCGGCCGCCGAGCCGACCGTGCAGCGGGCAATCCGGCCCGGCGTGCCGGTACGTCGGCCGGAGACGGCTTCGGCCGTCCCACCGGCGAGCCGCACACGATCAGTACCCGTGCACGGCGCTCCCGATCCCGTACCCGGTTCCGGTCCCGTGGAGCGGGGGCCGGTTCGGGCCGTCGCGAGCGACGCGTCCGGATCGCGCCGTCCGGGCGGCGCGCCGCCCGTGCAGAGGTCGCCCCAGGCCGCGCCCTCCCCGACGCCCACCTCGGCCCTGGGCTCCGCCCCGGCCTCCTCCACCCCCGTGGCCCCGTCGGGCGCACTGCCGTCCGTGGTGCGCTCGCCCGCCGTGTCCCTCGGGCCTGCCGCACCCCTGACGTCGACCGGCGTGCCTCCGGTGTCGCGGTCCCTGCCGGTCGCCCCGCTGGTGGGTTCCTCACGGCCGGTCACGGCGGCGGGGTTCACGCCGGCGCCGGTGCCGACGGGGCCCGCAGCGCGTGCCGAGGCGGCGGGCAGTGTCTCTGCTGCCGTCTCGCGGCGAGCCGGCGGTGCCCCCGTGGCCGGTGCCACTCCTGCCGCCGTGCGGCGCGCCGCCGCGCCCGGGGCACCCGCGCTCCCGGGCGTCCGCAGCGCCGCCGTTCCACGGCCCTCGCAGTCGCCGGCCCCCACGCGGTCGCCGGCCCCCACGTCGCCGACGAGGAGTGCGCCGACCGCCGTGCGTCTGCGGCGTGTCCGGACCGGTGCGCCGGCAGGTACGCCCCAGGGGACCACCGGTACCGCCGGCGCCCGGCGGCCTGCCGTACAGCGTTCCGCAGAGTCGTCGTCGCCGCCTCCCGCCGCCCGTCCACTGCCCCGGACAGCCGCCCCCGTCCGTCCCGCGGCCGTCCCCACCACGGCGTCCGCGCCCGCACGGTCCGGCCACGAAGGACGCCGTCCCGACGGTGCCGCCCCCGCCGTCCCGCTCGTACAGCGCTCCGTACCGGTGCCCGCGCCGACGCCTGGCGCCCCGGTCGTCCAGCGCTCCGCGCCGACGCCTCGCGCCGTGGGCGTGCCTCCGTCGGCGTCTCGCGTCCCGGCCGTTCCCGTGCCGGTGCCGCCCGTCCCCGCCGGGATCGCCCGTACGCCCCAGGTGGACGTCCCGGGCGGTCCCCGGGCCGCCCACACGCCCGGGACCCCGGGTCTCCCGTTGCCCGCCCCTGTGGCCCGGCCCGTCCGGAGCCCCGTGGTGTCCCTGGCGCCCGCCCGGCACGCTCCGGCCGCCGCGCTCCCCGTGCAGCGGGCCCCCGCACGCGCGGCCGAGGCACCCGCTCCGCCACCGGTCGCGGCCCCGGCCCCGGCCCGGGCGCCGGCACCCGCCCCCAGGCGTGTGACCGCACCGCCTCGTGCCACCTCCGTCCCGGTGCAGCGGAGCGGAGGCGGGGAGGGCACGGACAGGCCCGCGCCCTCCGTGACGAGCCAGTTGCATCCACGTGAGCTGAAGGAGGACCAGGTGGCGGAGCTGGTCCACCGGCTGATCGGGCCGATGACCCGGCTGCTGCGCACCGAGCTGCGGCTCGACCGTGAGCGGATCGGCAAGCTGCGCGACCCGCGCCACTGACAGGCCCCGCGAGAAAACCCCGTTATGTCCCACCCCGGCGGCACCCCGCCGGGACCCCGCCCCGACCTCACGTGGAACCGCAGGAAGGCCCCAACCCGATGCCCCAGGAACTCGACGCAGGCTCCACCATCTTCTTCAACCTCACCATCGACGGTGAGAGCCTGGGCAACTTCAACGGTTGCGAAGGGCTCTCGTCCCAGGTCGAGATCGAGCAGCGGCAGGAGGGCGGCAACAACGGGTTCGTCTGGCAGCTGCCCTCCCGTGTCACCTTCTCCAACATCACGCTGACCCGGCCCCTCACCGAGGAGACCGCGAAGGTCGCGGAGTGGATCTCCTCCGTCACCACGGGGGTGACCCGGCCCACCGGGCAGATCGCCGCGCTGCGCGCGGACGGCTCGATGGTCGCGCAGTGGGGGCTGATCGACGTACTCCCCGTGAGCTGGCGTGGTCCTTCCTTCGATCCGGCGAGCCCCGCCGTGGCCACCGAGGTCCTGGAGATCGCCCATCACGGATTCACCGACGCGGGGGAGGCGTAGCCGATGAACCTCTCCAGTTTCGGTATCGGCGACAGCCTGGTGCGGGCGACGCTCGCCATCCACCAGCCGCCGATCGGCAGCAGCACCAGCCCCGGCGCGCTCATGAAGACGTTCAACTTCGACTTCAACCCGTCACAGCTGTCGCTGACCCGCAGGGCCAACTGGAAGACCACGCCGACCGCCGCTGTACGCGACGGCGCGGTCCCGGAGTTCATGGGGCCCGAGCCCCGGGAGATGACGGTGGAGATCTTCCTCGACCGCTCCGACGACCCCGACAGCAACGATGTGCGCAAGAAGGTCGAAGCGCTCTTCTCCTGCTGCGAGACGACCACCGCCAGCATCGCGGCGAACCAGCCGTCGACCCCGTGGGTGGTCTTCGAGTGGGGTGCCTTCTCCACGGCACGCTTCAACGCGTACGTCAGCTCGGTGGAGGCCCAGTACACCCTCTTCAACACCAACGGGATGCCGATCCGGGCCGTCTGCCAGGTGAATCTCCACGAGATCCCGAGCAGCACCCTCGGCCAGAACCCCACCTCCGGCGCGCTCACCACCCGCCGGGTGCACCGGGTCGTGGCCGGCGACTCGCTCCCGCTCCTCGCGTGGCGCGAGTACGGAGACGCCACCGTGTGGCGCACGATCGCCGAGGCCAACGACATCGACGACCCGAAGGCACTGACGCCCGGATCCGAACTGATGCTTCCCGCCGCCGAAGAGGTCGGAGTCTGATGTCCGACATCGGTTTCTCCAACATCCTCACGGTGCAGATCGCCGGCATGAAGCTCAAGTCACCGGAGAACACGAAACTGGTGGCGGGCCGGGTCGACTTCGGCGCGGGAGTGCCCGGGGCGTTCCACCTCACCTTCCGTGACGACAAGAAGGACATCCTCGCCAAGCTGAACGTCGAGATCGGCGTGCCCGTGGTCATCGCGCCGCTCTCCGACGGCAAGGGCACGCCGCTGATCACCGGAGAGGTCACCGCGCTGGAGACCGACTACGACCGCACCGGTACCTTCACCGTCATCCGTGGCTACGACAAGGGCCACCGCATGCTCCGGCAGCGCAGGGTCGCGGCGTACAAGAACAAGACCGCCACCGAGATCGCCGTCGAGTTGGCGCGCAAGAGCGGCATCCCCCTGGGGAAGACCCAACGGACCAAGGGACAGTACGAGTTCATCAGCCAGGCCAACGTCACCGACTGGGACTTCGTCCAGCGCCTCGCGGACGAGAACGAGATGGTGATGTCCATCAGCTCGAAGGGCAGGTTCCAGTTCGTCAAGCGCCAGAACGCGGCGCAGGCCCCTCCGGAGAGCATGCCGAGCGCGCAGAGCGCCCTCCTCCTGAAGGGCGGCGAGGAGATCCTGCGCTGCCGCGCGGCGGTCACCTCGGCCGACCAGGTGACAGCCGTCGAGGCGCGCGGCTGGAACGTCACCACCAAGCAGCCCCTGGTCTCCAAGGCGCCCGCTCTGGACAACACGGGCTTCGCCATCGGTACGACGCCGTCCGAGGTCTCCAAGACGTTCGGCAAGGCCGAACTCGTCGTGACCGACACGCCCTACGACAAGCTGGACGAGGTCAAGCACGCCGCCGACTCCGTCGCGGACGACGTGACGTCCTCGTTCGCCGAGGTGGAGATCACGGCGCGCGGCAACACCGAACTGCGCCCCGGCGTGGCCGTCACCCTGAAGGACGTCGGCAAGCCGTTCCAGGGCAAGTACACGGTCACCGCCGCCCGCCACTCCTTCGGCGACCAGGAGCACTACGAGACGTTCCTGAACGTCAGCGGGCGTCAGTGGCGTTCGCTGTACGGGCTCACCTCCGGAGGCGGCGGGACGGGTCCGGCAGGGCTGCCGAGCGTCGCCAACGCCCTGGTCACCGACATCAAGGACCCGCTGAGGCAGGGCAGGGTCAAGCTGAAGTTCCCGTGGCTGGACGACATGTACGTCAGCGACTGGACCCGGACGGTCCAGTTCGGCGGGGCCAAGGGCGGCAGCATGATCTCCCCGGACGTCGACGACGAGGTGCTGGTGGCGTTCGACCGCGGCGCCCTGGACCACCCGTACGTCATCGGCGGCCTCTACAACGGCGTCGACAAGCCGGACCCCGTCGACGTGCCGGTGTACGACTCGACGCGCGGCAAGGTCACCCGGCGCACCCTGTCGGACCGCAGCAACAACCGTCTCGACCTGCTCGACCAGAGCGTCGGTCTCAAGCGCGGGGTGCGGCTCTCCACCGGCGACAACCGGCTCACCATCAATCTGGACCGGACGAAGACCGAGATCGTCGTGGACAGCAAGGGAAAGGTCTCCATCAGAGGGACCGGAGCCGTGGCCGTCAACGCGGGCGGCAACCTCTCGCTCAACGCGGTGGGCTCCATGACGATCCGCAGCGGCGGGCCGATGAACATCAACGCCGGCGCGTTGTCGGTGCAGGCCGGTGCCACGTCCGTGAACGCGAGCGCGCTGAGCATCTCGGCCGGTGCCGCCATGTCGCTGACCGCAGGACTTGCCCTGAAGATCAACTCGGGCGTGGAGATCGGCCTGAACGCTCCCCTGGTCCTGTCCAAGCTGAAGCCGGTGCTGACGGTAGGAGGAGTCTGATGGCGGAACAGTTCGTCGGCTCCGGATGGGCCTTCCCGCTGCGCATCAGCCCCACCGGCGGCATCGCGCTGGTCAGCGGGGAACGCGAGGTCGAGGAGGCCATCCGGCTCGTCCTCTCCACGGCACCCGGTGAACGGCCGATGCGCCCCGAATTCGGCTGCGCCATCCACGACATGGTCTTCGCACCCGTCAACGAGGCCACCGCGGGCCGGATCCAGCACGAGGTACACACGTGCCTGGACCGCTGGGAACCGCGCATCGAGGTGGACGACGTCTCGGTGACGGCCGGTGCGGGCGAGGGCGTCCTCTTCATCGACGTCCGCTACTCGATCACGGGCACCAACAACCCGCGCAGTCTGGTCTTCCCGTTCTACGTGATCCCCTCCCACGACGGGCCCGAGGGGTCCGGCAACCCCGACGAGCACTTTGGAAGCGACCGCTGATGGCCCTGCCCTCCCCCAACCTCGACGACCGGCGCTTCCAGCAGTTCGTCGACGACGCCAAGCGCTACATCCAGCAGCGCGCCCCCGAGTGGACCGACCACAACGTCTCCGACCCCGGCGTGACCCTCGTCGAGACGGTCGCCCACATGGCCGACCAGATCGTGTACCGGCTCAACCGGGTGCCCGAGAAGAACCACCTCGCGTTCCTGGACCTCATCGGGATCACGCTCTTCCCGCCGTCCGCGGCGCGCGCCGACGTCACGTTCTGGCTGTCGGCGCCGCAGCAGCAGCCCGTCGTGCTGGCGACCGGCACCGAGGTCGCCACGGTGCGGACCCAGACCGAGGACGCGGTGGTCTTCGCCACCGAGCGCGAACTCACCGTGATCCCGTGCGAGTTGTCGTACCTCGTGGTCCAGCGTGTCGACCAGGAGGCGATCGACCGCACCTCGGACCTCGCCGAGTCCAAGGACGTCCACTGCTTCACCGAGGCCCCGCGCCCCGGTGACCGCATGCTGTTCGGGCTCAGCGCCGCCGTCCCGGAGTGCGTGGTCGTCCTGGAGCTCGACAGTCAGGTGGACGGTGTCGGTGTCGACCCCAGACAGCCGCCGCTCGTCTGGGAGGCGTGGACCGCCGACGGCTGGGTCGCCTGCGACGTCGACCGGGACACCACCGGCGGACTCAACCGCCCCGGCGAGGTCGTGCTGCACGTCCCCGGCGGCCACGCCCTCTCCCGCACCGGGCGGCGCGAGGCCGGCTGGCTGCGCTGCCGCGTCACCGAGCCGGAACAGGGCCAGCCCTTCTTCACCACCTCGCCCACCATCCGCTCCGCCGAGGCGTTCAGCATCGGCGGCACCACCGGCGTCGTACACGCCGAGACCGTGCGGGACGAGGCGCTGGGGGAGTCCACCGGACTGCCGGGACACCGGCTGCGGCTGGCCAACAGCCCCGTCGTCGGCGACGCGCAGCCGCTGCTCCTCCAGATCGCCGAGCGCGACGGCTGGGTCGACTGGGAGACCGTCGGCCACTTCGCCGCCTCGGGCCCCACCGACCGGCACATCACCCTGGACGCGACCACCGGCGAGATCGCCTTCGGCCCGTCCGTCCGCGAGGCCGACGGCACCCTGCGCCAGTACGGTGCCGTACCGCCCAAGGGCGCGCCCATCCGGGCCCGCCGCTACCGCACGGGCGGCGGAAAGGCCGGCAACGTCGCCAGGGGCGCCATCCAGGTGCTGCGCGACTCCGTCCCGTACGTCTCCGACGTCGTCAACCGGGAGGCCGCGCGCGGCGGGGTCGACGGCGAGACGGTCGAGGAGGCGAAGCGCAGGGCGCCCATCGCGCTGAGCGCCCAGGACCGGGCCGTGACCCTGCGGGACTACGAGGAACTCGCGCGGCGCGCGGCACCCGAGACCGCGCGCATCACCTGCCTCGCGGCCGAGCCGGACGAGCACGGCGCGCACGCCGTCCGGGTGCTCGTCGTGCCGCAGGCCGTGTCCGACCCCGGCGGCCGGCTGCGCTTCGAGCAACTCGTCCCCGGGGACGACCTGCTGGGACGCATCACCCGCTACCTGGACGAGCGGCGCCTGATCGGCACCCGGCTCGCGGTCGGGCCGCCGTTCTACCAGGGGGTGACGGTCGTCGCGACGGTGCACGCCTTCCGCGGCACCGACACCGACCGGGTCAGGCGGCAGGCGCACGACGCCCTGTACCGCCATCTCGACCCGCTGACCGGCGGCGCTCACGGCACGGGATGGCCCTTCGGCCGCCCCGTCCAGGCCGGCGAGGTGTTCGCGGTGCTGCAGAGGGTGCCCGGCGTCGAGCTGGTGGACGAGGTGCTGCTGCACCCCGCCGACCCGCTCAGCGGCAAGCGCGGCGACCCCACGGAGCGGATCGACCTCGAAGCCCCCGCGCTCGTCTTCTCGTTCGACCATCGCGTCCGGGTGATCGGGGACGCCTCGTGACCCCGAGCGGGAGCACGCGCGGCTCCGTCGACGGACTCGGCTCCTCGGCGCCGCTGGGGGTCATGCTGCCGGCGGTGTTCGCCGACGACGACCTCGCCCAGCGCTTCGTCGCCGGTATCGACGAGGTCCTCGCGCCGCTCCACAACGTGCTCGACTGCCTCGACGCCTACTTCACGCCGTCGCTCGCGCCCGCGGACTTCACCCGCTGGCTCGGCGACTGGGTGGGTGCGGAGACCGAAGGGCGGGACGCGCCCGGGGACACCGACACGCCCGCGGGCGGGGACCCGGCCCGGGCCCCGCTCACCGCTCCGTCCACCGGCCACCCGCAGGACACGGAGGCGACGGCCGCGCTACGCGCCGCGGTCACCGCCGCCGTACGGCTGCACCGCATCCGCGGCACCCGGCGCGGACTGTCGGAGGCGGTACGGCTCGCCTTCGGCGTGGAGCCGGAGATCACCGAGAGCGGCGCGGCCGCCTGGGACGCCAGGCCCCTGGGCCCGGTCCCCGGCGAGAACCGCCCCCATCTGCACGTCACCGTACGGCTGCCGGAGCCCGCCCCCGCCGCCGAGCACCGGCTGGAGCGCCTCGTAGCGGCAGCTCGCCCCGCCCACATGCCTTACACGGTCCGAGTGACCGCCGCCGAAAGGACTTCCGACAGGTGACCAGTCAGCAGGCTTCCCCCTCGAAGCCACCTTCCTCCACGGCCACCGGGGACACGGGGGGCCAGCCACGTCACTGTGCCGAGTGCGGCACGCTGACCACCCCGGGGCAGTCCTTCTGCGACGGCTGCGGCGCGGTACTGAGCTGGACCCCGGGCAGGGGACGGGGAGCCGCCGCGGACACCCCGGGTGCTCCGGGCTCCGACCCGGGCCCGGCCACGCCGCCCGGCGCGGAAGCGGATGCCGGGAACACGACCCCGGCGCGCGAGCCCGCGCACGCCGACGCGCCGGTGGAGCCCGAGGAGGAGGACGACACCCTGACCTCGATCCCGGTCATCTCCGCCACGCAGCCCGTCCCGCAGACCGCTCCGGCGGACGGGACCCCGAACGCGGACCCGGACGCGAGTGCGCGGGCCAGGGCCCTGCTCGTACCGGTCGCCGACCAGCGGGCCGTCGACCCGGCACCTGAAGTGGCCCCGGTCCTGCCCGGCGTGCCCGCCGCGGCCCGCCCCAGGGTCCAGGCCCCCAGCGGTGAACCGGCCGACGAGACCGGCCCCCCGTGCCCCTGGTGCGAGGTCGGCAACCGCCCTGACCGGCACTTCTGCCGACGCTGCGGCATGTCCCTCGCCGAGCGCCCCGGAGTCCCGGAGGCACGGCGCCCCTGGTGGCGCCGGATGCGGGACTTCGGCGACCGCCCGACGCCCTGGGCCGGCGAACGCCCGAGGCTGCGCCGGGGCATCGGCCGCATCTTCACCTGGGTCGCGTACGGTCTCGCGCTCGGCCTGGTGATCTACGGGGCGTTCCACGTGGACAACGCGTGGAACGCGGCCCGCGACCACTTCGCGAAGCGGGCCCAGATCAGCCCGGACGCCGCCGAGGCGTCCCGTTCCTTCAAGGGCCACCCGCCGAAGGCCATCTTCGACAAGATCAACAACAGCTGGTGGGGCCCCGGCGTCTCGCAGTCGGCCGAGGGCGAATGGGTGGAGGCCCGCTTCCAGGAACCCACGCGTCTGCTGGACATCCTCATCACGTCCGGCATCTCCACCAAGCCCTCCGACCTCTCCGAGGCCGCGCTGCCGCACCGTATGGACGCGGTCATCACCACGGCCGACGGGAAGAAGAGCACGCGCCACATCAAGCTCGACCAGATGAGCGGCCCCCAGCAGCGGAAGTTCCGCGCGCAGAACGTCGTCAGCGTACGGTTCGTCATCCGCTCGGCGTTCAACACCGGCTCCGACAAGCAGGTCTCGATAGCCGAGATCGAGTTCTTCACCCGCGCCACGACCAGCGGCACCTAGCGACTTTCGTTCGGATCAGGGCGCGCGAGCCCGGCATGATCCAAACGAGAGGCCCCAGGCCCGGCGCCACCGCCCGCACACACGGCCGCCCTCTCGTCCGGCTCCCCGGAGCATCGGGTCGAGGGGGCGGCCGTGTCAGCCGAGGCTCACGGCAGGGACGTCCTCAGAGGACCAGGCCCCTGGCGCGCAGGTACGGGACGGGGGAGACGTCGGACCCGAACGCGGGCCCGGTGCGGATCTCGAAGTGCAGATGCGGCCCCGAGGCGTTGCCGGTCTCGCCCGACCAGCCGATGAGCGTGCCGCCCTGGACGCTCTGGCCGACGACGGCCTTCACATCCAGGAGGTGGGCGTACTGGCTGAACGTACCGTCCTCGTGGCGGACGACGACCTGGTTGCCGTAGTCCCCGCCCGCCCCGGCCGTGACGACCTCGCCGGGTCCGATGGCCTTGACCGGCGTTCCGCCGGGGACCACGAAGTCGACGCCCGTGTGCAGGCCGGTGGACCAGGAGGAGCCCTGCTGGTGGTACGGCGTGCCGGCCGGTCCCTCGACGGGCAGGGTCCAGCCGCCGGACACCGCGCCCCCGACCGGGACGACCATCTTCGGGTAGGACTTCATGACGGCCTTGACGTACTCGTACGTCTCCCCGTCCGCTCCGCTGGCCCGCGGCACACCGCCGTACGTCTCGACCGTCCTCCAGCCCAAGCGGTAGCCGGCCAGGGCCAGTTCGAGAGGAGCGCCCCGGTAGCCCGGATGCTGCTCCGCGGTACGCAGGAGTCCGCACATCCTCCTGCCCTGCGACGGTATGGCGTCCGCCGGGTCCAGCACGTCCTTGACGCCGTCGTTGTTGCCGTCGATGCCCTCGGCCGCCCAGTCGGCGTCGGAGAACTGCGCGATGCCCCTGGTGACGGGCCGTTCGGCCTGTGCCACGTCGGGCAGGCCCTCGCCCGAGGAGGCGTCCTCGGAACCGGAGCCGCCGGCAGGTTCCCCGCCGGAGAGGCCTTCCCCTGCCGGGTTCCCGTCCTCCGCCCGCTCCTCCTCGCTCCGCGGGTCCGTCAGCGAGCCCTCGTCGCCCGTCGGCTCGTCGGCCGCGACCGACCTGGCCCTCGGGTTGAAGTTGCTCTCCCGCTTCAACTGCGCCGCCAGCACGGGCGCGGTGAGCAGCTTCTCGTCGCAGTCGGCCGCGGCGTCGCGTATGAGCTTCGCGTACACGACGGGGACACCCACGTCGCCCGCCTTCAACTCGGTGCTCGCCGGGGCGGGGACGTGTCCGCCGGCCGCCTCGCTGTCGTCGGAGGCCCCGAGCAGAAGGACTCCGAGTCCGATGGATAACGGCGTCACCACGACCCCGACGACGACCGGCACCATCCAGCGAGGGATCTTCACAGGTCCGGCTCTCCCCAACTCGACCGTCGCGACGAGGATCACTATGTCATTCGCCGCGCAAGGCCCGGCCGCGGCCCGGCGCCCCGCGCGGGGGCCGTGACCGCGGAACGGCCCGGGTCCGTCGGCCCCGTGTCCACCGCCGGGGCGGCCGCGGGACGTTCCGCCCGGACCGGTCAGCGGGAGAACAGCTCGATCAGTTGGTAGGGCACGAGGAAGAACGCCAGGACCAGCAGGGAAGTGCCGCCGAGGGCGACGCCGAGCGTCCTGAGCACCCAGGTCCGCACGGGGAGGACCGCCCTGACCCGCTCGGGCCGCCGGGGGTCGTAGACGGCCGCCACCCGCCGCGGTGCGAGGCTGACGGGTTCCGCCGCGTGGTCCGGCTCGAAGAACCGCCGCACGCCCTCCGCGTCGACGAAGACGAAGATCTGCCTCTTGCCGTTGTCGTGGTCGGACGTCGCCAGCACGGAGATGCCCCGACGGCGCAGAAGCCATTGGTCGAACAGCGCCTTGGCGGACGCGCCGTACAGGAACAGTCCGACGGCGAGGGATTTCAGGCCGAGGAGCCAGAAGACCACTCCCAGCACGTCCCCGTGCGCGATCAGGACGACCAGGCCCGCCGCGTAGAGCACCACGGGGGTCAGGAGCACCGCGATCGCCAGCCACTCGCGGGCCGTCCTCCCGTCCTCGCCCGCCGCCTGCGGAAGCAACACGACCCGGGCCGCCCCGTCCTCGCGTGGTGCGCCGGCGTCCCGGACCGGCAGCGCCCGGCCGGCCGCGTCCACGAAGGCCGTCGCGGACGCGGTGTTGCGGCAGCCCACGCGGTAGACCGTCCCGGCGTCCCCGCGGGAGCGGTGAGGACGACCTGCACCGCCGTCCGGCGGGCCCCGTCCAGACGGACTTCCTCGACGGCGTCCAGCGGTATCCGTCGTCGGACCCCGCCCTGTTCGAGCAGGATCGACCGGTTCTCCAGTGCGAACGAGCCGGAACGGCTGCGCACGGCGAGGGAGGGCGGGGCGGAAGGGTTCGGACCGGTCGTCATGGCGGGACTCTAGCGACGATGCCCGTCCGAGTCCCGCCGATCGCCCTATGGAAAAGGCGAGTTGCTCTGCGCGGACCGCGCGGGCGGTCCCCGGACCGGCACACGGGAGGCGGCCCGGGGCCGTGCACCGCCTCCGGCCGCCGCGGCGGCCGCCCGCGTCGCGGGGGAGCCGTCGGGGCCTCGGACCGGCCGGAGCCCCCGACGGGCCCCGCCGGAGGTCAGCTGGTGGGGAAGCTGTCGGGCGTACTGATGCGGTTCTTCAGCAGCGCCCCGGACTCCGTCAGCACACCGCTGCCGCTGTAGTCGCCGCCGCCGCAGGTTCCGGGGCGGAACGCGGCACTGCTCTCCGGGGCGTCGGAGTAGGTCCAGTTCGCGTAGCTGATCTTCAGCTGGTCGAGCAGGTCCAGCCAGGCCGTGGTGCTCGCCACGTCCATCGCCCCGCCGCCGGTGGCGCTCACCGTGCCGAACTCGGTGACGAAGAGCGGGAGCCGCGAGGCCGCCCGGCTCAGGGTGGAGCGGTAGGAGTCCTTGTGGCTCGCGGCGTAGAAGTGGAACGCGTACATGAGGTTGGTGGCGTTGACCGGGTTGTTGACGACCTCGCTCTCGTCGGAGCCGTCCGAGACGCCCAGCGAGGACCAGCCACGGGTGCCGACGATGACGACGCCGTCCGGGTCGGCCGCCCGGACCACCGGGATGACCCGCTCGGCGTAGCTCTTGACGGCCGACCAGCTGACGCCGTTGGGCTCGTTGGCGATCTCGTAGATCACGTTCTTCTTGCCGGCGTTGCGGGCGGCGACGGACGCGAAGAACGTCCTGGCGCGGTCGAGGTTGTAGTTCGGGTCACCCGGCGTCAAAGTGTGGAAGTCGATCAACGCGTACATGCCGCGGGCCTCGGCCATGTCGACGAGGGCGTTCACGCGGTTGGTGAAGCCCGCCGGGTCGGTCTCGTAGCCGTCCTCCTGCACGTACATGGAGATGCGCAGAAGGTCGGACTTCCAGTCGTTCGCCAGCGCGTCCAGGGACGCGGCGTCGTAGCACCGGCCGAACCACTGGATGCCGTGCGTGCTCATGCCGCGCAGCTGGACGGGGCGGTTGTACTGGTTGCACAGGTGCACGCCGCAGACGTGGAGCTGCCCGTTGACCTCCACGGGTGTGCCGGCGACCGGGTCGGGGGCGGGCTCGTCGACGGAGCCCGTACAGGCGACACCGTTGAGCGTGAACGCCGTGGGCTTCGGGTTGGCACCCGTGAAGGTGCCGGAGAAGCCCAGGTCGGCGACCCCTCCGGTGGCCAGGGTGCGGTTCCAGTCCACACCGACGGCCGTGACCGCCGAACCGGACTGCGACCAGGTCGCGTTCCAGCCCTGGGCGACCTTCTGCCCGGCGTCCGGCATGGCGAACCGGAGCGTCCATCCGCTGACCGGGACACCCAGGTTGGTGATCTTGACTCCGGCCTGGAAGCCCCCCTGCCACTGGCTGGCGACCGTGTACTCGACCTTGCAGCCGGTCGCGGCCGAGGCCTGGGGACCGAAAGCCGCCGTCAGACCCAGGACGGTCGCGAAGGTCGCCAGTAAGGCGAACAGGCGTTTCATGGTGTTCCTCCTCGTGCGAAGCGGAATCAGAAGTGGGAGCGCTCCCAAGGTCCATCGGCCCGAGACCGTACACCGGTGGGCCGACGCGCGTACAGGGATTCGACAGGCATTCGACGAAGAGCGCTCCTGGAAGGAACGGCGGCGCGGAACTCGTCCCGCCGACAGCGGCACGGCGACGGACTCCGCGCGCACGCGGTCTCCCGCACGCCGTTCTGCCGCAGGACGATGGTCCGCGGCGCCACGCTTCGGGGGCGCCGACAGGGAGGCAGGGGCCGATGGGATTGATCGAACGCCTGTGGGCGGCAGGTGAGTTCCCGGTCCGGGACGGGCTGTACCGACCGGACGACACCGGCCTGGAGGTGCATGTGGAGGGCCCGGGGGCCTACCACCCGGACGCCGGGCAGCCCATCCCCTTCCGCCTCGGGGCGCGCCTCGACGTGGCCGAGGCCGTCGGGGCCGAAGGCTCCACGGAGGTCGACGCCGACTTCGAGAGCCCGCTGCCGGACGGTTCCGGCTGGATGGCGGGCGGTGGCAGCGGGATGGGCGACATCGGCTACCTCGCCCGCCTCGGCGCGGACCGCTCCCTGCTGTGGGTCCTCGCCATGTGGTCCTCGAACCCGTTCGTGGGCGTACGCCACGAGGGGACACGAGCGGTCTTCACCAACGACTGGGGAAATCTGCTCCATCTCGACCTGACCGAACCGGCGTTCGCGCGGCGGCACCCCTGAGCCCGGCCGCACCCACGGGCCGGGCCACGGGCCGGGCGTCGGGTCACCGCGACGGAGCGCCGTCCGCCGGCCCGGTGCCGGAGTCCCAGGACGAGCCGCCGTGCACGGTGTCCGCCGACAGTACGGGGCACCCCGTCAGCTCCACCGCCGCCAGCACGGTGCGACGGGCCTCCGCGCTGTCGGCGGGCGGGAACGCGACCCGGAGCTGATGACCGTAGGTGCACTCGTACGTCATGAGCCAGCCGGTGCCGTCGACGGCGAAGTGGTCCTGCCGCCGGCCGTCGTGCTCGTAGTCGCCCCGGTCCGACGTGGGGGCGAACGCGTCACGCAGGATCCGCAGGCGCTCCTCGTAGGGGCGGGGCCCCTCGCCCAGCCGGACGTACACGTGGTCGAGTTCGATCCCGGGGTCGAACCAGGGTGCGAGCTCCGGGTCGTGGTGCAGTAGCTCGGAGGTGATGCTGCGGCTCGTCACCCCGTCGAGGAACGCGCCGGCCCCGCAGTCGAACCGCTCGTAGTCGTTTTCCCGCGACCAGATCACCACGGGCCAGGACTCGGGAGGTCCCTCCGTCAGCCAGCACACGTGCGCCGCGCTCTCCGTCACCGCCCAGGGGAGCAGCCCGCCGGGCTCCGGGAAGAGGGGGTAGGGGTACTTCTCGGGCCAGCCGTCGCGCAGCGGACCGTAGTCCTCCAGGAGGTCCCCGCTGAGCGGGACCGGGTTGTCGTCACCGAACGGGGTGCACAGGCACAGCGCGCCCCAGAAGTCCCCGCGCCCGTACGTCGCGACCAGCTGCTTGTAGTCCTCCGGCAGCGGGGTACCCAGGGCGCGCTCGGCCTCCGCCCAGTCGCCGAGCCCGTCGACCGCGGTGACGGGAGGGCGCACGCGTGCGATAACCCGTGCGACAGAGCTGTGCGGACCGGTCACGTCGTCACCCCGGCGGTTGCCGTGCGCGTCACTACTTCTCCAGGAAGGTCGTCGGGTGGACTCGCGTCTCTCGCGTCCCTCGCGTCCGGAGGAGAGCGCCGCCACCTGCAGCATCCCAGATCCCCGGCAGCACCCGCACCGGTGCTGAGTGTTCCGGCGGACGGGTCCGGGGGCGTCTGCGGCGGATCTGCACACGGTGTCCGCAGGCGACGATGCGCGCCCCGTGGTTCTCAGGACGCGAACCGGATTCATCACGCCCGCAGCCGATTATGTCCCTTTCGCGGCGGATCAAGGATTCGGCCGGCGGAACGTCCGTCGGTCGGGCGAGTGAAGAAGCTGTACCGGTCCATGAAGCAATGTGACCGCGTCGGCCCTTCGATGTCGGAAAGCCGTGCGTGCAAACAGCGGAAGGTGGCTTCGTCGCGCCCTCGCGTGCTTACATCCCTCACATCGCGGAAGCCGCAGGGAATTTCGTCGCCTCCGGGCGAACGGTGAAACGCCCCGGCGACCGTGATCGTGACCGTGACACCGGCAAGGCCCATTCCCCACTGCGGAGTTGGACCGTGCCATTCGGAAGTAATGCGAAGGGAATTCACATCATGAGCTCCGCTCCCCAGATACACACCCAGGAAATCTCCGACGCGGACATGGACGCCGTGTCCGGCGGCCTCTCCGGCGCTGCCTCCATCGAGGCCCCCCTCGTCGGTGGCGTCGTCGGTGGGCTCAACGCCGACCTGCTCTCCGGCTGCGTCTCGGGCGCCGTCGGCGGCAACGTGCTGGGCGTCGCCGGTCTCGGCTCCGCCGCCGCGCTCTCGGTCTGACCCGGCGCTGAGCCCGTATGCCCCGATACCTGTCCTGCCAGGTCGCGGGGCATAGGGGCCGTCAGGCACCATGGTCCACGCACAACGGACCTGAACCCACGGACCAGAGGCTTCGAACGTGAGCGACCCGCCTACCGCTCGCCGTCCAGGCGGCCCGGGCAACCGGTGGGAGCTCATCTGGAGTCACCGGGACGAACTGCTCGAGCTCGCGCGCGCTCGCTCGTCGAGCGCCGAAGAGGCCGAGGACGCCGTGCAGGAAGCGATGATCCGCGCGGTGGAGGACCCTGAAGTCCAGTACGGCCGGGTGCGTTCACGGCTGAGGCTCGCGACCGTACGCGCGTGCGCCGACAGGCGACGCCAGGTCGCCCGCGACCAGGAGTTGAGCGAGACCCTGTCCGCCGCTCCGGCCGAGCCCTTCCTGGTCGAGGAGGGTGCGTGCGACCGGGCGGAGGCCCGATGGCTGGCCGACCGCAGTGCTGAACTGCTGCCCGCCCGCCAGGCGCAGGCGCTGCGACTCCAGGCGCAGGACCTCGACGTCGGACAGGTGGCCCGGACCATGGGGCTGAGCTACCGGGCGACGGAATCGCTGCTCGCCAGGGCCAGAAGGTCGCTGCGCAACGTCCTGGCCGGGAGCCTCACCCTCGCCGCGGCCGTCTGGACGTGCGCCCGCAGATTTCCCCGTACCGGCGTCGCCCAGTCAGCGGGGGCGACCTCGGCGGCCGTGACCCTCGCCGTCGCGGGCGCGGTACTGCCCGCCGGGCCCTTCGACCGGCCGGACGGCCGGCCGCCGGAGAGCAGGACCGAGGCCCAGGCACCGCCGGCCGCCCCCGCCGAGTGGTCTACCGCCGGTGGGACGCGTCCCCACGTGCCAGTTCCCTCCCCGGACCCGCAACGCACCGACCGGGCGCGCCACAGTGTTTCGCCGTCCGGTCCGGAGGAGCCGCCGAGGCCCTACGAGCCGCCGTCCAGGGTGGCCGTGGAGATATCGATCGAAACCTCGGTCGGAAACTCGGCAGTGACCTCGGTCGGAAACTCGGTCGGAAAAAAGGTCGGAGCCGCTTCACCGGTGCCGCAATTGCCACCGGTGGCCATGCCCACGTCCATACCCTCACCGCCGGTGGACGTTTCGGATGTCCGTCGCCCGGAATCGCCCTCGGCCCCGTCCGACACCACCACCGACGAGCTCGGTGTCACGGTCGAACTGCCGTAGGAATTCAGGCAGAAGGGCGGGTTCGGCCTGCTCGGCGGCCGGTGCTGTGCACGAGTTTCGCCGGAACCTCGGTCGGCCGCGCAATCACGCGCGATGAACCCGGCGGGGTCGGCGATCACCCCGGGATACTCGCGCCCATGGATGAGGTGCAAGTCGTCGTCGCCCATTCCGAGCGCGCGCCCCTGCGCGTCGGCGACGAGTTCCCGAAGGTGGACGCCGATCGGGCGCGCATCGACGTCGAGGTCGAGACGGTGGCCCTCGCGCCGCCGTGAGCGCAGGTCCGTCCCCTCGTGCGCCAGTTCGTCCGTGAGGCCCTGCTCGACCGGGCGTGCGAGGTGGATCTCGACGATTGCTGCTCTGCGTGAGCGGACTGGCCACCGGCGCACCGGTCCACGGAGTCCCGCCCGGGAGGGGGTACCGCGTGCGGCTGACCTGGAGGGGCGTGCTCCGGATCGAGGTGCGCGACAGCGGCGGAGGCGAGGTCCGGCGGGAGCCGGGCCGCGCTCCGTACGCGGAATACGGACGCGGCCTGCTGCTTCTCGGGGCGCTCGCCCACACCTGGGGGTGGGGGAGCGGAGCCCGGGCAGGACGGTCTGGTGCGAGTTTGCCGGTTCGGCAAGCAAACTTGTCGAACCAGGGGTGCGGGCGCACCATCTCCCGTAACAGGAGGTGATCCGCATGAGCGAGACGAACCAGCGGTACGACGTCGTGGTGATCGGCGGCGGGGCGGCAGGGTTGAGCGGGGCGCTGGCCCTCGCGAGGGCGCGGCGCTCCGTGCTGGTGATCGACGCCGGCAGCCCGCGCAACGCACCCGCGTCGCACGCCCACAACTACCTGGGCCGGGAGGGCGTTCCGCCCCTGGAGCTGCTGGCCATCGGCAGGGCCGAGGCGGCGGACTACGGCGCCGAGATCGTCCGGGGCGAGGTCGTCTCGGCCGAGAAGCTGCCCGGCGGCGGCTTCCGTGTCGTACGGGCGGACGGGGGAGCCGTCGAGGCCCGTCGGCTGCTCGTGACCACGGGAATCGTCGACGAGCTGCCGCCGGTGGACGGCCTCGCCGAGCGCTGGGGCCACGAGGTGCTGCACTGCCCGTACTGCCACGGCTACGAGGTGCGGGACCGGCCGGTCGGCGTCCTGGCGTTCAGTCCCATGGCCGTCCACCAGGCCCTGCTCTGGCGGCAGTGGACCGACGACGTGGTGCTGTTCCGCCACGAGCAGGCCGACTTCACCGACGAGGAGTACGAGCAGCTCGCCGCCCGGGGCATCTCCGTGGTGGAGGGCACGGTGGCCGCGCTGGAGGTGGCCGGCGACCGGCTCACCGGTGTGCGCCTTGCCGGGGGCACGGTCATCCCACGCGAGGCGGTCGTCGTCCAGCCCCGCTTCACCGCGCGGTCGGTGGTGCTGGAGAGCCTCGGCCTGGCGCCCACCGAGATGCTGATGGGCGACCAGGTCGTCGGCAGCTACATCGCGGCCGACCCCTCGGGGGCCACCGAAGTGCCCGGCGTATGGGTGGCCGGTAACGTCGCCAACCTCATGGAGCAGATCGTCGGGGCGGCGGCCGCCGGGCTCAAGGCGGCGTCGATGATCAACATGGACCTCGTCACCGAGGACACCCGTCGCGCGGTCGACGCCCGCCGCGCGCCCTTCTCGGCCGAGGCCGAGCGCCAGGTCACCGAGCGTGTGCTCGGGGACCGCCGTCACGGACTTCAGGAGATTCGATGACCACCGACAGCACCCGGACCGACGCCGAGATGTGGGACGACCGGTACCGCGAGAGCGACAGGATCTGGAGCGGCGACCCCAACGTCGCCCTCGTCCGCGAGGTGGAGGGCCTTACGCCCGGCCGCGCCCTCGACCTGGGCTGCGGTGAGGGCGCCGACGCGGTCTGGCTCGCCCGCCTCGGCTGGAAGGTCACCGCCACCGACATCTCGCGCGTCGCCCTGGAGCGGGCTGCGGTCCACGCGGCCGACGCCGGTGTCGCGGACCGGATCGACTTTCAGTGGCACGACCTCGGGGCCTCGTTCCCCGAGGGGGAGTACGACCTGGTCTCCGCCCAGTTCCTGCACTCCATGGGGGACCTGCCGCGCGAGCGGATCCTGCGGCAGGCGGCCTCGGTGGTCGCGCCCGGCGGTGTGCTCCTCGTCGTCGGGCACGCCGGCTTCCCCTCCTGGGAGCACGACCACCCGGACATGGAGCTGCCGACGACGGACGAGGTGCTCGCCTCCCTCGAACTGCCGGAGGGGGAGTGGGAGGTGCTGCTCAGCGAGGAGCACGAGCGCATCCAGAACGACCCCGACGGCAACCCCACCACCCGCACCGACAACGCGCTGAAGGTGCGCCGCACGGGCTGAGCCCCCGGACCCCGGCCGCGAACGCCGAGCGCCCGCCGTCCTCCCCCGAAGGGAAGGGCCGGCGGGCGCGCTCGGTTCCGGAGGATCAGGCCTGCGGGGCGGCCTTGATCGCGGAGATGTCGAAGTTCAGCTTCACCTTGTCGCTGACCATCACGCCACCGGTCTCCAGGGCGGCGTTCCAGGTCAGGCCCCAGTCGGAGCGCAGGATGTCGGTGCTGCCCTCGAAGCCCACGCGCTCGTTGCCGTAGACGTCGGTGGCCGAACCGTTGAACTCCAGGTCGATGGAGAGCGGGCGGGTGACGTCCTTGATCGTGAGGTCGCCCGTCACCCGGTAGGTGTCGCCGCCGAGCTGCTCGGCCTGCGTGGAGCGGAACGTCATCAGGGGGAACTTCTCGGCGTCGAAGAAGTCGCCGCTGACCAGGTGGCCGTCGCGGTCGGCGATGCCGGTGTCCACGCTGGCGATCTTGACGTCGATGGAGGCGGAGGAGTTCGAGGGGGCGGAGCCGTCCAGTACCAGCGAGCCCTCGTGCTCACCGAAGGAGCCGCGCACGTTGGTGACCATGGCGTGGCGCACGGTGAAGCCGATGCTGCTGTGCGCCGGGTCGATCGTGTAGGTGCCGGTCAGTGCGGCCAGCGCCGGGTCCACGGCGAGGGTCGCGGTGGTGGACGGGGCGTTGTTCTTGCGGTTGAACAGAGCCATGGCTCCTCCTCGGGTACGTGTTCCGACGCGTTCCGCGGAGCGGATCGCCGAACTATTTGTTTAACCTTCAACGAGATTGACTGTAGACCCTTTTTGTTCAAAGTTCAACATCAAGGGTCCAGGCCGGTCCGGAAGTCGCGGGGGATGCCGTACGGGCTCCCGCCGCACCCTGGCGGACGCGCGTAGAGCTGGGGCACTATCTCCCTGCCCATACTTGTCATGAGCAGGAGGACGTCTCCCCATGCTGACCCGCCCCAGACTCCGCTCGGCCCTCACCGCACTCGCCCTCGTCCTGGGCGCGCTCTTCGCGCCCGGCGTCGGCGTCCTCGGCGGCGGCGCCACCGAGGCGCACGCCGTCACCAAGCTGACCCACTCCCAGGCCACCTCCCGCTTCTCCTCGTCAGGGATCACCTGGTCCTCCTCCGGCGGCTGCTCCAACCGGAACGTCTCCACCTGCACGTCCTTCGACCAGCTCAACCTGACGAGCGCCCAGGGCGCCCAGACGCTGAAGAGCGCCACGGGCTGCGCGCTCAACATCACCGGAGGCACCGAGACGGGCCACGCGAGCGGCACGTACTCGCACTGGAACGGCTACAAGCTCGACTTCGCCAAGAGCACCTGCCTGACGAACTACGTGAAGGGCGTGTTCAGTTACATCGGCCTGCGCGGCGACGGCGCCCCGCAGTACAAGTCCGGCTCCGGGAACGTCTACGCGGACGAGGGCAACCACTGGGACGTGACGTACTACAACTGCGGCGGCTGCTGACCGCACGGCGCGATCCGGCCACACCACCCGCACCGCACGCGGAGGTGCCCCCGTCCCGCCCGGAGCCGGGACCGGGCGGGGGCACCTCCGTGTCGCGCGCACCCGTGGCACCTCTGCCCGTCCCGGCGAGGCGGGGCGGCCCGGCTCAGGGACAGAGCGCGGGCAGGACGCCTTCGCCGAGGACTCCGGCGCGGTCGACGGCGATCCGGCCCTCCTTCACCACGGCCAGGATGTGGGCGGGATCGCCCGGTGCGGTGATGTCGGTCAGGGGGTCGCCGTCCGTGACCACCAGGTCGGCCGCCTTGCCCGCCTCCAGGGTGCCGGTGACGTCGTCGACGCCGCACGACCGCGCCGCGTCACGGGTCGCCGCCACGATCGCCGCCATGGGCGACAGACCGGCGAGATCGACCAGCAGCCCCAGCTCCTGGAGGTTCCTGCCGTGGCCGACGGCCAGGCCGCTGTCGGTCCCCATCGCGATCCTGACCCCGGTGGTGACCCCGTTCTCCAGGGTCGCGCGCAGCCGGTCCAGGACCTTCGGAGTCCGGTAGCTCGGCAGTTCGCACAGGCCCTGGAGGGGGTTGCCGGCCGGTCCCGGCAGCGCGAGATGCACATGGGTGGCGATGAAGCCGGGGCACAGGGTCCGGCCGCCCAGGTCCAGCCGCCGCACCGGCCCGAGGTCCGCGGGGAGCCGCGCGGCGGGGCCCGCCCAGCTGATGAGCTTCCCCTCGATGAGCAGCGCGGCATCGGGCACCGCGGCACGGCCGGTGCCGTCGATCAGACGCAGGCCGTGCAGGAGGGCCCGTTCACCGGGGTCGCCGGCCGTGGTCTCGCCGAGGGAGGACATCTGCCGACGATCGGCCCCGGGGGCAGGCGGCGCAGGCCGTGATGAGCCGTACGGGCCCCGGACGCGGCTGTGCCCGCCCGCCGCGGACGGGCGGCGGGCGGGCACGGTGTCACGGACGGGTCAGGACCCCACGCTCACCGTGAAGCGCCGGGGGTTGCCGTCGTGCGCGGCCCCCGACACGTCCGGCTCGCCGTCCGGGCGTACGTCGTCGTAGGGGAACGCGTAGCCGATCGGGGAGTTCGCGTGGACGACCCGCGACCAGTGGTTGGTCACCCCGCCCTTGTAGTAGTCCGCCACCGTGGTGCCGTTGGGCTGCTGCGGGTGGCTGAGCATGATCGAGCGGTTGAAGCCGGCCGCGATCCTGGCCAGCAGTGCCTTCTTGTCGTCGGAGTCGGCCGGGTTGTTCGTGAAGGGCCCGTGGTTGCAGGTGAAGATGTCCTTCGAGGTCGGCTTGACGAAGGTGTGGCCGCCCTCGAAGGTCAGCGTGTCGCCGCTGACCCGGCCCGCCAGTGTGCCGCGGCCGCCCTGCAGGTCGATCCGCAGGTCGGTGGAGCGGTACTTCTCCCAGACCTCGTCGATCTGCGCGGTGAACAGGTCCCGGAACGGCATCTGGTCCGGCCGGTCGAAGAACGGCGCCATCAGGTTCTGCGGCGAGACGACCCGCAGGACCTTGCCGTCCGAGCCGCGGGTGACCAGCTTGTCCCAGGGCTGTCCGTCGGCGGCCGCCTGGGCCGTGAGGTCGTCGGCGATGCGCTGGACCGCGCCGTCCGGGAGCGGGGCGACGGTGTGCCTGGAGTCGCCCTCCAGGGTCAGGCCGATCGGCAGCGCGGTCACCAGGTCGACGTAGCTGATGTTCGCGTACAGCTGCTGCGGGTTGAAGGTGAACTCGCAGAACGACCAGGTCCTGCCGTAGTTCGGGTCGGTGGGCGTCGCGAAGGCCGGCTCGACCAGGGACGGACCCGGGTTGAGGTAGAAGTCCAGCTTGTCGTCGCGCACGAAGTAGACGCGCGCCCCGTACATCTGGGGCAGGGTCAGGACGACGGGACCGGCGCCGGCGGCCTTCAGGGGGATGGCGCAGTCCACCGGCAGCGGGGTCTGCGGGGCGCCGGGGGAGTCGGGGCGGTAGACGCTGCCGTCGGGGCGCAGCAGCACCCAGCGGTCCGTGCCCTGCTCGTGGCCGGTGACGTACGCGTGCACCGTGCCGGGCAACGATTTGTTCTCCAGGGCCAGTTCGCATGTGGCGGGGGCCGCCGACGTGCGCGGGCTCAGGGCGCTGCCCCAGAGGGGGTAGGTGAGCGCGGTCGCGGAGGCGGCGGCGCCCGTCAGGAACATTCTGCGCGAAATCACGAAGGAACTCCCGAGATGTGGGGGGTCGCAGACAGAGATCAGTGGGGTGGTGCGCGGGGAGGTGGGGCGTTGGGGGCTGTCTGCGGTGCGGACCACTCTCGCCACGGGCGCGGCGAGCGTCAAGAGTTATGACTGAGAGCGCTCTCAGGAAGTTGCCGTTCTTCACAACTCGACGTCTCCGGTGGGGTTTTGGCCACTCCTGGTCGACCGCCGCATGCGGGGAGTGAACAGGAACCGAAGGCGTCGGAGCGTCCCGTCGCGGGCCGTCCGGAGCGCCCTCGCCGTCCCTTCCGCCGCCGTGGCGGGTACTGTCCACCTCGTCCGGTCGGGTGCGTCTGCCGCCGGACCCGGGCCCGGGCGCCTCCCTGCCGTTGCGGTGGGTCCGGTCGCCCGCTCCGGTGGATCCACGGCGTGGCGCGCGGACCCGTCTGTGGCCGGGAACACATCGCCGGCTTTGTCGGGGATCGACAATGCGGAGGCCCTGTGAGCTGGCAGATGGGTTGCATGGTGCTCGGCTTCTGTCAGGTGCCACCAGGAAACGGGGCAGGAGACTGTCCGGAGTGAACGGCAGGGTTTTCTGGGTCGGGTTCGTAGGGTCGACGTATGACCGTTGTGGACGAAATCCCGGGCGAGCCGAGCGACACGCGTGGCCGGGTGGCTGAACTTCTGGCGTTGCGTGAGCAGGCCAGGCGTGGACCGAGCGACCGGGCGACCGAGGCGCAGCACGCCAAGGGCAAGCTGACGGCGCGGGAGCGCATCGAGCTGCTGCTGGACGAGGGATCGTTCAAGGAGGTCGAGCAGCTGCGCCGCCACCGGGCGACCGGCTTCGGCCTGGAGGCCAAGAAGCCGTACACCGACGGTGTCATCACCGGCTGGGGCACGGTGGAGGGCCGGACGGTCTTCGTCTACGCGCACGACTTCCGGATCTTCGGCGGGGCGCTGGGCGAGGCCCACGCCACGAAGATCCACAAGATCATGGACATGGCCATCTCGGCCGGTGCCCCGCTGGTCTCGCTGAACGACGGCGCCGGCGCCCGCATCCAGGAGGGCGTCTCCGCGCTCGCCGGCTACGGCGGCATCTTCCAGCGCAACACCAGGGCCTCCGGTGTCATCCCGCAGATCAGCGTGATGCTAGGCCCGTGCGCGGGCGGTGCGGCCTACAGCCCGGCGCTGACCGACTTCGTCTTCATGGTCCGTGAGACCTCGCAGATGTTCATCACCGGACCGGACGTCGTCAAGGCGGTCACCGGCGAGGAGATCACCCAGAACGGCCTCGGCGGCGCCGACGTGCACGCCGAGACCTCGGGCGTCGCGCACTTCGCGTACGACGACGAGGAGACCTGCATCGCCGAGGTCCGCTACCTGATCGGGATGCTGCCCTCCAACAACCGCGAGAACCCGCCCGTCGTGCCGAGCGACGACCCGGCCGACCGGCGCGGCGAGGTCCTGCTGGACCTGGTCCCGGCCGACGGCAACCGTCCGTACGACATGCACAAGGTCATCGAGGAGCTCGTCGACGACGGCGACTTCCTGGAGGTCCACGAGCGCTGGGCCCGGAACATCGTCTGCGCGCTGGCCCGGCTCGACGGCCAGGTCGTCGGCATCGTGGCCAACCAGCCGCAGGCGCTGGCCGGTGTCCTGGACATCGAGGCGTCCGAGAAGGCCGCGCGATTCGTTCAGATGTGTGACGCCTTCAACATCCCGATCGTCACTCTCCTGGACGTACCCGGCTTCCTGCCCGGCGTCGACCAGGAGCACGGTGGGATCATCCGGCACGGCGCCAAACTGCTCTACGCGTACTGCAACGCCACCGTGCCGAGGATCTCCCTGATCCTGCGCAAGGCGTACGGAGGTGCGTACATCGTCATGGACAGCCAGTCCATCGGTGCCGACCTCACCTACGCGTGGCCCACCAACGAGATCGCGGTGATGGGTGCGGAGGGTGCCGCCAACGTCATCTTCCGCCGTCAGATCGCCGACGCCGAGGACCCCGAGGCCATGCGGGCCCGCATGGTCAAGGAGTACAAGGCCGAACTGATGCACCCCTACTACGCGGCCGAGCGCGGCCTGGTCGACGACGTCATCGACCCCGCCGAGACGCGCGAGGTGCTGATCGCCTCGCTCGCGATGCTCCGCAACAAGCACGCCGACCTGCCGTCCCGCAAGCACGGCAACCCTCCGCAGTAGTCGCAGCCGCAGCGGCGACCCCGCCCGGCGTTCCGCGACCACCGCCCAGAAGACGGAGACATCCATGAGCGTCACCCCCGCCGATTCGGTCCTGCGCGTCGAGAAGGGCCAGGCCGGCCCCGAAGAGCTCGCCGCCATCACCGCGGTCTTGCTCGCCCGCGCCGCCACCCAGCCTGACGCGCCCGCCCACCGGGGCCGCAGCACCGCCGGATGGCGCCGCCTGGAGCGCACCCCCGGCTTCCGCGCCCCGCACAGCTGGCAGGGCTGACGGCCGGCCACCGAGGCATCCGAGGGCCCACAGGGCCCGTACGGACGAAAAGGCCCCGTACTCCTCCGGAGGAGTACGGGGCCTTCGCCGTGCGGCGGCCGGGTCAGCGCAGCCGGGCCATCAGGGCGTGCTCGACCAGGGTGATCAGCGCGCTCTTGGCGTCCGAGCGGTGGCGGGCGTCCGTGGTGAGGATCGGGGTGTCCGGGCCGATCTGGAGTGCTTCGCGTACTTCGTCGGGTGTGTAGGGCTGGTGTCCGTCGAAGCCGTTGAGGGCGATGACGAAGGGGAGGCCGCTGTTCTCGAAGTAGTCGACCGCGGGGAAGCAGTCGGAGAGGCGGCGCGTGTCGACGAGGACGACGGCACCGATGGCGCCGCGGACCAGGTCGTCCCACATGAACCAGAAGCGGTCCTGTCCGGGGGTGCCGAACAGGTAGAGGATCAGGTCCTGGTCCAGGGTGATGCGTCCGAAGTCCATGGCCACCGTGGTGGTGGTCTTGTCCCCGGTGTGGGTCAGGTCGTCGATGCCCGCGGACGCGGACGTCATCACGGCTTCGGTGCGCAGCGGATTGATCTCCGAAACGGCACCGACAAACGTGGTCTTACCCACGCCGAAGCCCCCTGCCACCACGATCTTCGCCGAGGTGGTGGAGCGGGCCGCTCCGCCGCTAGAGCTTGCGAAGTCCACTGAGCACCCTTTCGAGCAGTGTCACATCTGGTTGGCCGCCGGCGGTCTCGTCGCCGCCGGGCTGATGGATAGCGACGAGTCCGGCCTCGGCCAGGTCGGCGACGAGGATCCGGGCAACGCCGAGAGGGATCGAGAGGAGGGCCGAGATCTCGGCCACCGACTTGATCTCGATGCAGAGCCGGCAGATCCGCTGGTGCTCGGGCAACTGCCCTTGCAGCCGGGACGGATCGGCCGTGGTGCTGACCAGTGCCTCGATGGCGAGCTGGTAACGCGGCCGGGTCCGGCCGCCGGTCATGGCGTAGGGGCGCACCAGCGGGTTGTGGGCCGAGGGCTTCGCTGGTGCCGGGGCCTGGCGCTGGACCGGTTCGATGCGCGACGGCGGTGCCTCGTACCGCTGCGGCGGCCGCTGTTCGTACTGCGGCTGCTGGTGATGAGGCTGCTGCTGGGGCCACCCGGAACCGGGCTGCTGCCAGTCGCCGCCCTGCGAGCCCTGTTGAGGCTGCTGGTAGGGCTGGTACGGCTGCTGATACGGCTGATAAGGCTCTTGCGGGCCCTGTCTGCCAGGCATGGAGGGAATGTCGAAACGGTTTTCACCCTGCTCACCCGGAACCCGCTGACCGCCCTCGTACGGGTGTCCGCCTGTGGGTGTTGCCACGTTTCCTCCTCCGACTGCCGGTCGCCGTCCCAGTGGTGCCGCGCCACCGCACCTTATGGCGCGGTGACGGAAAACGCACTGTCTGTCTGTTAGTTAAGAAGACTTCCCTGGAGTTCGGCGCGGAGATCCGGGGTAAGAACACTTCCTGCACGGTCTACGAGAAGTGCCATTTCGTACCCAACCAGACCGATATCGGCGTCAGGGTGGGAGAGGACGGCGAGTGAGGATCCGTCAGAGATGGACATGATGAAGAGGAATCCCCGCTCCATCTCCACAACGGTCTGATTCACGGCGCCGCCTTCGAAGATCCGGGAGGCACCCGCGGTGAGCGACGTCAGACCGGAGGCGACAGCCGCCAGCTGATCGGCGCGGTCACGTGGGAATCCTTCGGACATCGCCAGCAGGAGTCCGTCGGCGGAGACCACCACCGTGTGCGACACCCCAGGGGTGTTGTCCACGAAGTTGGTGATCAACCAGTTCAGATTCTGCGCCGCCTGGCTCATCGGGCTCACACTAACGCTCCTGGTTGTAGGTATCACTTGTGTCCGACCCCGCGGTACGTCCCTTCAGGACCCCACGGCGCAGGTTGCTCAACCTGCCCCGCACGTCCTCAGGGGCGCGGGAGACCTGTGGGCCGCCCTGCTGGGTCTGCTCCGCCGTGCCCTCGACCAGATTGGCCTTGGGCACGCGCCGGGGGAGACCGGAAGGAGTGATCCCGCCCGCCTTCGGGTCCCGGAGCTTCTCGGCCCGCTCCCAGCGCTCGTCGTTCGCCGAGCGCCAGTCCTCGGGACCGTCACCCTCCGCAGGCTCCTGCGGCTGTTCCGGCACCGGCCGCTGCCGCTGCTGCGGCGGGGCGGGCTGATCGTTTCCGCGGCCCGTGGGCTGCCAGTGCTGCTGGCCGCCCCGCCGCGGGAGACCCGCCTCGGTCAGGTCGTGACCGGGGTTCGGGGTGGGTCCCGGGCGCTCGAAGCCTACGCTTTCCGGCGTCTCGGCGGGAGCGCTCGGGACGGATTCCGTTTCGGGCCGGCCCAGGGGATCGAAGGATCCCTGATACGAACCCTGGTCGGCCCAGTCACCCTGGTGGGAGAGGCCGTCCTGCTGCGCGAACGGGTCGGCGTACTGCTCCTGCCGACTGTCCGGAGCGGCGTACCCGGCCTCCGGATAGGCGTTCTGCTGCGGATCCTGGAAGCCGTTGCCGGCGTACGGGTCGTAGCCGCCCTCGTAACCGGGCTGCGTGTACTCCTGCTGTTGCTGGGGGTACTGCTCGGGAGCGTACGGCGTCTGGCCGTACTGCTCCTGGGAGTAGTCCTGACGCTGTCCGGCGCCGTCCTCCTGGTGGAAGGCCGGGTTCTCGCCGCCCGTCTGGGCCTCCAGCGCCGCCCGGCGCTCCTCACGCATCAGCGAACGGTTGACCGGGTCCAGCTGCGGGGAGTCCGCCGCGGGGGTCTCGTAGCGGGAGTCGTCGAAGCCGAGCTCCGCCGCCGTGCGCATCGGGAGGGGCTGCGGCGCCGGGTCGAAGGCCTGCGGCTGCTTCTGCTCGGACATGATCGAGGAGACGGTGAAGTCGCTCTGAGCCGCCTCGCCGCCACCGCCACCGTGGGTGATGGCGTCCGGGAGCATGACCAGCGACGTGGTTCCGGCCTGCTCGCCCGAGGGACGCAGCTGGACGCGGATGCCGTGCCGGTCGGCCAGCCGGCCGACCACGAAGAGACCCATCCGCTGGGACACCGCGGCGTCCACCGTCGGCGGGTTGGCCAGCTTGTGGTTGATGTCCGCGAAGTCCTCGGCGGTGAGGCCGATGCCCTTGTCGTGGATCTCGACCATGACGCGGCCGTCGGGCAGCCGGGTCGCGGTGACCCGGACCTTGGTCTGCGGCGAGGAGAACGTGGTGGCGTTCTCCAGGAGCTCGGCCAGCAGGTGCACGAGGTCGGTCACGGCCTGGCCGTGGATCTCGCTCTCCGGCACACCGGTGAGCTCGATGCGCTCGTAGGACTCCACCTCCGAAGAGGCGGCGCGCAGCACGTCGACCAGCGGCACCGGCTGGTTCCACCGCCGGCCGGGCTCCTCGCCCGCGAGGACGAGGAGGTTCTCGCCGTTGCGGCGCATACGCGTGGCCAGGTGGTCCAGCTTGAAGAGGCTCTCCAGCTGGTCCGGGTCGGCCTCGTTGTTCTCCAGGTCGGTGATGAGGGTCAGCTGGCCCTCGATGAGCGACTGGTTGCGGCGCGACAGGTTGGTGAAGATCGCGTTGACGTTGCCCCGCAGCATGGCCTGCTCGGCGGCGAGCCGGACGGCCTCGCGGTGCACCTGGTCGAAGGCGCGGGCGACCTCGCCGATCTCGTCCTGGCTGTTGATCGGGATCGGCTGCACCCGGGTGTCCACCCGGCCGGGCTCGGTCCGCGACAGCTGGTCGACCAGCATCGGCAGCCGCTGCTCGGCGATGCCGAAGGCGGCCGTGCGCAGCTGGCGCATCGAGCGGCTCATCTGGCGGGCCATGAGCCCGGCGATGACGAAGGCCGCCAGCAGCGCGACGATGACGATCGCGGCGTTCAGGATGGCGTCGTTGCGGGCGTCGGACGAGATCTCCGCCGCCTCGGTCACGGCCTTGTCGACGAGCTCGTTCTCGACCGTGGTGTAGCCGTCGAACTTCGCGGTCGACGCGGCCATCCAGGTCTCGGGGGTGATGCCCTTGGCCTTCAGCTCCTCGGGCGACCGGCCCGCGCCTATCTGCTGGGCCATGCCGTCGAAGACCGAACCGTCGATGCTCGGCGGTGCCACGAAGGGCTTGCCCGCGGCCTTGGCCTGCGCCGCGGCGGCCTTCAGCTGCTCGGCCCCCTCGGCGGCCTTGCCGGCCATGACTTCCTTCAGCCGGGCCGCGTCCGCCTCCGTACCACCGGAGACGAACTCACCGAGGGCGATCTGCTCCAGGTAGTTGTACGAGCTGAACGCCGTGACCTGGCCGTCGAACTTGCGCTCCTCCTGGCTCGGACGCACCAGCAGGTGCATGCCGATCGAGCGCTGAAGCGATTCTGCGGCCTTGGCCAGCTCGATCGCGTACACCGTACGGCCGTAACTGGTGATGTTGCCGGTACCCAGGCCGAGCTCGTTGGAGAACTCCATCAGCGAGTGCTGGACCTTGGTGTAGCCCTCTTCCGTCTTCACCGGGTCCATGGCCTCGGCGTAGGCGGCCTTGCGCAGTTCGGGGAGCAGTGGCTCCTCCACCTCGAACAGCTTCAGACGGCGGTGGAGCCCCTGCTTGTCCGGCATGTTCTTCACGGCCGCGTCGAACTTCTCCGCGGCGCTGTCCGTCGTGGCACGCACCTGCTCCACCTCGGCGGCGGTGCGCTTGTTCGACAGCAGGGGCTGAGCGGTGAGGTCACGCTCGTTCAGCAGTGCCTGCCCGTACTCCGCGGCGGCACGGACGACCAGGGCCGTCTTCTCCGCGTCCTGGGCCTCGTTCCAGGTGTCGACCGACCCCTTCACCTGGAAGCCGCCCATGACCAGGCCGACCAGCGCCGGGATCAGGAGGATCGCGTTCAGACGGGTGGGCACACGCCAGTTCCGGGGCGACAGCCGGTTCGTGCTGCCGCCCGCCGGGCCCGCCTCGGACGACGTGTCCGCAGGCGGGGACACCGCAGCGCGCGGCGGCGGCGTGAAATTGCCCCGCTCCGGCTGCGCCGCGGAGCCCTCGTTGCTTCGCCTCACTCGACCAACAACCTCTCGGCGTCGGCACCTACGTTGTGCCGGATTATCGTTCAGGGGCCGTACTGCTCGGTAGTTCGAGGCATTGCAGCACGCGGACCGGTCGCGTTCCAAACAGTCGGAATGTTTGATTCCGAGTACGGCCGACCGCCGATAAAACGGGCATAAAGAACGAGCCCCGCCAAAAGGCGAGGCTCACATGAGCGCAGCGGCACCAGTCGTGTGCGTCGGGTATCGACGGCGCCCCATTTCACTGTCGAAATGTTATGAACACGGGGGCGGAGCGTGTCAAAGGACACAGCCCGCCCCCGCGTGACTACAACAACTTCCGTAGATCGCTCCCGACTTGCGGCTACTTCAGCCGGGCCATCAGGGCGTGCTCGACCAGGGTGATCAGGCCGCTCTTGGCGTCCGCGCGGTGGCGGGCGTCCGTCGTGATGATCGGGGCGTCCGGGCCGATCTGGAGTGCTTCGCGTACTTCGTCGGGTGTGTAGGGCTGGTGTCCGTCGAAGCCGTTGAGGGCGATGACGAAGGGGAGGCCGCTGTTCTCGAAGTAGTCGACCGCGGGGAAGCAGTCGGCGAGGCGTCGGGTGTCGACGAGGACGACGGCACCGATGGCGCCGCGGACCAGGTCGTCCCACATGAACCAGAAGCGGTCCTGTCCGGGGGTGCCGAACAGGTAGAGGATCAGGTCCTGGTCCAGGGTGATGCGTCCGAAGTCCATGGCCACCGTGGTGGTGGTCTTGTCCCCGGTGTGGGTCAGGTCGTCGATGCCCGCGGACGCGGACGTCATCACGGCTTCGGTGCGCAGCGGATTGATCTCCGAAACGGCACCGACAAACGTGGTCTTACCCACGCCGAAGCCCCCTGCCACCACGATCTTCGCCGAGGTGGTGGAGCGGGCCGTACCGCCGCTAGAGCTTGCGAAGTCCACTGAGCACCCTTTCGAGCAGTGTCACATCCGGCGCGCCGCCGGCCTCTCCGTTGCCCGGCTGGTGGATGGCCACCATGCCGGCTTCCGCCAGGTCCGCCACGAGGATCCGTGCCACGCCCAGAGGCATGGACAGCAGGGCCGAGACCTCGGCCACCGACTTGACCTCACGGCACAGGTGGCAGATCCGCTGGTGCTCGGGCAGCAGGGTCCCGAGGTGGGCGGGGTCCGCTGTCGTGCTGACCAGCGCCTCTATCGCGAGCTGGTAGCGCGGCCGGGTCCGGCCGCCGGTCATGGCGTACGGGCGCACCAGTGGCTGATCGCCTTCACCGTCGTACGACGCGTGGTGCAGTGCGCCGTACGGATCATGTGAGGCGGGTGGCGGGGTCATAAATCCTCCGGGCGTGACAGCAGGGTGTCGGCTTGCCGTCTGAAGGTGGCCGGTGAGGGGCTGTTTCGGCCGGACGGGTGAGGGTTTTGAGTAGTACCTGGGGGGATCGTGTCAGGTGTCTGCCGCATGGCCGTCTAGTGGAGCAGACTTCCCTGTAGCTCGGCACGGAGGTCAGGGGTGAGGACGGTCCCCGCGCGGTCCACGAGGAGAGCCATCTCGTACCCGACCAGGCCGATGTCCGCGTCCGGATGGGCGAGGACGGCGAGCGACGATCCGTCGGAGATGGACATGAGGAAGAGGAATCCCCTCTCCATCTCCACGACCGTCTGGCTCACGGCGCCGCCTTCGAAGATCCGGGAGGCACCCGCCGTCAGCGATGTCAGCCCGGAGGCGACAGCCGCCAGCTGATCGGCGCGGTCGCGCGGGAAACCTTCGGACATCGCCAGCAGCAGGCCATCCGCGGAGACCACCACCGTGTGGGACACCCCTGGGGTGTTGTCCACGAAGTTGGTGATCAGCCAGTTCAGATTCTGCGCGGCCTGACTCATGGGGCTCAACTAACGCTCCTGCTGGTGAGTGGGGCCGAGTTGGAAACTGCCGGTCGACGGGCCGTTGTTGGCCTGCCGTCCCTGCTGGATGCCCCGGCGGAGATTGGTCAGACGGCCGCGTACGTCATCGGGCGCACGCGAAACCTGAGGTCCGGACTGATGATTCTGCTGTTGAGCAGTGCCCGGAACCAAATTGGCACGTGGGACACGGCGGGGCAGCCCTGAGGTGGTGATCCCGCCCGCAGCGGGCTTCTTCACCCGCTCCGCCTGCCGCACGAGCTCGTCGTTGGGAGAAGCGCGCCACGAGCTGGTCGCGCCGGTGTCCGCCGCACCACGCCGCGGCATGGCCGGAGGCGGGATGTCGGCGGGCTGGGGAGCGGCCGGTGCCTGCGGAGCGGCCGGCGGCTGCTGGCCGCCCTGCTGCGGTCCGTGGAACCAGTTCGTCTCCAGCGTGTCGTACAGAGGTGTACGCCCGTCACCGGGACCGGCCGGCGGCAGCATCTCGTGCTGCGGCAGGGCCGGACGGTGCGGCAGCTCACCCGTGGACGGGGCCGGCGGGCGCGGCGCGCCGAAGCCGGCGTTGTCGCCGTAGTGAGGTGCCTGCGCCTGCGGGTGCTGCGGGGCCTGGGCGCCGAAGCCCTGGTCCTGCGGCATCTGGGCGCCGAAGCCCTGGTCCTGCGGCATCTGGGCGTTGAAGTCGGGGCGGGCGAACTGCGCCGTGCTCGCCGGGTCCTGGCCCTGCGGCGCCATGGGCGCCTGCGGTGCCGAGAAGTCCGGACGGGCGAACTCCGCTGTGGCGGCCGGTCCCTGGCGGTCGTCCATCGGCGGACGCTGGTCCGGCGGGCTGAACGGCTGGTTCGGGCCGGACGTGCCCGGCCTCGCGAACCGGCCGGTGTCGTGCTCCTCGTGACCACGCGGGAAGTCCGGCTGCGAACCCCGGGGAGCACCCTGCTCCTCGACACCCCAGCTCGTGTTCTGCGGGCGCTGCGGCTGCGGGTTGCCACCGGGGAGCTCGGCACGCGGTCCACCGGAGGCCGGCAGCTGGCGGCCGGGGCCGCCGGACTGCTGCGGTCCGCCCTGGCCGAGCTGGGCCTGCTGCGGCTGGGGGTTCTGCCGCGCGGGCGGGCCGCTCTGCTGGCCGGAGTGCCCGAAGAGGTTGGGCCGGCCGGAGTCCGCACCGGCCGAGGGGTCCTGCGGGGGGCGGGCGCCGGGCCGGGCGCCGCCCGAGAAGGCACCTGCGAGGCCGCCGCCCTGACGCGGGCCATCGGTCCGGCCCTGACCGGGCAGACCGGGACCCTGGCCGGGGCCCTGCTGACGCGGGCCGCCGTCGCGGGACGGCAGTGCGGCCCGGGGTGCGGAGCCCGCACCGACCTGTCCGCGCGGAGCGCCCGAACCCAGTCCCATGGCCGGGCCGGAGGCGGGACCGCCGAGCCCCGGACGCTGGCCGCCGCCGGCGGGAGCGCCACCGCCCAGCAGCCCACCCGGGGCGCCGCCGCCCTGCGGGCCCTTGCCCTGGGCCTGCTTCGGCGGCTGCTTGCCGCCGTGCGCGACCTCCATGGGCAGCATGACCAGTGCGGTCGTACCACCGGAGTCGGAGGGCCGCAGCTGGATGCGGATGCCGTGACGCAGGGACAGCCGGCCGACCACGAACAGACCCATGCGGCGCGATACCGAGACGTCCACGGTGGGCGGCGCTGCGAGCCGCTCGTTGATCGCCGCCAGGTCCTCGGGGGAGAGGCCGATACCGGTGTCGTGGATCTCGACGAGCACACGGCCGTCGGGCAGTGCGTGACCGGTGACCCGCACCTTCGTCTGAGGCGAGGAGAACGACGTGGCGTTCTCCAGCAGCTCGGCGAGCAGGTGCACGAGGTCGTTGACGACGCGGCCGGCGACCTCGGTTGCGGGCACCGCGGCCAGCTCGATGCGCTCGTACTGCTCCACCTCGGAGGCGGCGGCACGGAGCACGTCGACCAGCGGCACGGGCCGGGTCCACCGGCGGCCGGGCTCCTCGCCCGCGAGGACGAGGAGGTTCTCGCCGTTACGGCGCATACGGGTCGCGAGGTGGTCGAGCTTGAACAGGGAGGACAGCTGGTCCGGGTCGGCCTCGCGGGACTCCAGTTCGGAGATGAGCGAGAGCTGGCGCTGGATGAGGCCCTGGCTGCGGCGCGAGAGGTTGGTGAACATCGCGTTGACGTTGCCTCGCAGCAGCGCCTGCTCGGCGGCCAGACGGACCGCCTCGCGGTGCACGTCGTCGAAGGCCGCGGCCACCTGGCCGATCTCGTCCCGGGAGTGCACACCGACCGACTCGACGGAGGTGTCGACGTCCTGCGGGTCCGTCTCGGAGAGCTGCCTGACGAGCTCGGGCAGGCGCTCCTGGGCGACCCGGGTCGCGGTGTCCTGGAGCCGCCGCAGCGAACGGATCATGGAGCGCGCCACGACGAAGGCACCGACCAGCGACACGCCGAGGACGATGAGGATGATCGCACCGTTGAGGATCGCGTCGCGCTGCGACTCCTCACGCAGCTCGCGGGCCTTGCTCTCCATCTCACCGAGGAGGGTCTCCTCGATGGTCTTCATGGCCTGGATCTTGTTGGAGCTCTGGTCGTACCAGTCCATGTACGTGCGCGTCTTGCCGCCGCTGCCCTCCATGCCGAGAGGGCTGTCGAGCACCTTCTTCGCATAGATGTCCGCGGCGGTGATCTCGGGATTCCCGTTGTCCAGCGGGGCCAGCAGCTCGGCGGAGCTCTTGCCCGTGGACTCGTAGGTCGTCTCGAACGTCTTGAGGGTCGAGCTCGCCTTGCCGAGCGCGTTGCGCCCGAACGCCTGGTCGTTGTCGTTCAGGTGCGTCTCGTCGCTCTCGCCGCCGGGGAGCGCTCCGGCGATGATGGCGCGCTCGACCGAGGCGTACTCCTTCGAGGAGGAGAAGGCCGCCAGCGCACGCGTGCGCTTGATCATCTCCGGGTTGCTGGTGGCCTGCGCCATGTCCTGCGACAGGCTCAGCAACGAGGTGATCAGCTGGCTGTACTGGTCGATCGTGTTGAGGCTCGGGCTGTCCGGGGCGTACGCATCCTTGCGGATGCTGGTGATGTTGCCCAGCTGGGTGCTGATCTGACTGACGCTCGCGTGGATGCTGTCCAGCGCGGCGTCGCCGGGGGTGTTGCCGATCTCGTCGGTCGCGTCGAGGAAGGCGGCCTTCGCGCGGTCGGTGCGCTCCCGGGGCTGGGTGACCTTGTAGTCGGTGGCCTTCACGCCGTTCGACAGCGGGCCGGCCGACTTGTCGCGCTCCTCCTGGAGCGCGTTGGCGAGCGCGGTCGCCTGCTTGGTCATCTTGGTGAGCAGCTGCATGTGCTCCAGCTGGTCCATGTCGTTCATGGACTGGTTGATGCGCAGCCCGCCCAGCGTGGTCGCCGCGACCACCGGGAGGGCCAGCAGCGAGACCAGACGCGTACTGATGCGCCAGTTGCGCAGGGCCATGCGTGAGCCGGCGGAGGTGGGCCCGGCCGGGCTCTGCGGCGCCGTGGCGTCCGCGCCGTCGGCACCCGTCGTGCCGGAGCGCTGCGCACGGTCGCCGCCGTCACCGGCAGCACCGGGGATCTGGGCGTGCTGGGGCGAGGAACCGCGGTCGTTCCCGCCGCGCGGCTCCTGATCCGCCGGAGCTTCCCCTCGGCCCTGGCGGGGCTGGGGCGACCCCATGCCATCCCTCTTGAAACGTCCCTGCACTAGCGTCGCAACCTCTGGACCAGGCGTCCCTCCGCGCGTGGGCGCGGCGGCACGGTGTCGGCGTCGTGGGGCGCTGGACGCGCCCCATGGTGGTCGTGAGTGACCGGCGTACTTCCCCCTCCCGCCGCCACTCGGCGCTGCGTTGCGCCCCTGCGCGCTGGGCCTGAAACCCGCGGCGGTGCGTGGAATTCCAGCACAGTGATGGATCTCCAACAAGGGCCGTGTACCGGGCTGTGACCTGGATGACACGGTGTGATGGGTGCGTAACAAGATGTGGAGCGTGTACACGGTCAAATGGGGCCATTGTGGGTGGACTCCCCCGGGGTGGCGGGTGTCCCAGACGCCATGATCGGGAGCGGAATGGCAGATTCAGTAACGTATTGTCTGGTTTGCTTCCCATGATCAACTGTCCGCAATGAGTGTTTTGTCGGCAACTTCGTGAGGAAACTCACATGATGATCGCCGTCTCATCCCGGCCACGGCGGGGAATCGGATGTTTAGCCTGGCGCTTTACAGGGATAGCGAATCCGACAACCGGCGCACCTCCGGGCAGCGCCCCAGCGACAAGGGTCCAGACGGCAGATGAAGACGACGATGACGTTCCGCAACATTGCCAACCCCCGGCGCACGACGCTGGCGCACCTCGCGGACGCCGAGGCGCTGCAGACGCCGGAACAGCGGGAGCACGCCGTCGACCTGCCCACCCAGACCGCCAACCCGCGCCGGACCATCCTCATGGAAGCCCCGGTCGCGGTGGTGAACCAGTAGCCGACCCCCGCCCTGATGCGCATGGCCGCCCCCCTCACCCGCGTTAGCCTGGAGCGTCAGTCTTCAGCCAGCCAGCAAGTGAGGGGCGACAGCATCCCGTGCGCATCGCCAGGTTCTCCATCGACGGCAATGTCGCCTTCGGCGCGGTCGAGGGCGACAGCCCCGACAGCCTCGTCCTCGACATCATCAAGGGCATCCCGTACACCGACTTCGAGCTCTCCGGGACCAAGGTCCCGCTGAAGAAGGTGCGGCTGCTGCCGCCCGTGCTTCCCAACAAGGTCGTGGCCATCGGCCGCAACTACGCGGAACACGCCGCCGAGATGGGCAACGAGGTCCCCGATGTGCCCGTCGCCTTCTTCAAGCCGACCACCTCGGTGATCGGCGCGGGTGACTCCATCGAGTACCCCTCCTTCTCCGAGGAGCTCCACCACGAGGCCGAGCTGGCCGTGGTGATCGGCCGTATGTGCCGCGAGGTTCCCCGTGAGCGCGTCAAGGACGTCATCTTCGGCTACACGTGCGCCAACGACGTCACCGCCCGCGACGTGCAGCGACGCGAGAGCCAGTGGGCCCGGGCCAAGGGGTTCGACACCTCGTGCCCGCTCGGCCCCTGGGTGGAGACCGACGTCGACCCCGGCGACCTGGCCATCCAGGCCACGGTCAACGGTGAGCAGCGTCAGCTCGGCCGGACGAGCGACATGGTCCGCTCCGTCGAGGACCTGGTCGTCCACATCACGGAGGCCATGACGCTGCTCCCCGGCGACGTGATCCTCACCGGGACCCCCGCGGGGGTCGGCCCCCTGCACGTCGGCGACGAGGTCGCCGTCACCATCGAAGGCATCGGCACTCTCACCAACAAGGTGATCAAGCGTGGCTAACCCCCCTGTCCGTGTACGTTTCTGTCCCTCCCCGACCGGCAACCCCCACGTGGGCCTGGTCCGGACGGCTCTCTTCAACTGGGCCTTCGCCCGGCACCACCAGGGCACCCTGGTCTTCCGTATCGAGGACACCGACGCGGCCCGCGACTCCGAGGAGTCCTACCAGCAGCTGCTCGACTCGATGCGCTGGCTCGGCCTCGACTGGGACGAGGGCCCCGAGGTGGGCGGCCCGCACGAGCCCTACCGCCAGTCGCAGCGGATGGACCTCTACAAGGACGTCGCCGCCAAGCTCCTGGACGCCGGGCACGCGTACCACTGCTACTGCACCACCGAGGAGCTCGACGCCCGCCGCGACGCCGCCCGCGCGGCCGGCAAGCCTTCGGGCTACGACGGTCACTGCCGCGACCTGAGCGACGAGCGGAAGGCGGCGTACGAGGCCGAGGGCCGCACCTCGATCGTCCGCTTCCGGATGCCCGACGAGGCGATCACCTTCACCGACCTGGTCCGCGGCGACATCACGGTCCAGCCGGAGAACGTCCCGGACTACGGCATCGTGCGTGCCAACGGCGCCCCGCTCTACACGCTCGTCAACCCGGTCGACGACGCCCTGATGGAGATCACCCACGTCCTGCGCGGCGAGGACCTGCTCTCCTCCACCCCGCGCCAGATCGCCCTCTACAGGGCGCTCATCGAGCTGGGCGTCGCCAAGGACACCCCGGCCTTCGGCCACCTCCCGTACGTCATGGGGGAGGGCAACAAGAAGCTGTCCAAGCGCGACCCGCAGGCCTCGCTCAACCTCTACCGGGAGCGCGGCTTCCTGCCCGAGGGGCTGCTCAACTACCTCTCGCTGCTGGGCTGGTCGATCGCCGAGGACCGTGACATCTTCGGCCGCGACGAGCTGGTGGCCGCGTTCGACATCGCCGACGTCAACGCCAACCCGGCCCGCTTCGACCTGAAGAAGGCCGAGCACATCAACGCCGAGCACCTGCGCATGCTCGACGTGAAGACGTTCACCGAGGCCTGCGGCCCCTGGCTGAAGGCCCCCTTCGCGCCCTGGGCGCCCGAGGCCTTCGACGCGGAGCAGTTCGCCGAGATCGCCCCGCACGCCCAGACCCGTGTGACGGTTCTCTCGGACATCACGGCCAACGTCGACTTCCTCTTCCTGGACGAGCCCGTCGAGGACGAGGCGTCCTGGGCGAAGGCCATGAAGGAGGGCTCCGACGCCCTGCTCGTCACGGCCCGCGCCGAGCTGACGGCCGCCGAGTGGAACGCCGAGGCGCTCAAGACGGCCGTCCTCACCGCCGGCGAGAAGCACGGTCTGAAGCTCGGCAAGGCGCAGGCCCCGGTCCGCGTCGCCGTCACGGGCCGCACGGTCGGCCTGCCGCTCTTCGAGTCCCTGGAGATCCTGGGCCGCGAGAAGACGATCGCCCGCATCGACGCGGCGCTGGCGAAGCTCGCCGCGTAACGGCTGTGGGTGAAGCCGGAGGCCGGGCTCCCCGCGGGAGCCCGGCCTCCGGCCGTTCGTGCCGGTCAGGCGGATACGAACCGGTGGTCGAGCACGATCTCGTCGTCGCCCTTGACCCTGTACGTGATGATTTGGTACCTGGTTCCCTCGGGCAGGTCGCCGCTCTTCCACCCGGTGCAGTAAGGGGCGTTGGTGCCTGCTGTGGACGCCGTGCGGACGGTGTCGTAGTTCGAGTTGAACACTCTCGCCTTGACGCCGTAGCCGTCGGCCTTGGTGTCGCACACCCTGAGCGAGTCGCCCGGTGTCGAGCCGGACGGGTCGGCGTTCCATTCGGCGTAGCCGTAGCCGTTCGCAGGGATTGTCGTGACGGCTGACGCCGACGTCGACATCCCGAACACGAGAGCGCTGCTCGCCAGTATTGTGCCGATCGCCTTGGACTTCGGACCGATGCGCATCAGACCGCCCCTCCTCTTCGGGGCCGACACCGGCTGTGCCGCCCCTCTCCCAGGTGATCTTGGCGCAGCCGACCCGTCCGGTCCAGGCAATTGCGAGCCATCCCGACCGGCGCCATCGGCGAGCCCTGGCGCGATAGGTTCGGGTCCATGGCCATTCGCGCGGTGCTGTGGGACGTCGACGACACGATCTTCGACTACTCGGGAGCCGACCGTGTCGGCATGCGCAAGCACCTGGAGATCGAGGGACTGCCCGCCGCCTACACCTCGCCCGACCACGCCCTCGACGTCTGGAAGGCCGTCACGGACGTGCACTGGGCGAGGTTCGCCGAAGGGGAGCTCGACTTCCAGGGGCAGCGGCGGGAGCGCGTGCGGACGTTCCTCGGGAGATCGCTGAGCGACGCGGAGGCCGATGAGTGGTTCGGCCGGCACGCGGTCCACTACGAGGCCGCGTGGACGCTCTTCCCGGACACCGTGCCGGTGCTGGACCTGCTGGCCGACGTGTACCGGCATGCCGTCCTGTCGAACTCGAGCATCCACAACCAGGACCGGAAGCTGCGCGCCCTCGGAGTGCGGGACCGCTTCGAGGCCGTCGTGTGCGCCGTCGAACTGGGTGTCTCCAAGCCGGACGCGGGAGCCTTCCACGCCGCCTGCGAGGTACTGGAGCTCCTCCCGCACGAGGTGGCCTACGTGGGGAACGAACCCGACATCGACGCCGGCGGCGCGGCCGCCGCCGGGCTGACCGGCATCTGGCTGGACCGGGAGGGGCGGGGCGGACGTCCCGAACTCGCGCGGATCACCGGTCTGCACGAGCTTCCCGGTCTGCTGGCGGGCGATACCCGTTTTGGAGCGCCGGACACCTTCAGGTAATGTTCTTCCTGCGCCGCCCGAGCGGGCCGAAAGATCCGGCCGGGAAGCGCAGACAGAAACAATACCCTCAGAGGTTGCGTTTCAGTGGGCTATGGTGTAATTGGCAACACTACGGTTTCTGGTACCGTCATTCTAGGTTCGAGTCCTGGTAGCCCAGCGCAAGACCGAAGTAACAAGCCCCCGTTGTGTAGCGGCCTAGCACGCTGCCCTCTCACGGCAGTAGCGCCGGTTCGAATCCGGTCGGGGGTACAGATCCATCCCGCGAGAACATCTGGGTCGCACCCACGTTCTTCGGTGAAAAAATCCGGCTCACGCCGGGTGAGGATCGCTAGGGCCCCCGTTGTGTAGCGGCCTAGCACGCTGCCCTCTCACGGCAGTAGCGCCGGTTCGAATCCGGTCGGGGGTACTTGTCACACCATGGGCTATGGTGTAATTGGCAACACTACGGTTTCTGGTACCGTCATTCTAGGTTCGAGTCCTGGTAGCCCAGCGCAAGTCAGCAGTGAACACGCCCCCGTTGTGTAGCGGCCTAGCACGCTGCCCTCTCACGGCAGTAGCGCCGGTTCGAATCCGGTCGGGGGTACAACAGAGCAGCAGAACGAGGCCCTTCACTTCGGTGAGGGGCCTTCTTCGTGTGCGCGGTACGGATCCCATGCCGGGACGGAGCACGGATGGTGTGCTCATCTCGGGTGCGTGACAGGTGACTTGGGCCGCCACGACGCTGGGGCGGCTGGAGAGGGCAGGGGTAACGGGGTCATCAGCCGGTACGGCGCAGGGCCTCGCTCAGCCGTGCCGCCGAGTCGATGACGGCCTGCGCGTGCATCCGGCCCGGGTGGCGGGTGAGCCGCTCGATCGGACCGGAGACGGACACCGCGGCGACCACGCGGTTCGACGGCCCGCGGACCGGGGCCGAGACCGAGGCGACGCCCGGCTCGCGCTCGCCGATCGACTGGGCCCAGCCGCGGCGGCGTACGCCCGAGAGGGCCGTCGCCGTGAAACGGGCCCCTTGCAGGCCCCGGTGCAGGCGCTCCGGCTCCTCCCACGCCATCAGGATCTGCGCGGAGGATCCCGCCTTCATCGTGAGCGTGGAGCCGACCGGCACGGTGTCCCGCAGACCGGACAGCCGCTCCGCGGCCGCCACGCAGATCCGCATGTCGCCCTGCCGGCGGTAGAGCTGCGCGCTCTCGCCGGTGATGTCCCGCAGATGTGTGAGTACGGGGCCGGCCGTCGCCAGGAGGCGGTCCTCGCCGGCCGCGGCCGCGAGCTCCGCGAGCCGGGGACCGAGAATGAAACGGCCCTGCATGTCCCTCGCCACCATGCGGTGGTGTTCGAGTGCCACGGCCAGTCGGTGTGCCGTGGGCCGTGCGAGCCCTGTCGCCGCGACCAGCCCGGCGAGGGTGGCCGGACCGGACTCCAGGGCGCTCAATACCAGAGCTGCCTTGTCGAGAACGCCGACGCCACTAGAGTTGTCCATACGACGATACTCGCGTCTCACTCTGTGAAACGCAAGTTCAATTTCCCCCGGAAGTTGCGAACCTGTACGTGCGGCCGTACAACGGCCCGCAGCCACCGCCCCGGTCGGGGGTCCGGACGGCGGCACCCGAATCTCTAGTTGGGCCGGCGAAGACGCCGGCCGGAGGGAAAGCGATGGGTAGGACACTCGCGGAGAAGGTCTGGGACGACCACGTCGTCCGGCGCGCCGATGGCGAGCCCGACCTCCTCTTCATCGATCTGCACCTGCTGCACGAGGTGACCAGCCCGCAGGCGTTCGACGGTCTGCGTCAGGTCGGCCGGCCGGTGCGGCGTCTCGACCTCACCATCGCCACCGAGGACCACAACACCCCGACCCTCGACATCGACAAGCCGATCGCCGACCCGGTCTCCCGCGCCCAGCTGGAGACCCTGCGCAAGAACTGCGCGGAGTTCGGCGTCCGGCTGCACCCGCTGGGTGACGTCGAGCAGGGCGTCGTGCACGTGGTCGGCCCCCAGCTCGGCCTGACCCAGCCCGGCACCACGGTCGTCTGCGGTGACTCGCACACCTCCACCCACGGAGCGTTCGGCGCGCTGGCCTTCGGGATCGGCACCAGTCAGGTCGAGCACGTCCTGGCCACCCAGACGCTGCCGCTGGCCCGCCCCCGCACCATGGCGATCACCGTCGAGGGCGAACTCCCCGACAGCGTCACCGCCAAGGACCTCATCCTGGCCATCATCGCCCGGATCGGCACCGGCGGCGGCCAGGGCTACATCCTCGAATACCGCGGCTCCGCCATCGAGAAGCTCTCGATGGAAGCCCGGATGACCATCTGCAACATGTCGATCGAGGCCGGTGCCCGCGCGGGCATGATCGCCCCCGACGAGACCACCTTCGCCTATCTGCGGGGCCGTGACCACGCACCCCGGGGCGAGGACTGGGACGCCGCGGTGGAGTACTGGAAGACGCTGCGCACCGACGACGACGCCGTCTTCGACGCCGAGGTCGTCATCGACGGTGCCGCACTGGCCCCGTTCGTCACCTGGGGCACCAACCCCGGCCAGGGCGCGCCCCTGTCGGCCAACGTCCCCGACCCCGCGTCGTACGAGGACGCCTCGGAGCGCCACGCCGCCGAAAAGGCCCTGGAGTACATGGGGTTGACCGCGGGCCAGCCGCTGCGCGAGATCGGCGTCGACACCGTCTTCGTGGGTTCCTGCACCAACGGGCGCATCGAGGACCTGCGTAACGCCGCCTCCGTCCTGGAGGGCCGCAAAGTCGCCGACGGCGTACGGATGCTGGTCGTCCCGGGCTCCGTCCGGGTCGCCCTGCAGGCTGTCGAGGAGGGCCTGGACAAGGTCTTCACCGCCGCCGGCGCCGAATGGCGGCACGCGGGCTGCTCGATGTGTCTCGGCATGAACCCCGACCAGCTCGCCCCCGGCGAGCGCTCGGCCTCCACCTCGAACCGGAACTTCGAGGGCAGGCAGGGCAAGGGCGGCCGTACCCACCTGGTCTCCCCGCAGGTCGCCGCCGCCACCGCCGTGCTGGGCCATCTGGCCTCGCCCGCCGATCTGTCCGACGCCCGTACGCCCGCCGGAGTCCGATAACCATGGAAGCATTCACCGCACACACCGGCCGGGCCGTCCCGCTGCGCCGCAGCAACGTCGACACCGACCAGATCATCCCCGCGCACTGGCTGAAGAAGGTCACCCGCGACGGCTTCGAGGACGGGCTCTTCGAGGCCTGGCGCAAGGACGAGAACTTCGTCCTCAACCGCCCCGAGCGCGAGGGCGCCTCGGTTCTGGTCGCCGGCCCCGACTTCGGCACGGGTTCCTCGCGTGAGCACGCGGTCTGGGCCCTCCAGAACTACGGCTTCAAGACGGTCATCTCCTCCCGCTTCGCCGACATCTTCCGGGGCAACTCCCTGAAGAACGGTCTGTTGACCGTCGTCCTCGACCAGAAGGTCGTCGACAGGCTCTGGGAGCTGAGCGAGGCCGACCCGACCGCAGAGATCACCGTCGACCTCGAGAAGCGTCAGGTCCTCGCGAACGGAATCACGGCTGACTTCGAGCTCGACGAGAACTCCCGCTGGCGACTGCTGAACGGGCTCGACGACATCAGCCTCACTCTTCAGAACGAAGCGGACATTGCGACTTACGAGGCGGCCAGGCCGTCCCACAAGCCGCGCACGATTGACGTCTGAGCAGCGCTTTTCCCGAACTGCGCCCCCTGCCTCCCGGCAGGGGGCGCAGTCGCTTGTTGAGACCCCCTCGGGCGACAACTCGCCCCAGATGGCACAATCGGTGCATGGAACGCGACAGCCAACTCGAGCTCTATGGCCAAGTCGCCGACCGGTTGAAGGAAGCACACGCAAAGGTGCGTGCACTGCAAGTCCCGGAGGGCGTACGGATGGCGCTGTCCCGGAAGCTGCTGGTCGTCACGGCCGCGGCTAAGCACGATCTCCCAGGCGCGGCAAGGCGTCTGGACCGTCTGATGAAGGACCTCGATGAGGGCCGACTCCCCGAAGGTGACTGACTCCGCGGCCGACGCGGCGGTCCACTTCGTTGCGGCACTAGGGTGATTAGCCCGTTTCGTGTTTGATTTGCGGTATATATCTGCCTAACGTGCGAAAAAGCCTGAACAGTTTCGTTCCGGCAATGTCTCCGAAGGGGAAGACGTGAACAAGGCGCAGCTCGTAGAAGCGATTGCCGACAAGGTCGGAGGCCGTCAGCAGGCAGCGGACGCCGTCGACGTGGTGCTCGACGCGATCGTCCGCGCGGTCGTCGCGGGGGACCGTGTCTCGGTCACCGGCTTCGGGTCGTTCGAGAAGGTCGACCGTCCCGCCAGGTACGCCCGCAACCCGCAGACCGGCGAGCGCGTGCGGGTCAAGAAGACCTCCGTGCCCCGCTTCCGTGCGGGACAGGGCTTCAAGGACCTGGTGAGCGGCTCCAAGAAGCTCCCCAAGGGCGGCGAGGTCTCCGTCAAGAAGGCCCCCAAGGGCAGCCTCTCGGGCGGTTCTTCCACCCGTACGACGGCGAAGGCGGCCGCGAAGAAGGCCACCGCCAAGAAGGCCACGGCGCGCAAGACCACGGCGGCGGCGAAGAAGACCACAGCCGCGAAGAAGACCACGGCCAAGAAGACCACCACCGCGGCAGCGAAGAAGACCACCGCGGCGGCGAAGAAGGCGACCCCGGCGAAGAAGGCGACGGCCACGAAGAAGACCGCCGCCGCCAAGACGGCGCCCGCCAAGAAGACCACGGCGAAGAAGGCGCCCGCGAAGAAGACCACGGCACGCAAGACCACAGCCAAGAAGGTCACCGCACGCAAGAAGTGAGACCGGGCACCGCTCGTCACTCATACGCGCCGGGCCGGGCTCCCCTCGGGGAGCCCGGCCCGCGGGCTGTTCGAAGCCCGTTCAGAGCGTCTGCAGCGTCACCAGGGTGATCCGCGGCGAGCCGCCCTCGTCCTTGGTCTCGATCCGCACCCGCTGCCCCGGACGCAGCAGCCGCAGCCCTCCCGCATCGAACGCGGCTGCGTCGAAGTCCACCGGGGTGCCGTCGTCGAGCAGCACACTGCCGGTGCGGGTCTCGGAGTCGTACGTGAACGAGGTCGCCTGCATGAGCGGCAGCCTATCGGTCCGCGGCGGGCACCGCCGGGGCCACCGAGCCCTCGGTGAAGCGCCCCACCCCCAGCGCCAGCGCCGCCTCCAGGTCGTCGCCCGTGTCCACGTCCCTGCGGACGGAGTCGAGACCCGGCAGCGTGATCTCGACCGCCCCCGACGAGAGGTGCCGCGCCCGGGAAGCCCCGCCGAAGGCCGGCCGCAATTCCACCCCCGGCATCGCGGAAAGAAATGTGGTGCCGATTCCCTGGGCATCGCCGACAAATGTGCGCGGAAATGCGCCGGAGAATTCGAGTACCCGCCGCAATTCATCGGGACGCAGCGCGGGCAGATCCGCGTTGAGTGCGGCCACCGCCGCATCCGGGCGCCGTGTGCGCACCGAGCTCGCACCGTGTTCCAGCGCCGCGTTGAGCCCGGCCGCCGGGGCGTCGGCCACGACGCGTGCGCCGAGGGCGGCCAGCGCGGCCCGGGCCACCGGGTCGTCCGTGACGACCACCACATCCGCCACCGCCCCGCAGGACAGGGCGGCCGACACGGTGTCCTGCGCGAACGCCAGGGCCAGGCGCGGACGCAGAGACCCGCCTACCGCCCGCCCGAGCCTGCTCTTGGCCCGTGCGAGAGGTTTCAGCGGGACGACCAGGGACCAGGGGCCGGTCGGGTCGGTGTTCGTGGCGATCTCCCCCTCCGTACGCATCAGCCCATATTCTCGCCTGCCGGTACGACAACCCGGAGGTCCGCCCCCACGGGTGAGGCGTACGGTGTTCCCCACACAACAGGGGCCCGGGGCGAGGCAGCAGCGCCACCAGCCCCGCACAGCTCAGTTCCTAGAGGAAGGCGTCCGAGTGTCCCGCCGCAGAATCGGCTTCTGGTACCGCCTGGCGGCGGTCATCGCGAAACCGCCCCTGGTGGTTCTGTTCAAGCGGGACTGGCGGGGAATGGAACACATTCCGGCCGATGGCGGCTTCATCACCGCGGTCAATCACAACTCGTATCTGGACCCCCTGTCCTACGGGCATTTCCAGTACAACACCGGACGCGTCCCACGGCTGCTCGCCAAGGCGGGGCTGTTCAGGACACCGTTCGTCGGAATGATCCTGCGGGGCACCGGACAGATCCCCGTCTACCGCGAGTCGACCAACGCGCTCGACGCCTTCCGCGCCGCCGTCGACGCCATCGAGCGGGGCGAGTGCGTCGCCTTCTACCCCGAGGGCACGCTGACCCGGGACCCCGAGATGTGGCCGATGGCCGGCAAGACCGGCGCGGCCCGCGTCGCGCTGATGACCAAGGCCCCGGTCATCCCCGTCGCCCAGTGGGGCGCCAACCTCGCGATGCCGCCCTACGCCAAGGAGAACAAGCTCCAGCTGTTCCCCCGCAAGACCCTGCGCGTACAGGCCGGCCCGCCCGTGGACCTCACCCGCTACTACGGCCTCGAGCCGACACCCGACGTCCTGCGCGAGGCCACCGAGACCATCATGGCCGCGGTCACCGCCCAGCTCGAGGAGGTACGCGGCGAGAAGGCCCCCGCCGAGCTCTACGATCACCGCAAGGCCCGTGCTGAACAGCGGCGCAAGGCAGAGGGAAAGGGAACCACGTGACGCACCCCGCAAAGGCGGCCGTCTTCGGAACCGGCTCGTGGGGTACGGCGTTCGCCGTGGTCCTCGCCGACGCCGGATGCGAGGTCACCCTCTGGGGCCGCCGCGCCGAGGTCGCCGAGGCCGTCAACACGACCCGTACCAACCCGGACTACCTGCCGGGCGTCGAACTCCCCGCCTCGGTCCGTGCCACCACGGATCCCGCCGAGGCGCTGCGCGGCGCCGACTTCGCCGTCCTCGTCGTGCCCTCGCAGACCCTGCGCGCCAACCTGGCGGACTGGGCGCGGCACCTGGAGCCGCAGACCGTCCTCGTCTCCCTGATGAAGGGCGTCGAACTCGGCACCGCCAAGCGGATGAGCGAGGTCATCGCGGACGTCACCGAGGTCACCCCGGACCGGATCGCCGTCATCACCGGCCCCAACCTCGCCAAGGAGATCGCCGAACGCCGCCCCGCCGCGGCCGTCGTGGCCTGCCAGGACGAGGACGTCGCCCGGCGCCTCCAGGCCGCCTGCCACACCCCGTACTTCCGCCCGTACACCAACACCGACGTGGTGGGCTGCGAGCTCGGCGGCGCCGTGAAGAACGTCATCGGCCTCGCCGTGGGCATCGCCGACGGCATGGGCCTCGGGGACAACGCCAAGGGCTCCCTCATCACCCGCGGCCTCGCCGAGACCACCCGGCTGGGACTCGCCATGGGCGCCGACCCGCTCACCTTCTCCGGACTGGCCGGACTCGGCGACCTGGTGGCGACCTGCTCCTCCCCGCTCTCGCGCAACCACACCTTCGGCACCAACCTCGGCCGGGGGATGACGCTCCAGGAGACCGTCGCCGTCACGAGCCAGACCGCCGAGGGCGTCAAGTCCTGCGAATCCGTGCTCGATCTGGCGCGCAGGCACGGCGTCGACATGCCGATCACCGAGACGGTCGTGGGCATCGTCCACGAGGGCAAGCCGCCGGTCGTCGCGCTCAAGGAGCTGATGTCGCGCAGCGCCAAGCCCGAGCGACGCTGACTCGAGCCCTACCAGCAGGTACGCTCGACGCGATATGAGCAGCCAGAACCTCCCCCAGAGCCCTGAGGGCCCCCTGAGCTCCGAGCAGAGCTCCGAGCCGGGCCGCAAGCCGCGTGTGGCCGTCGTGTTCGGCGGCCGGAGCTCCGAACACGGCATCTCGGTCGTCACGGCCGGTGCCATCATGAGCGCCGTCGACCGGACGAAGTACGACGTCCTGCCGATCGGTATCACCAGGGACGGACGGTGGGTCCTCACGTCCGACGATCCGGCCCGTATGGCCATCACGGACCGCCAGGTGCCCGACGTGGACCAGCTGGCCGCGTCCGCGCGGGGCGCCGTGACGCTCTCCGTCGACCCGGGGAACCGTGACGTCGTCGTGGGCGAACCCGGTTCGGTGCCCGAGGTCCTGGGGGAGGTCGACGTCGTCTTCCCCGTGCTGCACGGCCCCTACGGCGAGGACGGCACGCTCCAGGGGCTCCTGGAACTCTCCGGCGTGCCGTACGTCGGCGCCGGTGTCCTGTCCTCGGCCGTCGGCCAGGACAAGGAGTACATGAAGCGGGTGTTCATCTCCTTCGGCCTGCCGGTCGGCCCGTACGAGGTCGTCCGCCCCCGGGAGTGGGACACGGACCGCCCCGCCGCCCGCAAGCGCATCATGGAGTTCGCGGCTGAACACGGCTGGCCGCTCTTCGTCAAGCCGGCCCGCGGCGGCTCCTCCGTGGGCATCACCAAGGTCGACGACGCGGCCGGGCTCGACGAGGCGATCGAGGAGGCCCGCCGCCACGACCCCAAGTTCCTCGTGGAGTCACTGCTGAGCGGCCGCGAGATCGAGTGCGGCGTGCTGGAGTTCGAGGACGGGCCGCGCGCCAGCGTGCCCGCCGAGATCCCGCCCGTCACCGCGCACGACTTCTACGACTTCGAGGCCAAGTACATCGACTCGGCGGCCGGTCTGGTTCCCGCCCCGCTCACCGAGGAGCAGACCGCCGAGGTGCGCCGACTCGCCGTCGAGGCGTTCGAGGCCGCCTCCTGCGAGGGCCTGGTGCGCGCCGACTTCTTCCTCACGGACGACGGCACCTTCGTCATCAACGAGATCAACACCATGCCGGGATTCACCCCGATCTCGATGTTCCCCCGCATGTGGCAGGCGAGCGGGGTGGAGTACCCCGAGCTGGTGGACCGGCTGATCACGGCCGCGCTGAACCGCTCCACCGGGCTTCGCTGACCTCCGAGGGCCGTCCCGCGCGGGACGGCCCTCACAGGCTGTCGGGGACCGTCTTCCTCACGGGCCCGGCGAACGCGGACAACGGGGTGATGTCATGGGCGTACTCGGATCCGAGCGTCACCTCGACGTACGCCTTGCGGTAGGTGGTCGTGAACCGGGGGCCGGCGTCGTCGCGCTGTTCCAGCAGCCAGTTGACGCCGTCCGCGTCGACCGCCTTGGACTGGGAATCGTCCATCCTCGCGGGCCGGGGGACGCCGCAGCGCAGTACGATCGCCCCGTCCCCCCAGCCGGCGGTCAGGTCCGACTCCGGTGAGGGATCACTCCGCTCCAGATCGTCGACGGTCTCCGGCAGTTCCTCGTGCAGTTCCTCGCAGTACCCGGCGGCCTCCGACGACGGCGTGGGGACCGCCACCGAGGGCCCGCCGCCGGAACAGCCCGCCACGATCAGCACGAGCAGGGCGGCGGACGGGGCGAGGACGAGGGATCGGCGGGACCGGCGGCGGGTGTGAGTCACCGGACCAGCGTAGACAGGGGTCAGAGGTGGACGACCGGGCAGGTCAGGGTACGCGTGATGCCGTCCACCTGCTGGACCTTGGCGACCACCATGCGGCCGAGCGCGTCCACCGTGTCGGCCTGCGCCCGCACGACCACGTCGTAGGGACCTGTGACGTCCTCTGCCTGAATCACTCCCGGAAGTTTCGCGATGGTCTCGGCGACGGTCGACGCCTTGCCCACCTCGGTCTGGATGAGGATGTACGCCTGTACCACGGAACCTCCAGGGCGGCCACGAGGATCATGTGGGGGAAAGGGACGCCACGTTACCGCGTCGTCCCGGGCCGCGGGGAGACCTACGGGCCGGTTGACGCCCACAGCGTGGCGTACGCACCAGAGAAGTTGACGTATCCCTTGACGGTACCGACAGCAGTTGGGGCTCGCGACCGCAAGCCCACCGGTGCGGAAGAGGGACAGTGATGTCTGCACGTCCCAGGGCCACCGGCTTCCGTGGGCCGTCGGCCCACGGTCCGGAGCCACGGCCGCTGAAGCAGCCCGGACAGGTGTCCGGTGCGATAGATGAGAGGTGACACTCGGTGAAGGGAACCGTGGGCGAGTTGGGGGAGTTCGGGCTCATCAGAGAGCTCACGTCCCGGCTCACCACCACTCCGGCGGTACGACTGGGGCCCGGCGACGACGCCGCGGTCGTGGCCGCTCCCGACCGCAGGGTCGTGGCCAGTACGGACATCCTGCTGGAAGGGCGGCACTTCCGCCGTGACTGGTCGACGGCGTACGACGTCGGCCGCAAGGCCGCCGCGCAGAACCTCGCCGACATCGCGGCCATGGGCGCCGTGCCGACCGCGCTGCTCCTCGGCCTCGTCGTCCCGGCGGATCTGCCGGTCACCTGGGCCGGCGAGCTGATGGACGGCCTGCGCGACGAGTGCCAGGTCGCCGGTGCGGCCGTGGTCGGCGGCGACGTCGTCGGCGGCGACACCATCACCGTCTCCATCACCGCGCTCGGCGACCTGCGCAACCACGAACCCGTCACCCGGGCCGGCGCCCGTCCCGGCGACGTCGTGGCCGTGACCGGATGGCTCGGCTGGTCCGCGGCCGGATTCGCCGTGCTCTCCCGGGGGTTCCGCTCGCCGCGGGCGTTCGTCGAGGCCCACCGTCGCCCCGAACCGCCGTACCACGCGGGCCCGGCGGCGGCCGGTCTGGGCGCCACGGCCATGACCGACGTCAGCGACGGACTCGTCGCCGACCTCGGGCACATCGCCGAGGCCAGCAAGGTCCGCATCGACCTGCGGTCCGGCCTCATCGACATCCCCTCGCAGATGTCCGACATCGGGCAGGCCGTCGGCGTCGACCCGCTGCAGTGGGTGCTCACCGGGGGAGAGGACCACGCGATCGTGGCGACCTTCCCCTCCGACGTGAAACTCCCCGCGCGCTGGAAGGTCATCGGGGAGGTCCTCAACCCCTCGGCGCTGCCCCAGGTCACCGTCGACGGGGCGCCCTGGACGAGCAAGGGCGGCTGGGACCATTTCGGATCGATCGAGGACGCCTAGGGCGTGCTCGGGAAGTCCCGCCCGCCCTCCGGGCGGACGGCGCTACTTCCCGAGCACGCCCTAGTAGATTCCGTGGCATGAGCGCACCTGCCCCGATACCGCCCCGTGTCCTCACCGTCGCCGGATCCGACTCCGGCGGCGGTGCGGGCGTCCAGGCCGACCTGAAGACGATGCTGGCCCTCGGCGCCCACGGGATGAGTGTGCTGACCGCCGTGACCGCCCAGAACTCGCTGGGCGTGCAGGGCGCCTGGGAGCTTCCCGCAGAGGCCGTACGCGCCCAGTACCGCAGCGTCGTCGACGACATCGGCGTCCAGGCGGTGAAGACCGGCATGCTGTCCTCGGCCGCACTCGTCGGCACCGTCGCCGAACTCCTCGCGGGGACCGAGGCGCCCGTCGTGGTCGACCCCGTCGGGGTCTCCAAGCACGGGGACGCGCTGCTGGCCGCAGAAGCCCTCGACTCCGTACGCACGAAGCTGCTGCCCGTCGCCACGGTCGCCACCCCGAACCTCGACGAGGTGACGCAGCTCACCGGTGTCACCGTCACCGACGAGGCGGGGATGCGCCGGGCAGCGGCCGAGATCCTCGCCTTCGGGCCGCGCTGGGTGGTGATCAAGGGCGGTCATCTGCCCGGTGAGGCCGTGGACCTGCTGACGGACGGCGGCGAGGAGCACTGGCTGCGCGCACCCAGGCACGACAACCGGCACACCCACGGCACCGGCTGCACCCTGGCGTCCGCCATCGCGTGCGGACTCGCCCGCGGCCAGGACGTCCCGGCGGCGGTGCGGGACGCGAAGGAGTACGTCACCGGTGCGATCAGGGGCGGCTTCGCGCTGGGCGGCGGGATCGGCCCCGTCGACCACGGCTGGCTCGCACGATCCGCCGGCTGAAGCGCCGCCCGGCCGGGCACAGCAAAAAGCCGGTCCACCGAGGTGGACCGGCTTTTTGGGCAACCGGAAGGCTGCGCTACGACGGGGACGTCAGCGCGCGACCTTGCCGGCCTTGATGCACGAGGTGCAGACGTTGAGCCGCTTCGGCGTCCGCCCGACCACGGCACGCACGCGCTGGATGTTGGGATTCCAGCGACGGGACGTACGGCGGTGCGAGTGCGAAATGCTGTTGCCGAAGCTCGGCCCCTTGCCGCAAACGTCGCAGTTGGCAGCCACGGGTCACTCCAAAACTTCAGATGCACTTACAGTGAATTCCGGCGCGCCGGAATCATTTTACTGAAGTGGCGGTACCGGAGGAATGTCCCGACTCTCGTCGGGCAACCGAAGCAGCATACAACGCCTGCTTCGGAGATACGAAACTACCACGGCACCCCGGGCACTCCGCCCCGCACCTCCGCCCACCGGGCCCGCGCGCGAGGGCTACCCTGCGGTGCAGCCAGCCCCCCACGGCCGTCCCAAGGAGGACCAACGGTGCCGCAGTCCCCCGACGATCTCGACGCCGTCGCGGTGCGCACCTGGTGCTCACTGGCCCTGGAGGCCCTGGGCCGGGAACGGGCGGCCATCGACGCCATCAACGTCTATCCCGTCGCCGACGGGGACACCGGCACCAACCTCTATCTGACCGTGGAGTCGGCCGCCGCGGCCGTCGAAGCGGTCTTCGCCGCCCATGAGACCGGCCCCACCGTGCCCGCTCCCGGCGACGCCGTCCGCGCGATGGCGCACGGTGCGCTGATCGGCGCCCGGGGGAACTCCGGGACCATCCTGGCCCAGCTGCTGCGCGGCATGGCCGCCGTGCTGTCCGAGGCGGGTGACGCGCATCACCTGCGGAGCGCGCTGACGGAGGCCGCCGCCGCGGCGCGGCTGGCCGTCGCCCACCCCGTCGAGGGCACGGTGCTCACCGTCGCCACCGCCGCCGCCGAGGCGGCCGGAGCCACGGACCGGGACGCCGGCCTCGAAGGCGTGGCCGGGGCGGCGTACGAGGGGGCGCGGGCCGCCCTGGCCGCCACCCCGGGCCAGCTCGCCGTCCTCGGCCGCGCGGGCGTCGTGGACGCGGGCGGGCAGGGCCTGGTCGCCGTGCTGGGAGCCCTGCTGGAAGCGGTCGGAGGACGGGCCCGCGGGGGCGCCGTCGCGCCGGCCCCCGAGGTCCTGCCCCTGACCGGCGACTGCGCGGAGCCGGGTCAGGACGGCGGCCCGGCCTTCGAGGTCATCTATCTGCTGGAGGCCACCGACGACGCGGTCGCCCGGCTGCGGAAACGGCTGGACGCCCTGGGTGACTCCCTCGTCGTCGTCGGCGGCGACGGCCTGTGGAACGTCCACGTCCACGTCGACGACGCCGGGGCCGCCGTCGAGGCCGGGGTCGAGGCGGGCCGCCCCTACCGGATCCGGATCACCCACTTCGCCGCCGACCGGGGCTCCGCCCACCGCGAACCCGCCCAGCGCGCGGTGGTCGCCGTGGTACCCGGCGACGGGCTCTCCGAACTGTGCGCCGAGGCCGGGGCGACCACCGTGCTGGCACGCCCCGGAGAGCCGCCCGCCAGCGGCGAACTGGTCGACGCCATCCGCCGGGCCCACGCCCGGGAGGTGGTCCTGCTGCCCAACGACGCACAGCTGCGCCACACCGCCGCCGCGGCCGCCGAACAGGCCAGGACCGAGGGCATCCGAGTCGCCCTGGTCCCGACCCGCGCCGCCGTCCAGGGCATCGCCGCGCTCGCCGTCCACGAGCCCGGCCGCAGCTTCGACGAGGACGTCGTCGCGATGACGTCGGCGGCCGGAGCCACCCGCTACGCCGAACTGGCCGTTGCCGAAAGGCAGTCGTGGACCATGGCGGGCATCTGCCAGGCCGGCGACATCCTCGGCCTGATCGACGGGGACGTCGCGGTCATCGGCGAGGACGTCCCGCGCACGGCCCGCACGGTCCTGGACCGGATGCTCTCGGCCGGCGGCGAACTCGTCACCCTGATCCTGGGGGAGGACGTTGCGGACACCCTGGGCCAGGAGCTGGGCGAACACATCCGGGAGGGCTACCTCGCCGTCGACACGGTCGTCTACCGGGGCGGCCACCAGGCGGCGCCCCTGCTGATCGGCGTCGAGTGACACGGCACCGCGCGCCGCGCCCGGCGATATCTGTCAGTGGCGTGGTGTGCAATGGACCCCGTGTCCGCTTTCGATGAACCCCTGAAGAAGCTGCTCGGCGGAGCCACCGCGAAGGTGATGGCCGAACACCTCGACCTGCACACGGTCGGTGATCTGCTGCACCACTACCCGCGCCGCTACGAGGAGCGGGGCCGCCTCACGGCGCTCACCGAGCTCCCGCTCGACGAGCACGTGACGGTCGTCGCCCAGGTCGCGGACGCGCGGATCATGATGTTCAACAACGGCCGGGGAAAGCGCCTGGAGGTCACCCTCACCGACGGGAGCGGCAAGCTCCAGCTGGTCTTCTTCGGACACGGCGTCCACAAACCCCACAAGGAGCTGCTGCCCGGCCGCAGGGCGATGTTCGCGGGCAAGGTCTCCGTCTTCAACCGGAAGATGCAGCTAGCCCACCCCACCTACCAGCTCCTCGACGCGCGGGACGACGACGCCGCCGACGTGACCGAGGCCGTCGACGCCTTCGCGGGGCAGCTGCTGCCGATCTATCCGGCCTGCAAGCAGCTCGACTCCTGGCGCATCGCCAAGGCCGTCGACACCGTCCTGCCCAGCGCCCAGGAGGCGGTGGACCCGCTGACCCCGGCCCTGCGCGAGGGGCGCGGATTCGTCTCCCTGCCCGAGGCGCTGCTCAGGATCCACCGCCCGCAGACCAAGGCGGACATCGCGGCCGCGCGGGACCGGCTCCGCTGGGACGAGGCCTTCGTCCTCCAGATCGCGCTCGCCCGGCGCCGGTACGCCGACACCCAACTCCCGGCGAAGGCCCGCGGACCCGTCCCCGACGGGCTTCTCGACGCCTTCGACGCCACCCTCCCCTTCACCCTCACCGAGGGCCAGCAGAAGGTCACCGGGGAGATCTTCGACGCCCTGGCGACGGAACACCCCATGCACCGGCTGCTCCAGGGCGAGGTCGGGTCAGGCAAGACGCTGGTGGCCCTGCGCGCCATGCTCAGGGTCGTCGACGCGGGCGGTCAGGCGGCGATGCTCGCACCCACCGAGGTGCTGGCCCAGCAGCACCACCGGTCGGTCACCGAGATGATGGGCGAGCTCGCCGAAGGCGGGATGCTCGGCGGCTCCGACCTCGGCACGAAGGTCGTCCTGCTCACCGGGTCCATGGGCACGGCGGCCCGCCGTCAGGCGCTGCTCGACCTGGTCACGGGCGAGGCCGGGATCGTCATCGGCACCCATGCGCTGATCGAGGACAAGGTCCAGTTCCACGACCTCGGTCTGGTCGTCGTCGACGAGCAGCACCGCTTCGGCGTGGAACAGCGCGACGCGCTGCGCTCCAAGGGGAAGCAGCCGCCCCACCTTCTGGTCATGACGGCCACCCCCATTCCCCGGACGGTCGCGATGACGGTCTTCGGTGATCTGGAGACCTCGGTGCTCGACCAGCTCCCGGCCGGCCGTTCGCCCATCGCCAGCCACGTCGTCCCCGCCAAGGACAAACCGCACTTCCTCAGCCGCGCCTGGGAACGCGTCCGCGAGGAGGTCGAGAACGGCCACCAGGCCTACGTCGTGTGCCCCCGGATCGGCGACGAGGACGAGCCGGCCGGGAAGAAGACGAAGAAGGCCGCCGAGACGAAGAAGGCCCCCGAGGGCGACGCCGAGAAGCGGCCGCCGCTCGCCGTGCTGGACATCGCGGAACAGCTCGCCAAGGGCCCGCTCGCCGGTCTGCGCGTCGAGGTCCTGCACGGCAGGATGCCACCCGACGACAAGGACGACGTGATGCGCCGGTTCGCCGCCGGACAGGCCGACGTCCTCGTCGCCACCACGGTCATCGAGGTCGGGGTCAACGTCCCCAACGCCACCGCGATGGTGATCATGGACGCGGACCGCTTCGGTGTGTCCCAGCTGCACCAGCTGAGGGGCCGTGTCGGTCGCGGCAGCGCCCCCGGCCTCTGCCTGCTGGTCAGCGAGGCCCACGAGGCGAGCCCCGCCCGGGCCAGGCTGTCCGCCGTGGCCGCCACCCTCGACGGCTTCGAGCTCTCCCGCATCGACCTCGAACAGCGCCGCGAGGGCGATGTGCTCGGCCAGGCCCAGTCCGGTGTCCGCTCCTCCCTGCGGGTGCTCAGCGTCATCGACGACGAGGAGGTCATCGCGGCGGCCCGCGAGGAGGCCGTCCGTGTCGTCGCGGACGACCCCGGGCTCGAGCGGCTGCCGGAGCTGCGCACCGCGCTGGACGCCCTGCTCGACAAGGACCGGGAGGAGTACCTCGACAAGGGGTGACCGGGCGGATCCCCGGCGACGCCATATCGTGGGGAGCACGGCGCACGTCCCGTCCTGCGCGCCGCCCGCGACCCGAGGAACAGACCCATGACCCGCGTGATCGCCGGCACGGCCGGCGGACGCCGCCTGGCCGTCCCGCCCGGCACCGGCACCCGCCCCACCTCCGACCGGGCGCGCGAGGCCCTGTTCTCCACCTGGGAAGCGCTCCTGGGCACGCTCGACGGCATCCGTGTCGCCGATCTGTACGCGGGCTCCGGCGCGGTGGGCCTGGAGGCGCTCTCGCGGGGCGCGGCCCACGCCCTGCTCGTGGAGGCCGACGCCAAGGCCGCGCGCACCGTCCGCGACAACATCCGCACCCTCGGTCTGCCCGGCGCCGAGTTCCGTGCGGGCAAAGCGGAACAGATCGTGACGGGACCGGCACCCTCCGCACCGTACGACGTGGTCTTCCTCGATCCGCCATACGCCGTCACCGACGACGATCTTCGGGAGATCCTCCTCACACTCCGTGCTCAGGGGTGGCTCACGGGCGACGCTCTCGTCACGGTGGAACGGAGCACCAGAGGCGGGGAATTCACCTGGCCCGACGGATTCGAGCCACAGCGGGCGCGTCGCTACGGCGAGGCGACGTTTTGGTACGGTCGCGCCGCCTCTACGTGCGAAGACGCACGATGACCGCACCGGAGAGCGAGGGAATCACGTTGCGCCGCGCCGTCTGTCCGGGGTCGTTCGACCCCATCACCAACGGGCATCTCGACATCATCGGACGAGCCTCCAAGCTGTACGACGTCGTGCACGTCGCCGTGATGATCAATCAGTCCAAGAAGGGGCTGTTCACCGTCGACGAGCGGATCGAGCTGATCCGCGAGGTGACCGCGGACTTCGGCAACGTCGAGGTCGAGTCCTTCCACGGCCTGCTGGTCGACTTCTGCAAGCAGCGCGACATCCCTGCGATCGTGAAGGGCCTGCGGGCCGTCAGCGACTTCGACTACGAGCTGCAGATGGCCCAGATGAACAACGGCCTCTCGGGTGTCGAGACCCTTTTCGTGCCCACGAACCCCACCTACAGCTTCCTGTCGTCCTCCCTGGTCAAGGAGGTCGCGACGTGGGGCGGCGATGTGGCGCACCTGCTCCCGCCGACGGTCCACGAGGCCCTCGTGAAGCGTCTCGGCGAGAAGTGATGCGCTGACCGACCGTCACCAGGTGTCGGGCGGGCGGCGACTGGCCTTACAGTCGTCCCGTCCGTCTCCAACAGCAGCAGAGAGTGGCGAGCACACGGTGGACGTGCAGAAGAAGCTCGACGAGATCGTCGAAACGGTCGGGAACGCCCGCTCCATGCCCATGTCGGCGTCCTGCGTGGTCAACCGGGCCGAACTGCTCGCGATGCTCGAGGAGGTGCGCGAGGCCCTGCCCGGCTCGCTCGCCCATGCCGAGGAACTCATCGGCGGGCACGAGCAGCTCGTCGAGCAGGCCCGGCAGGAGGCCGGGCGGATCATCGAGTCCGCCCGCGCGGAGCGCGGCTCGCTGATCTCCGGTACCGAGGTCGCCCAGCAGTCCCAGGCCGAGGCGGACCGCATCCTGTCCGAGGCCCGCAGGGAGGCCGACGAGGTCCGCGGCGAGGCCGACGAGTACGTCGACAGCAAGCTTGCCAACTTCGAGGTCGTCCTCACCAAGACCATCGGGTCCGTGGACCGGGGCCGCGAGAAGCTGCTCGGCCGCGGCCAGGGCATCGACGAACAGGGCTACGAGGACCCCGACTTCACCGAGGCGCCCGAGCGCAGCGCCGACCCGGAGACGCTCCGCCGGCGCGCCGACGAATACGTGGACACCAAGCTCGGCGCCTTCGAGGCCGTGCTCGCCAAGACCCTGGAGGCCGTCGGCCGGGGCCGCCAGAAGCTGCACGGCCGGGTCGCCACCGACGACCTCGGCGCGCACATGGCCGCCCAGGACGCGGCCGGAGGCGCCCAGCACACCAGTGACGAGGACCACTGGGCCGGTCTGGCCGAGCTCGCCACCCCCGAGCCGCCCCGGAGCCCCCAGCAGCACTCCTACGCGGAGCCCGCGCAGCCGGACTACACGCCGGCGGCCGGCTATCAGGACCCCGCACAGTCCGGCTTCCCGGCCCAGGCCCAGCCCGAGCCGCAGTACGCCCAGACGTACGGGTACCAGGACCAGCAGCAGCCGCAGGACGCCTACGGCTACCAGCAGCAGCCCGACCCGTACGGCTACCAGCAGCAGGCGTACGACCCGAACCAGCAGCAGGACTACGGCTGGCAGCAGCAGCCCCAGATCCCCGCACAGCAGGGTGAGAGCGCGCTCGACGAGACCAGTCTCTTCGACACCAGCATGATCGACCTGGAACAGCTGCGCCGGTACGAGCAGGGCCGCTGACCGGAGCGGGCCGTACCGGATTGGGAGCTGGGCGGTACGTCCAGTATCCTGGCTCTTCGGTCGCGTGTATGTCCGCGATCCCGGCTGCCCTCTTCCGTCAGGACAGGGGTGGCCCTCCCGAAGCCGCACCACGCACATGATCTCGAAAGCAGGAAAAGCCCTGAACGGCCACCTCGACCACCGCAGCCCTCTCGTGTTCGATACGCGCGAGCTGGGCCGGCGTCCTGGTGCCATGAAGCGGCTGACCCGCACGGCGGAAGCACCGAAGGACCTCGGCATCGACGGGGTCATCGGAGTTCCGGAGAACGCGCCCCTGGCGCTGGACCTCCGCCTCGAATCGGTCATGGAAGGGGTGCTCGTCACAGGCACCGCCCGTGCGACGGCCGAGGGGGAGTGCGTAAGGTGTCTGGAGCCGCTGACCCTCGAGGTCGAAGCGGACTTCCAGGAGATGTTCTCGTACCCTGACGCCGATGACCGGAACCGCAGCAGGACCGCGGACCCGGTCGACGACGCCGAGGACGACGAGGACAGGTTCTTTCTCGAGGACGACTCGTTCGACCTCGAGCCTGTGCTGCGTGACGCGGTGGTGCTCGCACTGCCGCTGCAGCCGGTGTGCAAGGAGACCTGTGCCGGTCTGTGTTCCGAATGCGGAATCAGGCTGGACGAGAATCCCGAGCACCACCACGATGCCGTCGACATCCGTTGGGCGGCACTGCAAGGACTCGCCGAGACCGTTCAGGACGGCGAGAAGGACAACATGGGCGGCGCCGAACCTGGCGTCGACGAGAAGCAGGAGAAGTAGCCGTGGCTGTTCCGAAGCGGAAGATGTCGCGCAGCAACACGCGCCACCGCCGGTCGCAGTGGAAGGCTGCGGTCCCCACCCTGGTTTCGTGCGAGCGTTGCCAGGAGCCGAAGCTCCAGCACATTGCGTGCCCGAGCTGCGGCACCTACAACAAGCGCCAGGTCCTCGAGGTCTGAGCGGCTGGTGAGAGGCCCGATGTCTGAGTTGTCCAGCTCCAAGAAGCAGACAGACAACATCAACACAGCCTCGTCCCACACGCTTCTGGAAGGGCGGCTCGGGTATCACCTCGAGTCCGCCCTTCTGGTGCGTGCGCTGACCCATCGCTCGTACGCGTACGAGAACGGCGGTCTGCCCACCAACGAGCGGCTCGAGTTCCTCGGGGACTCGGTTCTCGGCCTGGTGGTCACGGACACGCTGTACCGCACCCACCCCGACCTGCCCGAAGGCCAGCTGGCCAAGTTGCGGGCCGCGGTGGTCAACTCGCGTGCACTTGCGGAAGTGGGCCGCGGCCTCGAACTCGGCTCCTTCATCCGGCTCGGCCGCGGTGAAGAGGGCACGGGTGGCCGGGACAAGGCTTCCATCCTCGCCGACACCCTTGAAGCGGTGATCGGCGCCGTCTATCTCGATCAGGGCCTCGGCGCGGCCTCGGAGCTGGTCCACCGGCTCTTCGACCCGCTGATCGACAGGTCCTCCAACCTCGGAGCCGGCCTGGACTGGAAGACCAGTCTCCAGGAGCTCACCGCGAGCGAGAGCCTCGGAGTCCCCGAGTACCTCGTCACGGAGACCGGCCCCGATCACGAGAAGACCTTTACTGCTGCTGCTCGCGTCGGTGGTGTCTCGTACGGCACCGGCACCGGTCGTAGCAAGAAGGAAGCGGAGCAGCAGGCGGCGGAGTCCGCCTGGCGTGAGATCAGCGCCGCCGCCGAGGCGCGGGAGGCCGCGGAGAAGTCCGCTGCCGGTGCAGGGGCCGCCGACACCCCTGCCGCCCCGTCGCCTCACTCGGACGCGGCTCCGGCCTGACCCGTCCGGAAACCCCTCGGTGCCTCCGCGCACCGGGGGGTTTCCGCTGCCCTGCCCCGTTTCCTCCCGTCCCTCCACCTCCCGAGGAGTGCCCGCCGTGCCCGAACTGCCCGAGGTCGAAGTCGTGCGGCGGGGCCTGGAGCGCTGGACCGCCGGGCGCACCGTGGAGGAGGTCGAGGTCCTGCATCCGCGTGCGGTCCGCCGGCACCTCGCGGGCGGCGTGGACTTCGCGGCCCGGCTCCGGGGCCTGTGCTTCGGCACGGCGATGCGCCGCGGCAAATACCTCTGGGTGCCTCTCGACGAGGCGGATTCCTCGCTCCTGGGCCATCTCGGCATGAGCGGTCAGCTGCTCGTGCAGCCCGAGGACGCCGCCGACGAGAAGCACCTGCGGATCCGGATCCGCTTCGACGACGCCCTCGGCACCGAGCTGCGCTTCGTCGACCAGCGGACCTTCGGCGGGCTGTCGCTGCACGACAACACCCCCGACGGCCTGCCCGACGTCATCGCCCACATCGCACGGGACCCCCTCGACCCGGCCTTCGACGACAGCGCCTTCCACCTCGCGCTGCGCCTGCGCCGGACGACGGTCAAGCGTGCTCTCCTGGACCAGTCCCTGATCAGTGGCGTCGGCAACATCTACGCCGACGAGGCGCTCTGGCGCAGCCGGCTCCACTACGAGCGGCCGACCGCGACCCTGACCCGTCCGAGGACGGCGGAGCTGCTCGGCCATGTCCGGGACGTGATGAGGGAGGCCCTCGCCCAGGGCGGCACCAGCTTCGACAGCCTGTACGTCAATGTGAACGGTGAGTCCGGCTACTTCGACCGGTCGCTGGACGCGTACGGGCGGGAGGACGAGCCCTGCCGCCGCTGCGGCACGCCGATGCGACGACGGCCGTGGATGAACCGCTCCAGCTACTTCTGCCCGCGCTGCCAGCGTCCGCCGCGGGTCTCCTGACGTCCCGGGTCCGGTTCCGGCTCAGGCTCCGCGTGCGGCGTCGTACCGGTTCCGGGCCTCGACGACCTCGGGCATCCGGCCCTCGACGAGCTGGATGAGATCCATCAGCCGTTCCGCGACCTGGCGGCCGAGCGGCGTCAGGCGGTAGTCGACGCGCGGCGGGTTGGTCAGCTGGGCCTCCCGGTGCACCAGGCCGTCGCGCTCCAGCGCGTGCAGTGTCTGGGAGAGCATCTTCTCGCTGACGCCGTCGACCCGGCGGCGCAGTTCGTTGAAGCGGGCGCCGCTCTCGTGGAGAGCGCCCAGGGTCAGACCGCCCCAGCGGCCCGTGACGTGCTCCAGCGTCTCCCGTGAGGGGCACAGCCGTGAGAAGACGTCGAAGGCCGCGTCACTGCCGTCCTGTACGTGGTCCGTGGCCGTCTCACTCATGCGGGCCAGCTTACGCCGGTGCAGCGCTCACTTCCGGTGAGCGCTGCACCGGCGTGCTCAGCGGGTCACGACGACGGTCTCGCTCGCGCCCGACTCCGTGCCGTCCGCGTAGAGGACCGAGACGCGGTAGTAGACCGTGGTCGCGGGCGGTGCGGCAGTGTCCCGCCAGTGCCACGTCGTGACGTTGTCCCGGGGCTCGGTGCGGACCAGATCGAAGACCCCGGTCTGCGGGTTCCAACGCCGGACGGCGAAACCGGAGACCTCGGCGAGGTTGCCGGAGCCGCCGAGCGCCCAGGACAGCCAGGCGTTCTGGTCGGAACCGAGGTAGGCGAGGGGCGCCCCGGTCGCGGCCGGGGCGGCCGGGCGCAGGTCCAGCTCCGTGACGTCGACCTCGGTGGCGCCGCCGGTGCCGGGGGCCAGCCGGTTCCCGTACTGGTCCACGGCGACGACGCCGTACCGGACCTGTTGGCCGTCCGCGGGCACGACGTCGTGGAACGTCGTTCCCGTGATCTGCCACGGCTGGAAGTTCGAGGGGTGCGGCACCGCTGTGTAGGTCCACCGTCCGTCGGCCGGCACGCCGCGGAACAGGAGGTAGTGCGCGACTCCGGGGTCCTCGCTCCTGTCCCAGGAGACGGTGACGCCGTTCGACCTGGGCACGGCGGTCACACCGGTGACGGCCGCGGGTGCGGTCGTGTTCCCGACGACGGCGACGGTGAGCTCCTCGGACGGGGTCCCGCCGTTGCCTTCGCGATCCAGCGCCACCACCCGGTAGGTGTACGTGGCGCCGGGCGGCGGGGCGGCGTCCGTGAGGCTGGTCCCCCTCACCTTGCTGCCGACCTCGGTGCGCGTGGCATACCTGGTGCCGGGCCGGTTGGTCCGGAAGACCGAGTAGCCGGCGAAGTCGTCACTGGTCCTCTCGGAGGCGTCCCAGGTCACGGTGACGCCCGCCTCGCTCTCCGAGGCCCGCGCGTTGAGCGCGGTGTCGACGGGACCGGTCCGGTCGTCGCTGTAGTACATCGCGGTGCCGGAGGCCGCGGACTCGTTGCCGTGGGTGTCGACGGCCGTCACGACGTAGTAGTAGACGTCACCGGTCTGCGGAAGCGGTCCGCGGTAGCCACCTCCGGACGAGGCGAGGCGGTTGGCGGCGGTGAGGGCGACCGGCCGGGACGTCGAGCGGTAGACCCGGTACCCGGCGAGGTCGGGCTCGGTGTTGCCGTCCCAGTAGAGGGTGATCTCGGTGGGGCTGCCCATGGCCCAGTTGTCCTCGACGCCTTCCGGGGCGGCGGGGGCGATCCGGTCGACGGTGGTGACGCCCAGGTCGGCGGTGCCGGAGGAGGTGTTGCCCGCCTTGTCGTACGCGCGTACCTCGTAGTAGTAGACGTTGCCGTCCTTCGGCACGGTCGTGTCGGTGTAGGAGGTCGAGGTCGTGGTGGCCAGGGGCTGCGCGGGGTAGGCGGCGCTCTTCAGCCGCCGGTAGACGCGGTACCCGGCCAGGTCCATCTCCTTGTTCCTGGCCCAGGCGACCTTCGTGGACGTGGAAGCCGTGCTGTAGGCCACGGTGGTGCCCGCGGGGACCAGCGGCTTGACCTTGTCGACGCTCGCGGAGGTGCGGGGGGTGTAGGCGAACCTGACGTTCGCGGCGCCGGTCCAGTTCACGAAGTCGATGCGGAGGCTGTGCGTGCCCTTGGGGATCGACACGGCCACCGTCCTGGAGACGGTGGTGGAGACGTTCTTCCAGAGGTCGACCTTGCGGACGCCGTCGACGTGGACACGTATGCCGTCGCGGGTGGAGGCGGTGAAGGTGAAGGGCCCGCCCGATCCGAAGTCGCGGGTCGTGGACCAGCGGACACCGAAGTTGTCGGAGGGCATCCCCTTGTGACCGGGTGCGCCTGTGCCCCAGTTCTGGTCGATCACGGCGCCGCAGTCCGTGCCCTTGGGGGTTCCGGAGAACGTCGTGTTCGCGTAGAACGTCCGCTTGAAGACGGGCGACGCACAGGTCACGGCTGCCGAGGCGGGCGCGGCTGTCGCGAGCAGGGTGCCCGCGGTGGAGAGTACGACGGCGGCGGCTGTGACCACCGTGGTGCCTCTGGATCGGTTCATTCGTTCCTTCGCTTCTGATCATCTGCGTCACGAAGTGACTGCCGACGATCAAGACTCTTACGAAGGGGGCATGGTTGTAGGCCGCCAGGACCGGCCCGGCGGCCTACGGGGGCGGAGCGCGGAAGACCCCTGCCGGTCCGGGGACGGGCAGGGGTCCTGCGGTGTGCGGCCGGTGAGGCCGCGGGCTTCTCAGAAGCCGAAGTCCTGCGTCCACCAGGGGCCGCCGGAGCCGAGGTGGACGCCCACGCCGAGCGTCCTGTAGTCGCAGTTGAGTATGTTCGCGCGATGGCCGTCGCTGTTCATCCAAGCGTCCATCACGGCCTGTGCGTCGGCCTGGCCGCGTGCGATGTTCTCGCCGCCGAGACCCTGCACACCGGCTGCGGCGGCACGGTCCCAGGGGGTCGCCCCGTCGGGGTCGGTGTGGCCGAAGAAGTCGCGGGCGGCCATGTCCTCGCTGAAGTCCTGGGCGAGTGCCGTGAGCGAGGCGCTGGTGGTGACCGGACTGCAGCCGACCTTGGCCCGCTCCTGGTTGACCAGGGTGAGCACGGCCGCCTGCGCGGAGGTGGCGGACGGGCTCGCCGGAGCCGAGGGGGTGGCCTTCCCGGTGGGGGTGGCCGACGAGGTCTTCGGAGCGGCCGGGGCCTTGGTCGCCGGGGCGGACGAGGCGGACTCCTTCGGCTCGGCGGCCGGTGCCTTCGTCCGTTCCGGCGTCTTCGACGCGGACTTCGACGCGGAGGCGGAAGGCTTCGTGCTCGGCTTCGCGCTCGGAGTGGCGGAGGGGGACTTCGAGGGTGCGGCGGAACGCCCCGCACCTCTGTCGGCCTCGGCCGACGCCGAGGCCGAGGTGCGCCCGGTCGGCTCTGCGGAGGACCCGCCCTGGGTCAGCAGGTCGGGAGCACCGCCGGCGTGGACCTGGTCGGCCGCGCCGCCCCCGCTGATGCTGTAGCTGTCGCCCCCCGGCAGCAGGCCGGACGCGACGGCGACGGCTCCGACGGCAACGGCGGCGGAGACTCCGAGGAGCCCGGCGCGTACGGGTATGCCCGCCCGCTTCTTCCGGCGTGCGCCGCGGTACCCGTCCTCGGAGCCCGCCGCGTGCTGCTCAGCGGCGGGGGCCGCGCCTGCGCGTCGATGCCGTCCCATGCGCTGTGCCTTCCTCGTGCTCCGGGCGCCGTTCCGACGTCACCGTATTCAAGATCCGACTCACCCGTTCGGGTGAGGCTATTGCGAGGGGACCTTACGCCATGGCGGATTGGGGCGGCGTACTCCTTGAGTAATTGGCCGGTTAGCGTTCGGGCATGAACGAAGAAGCACGACTCGTCGTCTGGGTACGCGGCCGAGTACAGCAAGTAGGGTTCCGCTGGTTCACCAGGGAAAATGCTTTGGAGATCGGAAAGCTCACCGGCTTCGCGCTCAATCTGGACGACGGCAGGGTGCAGGTGGTGGCCGAAGGGCCGCGTGAGAATTGCCACCGTCTGCTGGACTGGCTCGGCTCCGACGACACACCCGGCCGCGTGGACGGCGTCACTGAGATCTGGGACACGCCCCGCGGCGGTTATGAGGGATTCGCGATCCGCTGATTCCTCCGGGGAATGGAGGTGGATCCGGTGGGTGCCGAAAGGGCGGCGCCCGGCCGTCCGGAGGTGATGTGAGGGGCGCGCACCCGAAATGACCTGCGGAAGTAGTCGGCGCATGCACATGGTTGCCAAGGGCCGCGCACCGTGCGAGGCTGCGGCATTGACGAAGATCTCCACGCCCCTCGGGAACCCGCAGGAGAGCCGCGCCGCATGATCGTCGAGCGGCGCGCCCCGGGACGCCCGGTCCGTCGGCGTGTGATCGTGTTGACCGTCAAACTTTTTGGTGAGACGCTGAAATCCCCGCGCACCTTAGCTGTTCGGCAGAGCTGGAGACAGCGGAACAGCAGTGGATACAGAGCACTGCCGAACACCGCGGGTGCGATTCCCATACGACCCACACCGCATCGGTCGGTCACTCAGTGTGGAGGACCAAGCATCATGGCAAAGGCGCTTCTCGGTTACGTCGGCGGTTCCGACCCGCGACTCCTCGCCGAGATGCGACGGCTTCAGAAGCGTGTCCAGGACCTGGAATCCGAGCTCGTACGGATCCAGGACGAGAATGACGCGCTCAACGCCGCCGCCCAGCACCAGGAGTCGTTGCTCGACAGCATCGACATCGACGTACCCCAGGCGGAGCCCGCGCTGACCTGACCCCCAGGCCCTGCCGGGGCCGGTCGGGCCGCAACGCCACCCGCTCGGGATCAACCACCGAAGTCTTCGTCACGGATCGTCGTCCAGGACCACCGGGGATCGCTCGGTATCCGGCCGGTTCGCGCGATCCGTCACGCAAGGCTGTGCTCGGATGACTGCACGGCGCTGCCGTGCGGCATTCACCAGGGACGCTCCGGCGTCCCTTTTTTCTTTTACCCCCGGCCCCGTCCCCGCCCCGTCACTCTTCGCTTACCGTCTGATGTGCCCTGCACCTTCATCAGCGAAACCGAGAGTGAAAGGTAGAGTCCGGCGGCGTGCACCTCAAGGCCCTGACCCTCCGCGGTTTCAAATCGTTCGCCTCCGCCACGACCCTGCGGTTCGAACCGGGCATCACCTGTGTCGTCGGCCCCAATGGTTCGGGCAAATCCAATGTGGTGGACGCGCTCTCCTGGGTCATGGGCGAGCAGGGGGCCAAATCCCTGCGCGGCGGCAAGATGGAAGACGTGATCTTCGCCGGCACCACGGGAAGGCCTCCGCTGGGACGCGCGGAAGTGTCACTGACGATCGACAATTCCGACGGTGCGCTGCCGATCGAGTACGCCGAGGTGACGATCACCCGGATCATGTTCCGCAACGGCGGCAGCGAATACCAGATCAATGGCGACACCTGCCGGCTGCTCGACATCCAGGAGCTCCTCTCGGACTCCGGTATCGGCCGCGAGATGCACGTCATCGTCGGCCAGGGCCGGCTGGACTCCGTCCTGCACGCCGATCCGACCGGGCGCCGCGCCTTCATCGAAGAGGCGGCGGGCGTGCTCAAGCACCGTAAGCGCAAGGAGAAGGCGCTGCGGAAGCTGGAGGCGATGGGCGCGAACCTCGCCCGCGTGCAGGACCTCACCGACGAACTGCGCCGCCAGCTCAAACCCCTGGGCAGGCAGGCCGCCGTGGCCCGCCGGGCCGCCGTCATCCAGGCGGACCTGCGGGACGCCCGGCTGCGGCTCCTCGCCGACGACCTGGTGCGGCTGCGTGAGGCGCTGCGCGAAGAGATCGCCGACGAGGCCGCCCTCAAACAGCGCAGGGAGGCGGCGGAGTCGGAACTCAAGGCGGCGCTCGCCCGTGAGGCCGACCTGGAGGACGAGGTCCGCCGGCTGGCGCCGCGTCTGCAGCGGGCCCAGCAGACCTGGTACGAGCTCTCGCAGCTGGCCGAGCGCGTGCGGGGCACGATCTCGCTCGCCGACGCCCGGGTGAAGAGCGCCGAGGCTGCTCCCGAGGAGGAGCGCCGCGGACGCGACCCGGAGGACATGGAGCGTGAGGCCGCCCGGATCCGCGAGCAGGAGGCGGAGTTGGAGGCGGCGCTCGAAGCGGCGGAGCACGCCCTGGAGGACACCACCGCGCACCGGGCCGATCTGGAGCGGGAGCTGGCGTCCGAGGAGCGAAGGCTCCGGGACGCCGCCCGGGCCATCGCCGACCGGCGCGAGGGGCTCGCCCGGCTCAACGGCCAGGTCAACGCCGCCCGCAGCCGGGCGGGTTCGGCGCAGGCCGAGATCGACCGGCTGTCCGCGTCCCGGGACGAGGCGCACGAGCGTGCGGCCGCGGCCCAGGAGGAGTACGAGCAGCTCGCGGCGGAGGTCGAGGGGCTGGACGCCGGTGACGCGGAGCTGGCGGAGCGGCATGACGCCGCCGAGCGGGAGCTCGCCGCGGCGGAGGAGGCCCTGAGCGCGGCGCGCGAGGCGGTCACCGCCGCGGAACGCAGTCGCGCCGCGGTCTCCGCCCGGCACGAGGCACTGTCGCTGGGACTGCGGCGCAAGGACGGCACCGGGGTGCTGCTCGGCGCGGGGGACCGGCTGTCCGGACTGCTCGGCCCACTCGCGGAGCTGCTCACGGTGGCCCCGGGGCACGAGGTGGCGGTGGCGGCGGCCCTGGGCGCGGCCGCCGACGCCGTGGCCGTGACGGATCCCGGCACCGCTGCGGACGCCATCCGCCTGCTGCGCAAGCAGGACGCGGGGCGCGCCGCGCTGGTCCTGGGCGGAGCGAGAGCCGGGCAGGTGCCCGCGCAGGGCACCGAACAGCTTCCGGGCACCCTTGCCGGCCAGGTACCCGGGCAGGCGTCCGGGGCGGGGCAGGGCCGCCGGACCGTCACCGCGACCGGCGCGGAACAGGCCCCCGATGGCCCCGTCCCGGCCGACGGCGAGGCGGCAGCGGCCGGCAGGCCGGCGCCGCCGGAGACCTCGGTCGCCATCGGGGAGTCCTCCGCGCCGGCCGTCGCCGGGCTGCTGCAGGGGCCCGCCGAACTGATGGCGGCCGTACGGCGGCTGGTGCGTGACATGGTCGTCGTGGGAACCCTGGAGGACGCCGAGGAGCTGGTCGCCGCCCACTCCGGACTGATCGCCGTCACCGCCGAGGGCGACGTGCTGGGCGCGCACTTCGCGCACGGCGGATCGGCCGGGGCGCCGACCCTGCTGGAGGTCCAGGCCTCGGTGGACGAGGCCGCCGCCGAACTGGCGGAGCTCGCCGTGCGCTGCGAGCAGCTGGCTTCGGACCAGCGTGCCGCTGCCGCCAGGCGCGGCGACCGTGCGGCCCGGGTGGAGGAACTGCGGGAGCGGCGCCGGGCGGCCGAGCGGGAGAAGTCCGGGGTGGCGCAGCAGCTCGGGCGCCTGGCCGGGCAGGCACGAGGCGCCGCGGGTGAGGCCGAGCGGACGACCGCGTCCGCGGCCCGCGCCCAGGAGGCGCTGGAGCGGGCCACCGAGGAGGCGGAGGAGCTGGCCGAGAGGCTGCTGGTGGCGGAGGAGGCCCCCGTCGAGGAGGAGCCCGACACCTCCGTACGGGACCGGCTCGCCGCCGACGGTGCCAACGCACGCCAGACCGAGATGGAGGCCCGGCTCCAGGCCCGTACCCATGAGGAACGCGTCAAGGCGCTCGCCGGGCGGGCCGACGCCCTCGACCGGGGAGCCCGCGCCGAGCGTGAGGCGCGCACCCGCGCCGAACAGCGCCGCGCCCGGCTGCGTCATGAGGCCGCCGTGGCCGCCGCCGTGGCGTCGGGCGCCCGGCAACTGCTGGCACACGTCGAGGTCTCGGTCGTGCGGGCGGAGGAGGAACGGAGCAGGGCCGAGGCGGCGAAGGCCGAGCGTGAGCGCGACCTGGCGGCTGAACGCGGCCGGGGCCGGGACCTCAAGGGCGAGCTCGACCGGCTCACCGACTCCGTGCACCGGGGCGAGGTGCTCGGGGCCGAGAAACGGCTGCGCATGGAGCAGGTGGAGGCCAAGGCGCTGGAGGAGTTCGGCGTCGAGCCGGCCGGACTGGCCGCGGAGTACGGCCCGGGGCAGCCGGTACCGCCGTCCCCCGCCGCGGAGGGGGAGGAACTCCCGGCGGATCCGGGGCATCCGCGCAACCAGCCGAAGCCGTTCGTCAGGGCCGAGCAGGAGAAGCGGCTGAAGACGGCCGAACGGGCGTACCAGCAACTCGGGAAGGTGAATCCGCTCGCCCTGGAGGAGTTCTCGGCACTGGAGGAACGGCACAAGTTCCTCTCGGAGCAGCTCGAAGACCTGAAGAAGACCCGGGCCGACCTGATGCAGGTGATCAAGGAGGTCGACGAGCGGGTCGAGCAGGTGTTCACGGAGGCCTTCCGGGACACCGCCCGCGAGTTCGAGGGCGTCTTCTCAAGGCTCTTCCCGGGCGGCGAGGGCCGTCTCGTCCTCACCGACCCGGACAACATGCTGACGACCGGTCTCGACGTCGAGGCGAGGCCGCCGGGCAAGAAGGTCAAGCGTCTCTCGCTGCTCTCCGGCGGCGAGCGATCCCTTACGGCCGTTGCCCTGCTGGTGTCCATCTTCAAGGCCCGGCCGAGTCCCTTCTACGTCATGGACGAGGTCGAGGCGGCACTCGACGACACCAATCTGCAGCGGCTGATCCGGATCATGGAGGAGCTCCAGGAGAGCTCCCAGCTCATCGTCATCACGCACCAGAAGAGGACGATGGAGGTCGCCGACGCCCTCTACGGCGTCTCGATGCAGGGCGACGGAGTGTCCAAGGTGATCAGCCAGCGGCTCCGCTGAGGGCTCCGGACATCGGCTGACGGGTGGGCACATCCTCTTTACCTAATTTTCAACACTTCAACGCACCTTTTGGGTGGTCCTGGGTACTTGTGAGGGACCGAACGGCTCGAACCCAACTCTTGACTTCGAAACTTGAACGCATAACCTCAGCAATGTTGTTTTTACCTTCAAGTGGTGGTCGGCCAGAAGTTGTGCGCCACTGGGAGGGCTCACCCCCCACACCTGACGTTGTTGCCAGGTACCAGGAGTTCATGTGACCAGCACAGCGAGCGGACCGGAGTCCGGCGCCCGAGGGGCGCACCCGGACCATCTCGGACACGTCATCTTCATCACGGCAGCCGCGGCGATGGGCGGCTTCCTCTTCGGCTACGACAGTTCCGTGATCAACGGTGCCGTCGAGGCCATCCGCAGCCGCTATGACATCGGATCAGGGACGCTGGCCCAGGTCATCGCCATCGCTCTGATCGGCTGTGCCATCGGCGCGGCCACGGCGGGGCGGATCGCCGACCGGATCGGCCGCATCCGCTGCATGCAGATCGCCTCCGTGCTGTTCACCATCAGCGCCGTCGGTTCGGCGCTGCCGTTCGCCCTCTGGGACCTCGCCATGTGGCGGATCATCGGCGGCTTCGCGATCGGCATGGCCTCGGTCATCGGCCCGGCGTACATCGCCGAGGTCTCGCCGCCCGCCTACCGAGGGCGACTCGGTTCCTTCCAGCAGGCGGCCATCGTCGTCGGCATCGCCATCTCCCAGCTGGTCAACTACGGCATCCTGCAGATCGCCGACGGCGACCAGCGCGGGGAGATCGCCGGCTTCGAGGCGTGGCAGTGGATGCTCGGCGTGATGGTTGTGCCCGCCATCCTGTACGGACTCCTGTCCTTCGTGATCCCCGAGTCCCCGCGCTTCCTGATCTCCGTCGGCAAGAGGGACCGCGCCCGGAAGATCCTCGAAGAGGTCGAGGGCAAGAACGTCGATCTCGACGCGCGCGTGAACGAGATCGAGACGGCCATGCACCGTGAGCACAAGTCCAAGTTCAGCGACCTGCTCGGCAGCCGTTTCGGCTTCCTGCCGATCGTCTGGGTCGGTATCGGCCTGTCGGTCTTCCAGCAGCTCGTCGGTATCAACGTCGCGTTCTACTACTCGGCGACGCTGTGGCAGTCCGTCGGCATCGACCCGACCGCCTCGTTCTTCTACTCGTTCACCACGTCGATCATCAACATCATCGGCACCGTGATCGCCATGATCCTCGTGGACCGGGTGGGCCGCAGGCCCCTCGCCCTCATCGGCTCCACCGGTATGGCCGTCGCCCTGGCGTTCGAGGCCTGGGCCTTCTCCGCCGATCTCGTCGACGGCAAGCTGCCCACCACCCAGGGCACCGTCGCCCTCGTCGCGGCCCACGTCTTCGTGCTCTTCTTCGCCCTGTCGTGGGGTGTCGTGGTCTGGGTCTTCCTCGGCGAGATGTTCCCGAACCGCATCCGCGCCGCCGCCCTCGGTGTCGCCGCCTCGGCGCAGTGGATCGCCAACTGGGCGATCACCGCGAGCTTCCCGAGCCTGGCCGACTGGAACCTCTCGGGCACCTACATCATCTACACCTGCTTCGCCGTGCTCTCGATCCCCTTCGTGCTCAAGTTCGTGAAGGAGACCAAGGGCAAGGCGCTGGAGGAGATGGGCTAATCCCCGCTGCCCCTCTCCTCGACCCCGCTGCCCCGGGCCGGCCCATGCCGGTCCGGGGCAGCGTTCTGCTCCGGGCCCGAGCGGTCCGGCGTTCCGCCGCCCCGCGCCCGTCGGGCCGACGTGGAGTCAGAACCTGACGGGGGCGCCGGCCGTTCCGTCCGCCGGGCGGGGCAGCGCCGCGTACACCCCCGCGGCGACGAGGATCGTGACGGCCCAGCCCAGCCCGTGCCGCCCGGTCCAGGAGGCGCCGAGCGGGCCGGTGAACCACTCCACGTCGGTGAAGAGCAGACCCACCACGAGCGCCGTGCCCCAGGCCGCCATGGCCTGTCCGCCGTACCCGGCCGAGTACCAGTAGCCGCTGCCGGGCGTGGTGTCCATGAGGGCCGCGGCGTCGTACGTGCGCCCTCGGAGCAGGTCCACCACGAAGACCCCGGTCCAGGCGGAGAACGTCACGCCGAGCAGGGTGAGGAAGGAGAGGAAGGTGTCGAGGAAACTCGTCGCCACCATCATCAGCGTCCCGCCGAGGAGCAGGCTGATCGTCGCGTTCACCCCCACGGCCCAGGCGCGGGGGACCGCGAATCCGAGCGTCTGCGCGGTGAAGCCCGCGGAGTACATCGACATCGCGTTGACCAGCATCATGCCCATGACGGCGGTCAGCAGGTACGGCACCGAGATCCACCGCGGCAGCAGCTCGCCGATGAACGCCACGGGATCCTTCGCGACGGCCAGGTGCGGTGAGCTCACCGCCATCACCGCGCCCATCAGCGCCATCGGCGGGACGGTGACGAGCGCCCCTCCCACGGCAGCGCCGACCATCGCCCGGTCCGAGGCGGACCTGGGCAGGTAGCGGGCGAAGTCCGGCGCCGAGGGGACCCAGCTGAGACCCCCGGCCACCAGCGTCCCGATCCCGGCGGCCATCATCGCCGCCGTGCCCGGCGGCTGCTCCAGGACGGTCCGCCACGGGGCCGTTCCGGCCAGATGGACGAGGACGACGAGACTGGTGCCTCCGAACAGGCAGACGGAGACCCGCGAGGCCGTCCGCAGCGCCCTGATCCCGATCCCCGACACGAGGAAGCCCGCGGCGACGAAAGCCGTCAGGGTCACCAGGATCAGTGTGGGGGTGCTGCGGACACCGGCCAGCAGGTGCAGGACGGCCAGCAGGGCGTAGGAGCCGGTTACCGCGTTCACGGTCTCCCAGCCCCAGCGGACCACCCACAGCAGGGCTCCGGGGAAGAGGTTGCCCCGCTGCCCGAAGACGGCCCGGGACAGTGCCATGCCGGGGGCCCCGCCGCGTTTCCCCGCCACGGACACGAGGCCGACCAGGCCGAAGGACAGCACCGATGCCGTGACCGCCACGGCGAGCACCTGCCAGAAGTTCAGCCCGTTGAAGACCGTGAGCCCGGCTCCCACGGTCAGCAGCAGCACCGTCATGTTGGCCGTCACCCAGGTGGGGAACAGGGTGCGGACCCGGCCGGTGCGCTCGTGATCGGGGACGGGATCCAGGCCGCGGTTCTCCACGGGCAGCAGCGTACCTTTACCCCCAAACGTGGCAAACCGGCTACCTGGCTGGCACCGGTCACGGTCCTTGACCGCGCCGGACCGCGGCCGTGGCCGATACTGGACGCGTTATGGAAATCGTCATCCTTGCTGTAGTCATCGCCCTGGTCGCGGTCGGCCTGATCAGCGGGCTCGTGGTCAGCAGCCGCAAGAAGAAGCAGCTGCCGCCCTCGGCGCCGTCGAGCACGCCGACCATCACTCCTCCCGCCGAGCCCCGTGTCGGCGAGGAAGCCGAGGCGCCGCGCGACGAAGCGCGGCGCACCATCGAGGAGGTCGGTCTCCCCGGCGCCGGGACTCCCGTCGAGGAAACCCCCGTCGTCATCGAGCCGGAGGTACCCGAGCTCGAAGTCCCCGAGCCCACAGCGGGCCGCCTGGTGCGGCTCCGTGCCCGGCTCGCCCGTTCGCAGAACTCCCTGGGCAAGGGCCTGCTCACCCTCCTGTCCCGCGACAACCTCGACGAGGACACCTGGGAGGAGATCGAGGACACCCTCCTCACCGCCGACGTCGGCGTCGCGCCCACCCAGGAACTGGTGGAGCGGCTCCGTGAGCGCGTCCGCGTCCTCGGTACCCGTACGCCCGACGAGCTGCGCACCCTGCTGCGCGAGGAGCTCGTCGCCCTGCTCGGTCCCGATCTCGACCGCGCCGTGAAGACGGAGGGCGGCGCCACGACGCCCGGCGTCGTGATGGTCGTCGGGGTCAACGGCACCGGCAAGACGACCACGACGGGCAAGCTCGCCCGGGTGCTCGTGGCCGACGGCCGCAGCGTCGTGCTGGGCGCCGCGGACACCTTCCGCGCCGCCGCCGCCGACCAGCTCCAGACCTGGGGCGAGCGCGTCGGTGCCCGCACGGTGCGTGGCCCCGAGGCCGGCGACCCCGCCTCGATCGCCTTCGACGCGGTCAAGGAGGGTATCGCCGAGGGTGCCGACGTCGTACTCATCGACACCGCGGGCCGGCTGCACACGAAGACCGGCCTGATGGACGAGCTCGGCAAGGTCAAGCGGGTCGTCGAGAAGCACGGGCCGCTCGACGAGGTGCTGCTCGTCCTCGATGCCACGACCGGGCAGAACGGCCTCGTCCAGGCACGTGTCTTCGCCGAGGTGGTCGACATCACCGGAATCGTCCTCACCAAGCTGGACGGCACCGCCAAGGGCGGCATCGTCATCGCCGTCCAGCGCGAGCTGGGCGTGCCCGTGAAGCTCATCGGCCTCGGCGAGGGGCCGGACGACCTGGCGCCGTTCGAGCCGGGCGCCTTCGTCGACGCGCTGATCGGTGACTGACCGGCACACCCGCGCACAGGCGTGAAGGGCGGTGTACCCGAGAGGGGTCACCGCCCTTCGGCGTTCACCAGCGGTGGCATATGTAGGCGAGGGTGCCCAGCAGTAGCCGGGCCTGCGGAGGAGCAGCGGCGGTGTCGGGATCCGGCGGACGCAGCCAGTGGACCGGGCCCAGCCCCCCGAGATCGGACGGGGGAGCGGTGACGTACGCGCCGGGGCCCAGCGCCCGCAGGTCCAGATCGGCGTCGTCCCAGCCCATCCGGTAGAGCAGCCCGGGCAGCCCGGCCGCTGCCCCCGGGGCGACGAAGAACTGGGTGCGGCCGGTCGGCGTCACCGCGACCGGCCCCAGCGGCAGTCCCAGGCGCTCCATCCGCACCAGGGCGCGCCGGCCCGCCGCCTCGGCGACGTCGAGCACGTCGAAGGCCCGGCCCACGGGAAGCAGCAGCGCGGCTCCGGGCACCTCCGCCCAGGCGTCCGTCGCCGTTTCCAGGGTGGCGCCCGACGGCACCTCCCGGGCGAAGTCCAGCGGATGCGCTCCGGGGGCGGCGCAGGCGGAGTCGCCGCACGAGCAGACGCCTCCTGCCGCACGCGCTCCCGGCGCCACGGCCCAGCCCCAGAGTCCTGTGTACTCGGCCACCGCGGTCGCCCCGGCCGCACGGCCGCGGCGCCGTGTGCCGGACCGCATCTCCCGGATGCCGCCGATCGTGAAGCCCATGCCCCCTCCAACGGGTTCGACTCACCGGTGGTTACGACCCGGAGTCCTCGGCGCTCGACGTCGTACCGACGCACTTCGCGTGCCGGTGATCCGCCGGCGCACCGGGGTGGCGTCCGAGGGGGCGCGATGTGGACCGCGCGCTCCTGAATGCTTCACTCCGCTCGCTGCTGATCGCGGCCTGTCAAGTGAATCGCGGACAGTGTCGATCGGGTTCATCCGAAGGGGTGGCGAATGGTGGCGTTTCCGCAACTGCCCTCGCCGCAGCGGTGATCGTAGGATTACCGTGGGTACTCGAACCTGCAATTGCATCTGCAGTTGAGTATGCCTCGGGCAATCCGCCGATCTGTTCGATGGTGCGCGAGGCCCGTACGGACAGCGCCGAGGCGCGGCATTCTGATAGAGGTTCGCGCGACAGGTTTCAGCGGGATGGGGGCGTTCCAGTGAGTGGCAGCGGCGCAGGCGAGGCGAATGCCGGGAAGCGTCCCAACGGGCAGTTGGGTTCGTGGTTCGTGCGCAGCGGCTGGTCGAAGGGTGAGCTCGCCCGCCAGGTGAACCGGCGGGCCCGCCAACTGGGTGCCCACCACATCAGTACCGACACCTCGCGGGTGCGCCGCTGGCTGGACGGAGAACAGCCCCGTGAACCCATCCCGCGCATCCTCTCCGAGCTGTTCTCCGAGCGCTTCGGCGCCGTCGTCTCCGTCGAGGACCTCGGTCTGCGCGCGGCTCACCAGGCACCCTCGGTGGCGGGGGTCGACCTGCCGTGGGCGGGCCCGCAGACCGTCGCGCTGCTCAGCGAGTTCTCCCGCAGCGACCTCATGCTCGCCCGGCGCGGATTCCTCGGCAGCTCCCTCGCCCTGGCCGCCGGCCCCACCCTCGTCGAGCCCATGCAACGCTGGCTGGCGCCCGTCAACCGCCCCGGGCAGGCGGAACCCGAGCTGCCCACCGCCGAGAGCCGTCCCTCGCGGCTCTCCGGCCCCGAGCTGGACCTGCTCGAATCGACCACGGCGATGTTCCGCCAGTGGGACGCCCAGTGCGGCGGGGGGCTGCGCCGCAAGGCCGTCGTCGGCCAGCTCCACGAAGTCACCGACCTGCTGCAGGAGCCGCAGCCCCGGGCGACCGCGAGACGCCTGTTCCGCTGCGCCGCCGAACTCGCCGAGCTCGCGGGCTGGATGAGCTACGACGTCGGCCTCCAGCCCACCGCCCAGAAGTACTTCGTGCTCGCCCTGCACGCCTCCAAGGAAGCGGGCGACAAGCCGCTGGGCTCGTACATCCTCTCCAGCATGAGCCGCCAGATGATCCACCTCGGCAGGCCGGACGACGCACTCGAACTCATCCACCTCGCCCAGTACGGCAGCCGCGACTGCGCCACCGCCCGGACCCAGGCCATGCTGTATGCGATGGAGGCGCGCGCCTACGCCAACATGGGCCAGCCCAGCAAGTGCAAACGAGCCGTCCGGATGTCCGAGGACACCTTCGCCGACGCCCTCCTCGACGACGAGCCCGAGCCCGACTGGATCCGCTTCTTCTCCGACGCCGAACTGCACGGCGAGAACTCCCACTCCTACCGTGACCTCGCCTATGTCGCCGGCCGCAGCCCCACGTACGCCTCGCTCGCCGAGCCCGTCATGGCCCGCGCGGTCGAGCTCTTCGGCGAGGACGACGAGCACCAGAGGTCCTACGCGCTCAACCTGATCGGCATGGCCACCGTGCACCTCCTCAAGCGCGAGCCGGAGGAGTCGGCCGTCCTCGCCACCCGGGCCCTGAGGATCGCCAAGAAGGTCCGGTCGGAGCGCGTCAACACCAGGCTCCGCAAGACCGTCGACACCGCTGCCAGGGACTTCGGGGACGTTCCCGAGGTCGCCCTGCTCACCGAGTTGCTCACCGAGCAGCTCCCGGAGACCGCGGAAGCGGTCTGACCGGCACCACAGTCCCCGGCCACGACGGCCGCCCCGTACCACCCGACTCGGCTCCCCCATCGCCAGGTCAGCGGGTCGCCGTCGTGGCCGGTTCGCGTCTCCCGGCGTTTCAACCGCACCGTATGCGGCGCGGGCAGCATGGTAGGCAGCGCACCGGGCCCGACACCCCTGATTCACCGGTACGTAACACGCGGAGTCCCTTCGTCACTGCGGTGAAACATCGTGCGGCATCCGTGGAAACCGCGCTGCGCGACTCTCATGGCGCATAACCGGCCCGCACCTTTTCACCGTGGTCCCGCACCCCCGCACGTGGCCGCACCGACGACGAGGAGACGCCGATGCCCCCAGGCATCACGACGCTTGCCGCAGACGCCCCGCAGCTGTCTGCCGCCAACACAGGGTTCATGCTCATCTGCTCCGCGCTGGTGATGCTCATGACCCCGGCTCTCGCCTTCTTCTACGGAGGCATGGTCCGCGTCAAGAGCACCCTGAACATGCTGATGATGAGCTTCATCAGCCTCGGGATCGTCACGGTCCTGTGGGTCCTCTACGGATTCAGCCTCGCCTTCGGCACCGACATCGGTTCCGTCATCGGCTGGAGCTCGGACTTCGTCGGCCTCAGCGGGATCGGCGTCACCGAACTCTGGGACGGCTACACCATCCCGGTGTACGTCTTCGCGGTCTTCCAGATGATGTTCGCCGTCCTCACCCCCGCCCTGATCAGCGGCGCCCTCGCCGACCGGGTCAAGTTCACCTCCTGGGCCCTGTTCATCGCCCTGTGGGTCACCGTCGTCTACTTCCCGGTCGCGCACTGGGTCTGGGGCGCCGGAGGCTGGCTCTTCGAGCTGGGTGTCATCGACTTCGCCGGCGGTACGGCGGTCCACATCAACGCCGGCGCGGCGGCCCTCGGCGTGATCCTCGTCATCGGCAAGCGGGTGGGCTTCAAGAAGGACCCGATGCGGCCGCACAGCCTGCCGCTCGTCATGCTCGGCGCGGCCCTCCTGTGGTTCGGCTGGTTCGGCTTCAACGCGGGCTCCTGGCTCGGCAACGACGACGGTGTCGGCGCGGTGATGTTCGTCAACACGCAGGTCGCCACCGGTGCCGCGGTCCTCGGCTGGCTCGCCTACGAGAAGATCCGCCACGGCTCCTTCACCACTCTCGGTGCCGCCTCCGGTGCCGTCGCGGGCCTCGTCGCCATCACCCCCGCGGGCGGTGCGGTCAGCCCGCTCGGCGCCATCGCGATCGGCGTCATCGCCGGTGTCCTGTGCGCCATGGCCGTGGGCCTCAAGTACAAGTTCGGTTACGACGACTCCCTGGACGTCGTCGGCGTCCACCTCGTCGGCGGTGTCCTCGGCTCCCTCCTCGTCGGCCTCTTCGCCACCGGTGGTGTGCAGTCCGACGCCAAGGGCCTCTTCTACGGCGGCGGACTCGACCAGCTCGGCAAGCAGGCCGTCGGTGTCTTCGCGGTCCTCGCCTACTCCCTGGTCGTCTCCGCGGCCCTGGCGTTCATCCTCGACAGGACCATCGGGATGCGGGTCGGCGAGGACGACGAGGTCTCCGGCATCGACCAGGTCGAGCACGCCGAGACGGCGTACGACTTCAGCGGTGCCGGCGGCGGCTCCATGAGCCGCACCACGCCTCCGGCCCCCGGCACCACGGCAGCCCCGACGAACAAGAAGGTGGACGCATGAAGCTCATCACCGCAGTCGTGAAGCCGCACCGGCTGGACGAGATCAAGGAGGCGCTCCAGGCCTTCGGCGTCCAGGGCCTCACGGTCACGGAAGCCAGCGGTTACGGGCGTCAGCGCGGACACACCGAGGTCTACCGTGGTGCCGAGTACACCGTCGACCTCGTCCCGAAGATCCGTATCGAGGTGCTCGTCGAGGACGAGGACGCCGAACAGCTCATCGACGTCGTCGTCAAGGCGGCCCGTACGGGCAAGATCGGTGACGGCAAGGTCTGGAGCGTCCCCGTCGACACCGCGATCCGCGTCCGCACCGGCGAACGCGGCCCGGACGCACTCTGACCGACGGTCCATGTGAACGGAAGGGCAGCTGGGTGACGAGCACCGAAGTGATGACCGAATCCGAGGACTCGGGACCCAGCGGCTACGCGGCGGCCCGGCTGCGCCTCCTCCAGAAGGAGGCGTGGTCCGGGCCGCCGCGCCGTGCCGCCCTCGCCCGGCTCACCGACGACTGGCTCACCGGGCTGTTCGCCAAGGCCGCGGAGCGGGCGGGCGTCCGCGGCGCCGCACTCGTCGCCGTCGGCGGATACGGCCGCGGCGAGCTCTCGCCGCGCAGCGACCTCGACCTCCTGCTCCTGCACGACGGCACGGCCGACGCCGCGGCGGTCGCCGCGCTCGCGGACGGGATCTGGTATCCCGTCTGGGACCTCGGCCTCGCCCTCGACCACTCCGTACGCACCCCCGGCGAGGCACGCAGGACCGCGGGGGAGGACCTCAAGGTCCAGCTCGGACTGCTCGACGCGCGCCCCGTCGCCGGAGACCTCGGCCTCGTCGCCGGGCTGCGGACCGCGGTCCTCGCCGACTGGCGCAACCAGGCCCCCAAGCGCCTCCCCGCCCTCGACGAACTCTGCCGCGAACGGGCCGAACGCATGGGCGAGCTCCAGTTCCTCCTGGAACCCGACCTCAAGGAGGCACGCGGCGGTCTCCGCGACGCCACCGCCCTGCGCGCCGTCGCGGCGTCCTGGGTCGCGGACGCCCCTCGCGAAGGGCTCGCGGAGGCCCGCCGCACGCTCCTCGACGCGCGCGACGCGCTCCACCTCACCACCGGCCGGGCCACCGACCGCCTCGCCCTGCAGGAGCAGGACCAGGTCGCCGGGGCCCTCGGGCTGCTCGACGCCGACGCCCTGCTGCGCCAGGTCTACGAGGCCGCCAGGACGGTCTCGTACGCCACCGACGTCACCTGGCGCGAGGTCAACCGCGTGCTGCGCGCCCGCTCCGCACGGCCCCGGCTGCGGACGCTCCTCGGCGGCGCCAAGGCCGCGCCGGAACGCACCCCGCTCGCCGAGGGAGTCGTCGAGGCCGACGGTGAGGTCGTCCTCGCGCGCACCGCCCGCCCCGAACGCGACCCCGTGCTCACCCTCAGGGCCGCCGCCGCGGCGGCGGAGGCCGGGCTGCCGCTCTCCCGTCACCTCGTGCGCCACCTGGGCACCGCGGCCCAGCCGCTGCCCGTCCCGTGGCCCTCACAGGCCCGCGAGGAGCTCGTCACCCTGCTGGGCGCCGGAGAAGCCACCGTCGGCGTCTGGGAAGCGCTCGAAGCGGAAGGCATCATCACCCGCCTGCTGCCCGACTGGGAGCGGGTCCACTGCCGGCCGCAGCGCAATCCCGTCCACACCTGGACCGTCGACCGGCACCTCGTCGAGACGGCCGTCCGCGCGTCCCACCTCACCCGCCGCGTCGGCCGTCCCGACCTCCTGCTGATCGCCGCCCTGCTCCACGACATCGGCAAGGGCTGGCCCGGGGACCACTCCGTCGCGGGCGAGGTCATCGCCCGTGACATGGCCGCACGCATCGGCTTCGACAAGCAGGACGTGGGCGTCGTCGCCACCCTCGTGCGCCACCACCTGCTGCTCATCGACACCGCCACCCGCCGCGACCTCGACGATCCCGCGACCGTCCGCTCCGTCGCCGCGGCCGTGGGCAGCGCCTCCACCCTGGAACTCCTGCACGCGCTCACCGAGGCAGACGCACTGGCCACCGGACCCGCCGCGTGGAGCTCCTGGCGGGCCTCGCTCGTCGCCGACCTGGTCAAACGCGTGGCCGCGCTCCTGGCAGGGGAGGAACCCCCCGCGCCGGAGCCGCTCGCGCCCAGCGCCGAGCAGGAACGCCTCGCTGTCGAGGCCCTGCGCACCGGCGAGCCCGTCCTGTCCCTGCACACCCGGCCCGAACCGGCCTCCGAGGACGGCGGACCGGAACCCGTCGGCGTTGAACTCCTCATCGCCCTCCCCGACCGCCCCGGGGTCCTGCCGGCGGCGGCCGGGGTCCTCGCCCTGCACCGGCTCACCGTGCGGGCCGCAGACCTGCGCGCCGTCGAGCTGCCCACCGAGCTGGGCGAGACGGCCGGGCTGCTGGTGCTCAGCTGGCGGGTCGCCGCCGAGTACGGCTCTCTCCCGCAGGCCGCCCGGCTGCGCGCCGATCTCGTACGCGCGCTGGACGGCTCCCTGGACATCCGCGCCAGGCTCGCCGAACGCGAGGCGGCCTACCCGCGGCGGCGCGGGGTGAAGGCCCCGCCCCCCAGGGTGACCGTCGCGGCCGCGGGCTCACGTCTGGCCACGGTCATCGAGGTCCGCGCGCAGGACGCCCCAGGGCTGCTGCACCGGATCGGACGGGCGCTGGAGCGGAGCGCGGTACGCGTACGCAGCGCGCATGTGTCGACGCTGGGGGCGAACGCGGTGGACACGGTCTACGTCACGCGCGAGGACGGTACGCCACTGCCGGAGGCGGAGGCGGCCGCACTGGCGAGGACGCTGGAGGAAGCGCTGAAGTGAGGCCGTGACGCGCTGTGGCCGACCTCGTTGGGCCGAGGGAGTCCCTCCCCCCCGCTCCAGGGGACTTTCCGGCGTCCACGGCGTTCGCTCCCGGCGTCGGTACGTGCTCCCCACCGCCGCGGGGATTCCAGCCCTTGCAGGTCGAGTGCGACCGGTGAGAGCCGGCGTTTGCACGGGCCGGATACTCTAGACACCGATACCCACCCGCCCCCGACCCTGAGGACCGACGAGCGCCGTGTTCGATACTCTCTCCGACCGCCTTGCCGCGACTTTCAAGAACCTCCGGGGCAAGGGCCGCTTGTCCGAGGCCGACATCGACGCCACGGCTCGTGAGATCCGTATCGCCCTGCTCGAGGCCGACGTCGCCCTCCCCGTCGTCCGCGCGTTCATCGCCAACATCAAGGAGCGGGCGCGCGGCGCCGAGGTCTCCCAGGCGCTGAACCCCGCCCAGCAGGTCGTCAAGATCGTCAACGAGGAGCTCGTCGGCATCCTCGGCGGCGAGACCCGGCGGCTGCGGTTCGCCAAGAACCCGCCCACCGTGATCATGCTCGCGGGTCTGCAGGGCGCCGGTAAGACCACCCTCGCCGGAAAGCTCGGTCTCTGGCTCAAGGCCCAGGGCCACTCCCCGCTGCTGGTCGCCTGTGACCTCCAGCGCCCCAACGCCGTCAACCAGCTGAGCGTCGTCGCGGACCGCGCCGGTGTCGCGGTCTACGCGCCGGAGCCGGGCAACGGCGTCGGTGACCCGGTCGCGGTGGCCAAGGACTCCATCGAGTTCGCCAAGGCCAAGGTCCACGACATCGTCATCGTCGACACCGCGGGCCGCCTTGGCATCGACGAGGAGCTGATGCGGCAGGCCGCGGACATCCGCGACGCCGTCAGCCCCGACGAGATCCTCTTCGTCGTCGACGCGATGATCGGTCAGGACGCGGTCAACACCGCCGAGGCCTTCCGCGACGGCGTCGGCTTCGACGGCGTGGTGCTCTCCAAGCTCGACGGTGACGCCCGCGGTGGTGCCGCCCTGTCGATCGCCCACGTCACGGGCAAGCAGATCATGTTCGCGTCGAACGGTGAGAAGCTCGAGGACTTCGACGCCTTCCACCCCGACCGCATGGCGTCCCGCATCCTCGACATGGGTGACCTGCTCACCCTGATCGAGCAGGCGGAGAAGACCTTCAGCCAGGAAGAGGCCGCCAAAATGGCCTCCAAGCTGGCGTCGAGCAAGGGCAAGGACTTCACGCTCGACGACTTCCTGGCGCAGATGGAGCAGGTCAGGAAGATGGGCTCCATCTCCAAGCTGCTCGGGATGCTGCCCGGCATGGGGCAGATCAAGGACCAGATCAACAACATCGACGAGCGCGACGTGGACCGCACGGCCGCGATCATCAAGTCGATGACCCCGAAGGAACGCTCCGAGCCGACGATCATCAACGGCTCGCGCAGGGCCCGTATCGCCAAGGGCTCCGGTGTCGAGGTGTCCGCGGTGAAGAACCTCGTGGAGCGCTTCTTCGAGGCCCGCAAGATGATGTCGAAGATGGCCCAGGGCGGCGGCATGCCCGGGATGCCGGGGATGCCGGGCATGGGTGGCGGCCCCGGCCGTCAGAAGAAGCAGGTCAAGCAGGCCAAGGGCAAGCGCAAGAGCGGTAACCCGATGAAGCGCAAGGCCGAGGAGCAGGCTGCCGCGGAGCGCCGCGAGCAGGCCGCCCAGGGCGGCGCGTTCAACCTGCCCGCACAGGAGGACAAGAACTTCGAACTGCCGGACGAGTTCAAGAAGTTCATGGGCTGACCGGCCCGGTGCACGGACGAAGGGGCGCCCCGCCCGGCGGGGCGCCCCTTCGCGTTCCCGTCAGGTCACGCACACCAGGTAGCGGAAGACGTTCGGCATCCACACCGTGCCGTCGGGCCGCAGATGCGGATGCAGGGCCTCGGCGACCTCCTTCTCCACCTGGGTACGGTCCGTGGCCCGGATCGCCGCGTCGAAGAGCCCGGTCGACAGCAGGCCGCGCACCGCGCTCTCCACGTCCGCGTAGCCGAACGGGCAGGACACCCGTCCCGAACCGTCGGGCTTGAGCCCGGCCCGTGTGGCGACCTCCTCCAGATCGTCCCGCAGAGCCGGCCGCCAGCCGCTCCCGGAGTGCGGCGCACGCGCCGACTCGGTGAGCCTGGCCGCGACCCTCAGCACGGGCGCGGTGGCGCAGCGCTCCGGCGGCCCCCAGCCGGCCAGCACCACCGTGGCTCCGCGCACGGCCAGCGGTACGGCGGAGGCCAGCGCGGGCGCGAGCCCCTCGGAGTCCCCGGCCGCGCAGCCGATCGGCTGGAAGGAGGTCAACAGGTTGTAGGGGGCTTCCCCGTCCGGCACGGCCGCCGGGACGCGGTCCACGAGCCTCGCCCGGCGATCCGTGCGCCCGGGGTCCGCGTCGTTTCCCGGGCACGGGGCGAGGCGCTCACGGGCGAGCGCGAGCCGCTCGCGGTCGGTGTCGACGCCGGTGACGCGCGCCCCGCGCGAGGCCGCGATCAGCAGCGCGAGCCCGGAACCGCAGCCGAGGGAGAGCATCCGCGTACCGGCCCCGACTTCGAGGCGCTCGTACACCGCCTCGTACAGCGGTGCCAGCATGCGCTCCTGGATCTCGGCCCAGTCACGGGCGCGGGTACCGGCGTCCACGGGAGCGGAGGAATCCGCGTACCTGTGGTGCCGGACGAGCGTAGGTGTCATGGAATGCGCCCCAATCCGCCGTGAGGTCGGTCGTGCCCGAGTGAGGTCCCCCATGTCTATGTGCTGTGTGTGCCCACAGCCCCCGTAAGTCAGAGAACTCCGCATCGGCGGTCCCGTCCAGAGGTCGGACGGGGTGGGGCGGCATTGCTTGCGTGCTCCGGTCGTGCGCCCCCGGCGCCGCGTGTCCGGTCCGGGCGCCGGGAACAACGCGCCCGCTGCCCGCTTCCTCACAGTCTTACCCGACACACGGGACGCAGCACGTCGAGCGCCGTCGCCCCTGGCAGCGACGGGTGTGCGACCTCCGTTCCGTGCCGGGTAGTGTCGGCCGCGGGGTGCCCGTCCACGCCGGTGCGTACGCGCTGCTACGTACCAGCTTGGTGCGAGCTGTGAGACTTCTCCGCTGTTCTGCGCACCCGCCCTCGTCCGGACGCATCAAGGGCAACTGACTGGTACGTGCAAATTATTTGGGATGCCCCGGAATAGGAACACCGGAGCACTCAGGCTCGTTGTCACGACGTGAGCACGACACCACCTGTACTTGCCGCAGAGCTGGCACAGGCGTGGGCCGACATTCAGCGGTACCACCCCGAGCTGCCCGATCTTGCCGCGCCAGAGTCCCTGATCGGAGAGTCCTCGTCCGCCTGTGGCGCCGAGCTCTCCTTCGAACGGCTGCTCCATGAGGCAGTCCACGGCATCGCCGCCGCGAGAGGTGTCCGGGACACCTCCCGCGCCGGCCGCTACCACAACCGACGCTTCCTCGCGATCGCCGAGGAGCTGGGCCTCGACCATGCCGAGGAGCCCCACCCCAGCAGCGGATTCTCGTTGGTGACGCTGAATCCCGAGGCCAAACGCAGGTACCGCCCGACGGCGGAGCGGCTTCAGCGGGCGCTCAAGGCGCACACCGTCGCCACCGCCGCGGACACCAAGCGCTCGTTCCGCGGCCCCGCCGCACGGCACGGCTCGTCCGGGGGAGGGGTGCGGGTCAAGGCCGTCTGCGACTGCGGGCGCAACGTCCGCGTCGTCCCGTCGGTCCTCGCCCAGGCCCCGATCGTCTGCGGTGGCTGCGGCAAGCCCTTCCGCATCCCGGAAGGGGCGGTCGCGGTGGGGTGACCCGATCTGGTGTGGCACAATGGCTAGCTGTACTCGACAGTCGCATAGGACCCCTCTCTCCTCCGGCTGACGCGTCCATCGGGCACCCGAGTACCGCAACCCCACGTGGCATCTTTTGTGCCCAACCACGTCAGAGACCAGGAGACACCACTTCCGTGGCAGTCAAGATCAAGCTGAAGCGTCTGGGCAAGATCCGTTCGCCTCACTACCGCATCGTCGTCGCCGACTCCCGTACCCGCCGTGACGGCCGGGCCATCGAGGAGATCGGCCTGTACCACCCGGTGCAGAACCCCTCGCGCATCGAGGTCAACGCAGAGCGCGCGCAGTACTGGCTGTCCGTCGGCGCCCAGCCGACCGAGCCGGTCCTCGCGATCCTGAAGCTCACCGGTGACTGGCAGGCCCACAAGGGCCTCCCGGCCCCCGCGCCGCTGCTGCAGCCGGAGCCCAAGGCTGACAAGCGCGCACTGTTCGAGGCCCTGACCACGGACGGCGACGAGGCCAAGGGTGAGGCCATCACCCAGAAGGCCAAGAAGTCGGACAAGAAGGCGGACGAGGCGGCTGACGCTGCCGCGTCCACCGAGTCGACCGAGGCCTGAGCATGCTCGAGGAGGCTCTTGAGCACCTCGTGAAGGGCATCGTCGACAACCCCGACGATGTGCAGGTCGCCTCGCGTGACCTGCGCCGCGGACGCGTGCTCGAGGTCCGGGTCCATCCCGATGACCTCGGCAAGGTGATCGGCCGCAACGGCCGCACCGCGCGCGCCCTGCGTACCGTCGTGGGTGCCATCGGCGGACGTGGAATCCGTGTCGACCTCGTCGATGTGGACCAGGTTCGCTGAAGAGTTGAACACCGGCCGGGGCCGGGGAGGGCTTTCGAGCCGTCCCCGGCCTTTGTCGTCCGTACATGACCGCCTCCTCAGCAGAAGATCACCGGGAGAAGTAGCGTGCAGTTGGTAGTTGCGCGGATCGGTCGCGCCCACGGCATCAAGGGCGAGGTCACCGTCGAGGTACGCACCGACGAGCCCGAGCTCCGGCTCGGGCCCGGGGCCGTGCTGGCCACGGAGCCCGCCCATGCCGGGCCGCTGACGATCGAGACCGGCCGGGTGCACAGCGGCAGGCTGCTGCTGCGGTTCGAGGGCGTGCGTGACCGCACGGCCGCCGAGGCGTTGCGCAACATCCTGCTGATCGCCGAGGTGGACCCGGCGGAACTCCCCGACGACCCCGAGGAGTTCTACGACCACCAGCTGATGGACCTCGATGTCGTCCTCGCGGACGGCACGGAGATCGGCCGGATCACCGAGATCTCGCACCTGCCGTCGCAGGACCTGTTCATCGTGGAACGCCCCGACGGCAGCGAGGTGATGATCCCGTTCGTCGAGGAGATCGTCACCGAGATCGACCTGGAGGAGCAGCGCGTCGTCATCACGCCGCCGCCGGGTCTGATCGACGAGAGCGAGGCCGAGGTCGCCTCCGCACGTGACGCGGACGGCGCCGACGAGGACGCGGCGGACCACGCGAAGAAGGGCGACGCGTGATGCGGCTCGACGTCGTCACGATCTTCCCCGAGTACCTGGACCCGCTGAACGTCTCGCTCGTCGGCAAGGCACGGGCCCGCGGCAGCCTCGACGTACACGTCCACGACCTCCGGGACTGGACCCACGACCGGCACAACACCGTGGACGACACCCCGTACGGCGGGGGCCCCGGCATGGTCATGAAGACCGATCCCTGGGGCGAGGCGCTGGACGACGCGCTGGCCGGCGGGTACGAGGCCGGGGCGCACTCCCCGGTGCTCGTGGTGCCGACCCCCAGTGGCCGGCCCTTCACCCAGGAACTGGCCGTCGAGCTCTCCGAACGGCCGTGGCTCATCTTCACCCCCGCCCGCTACGAGGGCATCGACCGCCGGGTGATGGACGAGTACGCGACCCGGATGCCGGTCGTCGAGGTGTCCATCGGCGACTACGTCCTGGCGGGCGGTGAAGCCGCCGTCCTGGTGATCACCGAGGCAGTGGCCCGGCTGCTGCCCGGGGTGCTCGGCAACGCCGAGTCCCACCGTGACGACTCCTTCGCGCCCGGGGCCATGGCCGACCTGCTCGAGGGCCCGGTCTACACGAAGCCGCCCGAGTGGCGTGGCCGCGGCATCCCCGAGGTGCTGCTCAGCGGCCACCACGGCCGGATCGCACGCTGGCGGCGGGACGAGGCGTTCCGCCGCACCGCCCTCCACCGGCCCGATCTCATCGAGCGCTGCGAGGCCTCCGGCTTCGACAAGAAGGACCGCGAGATGCTCTCCATCCTCGGCTGGTCCCCCTCGCCCGACGGGCGATTTTGGCGCAGGCCCGAGGCCGTGGAAGAATAGGCCCGCTGTACGTCCGGCGTGCGCCCCTGCCACAGGGGGACAGACGCCCGCCCGATGTGAACGGCATCCGAATCTCACTCTCTCCCGTCGATGACCTGTGGCATCGGCGAAGAAAGCAGACAACATGACCTCCCTGCTCGATGGCGTCAACGCCGCCTCGCTCCGTACCGACCTCCCGGCTTTCCGCCCCGGTGACACCGTCAACGTCCACGTGCGCGTGATCGAGGGCAACCGCTCCCGTATCCAGCAGTTCAAGGGCGTAGTCATCCGCCGCCAGGGCTCGGGCGTCAGCGAGACCTTCACGGTCCGCAAGGTCTCCTTCAGCGTCGGCGTCGAGCGCACCTTCCCGGTGCACAGCCCGATCTTCGAGAAGATCGAGCTCGTCACCCGCGGTGACGTCCGTCGCGCCAAGCTGTACTTCCTCCGTGAGCTCCGCGGCAAGGCCGCGAAGATCAAGGAGAAGCGCGACCGCTGATTCACCTCCGGCGTCCACAGCGTGGCCCGATAGGATTCGGCCCCGATGGACACGGAAGCACAGCACATGGAGCGCGATCGTTCCTCCGGCCCCGCAGAAGGGGTGGAGGAAGGGTCGCGCTCCACGCATGTCCCGGACCGGCCGGCCTCATCGATGACCTGGGGCCGGACCGTCTTCCTGGGCATGCTCTGCACGACTGCCCTGCTGCTCTTCAGCGCCTTCGTGCTGCAGCCCTTCCTCATCCCCAGTGGCTCGATGCAGCCCACGTTGAAGGTCGGCGACCGGGTCCTCGTCAACAAACTGGCGTACCGTTTCGGCTCGGAGCCCCGGCGCGGCGACGTGGTGGTCTTCGACGGCACCGGATCCTTCATCCAGGAGACGGCGTCGGACGAGGACGGCGTCGGCGCGCTGCTGCGCGGCGCAGCAGCGTCCCTCGGGCTGGCCGAGCCCGCCGGGTCCGACTTCGTGAAGCGGGTGGTGGGCGTGGGGGGCGACCGTGTGGTCTGCTGCGAGAAGCGGGGGAGGCTCGAAGTGAACGGCACTCCCGTGGACGAGCCCTATCTGAACCCCGGTGACCGGCCGTCGGACGTCGCCTTCGACATCGTGGTGCCCGACGGCAAGCTGTGGGTCATGGGCGACCACCGCCGCAACTCACGGGACTCCCGCGACCACCTGGGGCAGCCCGGGGGCGGCATGGTGCCCGTCGAGCGCGTGATCGGACGGGTCGACTGGCTCGGCTGGCCGCTCGGCAGGCTCGGTTCCCTGGAGGGCACCGACGCCTTCGCCGGGATACGGCCGTCGGGCGCGGACCATGGGTAACCGGGGGCGCGGGCGGGCACCGGACACGGGCCCGCCGCTGCCCACGGGGTCGAGGCCGACCGGCGCCCGTTCGCTGCCCACACGGGCCGAGCGCCGCAAACTGGCCCGCAAGGTGAAACGCCGCAGGCAGCGGTCCGCGATCAAGGAGATACCCCTCCTCGTCCTGGTGGCGCTTCTGATCGCGCTGTTCCTCAAGACCTTCATCGTCCAGGCCTTCGTGATCCCCTCCGGATCGATGGAGCAGACCATCCGGATCGGTGACCGGGTGCTGGTGGACAAGCTCACCCCGTGGTTCGGCTCCGAACCTCAGCGCGGCGACGTGGTCGTCTTCAAGGACCCGGGCGGCTGGCTGCAGCAGGAGAACACCCCCACCGAGGACCCGCCCGCCGGGATCAAACAGGTCAAGGAACTGCTGACCTTCATCGGCCTGCTCCCCTCCGAGGACGAGCAGGACCTGATCAAGCGCGTCGTGGCTGTCGGGGGCGACACCGTGAAGTGCTGCGGCGCGGACGGCAGGATCACGGTCAACGGTGTGGCGCTCGACGAGCCGTACCTCAATCCCGGCGATGTGCCGTCCACTCTCAAATTCGAGGTAAAGGTTCCCCAGGGCCGCATCTTCGTGATGGGCGACCACCGGTCGAATTCCGCGGACTCGCGCTTCCATCTCGACAAGCCGGGAAAGGGCACGGTGTCGCAGGATGAGGTCGTCGGACGCGCCGTGGTGATCGCCTGGCCCTTCGGGCACTGGCGCAGGCTGGAGGAGCCCGGAACGTTCGCCTCCGTACCCGACGGGAGTGCCGGAGCGACGGCCGCGACAGCCCCGTCGAATAGTGTGTCCTCCCAGGATCGCAACGGAATGGTCCTGCTCCCGACCCCTGCGGAACTCCCGCTCGTTATGGGAGTGGTGGGCCTGCGCCGAATCGGGCGCGGGCGGTGGCACGGAGTGAGGAGTGGATGTGGGGGATTTGGCGGTCGGCGCACGATCCGGACACGACGAACCCGAGGACCGGCCTTCGGGCAACGGGGTCCCGGCGGAGGCGGAAAGTGACGGCGAGTCCCCGGACGGTGGCAGTGCGGCGGTGAAGAAGCCACGTTCGTTCTGGAAGGAGCTGCCGCTCCTCATCGGTATCGCGCTCATTCTCGCGCTGCTGATCAAGACGTTCCTGGTGCAGGCGTTCTCGATCCCCTCGGACTCCATGCAGAACACTCTGCAGCGGGGCGACCGGGTGCTCGTCGACAAGCTGACGCCGTGGTTCGGCTCCGAGCCGGAGCGCGGCGAGGTCGTGGTCTTCCATGACCCGGGCGGCTGGCTGGAGGACACGGCGACCCCCGAGCCCAACGCGGTGCAGAAGTTCCTGAGCTTCATCGGTCTGATGCCGTCCGCGGAGGAGAAGGACCTGATCAAGCGGGTCATCGCGGTCGGCGGTGACACCGTCGAGTGCAAGAAGAACGGGCCGGTCACGGTCAACGGCAAGGCGCTGGACGACAAGTCGTTCATCTTCGCGGGCAACAGCGCCTGTGACGACGAGCCGTTCGGGCCGATCCATGTGCCCGAGGGCCGGATCTGGGTGATGGGCGACCACCGGCAGAACTCGCTGGACTCCCGCTACCACCAGGAGCTTCCCGGTCAGGGCACGGTGTCCACCGACGAGGTCGTCGGGCGTGCCGTCGTCGTGGCGTGGCCCGTCAACCGCTGGGCGACGCTGCCTGTCCCGGAGACCTTCGACCAGCCCGGCCTCGATGCCGCCGCAGCAGCTGCGGTGCCGGGCGCACTGGGTGTAGCCGGAGCGCTGCCCCTCGTGTTCTGGCGTCGTCGCAGGCTGACCCGCGGGCATACCGCCGGGTAGGGTGCCGACTCGGATCAGCGATTGTCGATCTCCGATGGGGAGCGCTGGGATGAGTGGATCAGGACGTCATGACGGCCGCGGCCGGCTCGGCAACACGTTGTCGAACCTGGCCGTGGCCGTCGGCTGTGTGCTCTTCCTCGGCGGGTTCGCCTGGGGAGCGGTGGTGTACAAGCCGTACACCGTGCCGACCGACTCGATGACGCCGACGGTGAACGCCGGCGACCGGGTCCTCGCGGAGCGGGTGGACGGCGGCGACGTACGGCGCGGGGACGTGGTCGTCTTCACCGACTCGGTATGGGGCGACGTGCCCATGGTGAAGCGGGTCGTCGGTGTGGGCGGCGACAAGGTGGCCTGCTGCGACAGGGGCGGCCGGCTCACGGTCAACGGCAAGCCGGTCGAAGAACCGTATCTGCGCGCCGAGGGAGCCTCGTCGCTGATCGGGGCGGACGGCAAGGCTCCCGCCTCTCCGCAGGACTTCACGGCCGATGTCCCCGAGGGCCGGCTCTTCCTGCTCGGCGATGAGCGCAGCACCTCCATGGACTCGCGCGTCCATCTGGAGGATCCGGGACACGGCTCGGTGCCGCGCAGCGCCGTCGAGGCGCGCGTGGATGCCGTGGCCTGGCCCATGAACGGCATGATCGGCCGACCCGGGGCCTTCGCGGCTCTGCCCGGCGGTGTGTCGTCCGAGGGCCCGCTGCCGCTGCAGGTCGGGGCCCTCGTGGTGGGTGCGGTGCTCATCCTGGGCGGCGCGGCCTACGGACCGCTCTCGGCGCGCTCCACGCAGAGGGCCGGACGACCGAAGGCGTCCGCCGGTGCCCGCTGAGACACGCGAGGTAGCCCGCGTGGTGCTGCTGGACCCGGACGACCGGATCCTGCTGCTGCACGGCTTCGAACCCGAGGATCCGGCCGAGAGGTGGTGGTTCACCCCGGGCGGAGGCCTGGAGGGCGACGAGACCCGGGAGGAGGCCGCGCTGCGGGAACTCGCCGAGGAAACGGGGATCACGGACGTCGCCCTCGGTCCGCTGCTGTGGACGAGGGTCTGCTCCTTCCCGTTCGACGGGCGGCGCTGGGACCAGGACGAGTGGTACTTCCTGGCCCGCACCTCGCAGACGGACACGGACCAGAAGGGCCTCACCGAGCTGGAGCTGCGCAGTGTCGCCGGTCTGAGGTGGTGGACTTCCGCCGAACTTCTGGCCACGCGTGAGACGGTGTACCCGACCAGGCTCGCCGGGCTGCTGCGCACGCTGCTCGACGAGGGTCCCCCGGGTGTTCCGCTGGTTCTCACCCCCGAAATCGTCTAATAGGCCAGGGGCGGGCGGGGCTGGCGCACAATAGGGGGACGCACGGCTGAAGGGGAACTGCCATGAGTGCCGAGGACCTCGAGAAGTACGAGACCGAGATGGAGCTGAAGCTCTACCGGGAGTACCGCGACGTCGTCGGTCTGTTCAAATACGTGATCGAGACCGAGCGGCGCTTCTACCTCACCAACGACTACGAGATGCAGGTGCACTCGGTCCAGGGGGAGGTCTTCTTCGAGGTCTCGATGGCGGACGCATGGGTCTGGGACATGTACAGGCCTGCCCGGTTCGTCAAACAGGTCAGGGTGCTGACGTTCAAGGACGTGAATATCGAGGAGCTCAACAAGAGCGACCTCGAGCTCCCGGGCGGCTGATCCCGGCAGATCCTCCCGACGTCCCGGTTCACTCGTCCGAGTGGCCGGGATTTCCACAATCACCCGGTTTTCCACCAAGATCCAATAGATCGGCCGGACAGCGGCAGAGTCGGTGCCGGAGGTGGTGCCGACATGAACGCACGGGGGGCACTCGGGCGGTACGGCGAGGATCTGGCCGCACGACTGCTGGCGGAGGCCGGCATGACCGTGCTGGAGCGCAACTGGCGCTGTCGCGCGGGAGAGATCGACATCGTCGCCAGGGACGGCGACGCGGTGGTCGTCTGTGAGGTGAAGGCCCGCAGGGAGGGTTCCTTCGAACATCCGATGGCGGCCGTCACGCCGGCCAAGGCCGACCGGTTGCGCAGGCTGGCCGAGATCTGGCTCGACCGTCACGGCGGGCCGCCGCCGGGCGGCGCCCGGATCGATCTGGTCGGGGTCCTCGTGCCCCGCCGGGGCACCCCCGTCGTCGAGCACGTGCGGGGCGTGGCCTGATGGGGTTCGCGCGGGCGTGCTCGGTGGCGCTGGTGGGCGTCGAGGGCGTGGTGGTGGAGGTCCAGGCCGATCTGGAGCCGGGCGTGGCGGCGTTCACGCTCGTCGGCCTTCCGGACAAGAGCCTGGTGGAGAGCCGGGACCGCGTCAGGGCCGCGGTCGTCAATTCCGGAGCCGAGTGGCCGCAGAAGAAGCTCACGGTGGGGCTGTCCCCCGCTTCCGTGCCGAAATCCGGTTCGGGTTTCGATCTCGCCGTGGCGTGCGCGGTCCTCGGGGCGGCGGAGCGGATCGACCCCACCGCCATCGCCGACATGGTGATGATCGGGGAGCTCGGCCTCGACGGCAGGGTGCGCCCGGTGCGCGGGGTGCTCCCCGCGGTACTCGCGGCAGCGGAGGCCGGGTACCGGCACGTCGTCGTCCCGGAGCAGACAGCGGGGGAGGCCGCACTCGTCCCGGGCGTCTCGGTGCTCGGAGTGCGGAGCCTGCGTCAGCTGATCGCCGTCCTCGGCGACGAACCCGTGCCCGAGGAGCCGGACGCCGGCCCCGGACGTCCCGACACGATGCTCGCCGGGCTGATGGTGCCGGGTGCGGGCCTGGGCACGGGACTGGCCCCGTCGGCCGCGGGCGGTGCGGCCCACCGCCCCGACCTGGCGGAGGTGGCCGGCCAGGGGCGGGCACGCAAGGCCCTGGAGGTGGCGGCCGCTGGAGGCCACCATCTGCTGCTCTCCGGGCCGCCGGGGGCGGGGAAGACCATGCTGGCCGAGCGGCTCACGGCGATCCTGCCGCCGCTGTCCCGGCAGGAGTCCCTCGAGGTGACGGCGGTGCACTCCGTCGCGGGGATCCTCCCGCCGGGCGAGCCCCTGATCGGTGCGGCGCCCTACTGCGCGCCTCACCACTCGGCGACGATGCAGTCGCTCATCGGCGGGGGCAACGGCCTGCCGAGACCGGGCGCGGTGTCCCTGGCGCACCGTGGCGTCCTCTTCCTCGACGAGGCTCCGGAGTTCTCCGTGCGGGCCCTGGACGCGCTGCGCCAGCCCCTGGAGTCCGGGCACGTGGTGGTCGCGCGGGCGGCCGGCGTCGTCCGGCTGCCCGCGCGCTTCCTGATGATCCTGGCGGCGAACCCCTGCCCCTGCGGCAGGCACACCCTGGCCGGCGCGGGGTGCGAGTGCCCGCCCTCCGCGGTCCGCCGCTACCAGGCACGGCTGTCGGGCCCGTTGCTCGACCGGGTGGACCTCCGGGTCGAGGTCGAGCCCGTCGGCCGAGCGGACCTGATGGGGAGCGGGGCGCGCGGGGAGTCCTCGGCCGAGGTGGCCGCCAGGGTCCGGGAGGCCAGGGAGCGGGCCGCGGAGCGGCTCGCGGGCACGCCCTGGACCACCAACAGCGAAGTACCCGGACACGAGCTGCGTACGAGGCTGGTCGCGGCGCCCGGCGCCCTGATGGCGGCGGAGCGGGACATGGAGCGGGGACTCCTCACGGCCCGCGGCCTGGACCGCGTCCTGCGCGTGGCATGGACCGTGGCGGACCTCAGGGGTGCCGGCCGCCCGGACGCCTCGGACGTCGCGGTGGCACTGGAACTGCGCACGGGCATCCAGCGAGGGGTCCCGATGCGGGCCGGTGCCCTGTGAACGCCTGGTCGGCCGACGGCGAGCCGGAGCGGCTGGCACGCGCCGCCCTGACCCGGGTGTTCGAACCGGGGGACGAGCGTGGCGGCCGCTGGATCCGCGAGACCGGGCCCGTCGAGCTGATGCGGCGTCTCACGGGCCCGGACGGACCGGCGCGGGAGCTGGACGGGATGACGGCGCCCCGGCTCGCCGGATACCGGTTGCGGGCGTCGAGCGCCGACCCCGGGCGGGATCTGGCGGCGGTCGCGGGGGTCGGCGGGCGGTTCGTCTGCCCCGGTGACCGGGAGTGGCCGAGCCAGCTCGACGACCTGGGTGACGCCCGGCCCATCGGTCTCTGGGTGCGAGGGCGGTCCGACCTGCGTCTCTGGGCGCTGCGCTCGGTAGCCCTGGTCGGTGCGCGGGCCTGCACACCCTACGGGGCGCACATGGCGGGGACGCTCGCCGCCGGGCTGGCCGAGCGGGGCTGGGTGGTCGTCTCCGGAGCGGCGTTCGGGGTGGACGGTGCCGCCCATCGTGGGGCGCTGGCCGCCGGCGGCGCGACCGTGGCGGTGCTGGCGTGCGGGGTCGACGTCGCCTACCCCCGGGGGCACGCCGGGCTGATCGGACGCATCGCCGAACAGGGCGTCGTCATCGGCGAACTGCCTCCCTCCGACCATCCGACGCGCACCAGGTTCATCCTGCGGAACAGGGTGATCGCGGCCCTCACGAGAGGCACCGTGGTGGTGGAGGCCGAATACCGCAGCGGCTCGCTGGTCACCGCACGGAACGCACAGCGGCTGGGCCGCTTCACGATGGGGGTTCCCGGCCCTGCTACCAGCGGACTCTCGGCCGGAGTCCACGAACTCCTGCGGGGTGAGGGGGTCCTGGTCACCGATGCCGCCGAGATCGCCGAGCTCGTCGGGGAGATCGGTGAACTCGCCCCGGTCAGGAGCGGCCGCGTCCTGCCCAGGGACGCCCTCGACGCCGTCTCCGCGCAGGTGCTGGACGCGCTCACCTGGAAGGGTGCGACGGGAGGCCGTGACGTGGCCCGGAGCGCCGGAGTGTCGACGGACGAAGCCCTCGGGCGGTTGTACGAACTGCACTCACTGGGGTTCGTCGAACGAGAGGGCGACGGCTGGCGGTTGACGCCCGGACGCACACGCGACGGGGACGTGCGGCGAGGCGGTACTTGACCCGGAGCATTCGGGTGAAAAGGTGATGCCGGTGACCCCGACAGCACCCGGTCAGCCCTTCGGGGACGGTGCGAGCGGTGGTGATCCCCGTCGTCGGCCCTGCCGGGAGGCAGGAGGACGGCGGCGGATCCGGACCGCGATCGCACGGCACGGTTCCCTCGTCCTGTGCGCACCGCAACACCTCAGTCACGCTACGCTCACAAGGAATCCGCCCCAGAGACACGTCCCAGTACTTCACAGCAGAAGGCTCAAGGCACCACATGCCCCAGCACACCTCCGGGTCTGACCGCGCGGCAGCACCACCGGCTGCGCGTGGCACTGTGCGCCCTCCCGCCCCCTCGTCGCTCGACGAGTTGTGGCGTTCGTACAAGACCACCGGCGACGGGCGGCTGCGGGAGCAGCTGATCCTGCACTACTCGCCCCTGGTGAAGTACGTCGCCGGCCGGGTCAGCGTGGGGCTGCCGTCCAACGTGGAGCAGGCGGACTTCGTCTCCTCCGGTGTCTTCGGGCTGATCGACGCCATCGAGAAGTTCGACATCGAGCGGGCCATCAAGTTCGAGACCTACGCGATCACCAGGATCCGCGGCGCCATGATCGACGAACTCCGGGCCCTGGACTGGATTCCCAGGTCCGTGCGACAGAAGGCGCGCAACGTCGAGCGGGCCTACGCCACGCTCGAGGCGCAGCTCCGGCGTACACCGTCGGAAGCCGAGGTCGCCTCGGAGATGGGCATCCCGCTGGAGGAACTCCACGCTGTTTTCAGCCAGTTGTCGCTCGCCAACGTGGTGGCGCTCGAGGAGTTGCTGCACGTCGGCGGTGAAGGCGGCGACCGGCTGAGCCTGATGGACACGCTGGAGGACACCGCCGCCGACAATCCGGTCGAGGTCGCCGAGGACCGCGAGCTCAGACGGTTGCTCGCCCGCGCCATCAACACGCTCCCCGCGAGGGAGAAGACCGTGGTCACGCTCTACTACTACGAGGGCCTGACCCTCGCCGAGATCGGCAACGTGCTCGGCGTGACCGAGAGCAGGGTCAGCCAGATCCACACCAAGTCGGTGCTCCAGCTCCGCGCGAAACTGGCCGACGCGGGACGCTGAGCCGGACCGGCTTCGGCCACCCGGACGCGTACGCGGACCCCCCTTCGAACCGGGGCCGCCGTAGAGTGGACGGGTGCCCAGGATTCGAGCGGCCTCCGTGGCCGAGCACCGGACCATGCAGCGCGGCGCCCTCCTGGACGCCGCGCGCTCCCTGCTGTCCGAGGGCGGTACGGAGGCGCTGACCTTCCCCGCCCTCGCCGAGCGCACGGGCCTCGCGAGGTCCTCCGTCTACGAGTACTTCCGCTCGCGCGCCGCCGTGGTCGAGGAACTCTGCGCCGTCGACTTCCCCGTCTGGGCCGCCGAGGTCGAGAACGCGATGGAGCGGGCCGGTGCGCCCGAGGAGAAGATCGAGGCCTACGTCCGCCGGCAGCTCGACCTGGTCGGGGACCGGCGGCACCGTGCGGTCGTCGCCATCTCCGCGAGCGAGCTGGACGCGGGTGCGCGGGAGAAGATCCGCGCCGCACACGGCGGACTGATCGCCATGATCGTCGAGGCCCTTGCCGACCTGGGCCACACCGAACCGAGGCTCGCGGCCATGCTGCTGCAGGGTTCCGTGGACGCGGCCGTGCGCAGGATCGAGCTGGGCGCGGCGGAGGAACCGGGCATCGTCGCTGACACTGCGGTGGCCATGATCCTGCGCGGCGTACGCGGCTGAGCGGTCCCGGGGGAGTCCGGCTCCGGAAGCGGTACGCCGAAGACCGGCAGCAGCCGGGAGGGTCCCCGTCGCAGCAGTGACGAGGGCAGGAGGGACAGCGGATCGAGGTAGAGCTCCGCGCGGCGCAGGCCCCAGTGGAGACAGCCCGAGGAGCAGTGCGAGGGCTCCGGTCCCACCACACCCACCACCTGTCCGGCGGCCACCTCGTCGCCCTCGGTGACCCGCGCCCGCACCGGCTCGTACGTGAAGCGAAGCGGCGGCTCCCCGCTCCCGGCCACATCGACGGACACCACACCCCGCCCTGCCACGGGCCCCGCGAAGGCGACCCTGCCCGAGGCGGCCGCCAGCACCGGGGTGCCCGGGGGTGCGGCGAGATCCACTCCCCGGTGGCCCGGCCCATATGGACCGGCGGGCGGCTCCCAGCCCCGTACGACCAGGGGCCGAGTACGGCCCCCGACCGGCCAGGACCTGTCCCCCGCCCGCGTGGACTCCTGCCCCGAGTGCACGGGCCCCGGTGGTGCGGGCTCCTGCCCCGAGGGCACGGGCCCCGGTGCCGGGACCTGGTCAGGGGCGGAGGCCGGCCCCGGTGCCCGACCGTCCGCTGCGGCCAGGGTGGAGTCCGGCAACGGCAGGGCCGCGAGCAGCCCGGCGGCCAGCAGCGCGGCCACCAGGGGGAGCGCCCGCGGGGCAGGGCGGGGTCCGGACAACGCAGGCGGTGCCGAGCGGGCGCCGAAGGGCCGGCCGGCGGTCGTTCCAGGTGAGCGGCACATGACGGAAACGATCTCCCGGAGACCGGTTCGGCGGGGGATCACGACCCGGATCTGTGGATGACCGGGCGGTTGTGGACATCGCCGTCACCCGGGACCCGGCGGGTCCCGTACACTTCTTCTGGCGATCCGGGTCACCGGGTCGACTTCGCACGCCCCGCCACCTCCCTCTCAGCGGACGGTGGCCGCGCTCCTCGGTCCCTTGTGGCACGGCGCGTCGGGGCGTCAGGCGCGACAGCAATCCTGCGGTCGCGGCAACCGAGAAAATCAAGGAGTACGGCCATGGCCGTCGTCACGATGCGGGAGCTGCTGGAAAGCGGCGTCCACTTCGGTCACCAGACCCGTCGCTGGAACCCGAAGATGAAGCGCTTCATCTTCACCGAGCGCAACGGCATCTACATCATCGACCTGCTCCAGTCGCTGTCGTACATCGACCGCGCCTACGAGTTCGTCAAGGAGACCGTCGCCCACGGCGGCTCCATCATGTTCGTGGGTACGAAGAAGCAGGCCCAGGAGGCCATCGCCGAGCAGGCGACGCGCGTCGGCATGCCGTACGTCAACCAGCGTTGGCTCGGTGGCATGCTCACCAACTTCTCCACCGTCTACAAGCGCCTTCAGCGTCTGAAGGAGCTCGAGCTCATCGACTTCGAGGACGTGGCCGCCTCCGGCCTCACCAAGAAGGAGCTCCTGGTCCTCTCCCGCGAGAAGGCCAAGCTGGAGAAGACCCTCGGTGGTATCCGCGAGATGCAGAAGGTGCCGAGCGCCGTCTGGATCGTCGACACCAAGAAGGAGCACATCGCCGTCGGTGAGGCGCGCAAGCTCCACATCCCGGTCGTCGCGATCCTCGACACCAACTGCGACCCCGACGAGGTCGACTACAAGATTCCGGGCAACGACGACGCGATCCGCTCCGTCACCCTGCTCACCCGCGTGATCGCCGACGCCGTCGCCGAGGGCCTCATCGCCCGCTCCGGTGCCGCCAGCGGTGACTCGAAGCCGGGCGAGAAGGCCGCCGGCGAGCCCCTCGCCGAGTGGGAGCGCGACCTGCTCGCGGGCGACAAGAAGGCTGACGCCGAGGGCACGGACGAGGTCCAGTCCTCCGCCGAGACCGAGAAGGCCGCCGACGCCGAGCCGGCCGCCGCTGCCGACGAGCAGGCTGCCGAGCAGGCCGAGGCCCCCGCCGCTGCCGAGGCTCCGGCCGCGGACGCCGAGCAGGCCTGACACCCGTCAGTCACGGCTGAATGACGGCGGGGGCCGGTGCACTGGCACCGCCCCCGCCGTTCACCCGTAGATCTTTCAGACTTCGAGAGAGAAACAGACTCATGGCGAACTACACCGCCGCTGACGTCAAGAAGCTCCGCGAGCTCACCGGCGCCGGCATGATGGACTGCAAGAAGGCGCTCGACGAGGCCGACGGCAACGTCGACGGTGCTGTCGAGGCGCTCCGCATCAAGGGCCAGAAGGGCGTCGCCAAGCGCGAGGGCCGTTCCGCCGAGAACGGTGCCGTCGTCTCCCTCGTCTCCGAGGACAAGACGTCCGGCGTCCTCGTCGAGCTGAAGTGCGAGACGGACTTCGTCGCCAAGGGTGACAAGTTCCAGGCCGTCGCCAACACGCTCGCCGCGCACGTCGCCGCGACCTCTCCGGCCGACATCGAGGCGCTCCTCGCCTCGGAGATCGAGCCCGGCAAGACCGTTCAGGCATTCGTGGACGAGGCCAACGCCAACCTCGGCGAGAAGATCGTCCTGGACCGCTTCGCGCAGTTCGACGGCGCGTTCGTCTCCGTCTACATGCACCGCACGATGCCCGACCTGCCGCCGCAGATCGGTGTCATGGTCGAGCTGGACAAGGCCGACGCCGAGCTGGCCAAGGGCCTCGCGCAGCACATCGCCGCCTTCGCCCCGAAGTACCTGTCCCGCGAGGACGTCCCCGCCGAGGTCGTCGAGGCCGAGCGCCGCGTCGCCGAGGAGACCACCCGCGCCGAGGGCAAGCCCGAAGCCGCGCTCCCGAAGATCGTCGAGGGTCGCGTCAACGGCTTCTTCAAGGAGGCCACCCTCCTCGGCCAGCCCTACGCGCTGGACAACAAGAAGTCCGTCCAGAAGGTCCTGGACGAGGCCGGTGTCGCCCTGAAGCGCTTCGCGCGCATCAAGGTCGGCATCTGAGTCCGTCCGCGAACAACGGTGGACCCGATAGGGTCTAGTGCAGTCGACGGCCGCACTCATGCCGGACGACCGCAGATCTGACGAGGAGGCCATTGCCGCTGAGGGACACCAGACCCACCGGCAATGGCCTTCTTCGTATGTGCACGAGGAGAATTTCCATGGACAAGGGCGCGGACGCCACCCAGGCCGACGACAAGCGCGACGACGGCAAGATTTCCGGACGCTTCATGCTGAAGCTGTCCGGTGAGGCATTCGCCGGTGGCGGAGGTCTCGGCGTCGACCCCGACGTCGTGCACGCCATCGCCCGCGAGATCGCCGCGGTCGTACGCGACGGTGCGGAGATCGCGGTCGTCATCGGCGGCGGCAACTTCTTCCGTGGCGCCGAGCTCCAGCAGCGCGGCATGGACCGGGCGCGGTCCGACTACATGGGCATGCTCGGCACGGTCATGAACTGCCTGGCACTCCAGGACTTCCTGGAGAAGGAGGGCATCGACTCGCGCGTCCAGACCGCCATCACCATGGGTCAGGTCGCCGAGCCGTACATCCCGCTCCGCGCCGTGCGGCACCTGGAGAAGGGGCGCGTCGTCATCTTCGGCGCCGGCATGGGCATGCCGTACTTCTCCACCGACACCACTGCCGCCCAGCGCGCTCTGGAGATCGACGCCGAGGCGCTGCTGATGGGGAAGAACGGCGTGGACGGGGTCTACGACGCCGACCCGCGGACCAACCCCGGCGCGGTGAAGTTCGACGCCCTGGAGTACGGCGAGGTGATCACCCGTGACCTCAAGATCGCCGATGCCACCGCGATCACCCTCTGCCGTGACAACCAGCTGCCCATCCTCGTCTTCGAACTGACCACGGAGGGCAATATCGCCCGCGCGGTCAAGGGTGAGAAGATCGGCACGCTGGTGAGCGACCGGAGCACCCGGGCCTGACGGCCCACAAGATGGACAACGGCCTGCCGGTCGGACACCGTGCAGGTGAGGACGCGACGCAGGATCCGCAGGACCCGACGATGCCGGGTCCGCTCAAGACACGCAGGAGCACGTGGTGATCGAAGAAATCCTCCTCGAGGCCGAGGAGAAGATGGAGAAGGCCGTCGTGGTCGCGAAAGAGGACTTCGCCGCGATCCGTACCGGCCGTGCGCACCCGGCGATGTTCAACAAGATCGTCGCCGACTACTACGGCGCGCTGACCCCGATCAACCAGCTGGCCTCGTTCTCGGTCCCCGAGCCGCGCATGGCCGTGGTGACCCCGTTCGACAAGACCGCGCTGCGCAACATCGAGCAGGCGATCCGCGACTCCGACCTCGGCGTCAACCCGAGCAACGACGGCAACATCATCCGTGTGACGTTCCCCGAGCTCACGCAGGACCGTCGCAAGGAGTACATCAAGGTCGCCAAGACCAAGGCCGAGGACTCCAAGATCTCGATCCGCTCCATCCGCCGCAAGGCCAAGGAGTCGCTCGACAAGCTCGTCAAGGACAAGGAGTCCGGCGAGGACGAGGTCCGCCGCGCGGAGAAGGAGCTCGACGACACCACCGCGAAGTACGTCGCGCAGGTGGACGAGCTGCTCAAGCACAAGGAAGCCGAGCTGCTCGAAGTCTGATGAACGACTCTTCCTGGGGCGCCCCGCAGGGAGCCGGTCGCTGGGGCACGCCCGAGATGGGGGCCGCTCCGGCGGGTCCTGCATACGATGTGCACGCCGCCCAGCAGACTCGGCCCATGCCCATCGTGCCGGACGTTCCCGACGCAGGTAGAGACGCTGACGACCGCGACGACCGGAACGGGGACGCCGCGCGCGTCAGCGGCCCCCTGTTCCGTGACGAGAAGCCGCAGGAGCCCATGTCGATCCCGCTGCCGCCCCCGCCGCAGAAGAAGCGCGCGGGGCGTGACCTCCGCGCCGCCATAGGCGTCGGTCTCGGTCTCGGTGCCCTCGTCGCCGGCTCCCTCTTCATCGTGAAGGCCGTCTTCGTCGGCGTGGTCGTGCTTGCGGTGGTGGTCGGTCTCTGGGAGCTCACCTCCCGCCTCAAGGAGCGCAAGGGCATCAACGCCCCCCTCGTTCCGCTCGCCGTCGGCGGCGCCGCGATGGTGGTCGCCGGCTACGTGCGGGAGTCGGAGGGCGCCTGGGTCGCCATGGCGCTCACGGCACTCGCCGTGCTCGTGTGGAGGATGACGGAGCCGCCCGAGGGCTACCTCAAGGACGTCACGGCGGGCGTCTTCGCGGTGTTCTACGTACCGTTCCTCGCCACGTTCGTCGCGATGATGCTCACCGCGGACGACGGTGCGTGGCGTGTGCTGACCTTCCTGCTGCTGACCGTGGTCAGCGACACCGGTGCGTACGCCGTCGGCTGGCGCTTCGGGACGCACAAGCTGGCTCCCCGCATCAGTCCGGGCAAGACCCGGGAGGGTCTGTTCGGCGCGGTCGGCTTCGCGATGGTGGCCGGCGCCCTGTGCATGGAGTTCCTGATCGACGGCGGGTACTGGTGGCAGGGACTGCTGTTGGGCCTCGCCGTAGCCGCCAGCGCCACGCTGGGGGACCTGGGGGAGTCCATGATCAAGCGGGACCTCGGCATCAAGGACATGGGCACGCTGCTGCCCGGCCACGGCGGCATCATGGACCGGCTCGACTCGCTCCTGCCGAGCGCGCCGGTCGTGTGGCTGCTGCTGGTGCTGTTCGTCGGATCCGGCTGACGGCCGGACCGTCGTCAACGTGTGTGGGGGCCGTCGCCCGGGAGCGACGGCCCCCACCGCTGTACCGGCCGGGGGCGGCCCGGGATCACCGCCGAGCGGCGAAGACGCACCCGGAAGAGGCGACCGGCAGCTGAAACGCGAGATGTCCCCCTCCGCGTTCGCAGCCCTGCACGCCCGCGCCTCCCGCGGCTCCTACGACTGCTGCTGGGCCCGGACCTTCCTCACCTACCGGCGCAGGCGTTCCTCCACCGAACGGCCGGTGGCGGATCTGCCCGACGTCCCACTCGTCACCGGGCCCGACCCGCTGCTGCGGCTGGCGCTGCTCCAGGCGCTGGCGCGGCTGCCTCCTAAGGACCGGGCCGTGGTGGTGCTCCGCTACTGGGAGGACCGCAGCATCGAGGAGACGGCCGAAGCCATGCAGATCAGCTCGTCCGCCGTGCGGACCCGCGCGTCGCGGGCTCTGGCCCGTTTGCGGACCCTGCTCGGCGGCAGTCTCGTCGAATTCGTCGTCGCCGGATGAGCTTCGCTTCGGCCCAGGCCGGAGAAGCCGTCAGTGCCGAAGCCACGTTCCGTCGCCATATCCGAGCCAGCCAAGACTCCCTCAATCCCGGCCCAACGGCGCCGACTGGAGATGGTGAATCGCCATGCCTCTTGAGAACGACACCGAGAACGACACCGGAGGCACATCGGAGAACCGCTTCGAGACCGACCTCGGTGAGATCATGCGGTACACCGGCGGCACGTTCGTCGCCGACCGGCGGGCTCTGCTGGAGACGGGGGCGATTCGAGGCCGACGCAAGGCTGCCCGCCGCAGAGCGACGGCGCTGACCGCGGGAGTGCTGACGCTGACCGTGCTCGGGACGGCCGGGGTGTATGCGACCGGCGGCTTCGGGGGAGACAGTGTGTCGGTGGCCGATGCCACGCCGACCTGGGCACCCTCCCTGGGACCGGAGGGCGGACCTTCCCTCCAGCCTGGTCCCTCCGGGGAAAGCGGCCCGACGGAGGACTCCACATCCTTCATGCGTGCCGGCGCCGACCAGATGATCAAGCTCCTCGAGATCAGCCTTCCAGCCCTGCCGAAGGGGGAGTTCAGCAAGCAGCGGGGCACGAGCAACGAGGGTGGTCCTGGCGTGGCCGATGCCTCGATGGTCTACGACGACGGTTACGGAGCATCCCTCGTCGCCATCTCCGCCCGGCGCGTCGATCCCGAGGATCCGATGATCCGGCAGCTGGTGAAGTGCGGGAAGACCTCGAACGGTTCGACGTGCGCGCTCGGCTCCGGCGGCGGGAAGACGGAACAGGGGCATGTGGGCGGCGGATCCGGGGGGGGGGTGAAGGTCTGGAAGTCCACCCGGATCTCCGCCGACGGCTTCCTGCTGCAGGCGATCGAGTACAACGCGCCCTCCTCGACAGGCACTCCCACCCGGGCCGAACCCCCGCTGAGCCCCCTGCAACTGCACGAGCTGACGGGATGCGTGGAGAGGGCGTTCACGAAGTACGGCGTCATGAACGCCGAGGCGTTCACCAGCCCGCGCCCCGTCCAGAACAGCTGGGAGGTATTCGAGACGCTCGGCGGCCTGGTGCCCGCCGGGTACGAGGAGATCGGCCGAGGCGGAGGCGGCGACGAGGGCTATGTGATCGTGCGCGACAAGAAGACGAAGACCAAGACGTTCCTCCGGGTACGGCTGGGTCACGGCACCGCGGACGGCGGCAAGGTCGTCACCCGGAGCGAGGCCGGCCTGCACTCGGGCACGTCGGGGCTGACGGCCGAAACCGTGACCGCGAAGGGCCTGCGGGTGACGGTCACCTCCTACAACGCGGAGTATCCGCACAAGGCTCCTGCGCTCCCGGCGCCCCCGTTCACCGGTGCCCAGCTGTCCGCGATCGCGACCGACGGGGTGTGGCAGACGCTCAAGTAGCTCCCGCCCCGGCCCATCGGTCTGCGGCTCCGTCGGTGCCGCTCCGGGGCCGCGTGGCACCACACCGGCGCGGTCGCGGAAGGTAGCCGCGCCGGTCCTCCGGGTCCGGTTCCCTCCAGGCCGACGGCGGCGCGAGCGGTTCGCTCCGGCTCGTCGCCACGGCACTCACGGACGTGCAGGACGATCAGCGCCGCAGAATTCGGATGTGTGTACGAATTGTGATTCGCTGCGGACCTGCGCGCCGCCTGCCCGTCGTGCTGTCGGTCACGGTTCGAGCGCCGCCCTCGGCCGTCTCCCGGCCGCCGAAGGGGCGCCGACGTCGACTGATGACGACCGACGACAACAGGGTCCGCCAGCCCCTCGCACCGTCCTATCTGGCAGAGGTCTCTGGGACCACGGCGTGTCTGTAACACTGGAGGAACCATGCCTAAGCCCGGAGAACTCACTTTCGTCGCGCCCCGCGGAGCCAAGCGGCCGCCGCGGCACCTCGCCGACCTCACGCCCGACGAGCGCAAGGAAGCAGTCGCCGCGACCGGCGAGAAGCCCTTCCGCGCCAAGCAGCTGTCGCAGCACTACTTCTCGCGGTACGCGCACGACCCGGCGGAGTGGACCAACATCCCGGCCGCCTCGCGCGACAAGCTCGCCGAGGCGATGTTCCCCGAGCTGATGTCGGTCTTGCGCCACATCAGCTGCGACGACGACACCACCCGTAAGACGCTGTGGAAGCTGCACGACGGCACCCTCGTCGAGTCCGTCCTCATGCGGTACCCGGACCGGGTGACCATGTGCATCTCGTCCCAGGCCGGCTGCGGGATGAACTGTCCGTTCTGCGCGACCGGTCAGGCCGGTCTCGACCGCAACCTGTCGACCGCCGAGATCGTGCACCAGATCGTGGACGGCATGCGTGCGCTGCGCGACGGCGAGGTCCCGGGCGGGCCGGCGCGGCTGTCCAACATCGTCTTCATGGGCATGGGCGAGCCGCTGGCCAACTACAAGCGCGTGGTCGGTGCGATCCGGCGGCTGACGGATCCCGAGCCGGACGGCCTGGGGCTCTCGCAGCGCGGGATCACCGTGTCCACGGTGGGCCTGGTGCCGGCGATGCTGCGCTTCGCCGACGAGGGCTTCAAGTGCCGCCTGGCGGTCTCCCTGCACGCCCCGGACGACGAGCTGCGCGACACCCTCGTGCCCGTGAACACCCGCTGGAAGGTCCGCGAGGTCCTGGACGCCGCGTGGGAGTACGCGGAGAAGTCGGGCCGTCGCATCTCTATCGAGTACGCGCTGATCCGTGACATCAACGACCAGGCGTGGCGCGGCGACCGGCTGGGCCGGCTCCTCAAGGGCAAGCGGGTGCACGTCAACCTCATCCCGCTGAACCCGACCCCGGGCTCCAAGTGGACCGCCTCGCGGCCCGAGGACGAGAAGGCGTTCGTGGAGGCGATCGCGGCCCACGGGGTGCCGGTCACCGTCCGGGACACCCGCGGTCAGGAGATCGACGGGGCCTGCGGGCAGCTGGCGGCCTCCGAGCGCTGAGGGGCCCGGGAGGACGGTTGCGATCCGGCCGGTCCGGCATGATCCGGCCGGTGTAGCCTGGCCCGGGAACAACTTCACATTCCGACAGGGGAGCGCCACAGCGCTGAGAGTGCGGCACCGAGTACAGGTCGGCCGCAGACCCTCTGAACCTCGCCCGGGTCATTCCGGGTAGGAAGTTCGGGCCTTACTCAAGCTGTTGCGCCCTGCCCGCTCGCCGAGCGGGCAGGGCCGCGTCTCTTCCTGGTCATGTCCAGGAGGAATCACATGAAGACCACCACGAAGTACGCGGTGACCGCGCTCGCCGCCGCGCTCGGTGTCACCGCGCTCGCAGGCTGCGGGGGCTCCGACGGCCAGGCCTCCGACAGCACGGGGGCCGGGTCGAAGACCGTCACCCTGGTCAGCCATGACTCCTTCAACGCCTCGGACGCCGTCCTGAAGGCGTTCACGAAGGAGACCGGCTACAAGGTCAAGGTCCTCAAGAGCGGTGACGCCGGAGCGGCGCTCAACCAGGAGATCCTGACCAAGGGGTCCCCCCGGGGCGACGTGTTCTTCGGAGTCGACAACACCCTGCTCTCCCGCGCCCTCGACAACGGCCTGTTCACGCCGTACCGGGCGAAGGGCCTGGACCGCGTCGCGGGTGACACCCAGCTCGATGCGGGCAAGCACCGGGTCACGCCCGTCGACACCGGCGACATCTGCGTCAACTACGACAAGAAGTACTTCGCCGACAAGAAGCTGGATCCGCCGAAGACCTTCGACGACCTGCTGAAGCCGGCGTACAGGAACCTCCTCGTCACCGAGAACGCCGCGACTTCCTCGCCCGGTCTCGGCTTCCTCCTCGGCACGGTCGCCGCCCACGGCGAGACCGGCTACCAGGACTACTGGAAGAAGCTGAAGGACAACGGCGTCAAGGTCGTCGACGGCTGGGAGCAGGCGTACAACGACGAGTTCTCCGGCTCCGCCGGCGGCAGGAAGGCCAAGGCCGACCGTCCGCTCGTCGTCTCCTACGCCTCCAGCCCGCCCGTCGAGGTGCTCTACGCCGATCCCCGGCCCACCGAGGCCCCGACCGGTGTGGCCACCGGAACCTGCTTCCGCCAGACCGAGTTCGCCGGACTGCTGGACGGTGCGAAGAACGAGGCGGGCGGCAAGGCGCTGCTGGACTTCCTGATCAGCAAGCAGTTCCAGGAGGACATGCCGCTGAACATGTTCGTGAACCCGGTGGTCAAGGACGCGAAGCTGCCGGAGCTGTTCACGAAGTTCGGTGCCACCGTCGACAAGCCGGCGACGGTGGCCCCGGAGAAGATCGCCAAGAACCGTGAGCAGTGGGTCCAGTCGTGGTCCTCGCTCGTCGTGAAGTAGCCGCGCGGCCCCCGCGCGGGGGGAACGCGATGCGGCTCGGTCTCATGGCCGTGCCCGTCGCGTTCTTCGCGCTGTTCTTCGCCTACCCGGTCGCCGCGATCGTCGGCCGCGGACTCAGGGCGGACGGCGTCTGGCAGTTCGGCCGGATCGGCACGGTGCTGAGCCGGCCGGACATCCTCGACGTACTCCGGTTCACCACCTGGCAGGCCCTCGCCTCGACCGCGCTCACCCTCCTGATCGCGCTGCCCGGCGCCTATGTCTTCGCCCGCTTCGACTTCCCCGGCAAGCAGCTGCTGAGGGCCGTGGTGACGGTGCCCTTCGTCCTGCCGACCGTCGTGGTCGGCACGGCGTTCCTCGCGCTGCTGGGACGCGGCGGGTTCCTCGACCAGCTCTGGGGCGTACGTCTCGACACCACCGTGTGGGCGATCCTGCTCGCCCATGTGTTCTTCAACTACGCGGTCGTCGTCCGGACGGTGGGCGGACTCTGGGCCCAGCTCGACCCCCGGCAGGAGGAGGCCGCGCGGGTGCTCGGCGCCGGACGCCTCGCCGCGTGGCGGCGCGTGACGCTGCCCGCGCTGGCCCCCGCCGTCGCCGCCGCAGCGCTCATGGTCTTCCTCTTCACCTTCACCTCCTTCGGAGTCGTCCAGATCCTCGGCGGTCCGGGCTACTCCACGCTGGAGGTGGAGATCTACCGGCAGACCGCCCAGCTGCTCGACCTGCCGACGGCAGCCGTGCTGACCCTGGTGCAGTTCGCCGCGGTCGGCGGGATCCTCGCCGTCCACGCGTGGACCGTACGGCGCCGTGAGACGGCCCTGAAGCTCGTCGACCCGGCGCAGACCGCCCGGCCGCCCCGCGGCGCCGGGCAGCGGGCGCTGCTCGGCGGCGTGCTGCTGACCGTGCTGCTGCTCGTCCTGCTGCCGCTCGGCGTGCTGGTGGAACGCTCCCTGGACACCTCCGGCGGCTACGGATTCGACTTCTACCGGGCGCTGCAGTCCCTCGACGCCAACGGGTCCACGTTCCTGGTGCCGCCACTCGACGCCATCGGGAACTCCCTGCGTTACGCGCTGGTCGCCACTCTCATCGCCCTCGTGATCGGCGGTCTCGCGGCCGCGGCGCTGACACGGCGGGCCGGCCGGCTGGTGCGCGGCTTCGACGCCCTCCTGATGCTGCCGCTCGGAGTGTCGGCGGTCACCGTCGGCTTCGGCTTCCTGATCACCCTGGACAGGCCTCCGCTCGACCTGCGTACGTCCTGGATCCTCGTGCCGCTCGCCCAGGCGCTGGTGGGCGTCCCGTTCGTCGTACGGACCATGCTGCCCGTCCTGCGCGCGGTGGACGAGCGGCTGCGGGAGGCCGCCGCGGTGCTCGGCGCCTCACCGCTGCGGGCCTGGCGCGAGGTGGACCTGCCGCTGGTGCGGCGGGCCGTGCTGGTGGCCGCGGGGTTCGCCTTCGCCGTGTCGCTCGGGGAGTTCGGCGCGACCGTGTTCATCGCGCGCCCCGACAACCCCACACTGCCGGTCGCCGTCGCCAGACTGCTGGGGCGCTCCGGGGAGCTCAACTACGGCCAGGCGATGGCACTCAGCACGATCCTGATGCTCGTCTGCGCGGTGTCGCTGCTCCTGCTCGAACGTATCCGCACCGACCGATCCGGGGAGTTCTGAAGATGCTGGAAGTGGATTCGGCCACGGTCCGGTTCGGGAAGCGGACCGCGCTGGACGCCGTCGACCTGGAGGTCGCTGACCACGAGATCGTCTGTGTGCTGGGGCCGAGCGGCAGCGGCAAGTCGACGCTGCTGCGGGCCGTGGCCGGGCTGCAACCCCTGGACGGCGGGCGGGTGTTCCTGGACGGCGCCGACCAGTCCTCCCTGCCCGTGCACCGGCGGGGGCTCGGCCTCATGTTCCAGGACCACCAGTTGTTCCCGCACCGGGACGTCGGCGCCAACGTCGCCTTCGGACTGAAGATGCACGGCGTACCCCGCGCGGAGCGGGACCGCAGGGCCGGTGAACTCCTGGACATGGTCGGTCTGCCGGGTGCGGGCCGGCGGGCCGTCGCCGCCCTGTCCGGCGGCGAACAGCAGCGGGTGGCACTCGCCCGGGCGCTGGCGCCACGTCCGAAACTGCTGATGCTGGACGAACCGCTGGGCCAGCTGGACCGGAGCCTGCGCGAACGGCTCGTCGTCGAACTGCGCGGCCTCTTCGGCCGGCTGGGCACCACGGTGCTCGCCGTCACCCACGACCAGGGCGAGGCCTTCGCGCTCGCCGACCGCGTCGTGGTCATGCGCGACGGGCGGATCGCCCAGGCGGGCACCCCCCTGGAGGTTTGGCAGCGGCCCGCATCGGCCTTCGTCGCCCGTTTCCTCGGCTTCGACAACCTGGTGGACGCCACGGTCACCGGTACGGCGGCCGACACGGTCTGGGGCAAGGTGCCGGTGCCCGAGGGCTCGCCCCAGGGGGAGCGTGAGCTGCTCGTGCGCCCGGGTGGGGTGCGGATCAGCGGTCCGAAGGACGGTCTGCGCTGCACGGTGGGCGCACGCACCTTCCGCGGCCACCACGTCACCGTCACCCTGCGGCCCGGCGACGGTCCGGCCCTGGAGGCGGAGTGCGGTCTGCGGGACGCCCCGGAGGAGGGGGCCGTCGTGGGCGTGACGTTCGACCCGGCCGAGACGGTGGTCCTTCCCCCCGCCCGTTAGGCCGTCGGCCGAGCACGACCGGTGGCGCCCGTACGCCGCTCTCCGGGGACCCGCAGCGTCCGGCGGGCCCCGCCACGTCGCCCCGGTCAGCGAGCGGACACGGGCAGGGATCGACACGGCGGGAAGGGGGCATGCTTCAGCCGCCCGGCTGCGTCGCCCACTGCCGAGCAGAGAGGCGACGACCAGCAGTCCGTGCCGTGGCACCAGCGACGCCGTACCCGAGGAGCGAGGAACCGCATGCCCGCTTACGTCATCGTCACCGCCGATGTGCTCGACGAGGAGGCCGCCCTGGCCTATGCGTCCGTGGCCCAGGAGTCCGTCCTCAGCCACGACGGCAAGTACCTGGTGGCGGGCCCCACGCCCGAGCCCGTCGAAGGCACCTGGGAATCCTCCCGGTTCGTGGTCATCGAGTTCCCTGACATGGACCGGATCAGGGAGTGGTACGACTCCCCCGAGTACCGGCGGGCCATAAGGATTCGGGAAGGCAAGATCCGCGTGGGGATGCTGTTCGTCGAGGGCTCGGTGCCCGAGGGCTTCTCCCTCCCGGCTTAGCCGCGCTGCCGGCTCGGTGGCCGACGAGACCACGGGGAGTCCCCGGCGCACCGGGCGCCCGGGGCAGGCTCGCCGATGCGGTACGCGCCGGAGACGGGCCGCCTCGTGGCCGACCGGGGCGCCCTCCCGCAACCGCCGCGCTGCTCCTCGCGCTCCTGAGGGACGGTGCCCGTGCGTGGTCCTGGGGGAGACGGGACGGAAACGGGTCCGTGCCGAACGGGGGGCGGAGGCGGTCGTACGATCGAGTCCGTGCCGAACGGGGGGCGGAGGCGGTCGTACGACCGGCTGGCGGCTCTCCCTGTCGCGTGATCCCCTGGGACCGAAACGTCCGGAAGGGGCAGGGACCATGACGCAGCCGGCCCGTGAGGGCATCGACATCACCCGGGTCGTCGCGGCGCCGCGTGACCGGGTCTTCGAGGCCTGGACGGTGCCCGAGGACTTCGCCGCCTGGTACGGGGGAGAGGCGGACGTGCCGCTCGACCGGGTGTCGATGGACGTCACGCCCGGCGGCGAGTGGAGCCTGGTCATCGTGGTGCCGGGCGCCGACATGCCCTTCCACGGCGTCTACCGGGAGGTGTCCGCCCCCGAGCGCCTGGTCTTCACGCTGAAGGACCGGAGCGCGCCCGAAGACGTCGAGGGCGAGACGGTCACGGTCACCTTCACCGAGCGCGGCCGGAAGTCCACCGAGATGGTCTTCCGGCAGCGCGGCGACAATCTCACACCCGAGCAGTACGCGGCGGCAGAGGACGGCTGGGAGGCGTTCTTCGACGCCCTCGACGCCCTGCTCGCCACACGTTGAGTCCGGGCCGGGTCAGCCGGTCAGCCCGTCAGCCGGGCGAGAGCCGGGGCCGCCTCCTCCACCGTGTCGACGAGCGCGATCCGTGACTCCATGCCCCGGCCCGCCGCGAGCGCGCTGAGCAGAGGCCACGCGGGCAGCTTCTCCGTCCAGTGCGCACGGTTCACCAGCACCATCGGAGTGGGCGCGGAACGCGACTCGTAGTAGTTGGGCGTCGCGTTGTCGAAGATCTCCTGCACGGTCCCCGCGGCGCCGGGCAGGAAGATCACACCGGCGGTCGAGCGTGCCAGAAGCCCGTCCTCGCGCAGGGCGTTCGCGAAGTACTTGGCGATGTGGTCCGCGAAGGCGTTCGGCGGCTCGTGGCCGTAGAACCACGTGGGGACCGCGACCGAGGACCCCCCTTCCGGCCAGCGCTCCCGGACCGCGAAGGCGGCCTGCGCCCAGTCGGTCACCGACGGATCGAACGACGGTGTCGCGGCGAGGAGTTCACAGGCCTTGAGCAGCATCGCGTCGGAGTGCGGAGCCGCGTAGGCGCCGAGGTTGGCCGCCTCCATGGCACCGGGGCCCCCGCCCGTCGCGACGGTCAGACCGCTGCGGGCCAGTTCCCTGCCGAGCACGGCCGCGCCGCGGAACTCCTCGGAGCCGCGGGCCATCGCGTGACCGCCCATCACGCCCACCACCCGTGCCCCGACCAGGTGTTCGTCCAGGGCGTCGGACACCGCGTCGTCATGGAGGGCCCGCAGCATCGAGGCGAAGACGTCGCCGTTGGACTTGGTCTGCTGGAACCAGCCGTACGCCCGTGCGTCAGGGGTCGCCCCGTAACCCCCCTCCGCCAGGCCCTCGTACAGGGCGTCGGGGGTGTAGAGCAGCCCGCGGTACGGGTCGAAGGGGAGGCCGGGCACCGGTGGGAAGACGAAGGCCCCGTCCGCGCGTATCTTCGCCTCGGCACGGGGCTCCGTGCGACAGCCGAGGAAGACGGCGCCGCGGGTGTCGGTCGTGAGCAGTGCGTCGCTGCGGTCCGTCAGGTCGACGGACTGGACACGGTGGCCGGCGAGGGTGCCGGCCGCCACTGCCTGGTCGAATGCGGTGAGCGTCTCGATCTCGACGCCGGGTGCGTACGTGTTCTCGTCCGGATTTTTCACGCCGCCATGCTACGGAGCGCACCGGCGCAGGTGGTCACTCCGTCAGGGGTAGTGCGGCGAGCTCCGCGATCGCCCAGGTCAGCGGCGCGAAGACGGCCAGCAGCACCAGTGCCCGCACGACGGCGGCGGTGCGGAGCATGGATGCCGGCGCGCCGAGCCGCAGCAGGGTCCTGGCCGTACGGGCGCGGGACTGCCTGGCCTCCAGCGCCGTGGTCAGCAGGGTCGCCGTGGTGCAGCCGAGGACGAGCACGGCGCCCAGCGCGGTGAGCGGGCCGAAGGGGCGGGGGCCGCCGGTGTAGAGCACGGAGGCCGCGATCACCCCGGACAGCACCGCGCAGACGATTCCCAGCGGGCGCCCGATCCTGGTCGCCTCGTCCATCAGGACCCTGCCCGCCAGCAGGCGCACGGCTCCCGGGCGCACCGCCTGGAGCAGTCGGCCGCACAGATGGGTGAGGCCGGGGCCCGCCATGGCCAGGCCGATCGCGGTCAGGGTCCAGCCCGCGAGCACCGCGGCGGGGGTGGAGTCCAGCCGGCCGGGCAGCGGGAAGGGGTTCCCCGATGTGCCACGGCTCGCGTACGCCTCCACCGCGAGTCCGGCCGCGGTGAGCGCGACCCCCCAGGGCAGTCCCTTCGGGGCCGCGGTGGGCACGAGGTCGTCCTCGGCCTCCTGGGCCTCGGACGGCGCGACAGGCCTGGCGCGCACCGCCAGCCCGCCGGCCGCGGAAGCGGCCAGGGGCACGAGGGCGAGCAGTGTGAGCGCCGCGGCGAGAGGCAGGGGGGTGCCCGCGCCCAGGAACTCGGCCGCACCGCCGTCGAAGGGCAGCCCGGTCAGATCACCGCGCAGATGGAGGAAGAAGAGGAGCGCCACCGCCGATCCCAGCGTGGTGGACACCGCCGTCGAGATCGCCGCCAGCAGGGAGAGACGGGCCGGTCCGAGTCCGGCGGCGAAGAGCCCGGGGCGCGGGCGGGTGCTCGGGTCCGTACGGGCGACCGCCACCGCGAACTGGACGGTCGCGGCGAGCGGGACCGCGCACCACAGCAGCCGCAGCACTGAACCCGACGCGTGCGCCGGGTGCCCCGAGGCGTATCCCAGGGTGCACAGGAGGAGGAAGCCCACCCCGGCCGACGCCGCGGCGAGGAGCAGCCGCCGCATCAGGACCAGGGGGTGGGAGCCGCGGGTCAGACGGAGAGCGAGCACGCCGAGCGGCCTTCCGTATCGGACGCGGCGGGCAGGGGGACGGTGGTGACGCGGCGGCCGTCCAGCAGGCTGATCACGCGGTCGGCGAGTTCGGCGACCTCCGCGTCGTGGGTGGCGAGCACGACCGTGATCCCGTGGGACCGCGCCGCCGTGGTGAGGGTGCGCAGGACTTGTGCGCGCTCGGCGTGGTGCAGTGTCGCGGTCGGCTCGTCCGCGAAGATGACGGACGGCGCCGCGGCGAGCGCGCGGGCCACGGAGATCCGCTGGCGCTGCGACTGCAGCAGCGTGTGGGGCCGCCTCTTGGCGAGCGGGCCGATGTCAAGGCGCTCCAGCCACTCGGTGGCGGCCTTCTTGGCCGCACGGTGCGGGACGCCGCGCAGCAGCAGCGGCAGGGCCGCGTTCTCCCAGGTGCTGAGTTCGGGTACGAGCTGGGGCTCGGCCGCGATCCAGCCGAATCTGTCCCGGCGGAGCTGCTCGCGCAGGCGGGGGCCCATGGTGTGCACGGGCACGCTGTTGAACCAGACCTCGCCCTGCTCGGGAACCAGCTGGCCCGAAAGGCAGTGCAGCAGCGTGGTCTTCCCGGACCCGCGGGGCCCGGTCACGGCGAGTACCTCGCCGTCGCGGACACCGAGCGAGACACCGCCGAGCCCCGGTGATCCGTTGTGGGAGTGGTGCAGGGAACGTGCCCAGATCACGTCGTTGTCAGGCGGGGCCACCATGGCGTTCACCTCGGTTCGGATCAGATTTCCCATTCGCCCTTACGGGGGAACGAATTCAACGAAGAAAAGGCCGATCGGTCACTCGGCACGCTAGGCAGCCGGACCGGGGTGTCGGGACAGCACACGGCCCGGATGCACCGCGTCTCACTCGAACGGGTGCATCCGGGCCGTGTAGACCGTATGAAATGACTTCCGGACCGGTGTCGTCCGGTCACCGGGGCGTCGGTCAGAGCTTCGTCCAGGCCTCCTTCAGGACGCCGCGCAGAATGCCCTCGATCTCGTCGAAGGTCGACTGGTCGGAGATCAGTGGCGGCGCGAGCTGGACGACCGGGTCGCCGCGGTCGTCGGCCCGGCAGTAGAGGCCGTTCTCGTACAGAGCCTTGGAGAGGAAGCCGTACAGGACGCGCTCGGTCTCCTCGTCGGTGAACGTCTCCTTGGTGGCCTTGTCCTTCACCAGCTCGATGCCGTAGAAGAAGCCGTTGCCGCGGACGTCGCCGACGATGGGCAGGTCGTGCAGCCTCTGCAGCGTCGTCAGGAACGCGTTCTCGTTGTCCAGGACGTGCTGGTTGAGGCCCTCGCGCTCGAAGATGTCGAGGTTGGCGAGACCGACCGCCGCGGAGACCGGGTGGCCACCGAAGGTGTAGCCGTGCAGGAAGGTGTTGTCGCCCTGGTAGAACGGCTCCGCCAGCCGGTCGGAGATGATGCAGGCGCCGATGGGGGAGTAGCCCGAGGTCATGCCCTTGGCGCAGGTGATCATGTCCGGCACGTAGCCGAACTTGTCGCAGGCGAACATCGTGCCGAGGCGGCCGAACGCGCAGATGACCTCGTCGGAGACGAGCAGCACGTCGTGGCGGTCGCATATCTCACGCACCCGCTGGAAGTAGCCGGGCGGCGGCGGGAAGCAGCCTCCGGCGTTCTGTACGGGCTCCAGGAAGACCGCGGCGACCGTGTCCGGGCCCTCGAAGAGGATCTGCTGCTCGATCTGGTCGGCGGCCCAGCGGCCGAAGGCCTCCGGGTCGTCCCCGAACAGCGGGGCACGGTAGATGTTGGTGTTGGCCACCTTGTGCGCACCGGGGACCAGCGGCTCGAACGGGGCCTTGAGCGCGGGCAGGCCGGTGATGGACAGGGCGCCCTGCGGGGTGCCGTGGTAGGCCACGGCGCGCGAGATCACCTTGTACTTGGTCGGCTTGCCCGTGAGCTTGAAGTACTGCTTGGCGAGCTTCCAGGCGGTCTCGACCGCCTCGCCGCCGCCGGTGGTGAAGAAGACCTTGTTGAGGTCGCCCGGGGCGTGGTGGGCGAGCCGCTCGGCCAGCTCGACGGCCTTGGGATGGGCGTAGGACCACACCGGGAAGAAGGCGAGCTCCTGCGCCTGCTTGTACGCCGTCTCGGCCAGCTCGTGACGGCCGTGACCCGCGTTGACCACGAAGAGGCCCGAGAGCCCGTCGAGATAGCGCTTGCCCTTGTCGTCGTAGATGTAGGTTCCCTCGCCACGCACGATGGTGGGAACGGGCGCGTTCTCGTAGTCCGACATGCGGGTGAAGTGCATCCACAGGTGGTCGTACGCGGTTCGGCTGAGGTCCTTGCTCACGGCTGTCGGGTTCCCCACATGTAGGTCTGCTTCTTGAGCTTGAGGTAGACGAAGCTCTCGGTGGAGCGCACGCCGGGTATCGCCCGGATGCGTTTGTTGATCGTCTCCAGGAGGTGGTCGTCGTCCTCGCAGACGATCTCCACCATCAGGTCGAAGGAGCCCGCGGTCATCACCACGTACTCGCACTCGGCCATGGCCGAGAGGGACTCGGCCACGGGCTCGAGATCGCCCTCGACATTGATGCCGACCATCGCCTGGCGCCGCAGTCCCACGGTGAGGGGGTCGGTGACGGCGACGATCTGCATCACGCCCTGGTCGAGCAGCTTCTGGACGCGCTGGCGCACGGCGGCTTCGGAGAGGCCCACGGCCTTGCCGATCGCGGCGTACGGCCGTCGACCGTCCTCCTGGAGCTGCTCGATGATTGCGAGGGAGACGGCATCCACCGATGGTGACGGTCCGCTCCCGTTCCTGGAGTCTGCGCTACGGCTTGCCACCACTCCACTGTGCACCGCTACTCGTCTGTCTGGCAAGCCTGAATCGATGAAATTCGTTGTCTGAGTGCTTGTATCGCACTGAATCCGAAGTTCGCGGTGGGTGGGTATGTCGAAAGCGTCACCGAACGGTTTAGGGTGGACGTCTCACCCATCGGACAGCCGACAGGAGGGGTGGTTGTGACCACCGAGGTGCGCCGCCTGCGCAACTACATCAACGGAGAGTTCCGGGACGCCGCGGACGGACGGACCATCGACGTGGTCAACCCGGTGACGGAAGAGGTCTACGCGACCTCCCCCCTCTCGGGGCAGGCCGACGTCGATGCCGCCATGGACGCCGCCGCGGCCGCGTTCCCCGCCTGGCGCGACGTGACGCCCGCCGAGCGCCAGAAGGCACTGCTGAAGATCGCCGACGCCTTCGAGGAGCGTGCCGAGGACCTCGTCGCGGCCGAGTCCGAGAACACCGGCAAGCCGCTGGAGCTCACCCGCACCGAAGAGATCCCGCCGATGGTGGACCAGATCCGCTTCTTCGCGGGTGCCGCCCGGCTGCTGGAGGGCCGTTCGGCCGGCGAGTACATGGAGGGGCTCACCTCCATCGTCCGCCGCGAGCCCGTGGGTGTCTGCGCCCAGGTCGCTCCGTGGAACTACCCGATGATGATGGCCGTGTGGAAGTTCGCCCCGGCGCTCGCCGCGGGCAACACCGTCGTCATCAAGCCGTCCGACACCACCCCGGCGTCGACCGTGCTGATCGCCGAGATCATCGGGCAGATCCTGCCCAAGGGCGTCTTCAACGTCATCTGCGGCGACCGTGACACCGGCCGCGCGATGGTCGAGCACCCGACCCCCGCGATGGCCTCGATCACCGGCTCGGTGCGGGCCGGTACGCAGGTCGCGGAGTCCGCCGCCAAGGACGTCAAGCGGGTCCACCTGGAGCTCGGCGGGAAGGCTCCCGTCGTCGTGTTCGAGGACACCGACATCGCCAAGGCCGTGGAGGGGATCTCCGTCGCGGGGTACTTCAACGCGGGCCAGGACTGCACGGCCGCGACCCGTGTCATGGTCCACGAATCCATCCACGACGAGTTCGTCACCGCGCTCGCCAAGGCGGCGGCCGACACGAAGACCGGCCTGCCGGACGACGAGGACGTGCTCTACGGCCCGCTCAACAACGCCAACCAGCTGGCGCAGGTCAGCGGCTTCATCGAGCGCCTCCCCGCACACGCGAGGGTCGAGGCCGGCGGCCACCGGGTCGGCGACAAGGGCTACTTCTACGCCCCCACGGTGGTCTCAGGTCTCCGGCAGGACGACGAGATCGTCCAGAACGAGGTCTTCGGCCCCGTCATCACCGTCCAGTCCTTCACGGACGAGGCCCAGGCCGTCGAGTACGCCAACGGCGTCGAGTACGCCCTGGCCTCCTCGGTGTGGACCAAGGACCACTCCCGTGCCATGCGGATGTCCAAGAAGCTCGACTTCGGCTGCGTGTGGATCAACACCCACATCCCGCTCGTCGCGGAGATGCCGCACGGCGGGTTCAAGAAGTCCGGCTACGGCAAGGACCTCTCCGCCTACGGCTTCGAGGACTACACCCGCATCAAGCACGTCATGACCTCGCTCGACGACTGAGCGGCGGCATCCGGCCGGACGGCCCCGGGCTCAGGCCCGGGGCCGTCCGCGCGTTTTGGGGCAGGGGCGCGCCCCATGGGCAGGGTGTGCGCAACGGGGCGTTCCCGCCGGACCGGTCGCGGCAGCCCGACGTCGCCGCACACATGGGGCCCAGGGATACGGCGGAACCCACTTTTTGAACGTGTTCATGATGGGCGTACGCTGCGGGGCATGAGCGAGCGAGCCCTGTTGCGGCGCATACGCGTGTGGTTGGTCGTCTTCATCGTCTGTCTGGTCTTCAGCGGCCTCACGGCCTTCCCGCTGGTCACCGAACTCCACTGGGCCGAGGACCTGCTGACGTCCTCCGCCTCCCCCGCTCCCGAGCACTTCCCGGCCCTCGTGGAGTGGATCACCCGGGTCCGCACCGGCCTCGACGAGGCCGATGCGGCGTACCCCTTCGTCCTCTACGGCACCGACTGGCTGGCCTTCGCCCACCTCGTCATCGCGGTGGCCTTCTACGGGCCCTACCGCGACCCGGTCCGCAACATCTGGGTGATCCAGTTCGGCATGATCGCCTGCGCCGGGATCATCCCCCTCGCCCTGATCTGCGGGCCGATCCGCGACATCCCCTTCTGGTGGACGGTCATCGACATGTCCTTCGGGGTCTTCGGGATCGTCCCACTGCTCGTCGTCCACCGCATGATCAGGCGCCTGGAGGCGGCCGCGGCGGTGTGACCTCATCCCGCCGGCGGAGCTCCGAAGGCCGCCACCGTGACGTCCCTCGCCGTGGCGTTCATGTCCTGGCCCTTCGCCTCCGTGGAGTTGACGCTGTACACCAGGGTCCTGGAGAGATCGCGGGTGGCCGCCACCGCCGTGTTGTAGCCCCAGCGGCCGCCCGACTTCCCCCACACCTCCCGCCCGCCCAGGGTCAGCACGGACAGTCCCGCGCTGTACCGGGCGGGTTTGCCCGTCCCGTACGTACGCACCGAGGCGTCCGGCAGGGTGAACATCTCCTCCAGCAGCGGACCTCGCACGACCTCGCCGGCGAACAGGGCCCGGGTGAAGCGTTCCAGATCAGCCGTGGTCGAGATGATGTCCCCGGCCGCCCAGCTGCCCGTCATGCCCCACACCGTGACGTCCCGCAGCTCCGTCCCGCCGCCCGGAGTGTCGAAGACCTGGTAGCCGTGGTTGTGCGGACCCCGGATGCCGGGGTCCGCACCGGGGAACGACGTGGAGCGCAGCCCCAGCGGACGCAGAATGCGCTCGTTCACCTGACCGGCGTACGAGTCGCCGGTCACCTTCTCCACCAGCAGCCCCAGCACGGTGTAGCTGATGTTGAGGTAGTGCTGGCTGCGTCCGGGCGCGAACTCGGGGGCCTTCGCCATGGCGGAGGCGACCATGCCGCGCGGTGTGTGCAGGTCGAACCGGTGGGCGTACACCTCCTCCAGGGTGTCGCCGGGCAGATCCGCCGCCGGTATCCCGCTGGTGTGGTCGAGCAGTTGCCGGACGGTGACCCGCGCGTACGCCTCCGGTATCAGGTCCGGGAGGTAGTACCGGGCGGTCCGGTCGAGGTCCAGCTTCCGCTCGCCGGCCAGCTGCAGGACCGTGGCGGCGGTGAAGACCTTGGTGACCGAACCTGCCCGGAAGCGCGCCGCCGGGTCGGCGGGACGGCCGGTGACCACGTCGTGCACGCCCGAACTGCCGCGCCAGCTGCCGTCGGTGCCGCCGACCCGCACGAGCGCGGCGGTGGCGTCGTCGGCGGAGGGAAGCCCGGAGATCGCCGCGCTCAGGGCGGCGGCGTCCGCCTCGGGAACGGTGTGCGTGCGTACGTGTGCGCGCGGCGCCGCGACATGGGCGGAGGCGGCCGGTGCGGCGGGGCCCGCCGCGACGCCGAGGACGAGGGCCGCGGCGAGGAGTGTGCGGGTGCGTGCGTTCATCAGGCGGCTCCAGGGGATGAGGTCCGTAACTGCTGCATGACTCCATCCTGTTGCTCCGGAGGCGCTCGCGGATCACCCGAGCGAGGGGTCGTGCGGGGGAGACCTCCTCGCTCGCGCGGGGGAGGCCCCGGCATCCCCTCCCTCGGGTGAGGGAGCCACCAGCCCGGTCTCGTACGCGCAGATGACGGCTTGGACGCGGTCCCGCAGGCCCAGCTTGGACAACACGTTGCCCACATGGGTCTTCACCGTGTGCTCGCTGAGCACGAGCGCCGCCGCGATCTCCGCGTTGGAGAGCCCCCGTGCCAGGTGCAGAAGCGTTTCCCGCTCCCGGGCGGTGAGCGCGCCCAGCCGGGACGGCTCCGGTGAGGACGGGGTCGCGACGGGCCGCGAGGTGTACTCGGCGATGAGTCGGCGGGCCACCGACGGGGCGACCAGGGAGTCCCCGGCCGCGACCACCCGGACCGCGTGGACGAGGTCGTCCCGGCGGACGTCCTTCAGCAGGAAGCCGCTCGCGCCCGCGTGCAGCGCCTCGTAGACATAGGCGTCCGAGTCGAACGTGGTGAGCATGACCGTGCGGCACCCGCTCCGCGCACTGATCGCACGGCAGGCCTCGATGCCGTCCATGACGGGCATCCTGATGTCCAGCAGCACGATGTCGGGCCGCAGCGCGTCCACCGCGTCGACCGCCTGCGCGCCGTTCCCCACCTCGGCGAGCACCTCGATGTCCGGCTGCGCGTCCAGGATCATCGCGAAGCCGCTGCGCACCAGCTCCTGGTCGTCCGCCACCACCACACGGATCGTCAACGGCCCACCTCCGTAGGGGAGGTTACTAGGGGAAGTTCGACGAGGACCTGGAATCCGACCCCGTCCGGGCCGGCCCCGCACACGGCCGTCCCGCCGTGCGCGGCGGCCCTCTCGCGGATGCCGACCAGCCCCAGACCGGTGGTGGTCCCCGGCCCCCGCCCGTCGTCCGTCACGGTGACGGTCAGCCCGTCCGGGACGTGACAGAGTTCCACGCCCACGCGGCTCGCGCGGGCGTGCCGCACGACGTTCGTCAGCGCCTCCTGCACGATCCGGTACACCGTGGCCTCGGTGTCCGCGGGCAGGGGCGCCGGGTGGCCCGTCACCGTGTGCGTGACGTCGAGACCGCCGGCGCGAACCCGGTCCAGCAGGTCCGGGAGCTCGGTCAGCGCGGGCTGGGGCGCACGTGGCGACGCCTCGCTGCCCGCCGCGTCCTCGCGCAGCACCCCCAGCATCCGGCGGAGCTGCACCATCGCGTCCCGGCCGGTCTCCGAGATGGCGTCGAAGGCGGCCTCGGCCCGTGCCGGCGCGGTGCGCACGGCGACCGGCCCGGCCTCCGCCTGCACGATCATCAGACTGACCGCGTGGGAGAGGATGTCGTGCATCTCCCGTGCGATCCTCGCCCGTTCCCGGGCGGCGGCCTGCTCGGCCTCGATCGCGTGGGTCACCTCCATCTGCCGCGCCCGGTCCTCCATCGCACGGATGTAGGCCTTGCGGGTGTGGGTGAACCGGCCGAAGGCGTACGCCGCCGCGAAGACGAACAGCGAGAACAGCAGCTCGCGCGCTTCACCGGTGTTCACCGCCACGGAGGGGAACACCGCCGCGAGCACCAGCGCGGCTATGGCGAGCCGCCGCCGGGGAGGGGACAGCTCGGCCACCGTGTAGAAGGCGACCAGGCCGGTGTACGGCAGCGGCTGGCCCGGGCCGTCCAGGGCGAACCGGTACAGCGCCCCCGCCGCCAGCACGGCGATCAGCACGGTGGCCGGTGCCCGGCGACGGGAGACCAGCGGCAGGACCGTCAGCGTGGTCAGCCCGTACGCCGCCCAGGTGGCCGCAGGCAGGGAGTCCGAGCGGGGCACCACGAACGGCATGGTGACCGCGGCCTGCACCAGCAGGGCGACGCCGAGGTCGACGGTCCAGGCCTCGCGCGGGAACCACCGCGTTCCGGGTCGTGGCATCAGGGCTTGCGGCCCACCGCGCCGAACTGGGCGACCTGCGGGTTCAGGTCGTGCGGGGCGGCCCGCCAGCGGGAGCAGGACACGATGCCCGGCTCAAGGAGGTCCAGCCCGTCGAGGAACGAGGCGAACTCGGTACGGCTGCGGGCGGTGATCGGCGGGGTGGCGTTCTCGTTCCAGAAGCGCATGGCGGCCTCGTTCCCCTCGCCGCCCAGCTCCGTCGTGGGATGGGTGAGCACCAGATGGCTGCCGGACGGCAGGCCTTCCATCAGCCGCGTCACGATGCCTCGCGCCTCGTCGGTGTCCAGGACGAAGTTGAGGATGCCCAGCATCATCACCGCGACCGGGCGCCGGAGGTCCAGGGTCCGTCCGGCCGCGCGGAGGATCAGTTCCGGATCCCGCGCGTCCGCCTCGACGTACTCGGTCGCGCCCTCGGGCGAGCTGGTGAGCAGGGAGCGTGAGTGCGCCAGGACGACCGGGTCGTTGTCGACGTAGACGACGCGTGCGTCGGGTGCGGTGTGCTGGGCGACCTCGTGGGTGTTGTCCGCGGTCGGCAGTCCGGTGCCGATGTCCAGGAACTGGCTCATCCCCGCGTCACCTGCCAGATGGCGTACCGCCCGGCCGAGGAACGCCCGGTCCGCCCGGGCCACTTCGCCGATGCTCGGGTACATGCCGGTGACCCGGTCGCCCACCGCCCGGTCCACGGGATGGTTGTCGGTGCCGCCCAGCCAGTGGTTCCAGACCCGGGCGTTGTGGGCGATGTCGGCACGGACACGGGAGGGCGGGGTGCGGGGGCCGGCTTCGGTCACGTCTGCTCCAGGGATCACGGACGGCACGGACCGCCCATGATGCCGGACCGGTCAAGAGGCATCAGGTACAGGGGAGTTGGCCAGCTGGTCCCGGAGTGCGTCGATCCGGTTGCTGGTGATCGAGTCGACTCCGTACGTCAGCAGACGGCGCATCGTGCGCCGGGTGTCCACCGTCCAGGCGGAGACCAGCAGCCCGTCGGCGTGGACGCGCTCGGTCAGCTCGCGGCTCAGCAGCCCGAAGCGGTAGTTGAGCCAGCGCGGCCGCACCGCGTCGAGCAGTACGGCGCGCGGCGGAGCGAGGGTCGTCCACGTCAGCGCGATCTCGGCGGCCGGGTCGGCCGCGCGCACCTTCAGCATCGCGTGCGTGTCCGCGCAGTAGTACACGCGGTCCTCGGCCCCGCACTCCCGCACCACGGCGACGGTCTCCCGCACCGACACGCCGGTCGCGCCGGGCAGGTCGAGCATGACCCGGCGGTCGCCGGCGGCGGTCAGCGCCTGGCGCAGGGTGGGCACTCCGCCGCCGGTCCGCTCCGCCAACTCCCGCTGATCCAGCCGGTCGAGGCGGACGTCATGGCCCCACAGGCGTTCCAGCGTGGAGTCGTGGAGCAGCACGGGCACCTTGTCCCGGGTGACGCGGACATCGATCTCGACCGCGTCCGCCCCCCTGTCCACGGCGGACCGGATCGAGGGGAGCGTGTTCTCGCGTGCGCGGTAGGGATCGCCCCGGTGGGCCACGGCGGTGACGGTGGTGGTCATGGGGCCATTGTGACCGGATGGGTCACCGCCCGGGAGCCTCCAGCCAGTTCGTCGTGTACGTGTCGATCTCGGCGTTCAGCGCTCGCTTGCCGGCCGGGTCCATGAACGAGGCCTCCACGGCGTTCTTCGCCAGCCCGGCCAGGCCGCGCTCGTCGAGGCCGAGCAGCCGGGCCGCCACCCCGTACTCGTTGTTGAGGTCGGTGCCGAACATGGGCGGGTCGTCGCTGTTGACCGTGACGAGGACACCGGCCTCGACCATTTCCCTTATCGGGTGCCGGTCGAGGTCCGCGACCGCCCGGGTGGCGATGTTCGACGTCGGGCAGACCTCCAGGGCGATGCGGTGCTCGGCGAGATGCGCCAGCAGCTTCGGGTCCTGGGTGGAACTGGTGCCGTGACCGATGCGCTCCGCGCGCAGAGCCGTCAGCGCGTCCCAGACCGTCCCCGGGCCCGTGGTCTCCCCGGCGTGCGGGACGGAGTGGAGGCCCTCGGCGATCGCACGGTCGAACCAGGGCTTGAACTGCGGACGGTCCACGCCGACCTCGGGCCCGCCGAGGCCGAAGGAGACCAGTCCCTCGGGCCGCAGGTCGACCGCGAGACGGGTCGTCTCCTCGGCGGCCTCGAGCCCGGCCTCGCCCGGAATGTCGAAGCACCAGCGCAGGACGACCCCGAGCTCGGTCTCGGCTGCCTTGCGGGCGTCCTCGATGGCCTCCATGAAGCCCTGCTCCGGGATACCCCGACGGGTCGAGCTGAACGGGGTGACGGTCAGCTCCGCGTACCGGATGTTCTGCCGTGCCATGTCCCGGGCCACCTCGAAGGTCAGCAGCCTGACGTCCTCGGGGGTGCGGACCAGGTCCACCACCGAGAGGTAGACGTCGATGAAGTGCCCGAAGTCGGTGAAGGTGAAGAAGTCGGACAGCGCCTCCGGGTCGGTGGGAACCTTGGAGTCGGGGTGGTGGGCCGCCAGTTCGGCCACGATGCGGGGCGAGGCGGACCCGACGTGGTGAACGTGCAGCTCGGCCTTGGGCAGCCCCGCGATGAAGGGGTGCAGATCGCTCATCGGATACTCCCGGATCTCTGGATATTCGGTCGGGCGTACCGGCCGCACCGATCATCGTATGCGGGGCCCTGTGGCCGGATGCCGGGCCGTAGCATGGCGGGACCACGATGGGGGAGGCCCATGTCAGACAACACACAGCAGCCCGGGGGCGAGGGCGCGCCGCGCGATCCGTGGGCTCCGCCGGAGAACAGGGTCGAGCTGGGCAAGCAGCCCACGGACGCCGCGCCGCCCACCGTCCACAACCAGCCCACGGTCACGTCGATGCCGGGCGTCGACTCCGGGACCGGGCCGATACCCGGACCGGCCGGAACCTTCGGCCCGCAGCACCCCCCTGTGCCCGCGCCCCCGGTCGGGCCGAACGGTCCGGGGCAGCACGATCCGTACGGCTACCCCGCCGCTCCCGCCGCACCCTCGGGCGCGTACGGATATCCGGCGGCTCCCGCCGCGCCTTCGGCGTCCTACGGCTACCCGGGATACGCCGGTTACGCAGGCCAGCAGCCCTGGGGCCCGGCGCCCGCCAACGGGCTCGGTATCGCCGCCATGGTGATCGGCATCATCGGGGTGGTCGGATTCTGCATGTGGGGAATCGGCATCGTCCTGGGCATCCTCGCCCTGATCTTCGGCATCATCGGCCGGGGCCGCGCCAAGCGGGGTGAGGCGACCAACAGCGGCATGGCACTCGCCGGGATCATCCTCGGCTCGGTCGCGATCGTCATCAGCGCCATCTTCCTCGGATTCCTGATCTGGGCCGTCGCCAACGACGAGACGGGCAGTGACGGCGACTACTACGACCCCTACGCCACGTCACTGGTCGTCGGCACCTCGCGCTGACCCACGCACGCGGTGCACGGCCGTCCGTGGCCGGCCGGGGACGCGCGTCCCCGGCCCGGCCACGCGCCGCGTCACTCCGCGCGCAGCCGCTCCCGCGCCTCCATCAGCGCGAAGCCCAGCAGGTTGAGCCCACGCCAGGAAGCGGGGTCCGCCGCGCGCGGGTCGTCCTTGGCGAGCCCGATGCCCCATATCCGGTCCATCGGACTGGCCTCGACGAGTACGCGCTCACCGGTGCCCAGCAGATACGCGCGCAGCGCCGGATCCTGACCGAACTTGTGCACGCTGCCCGCGACGACCAGGCCGAACCGCTCCCGGGTCCACACCTCGTCGTCGAAACCCCGGACCAGCCGGCCCACCTTCTTCGCCGCCGCGGGACTGCCCGCCGCCACGGCCGAGGCCTCGGCGTCCGCGTCCCCGAAGAGCCGCGCCTTGCCGGCCATCATCCAGTGCTCAGCGGATGCGTAGGTCACCGGGCCGACCGCGAACGGCGCGGGCCACCACTGGCTGAGGCAGCTCTCCCCGAGCCTGCCGTCCGGCCGTGGCCGGTGCCCCCAGAACGGCAGGTACTTCACGCGCTCCCCGCGCTCCGTGCGCGCCAGGAGGCCGTCCATGTGTTCCTGTCCCATGCCAGCCGAGTGTGGCATCCGCCACTGACAGCTCGTACAGGGATTTCTGTACGCACGAGACACATCGTCGACAGATTCCGTCGCGTAACCAAAAGGAAACAACGGAATCACTTGTTGGTAGAGGTGTGCTCTGTCAGGATCGGCACTCAATTCGAGAAGAAGCTACGCAGCCCCTGGTCAGGGGGCAGCGGAGGAGAACGTCATGGGCAACGGTTTCCCGGTGCAGGACCGCTTCGCCGCCGGCGCGCAGTACATCGGCGGACGCCTGCGCCCCGGCACGTCGGGACGCCATCTGGACGTGGTGGACCCGGCGACGGGCCGGACGGTCCTCCGGTACGAACTGGCGGGCACCGACGACGTCGACGCCGCCGTGGCCGCGGCCCGTGAGGCGTTCCCCGGCTGGTCGGGTCTCACCCCGGGCGAACGCTCCGAGGCGCTGCACCGCTTCGCCGCCGTACTCGCCGTGCGGGCCGAGGACTTCGCGTACGCCGAATCCCTGCAGTGCGGCAAGCCCCTCAAGCTGTCCACCGAGTTCGACGTCCCCGGCACGGTCGACAACACCTCGTTCTTCGCCGGCGCCGCCCGCCACCTCGAAGGGAGGTCGGCCGCCGAGTACAGCGGCGACCACACCTCCTACGTGCGCCGCGAGGCCCTCGGGGTCATCGGTTCCGTCGCACCCTGGAACTACCCCCTGCAGATGGCGGCCTGGAAGATCCTCCCGGCCGTCGCCGCGGGCAACACCATCGTGCTGAAGCCGGCCGAGATCACGCCTCTGACCTCGCTGATGTTCGCGCAGGCGGCCACGGAGGCCGGCATCCCCGACGGTGTGATCAACATCGTCTCCGGCGCGGGGCAGGACGCGGGCGAGCACCTCGTCGGCCACCCCGACGTCGCGATGACCTCCTTCACCGGATCCACCGCCGTAGGCAAGCGCGTCGCCGAGCTCGCCACCTCCACCGTCAAGCGCCTGCACCTCGAACTCGGCGGCAAGGCCCCCTTCCTCGTGTTCGACGACGCCGATCTCGACGCCGCGGTCCACGGAGCGGTGGCCGGGGCCCTCATCAACACCGGCCAGGACTGCACGGCCGCCACCCGCGCCTATGTGCAGCGCCCCCTGTACGACGCGTTCGTCAGCGGGGTCGCCGCCCTGATGGAGACCGTGCGGCTCGGTGACCCCTTCGACCCCTCGACCGACCTGGGCCCGCTCATCAGCCGTCAGCAGCGTGACCGCGTCGCCGGATTCGTCGACCGCGCCCGCTCCTACGCCACCGTCGTCACCGGCGGCGAGGCCCCCGGCGGCGCACTCGCCGACGGCGCCTACTACCGGCCGACCCTCATCACGGGCGCCGCCCAGGACAGCGAGATCGTCGGCTCGGAGATCTTCGGTCCCGTCCTGGTGGTACTGCCCTTCGACACCGACGACGAGGGAATCCGCCTCGCCAACGACACCCCTTACGGACTGGCCGCCTCCGCCTGGAGCACCGGTCTGTACCGGGCCAACCGCGCCACCCGCGAGCTCAGGGCGGGCTGCGTGTGGATCAACGACCACATCCCGATCATCAGCGAGATGCCGCACGGCGGATACAAGGCAAGCGGCTTCGGCAAGGACATGTCGTCGTACTCCTTCGAGGAGTACACACAGGTCAAGCACGTCATGTACGACAACACCGCGGTGGCCAGGAAGGACTGGCACCGCACCGTCTTCGGGGACCGATAGCAGCGGCCGCCGCACGGCGGCCCCACCCACCCGGAAGGGCACACGCGTATGGAGCAGTACGAGCCCGAGCGCCTCTCCGCGCCCCAGCTGGCCGCCATGAGGCGCAGCCTCAGAGACGGCAGAGGTGCCCTCACCCGCCGGTCCCTCCTCCGGGCATCGGGCACGGCGGCCCTCGCGTTCGGCGGCCTCGGCGCGCTGAGCGCTTGCGGCATCCCGCCCGCCGCACGCGCGGGCGACGCCGCTGCCTCAGACGACCACTCGGCGGCGGAGAAGCAGATCAACTTCTCCAACTGGACCGAGTACATGGACGTCGGCGAGGACGAGAAGAGCCGGCCGACCCTGGACGCCTTCACGAAGCGCACCGGTATCGAGGTCAAGTACACCGAGGACATCAACGACAACGTCGAGTTCTTCGGGAAGATCAAGCCGCAGCTCGCCGCGGGCCAGGACACCGGACGCGATCTCGTCATCGTGACGGACTGGCTCGCCGCCCGCATCATCCGGCTCGGCTGGGCGCAGAAGCTCGACCACGCGAACCTGCCGCACGCCTTCGCGAACCTGTCGGCCCAGTTCCGTACGCCCGACTGGGACCCCGGACGCGCCTACTCCTATCCGTGGACCGGTATCCCCACCGTCATCGCCTACAACGAGAAGGCGACCGGCGGCCGGAGGGTCGACTCCGTCACCCAGCTGCTCGACGACCCGAAGCTCAAGGGCAAGGTCTCGTTCCTCTCCGAGATGCGTGACTCGGTCGGCATGACGCTCCTCGACATGGGCAAGGACCCCGGGTCGTTCTCCGACACCGACTTCGACGCGGCCGTCGGGCGGATGCAGAAGGGCGTCGACACCAAGCAGATACGCCGCTTCACCGGCAACGACTACACCGCGGACCTGAGCACGGGCGACATCGCGGCCTGCGTGGCCTGGGCGGGCGACATCATCCAGCTCCAGGCCGACAACCCCGCGATCAAGTTCTCGATCCCGTCCGCCGGCTACATCACCTCGAGCGACAACATGCTGATCCCGGCGCATGCCCGGCACAAGACCAACGCCGAGAAGCTCATGGACTACTACTACGAACTCCCGGTCGCGGCCCGGCTCGCCGCCTACATCAACTACGTCTGCCCGGTGGACGGGGTCGCCGGTGAACTCGCGAAGATCGACGCGTCGATGGCGTCCAACACGCTGATCCTCCCCGACAGGGCGATGGCCGCGAAGTCGCGGTCCTTCCGCTCCCTCAGCGCCGAGGAAGAGACGGCGTACGAGGAGAAGTTCGCCAAGCTCATCGGCGCCTGACCGGCCCGTCCCCTTCCGAACCTCCTCCGACACCACTGGGACCGCGACCCATGACACAGCAGCAGACAGAGGGCGGCGACGTCCGTCTCACCGGGATCAGCAAGACCTACGGCTCCTTCACCGCAGTGCACCCCCTCGACCTGACCGTCCCGCAGGGCTCCTTCTTCGCGCTGCTCGGCGCGTCCGGCTGCGGGAAGACCACCACCCTGCGCATGATCGCGGGCCTGGAGGAGGCCACCACCGGCACGGTCTCGCTCGGCGGCCACGACATCACGGGGCTGCCCCCCTACAAACGGCCCGTCAACACCGTGTTCCAGAGCTACGCGCTCTTCCCGCACCTCGACGTCAGCGAGAACATCGCCTTCGGGCTGCGCCGCCGGGGCATCAAGTCCGTCGCGAAGCAGGTCGGCGAGATGCTGGACCTCGTCCAGCTCGGCGACTTCGCCCGGCGCAAGCCGCACCAGCTCTCCGGCGGACAGCAGCAGCGCGTCGCCGTGGCCCGCGCGCTCATCAACCACCCCCGGGTCCTCCTCCTCGACGAGCCGCTCGGCGCCCTCGACCTCAAACTCCGCCGCCAGATGCAGCTCGAGCTCAAGCGGATCCAGACCGAGGTCGGCATCACGTTCGTCCACGTCACCCACGACCAGGAGGAGGCCATGACCATGGCCGACACCGTCGCGGTGATGAACGGCGGCCGGGTCGAACAGCTCGGCGCCCCCGCCGATCTCTACGAGAACCCCAGGACCACCTTCGTGGCCAACTTCCTCGGCACCTCCAACCTCATCGAGGGGGAGATCGTGTCCACCGGAACGGACGTCGTCGTCTCGGCCGGCGGCGGGAAGCTCACCCTGCCGGGCGGGCGCTGCGCCTCCCCGGCCCGCGGCGGGGGGAAGCTCCTGGTGGGCATACGCCCCGAGAAGATCTCCCTGACCCACACCGACGACGCGGCCGGGATACCCGACGGCCGCAACCGGGTCACCGGCCGCATCACGGACTCCAGCTTCATCGGCGTCTCCACGCAGTACGTCGTCGAGAGCCCGGCCGGCACGGCGCTCCAGGTCTACGAGCAGAACATCGAGCGCGACAGCCGCCTCCTGCCCGGCGCCGACGTCGTCCTGCACTGGAATCCCGAGCACACCTTCGGACTCGACGCGACCCAGTCCATCAACGCCGGCGCGGAAGGCCTGGAGGACGCGGCGTGAGCACCACGAAGGCGCCACCGGCGCACCCCGTGGAGGCAGAGGTCCGCAAGCCGTCCACCCGCAGGCGGCTCGTGCCCTACTGGCTGCTGCTCCCCGGCATCCTGTGGCTGCTCGTCTTCTTCGCGCTGCCGATGGTCTACCAGGCGTCGACCTCCGTGCAGACCGGATCCCTGGAGAAGGGCTTCGAGGTCACCTGGCACTTCCGGACGTACTGGGACGCCCTCACCGACTACTACCCGCAGTTCGTCCGCTCCCTCCTCTACGCGGGGACCGCGACGCTGCTGTGCCTGCTGCTCGGCTACCCGCTCGCCTATCTGATCGCGTTCAAGGCGGGCCGCTGGCGCAATCTGGTGCTGGTGCTGGTCGTCGCCCCGTTCTTCACCAGCTTCCTGATCCGGACGCTCGCCTGGAAGACGATCCTGGCGGACGGCGGCGCGGTCGTCGACGCGCTGAGCACCCTGCACGTCCTGGACGTCACCGCCTGGCTCGGCTGGACCGAGAACAACCGGGTCCTGGCCACACCGATGGCAGTCGTCTGCGGTCTGACGTACAACTTCCTGCCGTTCATGATCCTGCCGCTCTACACCTCGCTGGAACGCATCGACGGCCGGCTGCACGAGGCCGCGGGCGACCTCTACGCCACGCCGGCCACGACCTTCCGCAAGGTGACGCTCCCGCTGTCGATGCCCGGGGTCGTCTCCGGCACGCTGCTGACGTTCATCCCGGCGAGCGGCGACTACGTCAACGCCGAACTGCTCGGCTCCGCCGACACCAAGATGGTCGGCAGCGTCATCCAGACCCAGTTCCTGCGGGTCCTGGACTACCCGACTGCGGCCGCGCTCTCGTTCATCCTCATGGCGGTCGTCCTGCTCGTGGTCACCGTCTACATCCGCCGCTCCGGTACGGAGGACCTGGTCTGATGCCCGTACTCCGATGGATCCGCCGGAACCTGGTCGTGCTCGCCGGTCTGCTGACCCTCGCGTACATGATCCTGCCGAACGTCGTCGTGATGGTCTTCTCGTTCAACCGGCCGAAGGGGCGCTTCAACTACGCCTGGCAGGAGTTCTCCCTGGACGCCTGGAAGGACCCCTGCGGCGTCGCCGACCTCTGCGGTTCGCTGTCGCTCTCGCTGCGGATCGCCTTCTGGGCGACCGCCGGCGCGACCGTGCTCGGCACGATGATCGCCTTCGCGCTGGTCCGTTACCGCTTCCGGGCCCGCGGCGCGGTCAACTCACTGATCTTCCTGCCGATGGCGATGCCCGAGGTCGTCATGGCGGCCTCGCTGCTCACCCTGTTCCTCAACATGGGGGCCGAACTCGGCTTCTGGACCGTGCTGATCGCCCACATCATGTTCTGCCTCAGCTTCGTGGTGACGGCCGTCAAGGCGCGGGTGATGTCGATGGACCCACGGCTGGAGGAGGCCGCCCGCGACCTGTACGCCGGTCCCGTGCAGACGTTCGTCCGGGTGACCCTCCCGATCGCCGCGCCGGGCATCGCCGCCGGAGCGCTGCTCGCCTTCGCGCTCTCCTTCGACGATTTCATCATCACCAATTTCAACGCCGGCTCCACGGTGACGTTCCCCATGTTCGTCTGGGGATCGGCGCAGCGTGGAACACCTGTGCAGATCAACGTCATCGGCACGGCCATGTTCGTCATCGCCGTGGCGGTGGTCCTCGCCGGACAGTCCGTCGCGAACCGGCGGAAGAGCGACGCGGGAAAGTAGAACCCGAAGGAGTTGGAAGCCATGGCCCCGGACGCCATGCGTAAGGCCGCACGATCACTCTCGGACGCGCGTCCCCTGTCCTACTGGCTCGACGACCCGGGAAGGCCGGCGGCCCGGCCCGCGCTGACCGGCGACGAACGCTGCGACCTGCTGGTCGTCGGCGGCGGTTACAGCGGACTGTGGACCGCGTTGATCGCCAAGGAACGGGACCCCGGGCGCGACGTCGCCCTCATCGAGGGCGACGAGGTGGGCTGGGCGGCCTCGGGCCGCAACGGCGGATTCTGTGCCGCCTCGCTGACCCATGGCCTGGCCAACGGTCTGGAGCGCTGGCCGCAGGAGATCGGGAAGCTGGAGGCGCTGGGTGCGCGGAACCTCGACGCCATCGAGGAGACCGTCACCCGCCACTCCATCGGCTGCGAATTCGAACGCACCGGTGAGATCGACGTCGCGACACAGCCCCACCAGCTCGAGGAGCTGCGGGAATGGCACAGCAGGACCGAGGAGCTCGGCCTCGGCGGATTCGAATTCCTGGACCGGGACCAGGTGCGGGCCGAGGTGGACTCGCCGACGTTCCTCGGCGGCCTGCTGGACCGGCGGGGCGTCGCCATGCTGCATCCCGCGAAGCTCGCCTGGGGGCTGAAGGAGGCCTGCCTCGGTCTCGGCGTGCGGATCTTCGAGCACACCCCCGGTCTCGAACTCGTCCGGTCCGGCGCGGGCATGGCGGTGCGCACCCCTTATGGCAGGGTGTTCGCCCGCGACGTCGCTCTCGGCACGAACATCTTCCCGTCACTGGTGAAGCGGGTGCGCCCGTACACGGTCCCGGTGTACGACTACGCGCTGATGACGGAGCCGCTGAGCGCCGGTCAGCTGGCCTCGGTCGGCTGGCGCAACCGGCGGGGGCTGGGGGACAGCGCCAATCAGTTCCACTATTTCCGGCTCTCCGCGGACAACCGGATCCTGTGGGGCGGATACGACGCCGTGTATCCGTACGGCGGCCGGCTGAACTCCGCGCTGGACCAGCGCCCGGAGACCTTCCTGAAACTCGCCGGACAGTTCTTCGAGTGCTTTCCCCAGCTGTCCGGTGTGCGTTTCAGCCATGCGTGGGGCGGTGCGATCGACACGTGCTCCCGTTTCTCCGCGTTCTTCGGCACCGCCCATCGCGGCAGGGTCGCGTACGCCGCCGGATACACCGGCCTCGGCGTCGGAGCCACGCGCTTCGGCGCGGAGGTCATGCTCGACCTGCTGTCGGGCGCGGAGACCGAGCGGACCGCGCTCGGCATGGTGCGCTCGAAGCCGATGCCCTTCCCGCCCGAACCCTTCGCCTGGGCGGGGATCGAGCTCACCAAGCGGTCCCTCGCGCGGGCGGACAGCCATGGCGGGCGCCGCGACCTGTGGCTGCGGACCATGGACCGGCTGGGGCTGGGCTTCGACAGCTGAGGCCGGGCGGTCCGGCCGGCCAGGGGGGTGACCCACCTCACTTCCGCCACCCGGCCGAACCCGCGTCACGATCCGGCTCCGGCCCTCTCTCCCCCCGTGAACGCACCGGCAGGATCCTGCCGGTGCCCACGGGGAGAGGGAGGCAGTCCATGGCCGGCACGGGGACGAAGGCCGCGGTCGCATGGCTCGCATCGGTGGCACCGGATCCGGGCGCCGTCCGGGGGGAGTGGGCACGCAACCCCCTGGGGATGGCGCTCCTTCCCGCCGGGAAGCGCTGGGACGTGCTGATCGTCCCCGGGGAACTGGGCTATCCGACGCTCGACGTGCTCACCCGGCTCCTCGACAGGCCGGGCCCCGTCCTCGCGGACTTCGGGGAGTCCCGGATGGGCTTCCTGGTCCCGCCCGGGACGGCCTCCCGCTGGCTCGGGACAGGAATCCGCGGGATCGGCGCGGGGGCGTGGGTCGTCGTCCCTCGGCCGGGGAGCACCGTGGGCGGTGTGCGCTGGCTGATCCCGCCGGACGGCTCGGGCACGCTCACCGACGCGGGTCTCCTCGAACTCGCCCTGCACGAGGCCGCCGCGGCCCGCGGTGAGCGCGGTGGCGGGTGAGGGCACCGCCAGAGGTCTTGACAACCCGATTGGTCTGGACCATGTTGTGCGCCAACCACTCAATCACCCCCCGCACGGAGGCTGTTGTGGAACGCACCGGATCCCGCACCGGACCACCCGCCCGTCTCTCCGGACTTCTGGCCGCCTTCTCGGCCGCCCTGCTCACGGCCGGTGCCCTGGTCGCGACGGCGCCCGCCGCCGGAGCGGCCGACGTCGATCTGGCGCGCAACGGCGGCTTCGAGGCGGGACTGGACGGCTGGAGCTGCACCGGCGGCAGCGGCACGGCGGTCAGCACCCCCGTGCACGGCGGGACCTCGGCGCTGAAGGCGACACCGGCGGGCAGCGACAACGCCCGGTGCTCCCAGACGGTGACGGTGAAGCCCGACTCCGCCTACACGCTGGCCGCGTGGGTGCGGGGAAGCTACGTCTACCTGGGGGCATCGGGCACCGGCACCACCGACGTCTCCACCTGGACCCAGTCCGCCGGTGCGTACCAGCAGCTCACCACCACCTTCAGGACCGGTCCCGCGACCACGTCGGTGACGGTCTACACGCACGGCTGGTACGGCACCCCCGCCTACTACGCCGACGACCTCACCCTGACCGGCCCCGGCGGCGACCCGGTCGCCGTGCCCGCGGCGCCCACCGGCCTGCGGGCGGGCACGGCCACCGCGTCGGCCGTCCCGCTGTCCTGGACCGCGTCCGCCGGAGCCACCGGCTACCGCGTCTACCGCGGTGGTACGAAGGTCCTCGACACCACCGGCACCTCCGCCACCGTGACGGGGCTGGCCGCCTCGTCCGCGTACAGCTTCCAGGTCTCCGCGGTGAACGCCGCCGGTGAGTCGGCGAAATCGGCGGCCGTGAGCGCCACCACGGCCACGGGCGGGGGAGGCGGTGACGGCGGACTCCCGGCCCACGCCCTCGTGGGCTACCTCCACTCCAGCTTCGCCAACGGCTCCGGCTACACGCGGATGGCCGACGTGCCGGACTCGTGGGACGTCATCGACCTCGCCTTCGGTGAGCCGACGTCCGTCACCTCGGGCGACATCCGCTTCTCGCTCTGTCCTGTCACCGAATGCCCGAACGTGGAGAGCGAAGCCGAGTTCAAGGCCGCCATCAAGGCCAAGCAGGCAGCCGGGAAGAAGGTGCTGATCTCGATCGGCGGCCAGAACGGACAGGTGCAGCTCGCCTCGACCGCTGCCCGCGACGCCTTCGTCAGCTCCGTCAGCAAGATCATCGACACCTACGGCCTCGACGGCCTGGACATCGACTTCGAGGGCCACTCGCTGTCACTCGCGACAGGCGACACCGACTTCCGCAGCCCGACGACCCCCGTCATCGTCAACCTGATCTCCGCGGTGAAGACCCTCAAGGCCAGGTACGGGGCCGGCTTCGTCCTCACCATGGCCCCCGAGACCTTCTTCGTGCAGCTCGGCCACCAGTACTACGGCTCGGGCCCCTGGGGCGGCCAGGACCCGCGTGCGGGCGCCTATCTGCCCGTCATCCACGCGCTGCGCGACGACCTCACCCTGCTGCACGTCCAGGACTACAACTCGGGCCCGGTCATGGGTCTGGACAACCAGTACCACTCCATGGGCGGCGCCGACTTCCACATCGCCATGACGGACATGCTGCTCACCGGCTTCCCCGTCGCGGGCGACCAGGCCAAGGTCTTCCCCGCGCTGCGCCCCGAGCAGGTGGCCTTCGGCCTCCCGGCGTCCACCCAGGCCGGCAACGGCCACACCTCGCCCGCAGAGGTCACCAAGGCGCTCGACTGCCTGACCAGGAAGAGTGACTGCGGCACCTACCGGACCCACGGCACCTGGTCCGGGCTGCGCGGGCTGATGACCTGGTCGATCAACTGGGACCGCTTCGCCAACTGGGAGTTCTCGAAGAACTTCGACGCCTACTTCGGCGGCTGACCGCTCGTCGTGACCGCCCGCAGGGCGAGCAGCAGCACCCCGCTCAGGCACCAGCCGGCCACCACGTCCAGCGGCCAGTGGTAGCCGCGCAGCACCAGACCGACGCTCGTCGCCGCCGTCAGCAGGACGGCGGCGACGAGCGTCACCCATGACCGCCGCAGATACGGGGCGAGCAACAGGGCCGCCGCCCCGTACGCCACCATCGCCGTGGTCGTGTGCCCCGAGGGGTAGTAGCCCGTTGCCTCCGTCAGCGGACCCTGACGGTCCGTCCACAGCTTGAGCGGGACGACGAGCGCCGGGACGGCGGCCATGGTCAGGACCGCGTACAGCGCGGCCCGCCGGGCACGCCGGAACCAGGCGACGAGGACCGCGCACGCCAGCACGGGAACGGCGACCAGCGTGTTGCCGAGGTCGGCGAGCAGATCGGTGAGGCCGGCGGGGCCGCGCCCCGCCAGTTCCAGGCCGAGGCGCTCGTCGGGACCCAGCAGCGGGCCGTCGGCCAGCACCTGCCAGGTGATCAGGACCAGGAGCACCGGCAGCGCGACCGCCGCCGACACGAGAAGAACCGGCCACCGGGGAACAGGGGGGATTGTTCCGCGGTGGCCGGTCGGATCGGGTTGCCGCGCGCCCCGGGGGGTGTGGGGCGGGCGGCCATCCGATCGGTGAGGAGTCCCGGAGCCCGAAGCTCCAGCGGTGTGCGCGATGGCACGGCCGGTACGGTGCTGGGGGAGCCCCGGACCGGCATCACCCGCAGTCGCCTGCGGACGAGGTGTTTCTCTCATCTGGGAAAACCGTACGTCAGAGGAAGCGGGCACCGGAAGTGACAACGGTATCCCGCCATCGCCCCCGCACACCTTCTTCACACGCCCTCACCGGGGCGCCGGGGAACGCCCCGTGGGGCGGTGCCGGGAGCCCCGGTGATTCGCACGCGTCAGAGGCGCGCGAACGCCTGCTCGAGGATGTCCAGGCCCTCGTTCAGCAGGTCCTCGCCGATGACGAGCGGCGGCAGGAAACGCAGGACGTTGCCGTACGTGCCGCAGGTCAGCACCAGCAGGCCCTCGGCGTGGCAGGCCTTGGCCAGTGCCCCCGCGGCGGCCGCGTCGGGCTCCTTGGAGCCGGACTTCACCAGCTCGATCGCGATCATGGCACCGCGCCCGCGGATGTCCCCGATGATGTCGCCGTTCGGGAGCTTCGACCGCATCTCGGCGAGGCGGCCCTTCATGACCTCCTCGATCCGCCTGGCCTTCCCGTTCAGGTCCAGCTCGCGCATCGTCTCGATGGCGCCGAGCGCACCCGCGCAGGCCACCGGGTTGCCTCCGTAGGTGCCGCCCAGGCCGCCGGCGTGGGCGGCGTCCATGATCTCGGCGCGGCCCGTCACCGCGGAGAGCGGGAGGCCGCCCGCGATGCCCTTGGCCGTGGTGATCAGGTCGGGCACGATGCCCTCGTCCTCACAGGCGAACCACTGGCCGGTGCGGCAGAAGCCGGACTGGATCTCGTCCGCGACGAAGAC